>NZ_AP035947.1:0-197828 GCF_059730575.1 Pantoea sp. X-Soil-YNGN-775 | reverse complement strand
ACTTATTATGATCTTATGAGGATCTGTTATTGGATCTAATCGGTGGATAAACCGACTAAATCACTGTCAGACTACGGTGGATAAACAGAATCAACTCACCAGCCCGCTTCCCCGCCCTCCCCCATGTTCCTCTGCTGATGCGGTTTGTTGCCCGATTATTCAAATAAAGGTTATACACAGCTAAATAGCGGTTTACTCGCTACAGTGGTTATTGGTCACTCGCCAGCGCGGTTGTTTATCTCGCTACAGTGGTTATTTTACTTCCCACAGTGGTTATTCTTCTCGCTATAGTGGTTATCAACCCCTCTTCAGGCCTTCTCCTGCAAGGCCCAGGCGGCAGCGGGGATCTATTAAGGATCTCATTTTGATCTATAGAGGATCGAACGATTGGATCTGACCTGTGGATAACGAGGATAAAAACAACAAACATGCCGGGAAAAAAGCGGGAATCGTGACAGGAAAGTTTGAGTAAAAGTGAGGGCGTACAGGAGGGCTGAAGATTGACCGTAACCTGCCAGAGCAAATCAAAGGAAAAGAAAGGGCAAATCTGAACAGACTGTCCGCATGTTGGTATAAAGCCAGTTAGCGGCCAACAGGTTTGGTAAATCAGCCTTGCTCAGTTGATATCGTCTACCTTTTCACCGCAGGGATGTTAAATGCAGCATTGTTTTCTTCGCTTTGATTATCATCTAACCAGCAAGCCTGACGAACCGATACCTGCTGAAACATCCCGCTGTTTAATGCATTAAAAGAAGTGCCAGTTCTTTCATTGCCAATCCGGGTGCGTAGTTAAGCACCTGATCCAAAGATATAATTATTTAACAATGATGCCCTCACCTTTCCCCTGCTCTGCTAAACACGTTTCTCATCCAGCTAATCACATCAAATTTTCACCAGGTTGAAATCAATCCAAAATATTGATAAATATATGTTTTTAACAAATTTTCATGATGAAAACACCATGAATTTCTCCTGAAAATGACGATCAGGAGAGTTTGTAATGATGAGCATCTGCATACTTAAGAGAGCGATTTTCAGCACAAACGCTTGAATACATGCCTCATGTTGATCGACACGACCGATGCAATAAGTAGAAGCCATCTGGGATACGGTTTGCAAAATTCATTCTGAGCAGAAGCTGAAAAATGAGAATCTAAGTTCTGAATGCTGAAAACCAGCAATTAAATAGGGGTGGCACATCCGTTCATTTAGAGGAGGTTGCTAAACATCTCAGGCTGACAACACCAATTTTCTGCATAGGAAGCCAGAAAGTTTCGTTTTAAACAGGCTAATTCACCTGCGTTTTCTGTCAACAGCTTAACTCCTGAAATGCTACTGTCAGATAATTCAGCTTTTCATATCATGAAGAGAAGATTAAAAGTAGGCAACGATAAAACAGACCAACGATTCTCAGCAGTCCGCAATTAATTTCTGTTGCGCGACTCAGCTCGCTCATCACCAGCAAATATACAGATAGTCAAAATGAAGAATGCGCAGTACGACTCTTTCCGTCCGCACTTCAATTAGCATGATTGTTTCGCGATACCAGGCTATGCCATTTACCTCTGTGTCGCACGCTCTTCGTTGAGAAAATCATTAATGTGCGCAGCGGCGCAGACATAAATCGGTGAGTAAAGCAGAGCCAGGGACCATCAAAAGCAGACCGCGATTCCGGCAGTACAGCAACAAGCTCGCCAGTTTCGAAATGGGGCTGTAGCCGGTTCCCGAAGAGAGCAGATAATGCCTCTGCCCTGTTTAGCGAAATTAATAGCGGCAGCTGCACCATCAATGCCAATAATTAAGCGACCGACAGGATTAACCTTCACGGCCTTACCCCGATATTCAAATTCCCGGGGTCTCAGTACACCGCTTGAATATTTCACCCGAATACAGTCATGGCTGGCTAAATCAGCCGGATATGACGGTGAACCCTGCAACGCTAAATAACCAGGCGCGGCCGCAGGTGCGAGCGTCTGTGTGCGGGCACCGATCAGTGCGGCACTGGTATCTTTTACCGGATGCTCGCCATAGCGGATACCGGCGTCACAGCCTGCTGAGGTAACGTCTGCCAGGCGATCATCAACCATGATCACTACGCCTGATAACGGAAAGCGCAGGAGAAGCGGTTCATTATAGGTGGCAGAATATCCAGCATCACTGCACCAGTGGCGTTCAATTTAAGCACGCCGCGTACCGCTTGCTGAGAACCTGAAACGTCATTCAGCACTGCTCTCATTTTAGTCAGCAGAGAGGCAATAGGTCAGCCAAAGTCCGGCCAGCTTCGGTTGGTGTTACGCTGCACGTAGTGCGGATAGAAAGCGGCACGCCAGCATTCTGCTCCAGCGTAGTGATGCTTTCGCTTACGATTGAAGGTGACAGATCAGGCTGTTTTGCCGCCATCCGGAAGCCATTCTCTTTGAACACGGTAATGAAGATCGATAAGTCATTCACAGTTGCGGCCTGTCAATATTCGGTTATCCGATCAGCCTGTTCATATTCTCCTTTATTACCAAACGTTATCAGTCCGCTTATAAAGGGAGAGCAAACACGAGACTCCTTCTGCAAAGGAAAGCGCATCTCAGGCTGAATAAGCCGGAGACGTTATGACAGATAGAGTTGTGCTTATTACCGGGGCCAACTAAATTATCGGCTTGAAGACAACCCGGTTTGTGCGGTTATCGTATCTGGCTGGCGTGTCGCGATGACGCGCGGAGCCAGGCTTTTCTGCCGCTACTGAAATTCGCCCTCGGCGCTACACTCATCATAGCCAGTAGTGGACTGGGTCAATGGAATAGGTTTCCGACCCGAACCATCCTTTTTAAGGTCTATTAACTGGCCTGTACCGCTCAAAAACCGCAATGAACGCGAAAATCATCGCCTTTGCCAGACAGCTTAAGGATGCGGGCATCAGCGTGAACGCCGTGGTTCCCGGCTATACCGCCACAGATTTCAATGAACACAGCGGCTACAGAAGCGTGCCCCAGGCTACGGCCGGGATTGTCTGGCTGGCAGAACAGAGTCAGGGGAAATTTACCGGCGGATTCTGCTTCGATCAGCAGCGCGCGTCGTGGTATAGGCTACCTGAAACCAGACACAACTCAACTGATTAGCCCGTTCAGATCTCAGCGGTGGTGTGAAGCTGGGACATTTTACACTTCAGCATATCGTTTCCGCGCCTGCTGGCTTGTTCGTTTATGCTGCGCATTCGACAGGGTTCTTGTAGCGGCCTGTCAGGCTATAACATTCAGTTCGCCCAGCAAGAGTGCTTCGAATAAGCGTGAAGGAAGAGTCGGAAGCAGAGAATAGTCGGGTGAGCACGGTGGATTGTGATTTCATTTTTTCGACAGCTCTCTTCGGGGAAATAACTTACCCGCCATACCTTGTTTTACGGCCGGTAAAGCGATTATTTCAACTGGCGAACTTTTATATACCCGCAATTTAACTGTAGAGCTGAGAGAACATGTGCCACCGTGGCCATCTAAAGTATCGCTGACGCATTCCTGCTCTGTGCTTTATTCGCTGGTTTGAACGGCCCGTTTTTCAGGAAACTCACCAGGGAAATATAGTGGCAAGTTTATGAAATAAATGATAATTGTTCATATTTTCACGATGAAAACACCCTTTTTTCGCTATCTTCATCCGGATTATGTCCTGTTGATACGTTGTATGCTGCGCTAGCTGTTACCAGGAAAGATTTCGCTGCAGTTTTAGAAAGACTCACCAGCGGGAATGATTTTCCTGCTGTTCTCTGCTTCTGATCGGCTACTGTTAATCAGCCAACTTTCGCCGCACTGCGCCTTCCGCTGAAGTATCCCGGCCCGGACGGCAGCAGGTTACGCCAGCGTAATCAGCCCGAAGCATTCCATCCTCTAATAAAAAATCCAGGTTTTTGGCATTTTTCTAAAAAATTGGCAGATAACCGCTTTTTGTGTAGTATGCAAAAAACATTAATGCAGAGGGGCTTATGAAGCGTGACTATGGTGGTGTGCTGGAGATGGCAACGCGTGCCAACTCTATGTTGCACGGGCTGAGTAATCATATTGAGCAGCAGCGTCAGGAATTTAACCAGACCGGTTTTTATCAGACTTTCTCTCGGAATGCCGTTGCCAACATGCCATTGCTGAGTAAGCATGCCGTGGTTGCCGCCATCAGTGACATGGAAGAAGCCGGCTATCAGTTTGGTAAGAAGCAAACCGGTAGCACCTCACAATATGCATTAACTATCCAGAACGTGGTCGATATTTATCAGCACCGTAAGGTACCAAAATACCGTGATAAGCACGAAGGTCCGTTTGTGATCTTTGTGGTCAGCCTCAAAGGTGGCGTTTCTAAAACCGTCAGCACCGTGACGCTGGCCCACGGTATGCGCGCCCATCCTTCGATGCTGCACAATGACCTGCGGATACTGGTTATCGATCTTGACCCGCAGGCTTCCAGCACCATGTTCCTCAGCCACACCAACAGCGTTGGCTCGGTACTGGAAACCGCCGCCCAGGCCATGCTCAACGATCTGGACGCTGACCAGCTGCGTGAGCAGTTTATCAAGCCGACGGTAATGCCTGGCGTGGATGTCATTCCCGCCTCGATTGATGACGGGTTTGTCGCCAGTGACTGGGAAGAGCTGGTCGCCCAGCATCTGCCCGGCGTTGCACCTTCTGAAGTTCTGCGCCGTAACGTCATCGATCGTCTGGCCGGTGATTACGACTTCATCTTCCTCGATACCGGCCCGCATCTCGATTCGTTTATGCTGAATGCGATTGCTGCCAGTGATGTGCTGCTGACGCCAACGCCGCCGGCGCAGGTCGATTTCCACTCGACGATGAAATACCTGACACGTCTGCCAGAAATGCTGGAGCGGATCGAAGCGGAAGGGGTTGAGCCACGCCTGAAGGCAAATATTGGCTTCATGTCAAAAATGACCTCCAAGCACGATCACCTCACGTCTCAAAGTTATGCCCGCGAAGTGTTTACCAAATCAATGCTTGATTGTGGCCTGCCGCGGCTTGATGGCTTTGAACGCTGCGGCGAGTCGTTTGATACGGTGATCAGCGCGAACCCGTCATCCTATCCCGGCAGCGCCGATGCGTTACGCAAAGCTAAATATGAAGCGGAGCAGTTCTCAAGGGCTGTATTCGATCGCATTGAATATATCAGGAGCACCCTGTGAGCAAACCCATCCAGCGCATAGGCCGCAAATTCGGTGACTCCGCCATTGCCAGCATGATCGACAGCAGCAGCCAGTCACGCACCTTTACCCTTAAGTCGGGTATGAAGGCGACCTTTGTGCGGCAGCTGATCCCGCATGATGACATTGAAGCAAAGACCTACGTTGACCCGAAGATTAACGGTCGCGATCAGAGCACGCTGACGGCGGAGTCGCTCAAAGAGATCACCCGCACCATTACCCTGCAACAGTTCTTCCCGGCCATCGGGCGCATCACCGCTGACCGGATCGAAATCATGGATGGCTCCCGTCGCCGCGCAGCCTGTATTCTCTCTGGTGCCAGTCTGGAAGTGCTGGTCACGGCGGATGAACTGAGCATCAGTGATGCTCGTCAGCTGGCCGCCGATATTCAGACTGCCCGCGAACATAACCTGCGCGAGCTGGGACTGCGTTTTATGCTGATGAACGAGCAGGGCATGAGTAAGTCGGAGATTGCCAAAGCGGAAGGGATCTCGAATGCCAAAGTGACGCGTGCTTTCCAGGCTGCTTCAGTTCCGGCTGAATTTATCGAACTTTTCCCGGTGGTGGCTGAACTAACGCTGCAGGATTATCAGCTGCTGCTTGATGTGTGGGAAGAAGCCAAAGCCGAAGCGGTCGCGGTCGATGACCTGGTCAGTCAGATTCAGGATAAACTGACCCGTGATACGATGCCGGCACAGCTCAACGCCGACGAAAAAAAATCGGCCATTCTCGACTGCTTCAAAACCGCCAGGAAGCAGCTTAAAACCCCGCCGCCAGCCAGCAGGACGGTGACGGAAAAACTGGCGACCTTCAGCACCGCCAATACCTATGCGCGCCGTAAAACCAACGACGAGAAGCGGACCGTGCAGTATGAATTCAGCCGCCTGCCAAAAGAGATCACCGAGAAGATTGATGCTTCGATTAAACAGATTTTGTCATCGATGAAGCAGAACAATTCCTGATTATCGTTAAAACCGGCCTGCCGCCGGTTTTTTTATCCTGGCCGGTCAGATCACTTTCTTCACTATTCATCACTCCCGCTCGAAAACTCGCTGCATTGCTGACCCATCCGGCGTTACAGGGAGGTTAAAGACTGCCATCCTTCCCATTATTCCGGCGTTACATCTCCCATTACTGCAATTTGATTGTTGAATCCTGACGTATTTGCGGTTATAGCTAAAACGGTTTAGCTTACTCATATACTTTAAGGAATTTCTATGTCAGTACGCGTGTGGTGTCTGGGTGATGCGGTGGTCGATCTGTTGCCGGAAACGCCGGGACGTTTAATGCAGTGTCCGGGCGGCGCACCAGCCAATGTGGCGGTGGGTGTGGCGCGCCTGCAGGGAAACAGTGCGTTTATCGGCAGAGTAGGGGCCGATCCGTTTGGTGACTTTATGCGCCAGACGCTGAATGATGAGCAGGTAGAAACCACCTTCCTCACATCCGATCCCGCTCATCGCACCTCAACCGTGGTGGTCGGACTGGATGACAACGGCGAGCGGTCATTTACCTTCATGGTGCGTCCCAGCGCAGACCTGTTTCTCGAGACAACCGATCTGCCGCAGTTCAGCGCCGGGGAATGGCTGCACTGCTGTTCAATCGCGCTGTCAGCCGAACCCTCACGGAGAGCCACACTTACCGCAATGCAGCGTATACGCGCCGCAGGCGGATTCGTCAGTTTCGACCTGAACCTGCGTGATGATCTGTGGCCTGACCCGACACAGCTGCATGCGGTTGTGCATCAGGCGCTGGCCTGTGCTGATGTGGTGAAGCTGTCAGAAGAGGAACTTCAGTTCCTCCATTCTGCTGTAGATCCTGCCGACAGCATGCAACAGCTGGCTGAACGTTTTGCCATTAAGCTGCTGCTGGTTACGCAGGGCAGGGCGGGCGTGATGGCTTATCACCAGGGGCAGATTTATCACTATCCCACTACGCCGGTGGCCAGCATTGACACCACCGGTGCCGGTGATGCCTTTGTCGCCGGACTGTTGTGGCAGCTGGCGCAGTCGGGTCTGCCCGCCGATGAGCCACAGTTAGCCGTCAGTCTTGCCAGCGCCCAGCGTTGTGGCGCACTGGCAACCACGGCTAAAGGGGCGATGACGGCACTACCCTGGCTGCATCAACTCAGCGACCTGACAGGCTGATTTTCCGGGCTGTTATCACTGGTTTTGCGAGCCATCTCACATTCACTAAACCGGTTTAGCAATTTTCATTGCGCGATGAAATTACCCATGATTATGATTCGCGCCTAAACCGGTTTAGCAAAAAAAGTTTGTGATGATAGCCCTTCCTCAGAGACGCAAAACAATGAAAAAAAGCACGATTGCATTAGCCCTGGCAACCCTGTTCGTTGCTGTGCCGGTCCGGGCAGAGCCGGGCCTCAGCACGATTGAAGCCCGGCTTGCCGCACTTGAACACCGTCTGCAGGTCGCGGAGCAACGCGCAAGCGCGGCTGAAATCCGGGCCGAAGCGGCTGAGAAGCAGGCACAACAGCTGGCAACCGTCCAGCAGCAGACCCCGCCAGCTCCCACTGACGTTGCGCAACGTAGCGCTAAACCGGAACTGAAACCTTCCGCCGATGCGGGCGGATTTGAATTTCACGGCTACGCCCGCTCCGGCCTGCTGATGAACAGCTCGGCAGCGAAAACCCAGGGCGGACCGACGCTGACCCCTGCCGGCGAAACCGGCGGCCACGTCGGGCGTCTCGGTAATGAGCCTGACACCTATGTCGAACTGAATCTGGAACATAAACAGACGCTGACCAACGGTGCCACCACCCGCTTTAAAGCGATGCTGGCCGACGGTCAGCGTACCTACAACGACTGGACGGCTGACAGCAGCGATCTCAACCTGCGGCAGGCGTTTGTCGAAATCGGCCAGCTGCCGACCTTCGACGGTGCCTTTAAAGACAGCACCGTCTGGGCCGGTAAACGCTTTGATCGTGACAACTTCGATATTCACTGGATCGACTCCGATGTGGTGTTCCTCGCCGGAACCGGTGCCGGCTTTTACGACATCAGGTGGGGTGATCGGGTGCGCAGCAACCTCTCGGTGTATGGACGGACCTTTGGTGATATCGAAAACAACGAAAACAGCGCGCAAAACTACATCCTGTCACTCAACAACTTTGTCGGCCCGGTTCAGCTGATGATGAGCGGCATGCGGGCCAGAGATAATGATGATCGCGAGGATATTGACGGAAATAAGATCAAAAGCGATGCGGCGAACACCGGCGTACATGCGTTGCTCGGACTGCATAACGACAGCTTCTATGGCCTGACCGACGGCTCGGCGAAAACGGCGCTGCTGTATGGCCACGGTCTGGGTGCAGAGGTGAAATCTGTTGGTTCAGATGGCGCGCTGCTGCCGCAGGCGGATAGCTGGCGTCTGGCCAGCTATGGCATCACGGCGCTGGGAGACGGCTGGCATATTGCCCCGGCGCTGCTGGCTCAGCATAGCCAGGATCGCTATGTCAAAGGCGACAGTTACGACTGGGCGACCGTTAACCTGCGGCTGATTCAGGAGATGACTCAAAATTTTGAGATGCAGTATGAAGGCTCTTATCAGTACATGGACCTGCGCCCGGAAGGGTACAGAAACCGCAATGCCGTCAGCGGCAGCTTCACCAAACTCACCGTCGCACCCACCCTGAAAGCCGGAGACGTAGGCGACTTCCTGAAACGTCCGGAAATCCGCTTGTTCGCCAGCTGGATGAACTGGGATCACCGGCTGGATAACTATGCCAGTGATGATGCCTTTGGCAGTAAGGGTTTTGAGGCCGGAGGGGAATGGAACTTTGGCGTTCAGATGGAAACCTGGTTCTGACCAGACAGCCCCAGCCTGCAGGGGCTGGGCAACCGCACCAATAAAAATGAAACCAGAAGATAGAGGTTAATATGGATTATGCAAAAATTTCCCGCGCGCTACTGCCCTTGCTGGGCGGCAGGGAGAACATCGCCAGCGCGGCGCATTGCGCTACGCGCCTGCGGCTGGTGCTGGCGGACGACAGCCAGGCAGACACCGCGGCGATTGGCCGGATCGAGGGCGTAAAAGGCTGCTTCCGCAACGCCGGGCAGCTGCAGGTGATTTTTGGCACCGGTGTGGTCAACAAGGTCTATGCCGCATTTATTGCTGAAGCGGGGATTAGCGAGTCGAGCAAATCTGAAGCGGCGGATATCGCGGCGCGCAAGCTTAATCCGTTCCAGCGTATCGCCCGTCTGCTGTCGAATATCTTTGTGCCGATTATCCCGGCCATCGTGGCATCCGGCCTGCTGATGGGGCTGCTGGGCATGGTGAAAACCTACGGCTGGGTCAATCCGGATAACGCACTCTACATCATGCTGGATATGTGCAGTTCCGCCGCCTTCATTATCCTGCCGATCCTGATCGGCTTTACCGCTGCTCGTGAGTTTGGCGGCAACCCGTTTCTTGGCGCAACCCTTGGCGGCATTCTGACCCACCCGGCACTGACTAACGCCTGGGGCGTGGCTTCGGGCTTCCATACCATGAATTTTTTCGGTATCGAAGTGGCGATGATCGGTTACCAGGGCACGGTGTTTCCGGTGCTGCTGGCGGTGTGGTTTATGAGCGTACTGGAGAAGCAGCTGCGCCGGATTATTCCTGATGCACTGGATTTGATCCTGACGCCGTTCCTGACGGTGATCATCTCTGGTTTTATCGCGCTGCTGATCATCGGACCGGCTGGTCGTATGCTGGGGGACGGCATCTCTCTGGTGCTCAGCACCCTGATAGCCCACGCGGGCTGGCTGGCGGGGCTGGTGTTTGGCGGGCTCTATTCGGTGATCGTGATTACCGGGGTACACCACAGTTTCCATGCGATTGAAGCCGGACTGCTGGGAAATCCCGCCATTGGTGTTAATTTCCTGTTGCCGATCTGGGCGATGGCCAACGTGGCTCAGGGCGGTGCCTGCCTGGCGGTGTGGTTTAAAACTAAAGATGTGAAGATAAAAGCGATTAGCTTGCCCTCGGCATTCTCAGCGCTGCTGGGGATCACGGAAGCGGCAATCTTTGGTATTAATCTGCGCTTCATGAAGCCCTTTATAGCCGGCCTGATCGGTGGCGCGCTGGGCGGTGCCTGGGTGGTTTCCGTGCATGTCTATATGACAGCCGTCGGGCTGACGGGGCTGCCAGGCATGGCAATCGTCAAGGCGGGTTCCTTGTTCAATTATGGCATCGGCGTGGCGATCGCATTCACCACGGCGTTCGTGGTCTCTTACCTGCTTAAATACAATACGGATGCTGAATAATGGCTTCATCGACACTTTTGCCGGCTATCCTGCAGGCGGTGATGCAGAAGATGCCTGCTGCGCTTAACGACCATCATTATCCCGGCTGGCATCTGGCGCCGGTTACCGGACTGCTTAACGACCCGAATGGATTTATCCATTTTGACGGTCATTATCATCTGTTTTATCAGTGGAATGCGCTGGGGTGCGAGCATAAACATAAATGCTGGGGACACTGGCGCTCTGCCGATCTGCTGCACTGGCAACATCAGCCGATTGCGCTGATGCCGGATGAAGCGTATGACCGTAGCGGCTGTTACTCCGGCAGTGCGGTCGATGACGATGGCGTTCTGACGCTGATTTACACCGGCAACGTGAAATTTGACGACGGCACACGCACTGCGTGGCAGTGCCTGGCTCAGCAAAAAAGCGCAGCAGGATTTGATAAGCTCGGGCCGGTTATTGCTTTGCCAGAGGGCTACACCGGACATGTCCGCGATCCGAAAGTCTGGCGACAGGGTAACCACTGGTACATGGTGCTGGGCGCTCAGGATCGGCAGTTGCAGGGTAAAGTGCTGCTGCTGCGGGCGGAAAATCTGCAGCAGTGGCAACTGCTCGGCGAGATAGCGGGCAGCGGGCTGGGCGGTCTCGGGCCGGCGGGTTACATGTGGGAATGCCCGGATATGTTTACTCTCGGCGACAGCACTTACCTGATCTGCTGCCCGCAGGGCGTGGCGCGCGAGGAAAAACGCTTTCTCAACAGTCACCCGAGCGCCTGGCTGAGCGGCACGCTCGATGATCAGACGCCGGCCTATCACCACGGCCCGCTGCACGAACTGGACGCCGGCTTCGAGTTTTACGCGCCGCAGACCACGCTGACCGCTGACGGGCGGCGGTTGCTGGTGGGATGGATGGGCACGCCCGATGGGGAAGAGATGGCCCAGCCCACCGTTGCTCATCACTGGATCCACCAGATGACCTGCCTGCGTGAACTCAGTTCCCGGGATGGCAAGCTCTGTCAGCAACCGATCGCCGAGCTGCAGGCGCTGCGCGAAGCCGGAAAGGTTTATCAGGGACGTGCTGATGACGCGCCGCCGATCGATGCGCAGCGGCTGGAACTGCTGCTGGAAAGCCAGGGCGGAATCGAACTCAATTTTGCCGACACGCTGATCGTGACGTGGCAGCAGGATGCACTGCAGCTGGCGCGTCGCAGTCTGGTCACGGGTGAATGGCACTACCGCTACTGGACGGGCGCCGCCAGCCGGTTACAGATCCTGTGCGATCACTCCAGCGTTGAGATTTTCATCAATGATGGCGAAGGGGTGATGAGCAGCCGTTATTTTCCGACGCAGCCGGCGTGGTTAACCCTGCGTGGCCGCGCAGAACTGCAGGCTCACTACTGGTCGTTACGTCGCTGCATGGTAGAATAAGCGCTTGTTTCCTTAGACGATGCCTTGCCGTGAGAAAAACGAAACGCGTTACCATCAGTGACATTGCCACGCTGGCGGGGGTGAGTAAAGCCACCGCCAGCCTGGTGCTCAACGGCCGCGGAGAAGAACTGCGGGTCGCGAAGGAGACGCGTGAACGGGTGCTGGCGCTTGCCCGACAGCATCACTATCAGCCCAGCATTCATGCCCGGATGCTGCACGATGCCCGCAGCCATACACTGGGGCTGGTGGTGCCGGAAATCACCAACCACGGCTTCGCTGCATTTTCTCACGCGCTGGAAAACCTGTGCCGCGCCGCAGGATTGCAGCTGCTGATCTCCTGTACCGACGAAAATGCCGGGCAGGAAATGGCGGTGGTCAATAACCTGGTATCGCGCCAGGTCGACGGGTTGATTGTCGCGTCCAGCATGTTAAGCGACAGTGATTACGTCACCCTTAGCGAGCAGTTGCCGGTGCTGCTGTTTGACCGTCGCATCAGTGACACGCGCTTACCCTGGGTGATCACCGATGCCATCACGCCCACCGCCGATCTGGTTGAAAGGCTGGCGCGCGCCAGTCCGGATGAGATCTACTTTCTTGGCGGTCAGCCCGATCTGTCACCAACCCAGGATCGCCTGGCGGGTTTCAGCCAGGGACTCACGCGTGCTGGCGTTACGCTGCGTCCGGAATGGATTATTCAGGGTAACTATCACCCGGCCAGCGGTTATGAGATGTTTGCCACCCTGTGCGAACGGCTGGGGCGGCCGCCGAAAGCGCTGTTTACCGCCGCCTGCGGCCTGCTGGAGGGCGTTCTGCGCTATATGAGCGAGCACCGCTTGCTGACCAGCGACATCCGCATTGCCAGTTTTGACGATCACTACCTGTATGATTCCCTCTCCATCCCCATCGACACGGTCGAGCAAAACGTGCCGCAGCTGGCGCAGGCCTGCTTCGCGATCCTGACCAGCCTGATCCGCGGCGATGAGCCAGTAAACAGCCAGCTGGTACTGCCTGCGACGCTTCGTCTGCGCTGTTAACGCCGCCGCAGGTTAACCGATGCCAGCAACGCGACTCCCGCTGGCAGAGGCAACTATCGATTGGCGTCGTGCGGCTTAATGCGCTGAATCAGCGGCCGGATTAATGTTACTGGCTGCGCCGGATGCTGGCGAGCGACGTGAGCAGGCTATTTTTATCGCCTTCGCTCAGGTTGGCCGCCGTGAGTTGCGAGGCCAGCCATGCCCGTTCGGCGTGCGGAAAGCCGCCAGCCAACAGCTGCTGGCCGATCGCGTTGAGCAATTGGCTATCCAGCCGTTGTATCTGTTGCCGGGTATCAGCCAGATCCCTGACGGCGGCGTTATCCGGGACTGATAGCCAGTCCGCCCGATAACGATATTGAATCGCCTTACTGGCATTCATCAGGGCATGAACAAACGGTTCCACCGAATGGGGTTCCAGTCCGGCTTGCTCAGCGTTTTTCAGCATGCTTTGCATCACCTGCTGTTCCCGCGGCAAATCCTCGATCGGGAGATGATGCTGTGCTTTGTAGCCAGCCACCTCTTTCATCACCTGCATCCGTTCATTTAATGCAGTGGAAAGCGTGCCGAGCGCAACGGAAGAGACCGGCCCGGCAAAAACGTTACAGCACACAAACAGTGAAGAGAAAAGAATCGTCGTAAAATGCGTCATTTGCCCGCTCCGTTAATGAAAACTGGCGCTAATTTAGTCATGAAAAAATCGCCGAAGGTAATTATTTTGTTTTCAAAGTATGAATTGCAAACGGTGTCAGTGCGCTAGCGCAGGTGATTAATCCTGATGGGTTTTTCGTCTTTTAACGTCACACAATCTTCATGTTGCTATGCCACGCTGACAGGTTTATCCCGCCGCAGCCGGTGTTGCTCAACAGCCGGTATTAATGATGTTGCCGCCAGCGCAGCTCCAGTTATTGTCAGACAGGGATGCGCTAAGCGAAGGGCGACAGGGCAGGGTGAAGAAGGTTGTTACGGCCGGGTGCAGTAAAGCCACTGTCCGCTAATAGGCCGCCAGTGGAGCCTGATGTTGCGATCCGGATCGGTCAGCATCAGGCTGCCAGTGATGTGCTGAGGATAATGGCTACGCCGCCGATCGTGGCGGCGCAGTCAGTCAGGGGACGAAGATAGCGCGGACGCAACCATCTTCTTTGTGTTTGAACATCTCGTAACCCCGCGGTGCCTGTTCCAGCGGGAAGCGATGCGTCGCCATAAAAGCCGGGTTCAGTTCATTGCGGGCCACGTGTTCCAGCAGGCGGTGCATATAACGTTGTCCATGCTGCTGAGCGGTACGGATTGTCAGGCTCTTGTTGATCATCAGGCCTAACGGAAACTTATCCATCACCCCGTAAACGCCGAGAATGGCAATGTTGCCGCCTTTACGGCAGACGTACAGCGCCTGACGCAGTGCCGCGCCAACATCGGTTTCAAGATGCAGCATCTGTTTGGTTTTATCGTAAACCTGGCTCAATCCTTCGCCCCGGGCTTCCATACCGACCGCATCAATGCAGCTGTCCGGGCCACGTCCACCGGTTAATTCCAGTAACGCTTCGTTGATATCCACCTGGGTGTAATCCAGCGTCAGGCTGCCGGCATAATCGCGCGCCATTGCCAGCCGTTCCGGATAGCGATCGATGCCAATCACCTGATGAGCGCCCATCAGCCATGCACTTTGCTGCGCCATCAGACCGACACCGCCACAGCCCCATACCACCACCGTGTCGCCAGGGTGGATATTACAAAAATCGGCACCCATGTAACCGGTCGGGGCAGCATCAGAGAGAAACAGCGCCTGTTCATCGGTCACGCCCTCGGGCACCACGAAGCAATCATTGTCGGCAAACGGCACGCGCACATATTCTGCATGCGATCCGGCATAGCCGCCAAAGGCGTGGCTGTAGGCGTAAATACCGCCGGTCGGATGACCGAGTACGGCTTCTCCTTTCTCCCATTGCGGATTGGTGTTGTCACAACAGGAAGGTAAATGATGCTGGCAGTACCAGCAGGAACCACAGGAGATAAATGAGGGCACTACCACCCGATCGCCGCGGCGAATATTTTTTACGGCGCTGCCGACGTCGACCACCTCACCCATGAATTCATGACCGAGGATGTCGCCTTCGCGCATACTCGGGATCAGGCCATCAATTACGTGCAGATCGGAGCCGCAGGTGGTGGTCAGCCTGACGCGAACAATCGCATCATGAGGATTTATCAGGCCCGGATCGGCCACCGTCTCAACGCTCAAATCGTTAACGCCATTCCAGCACAGTGCGCGCATTTATTTCTCCTTATCCTGACGTTCGGCGTGGCGGCCAGCAGGCTGACCATCCAGCGTGGCGATCTCTCCGGTCTCGGCGAAGCTTTTAAAGCGATGCAGCGCTTTGCTGGCCACCTCTTTCGGCAACAGATCAAACACTTTGGTCACCTTTTTCCCCAGCGCGCCGCCCGGCGGGATGAAGCGCAGGGTGAGCGCCAGTTCAGTGCCCCATTCGCCGGGCGCCGGGCGCAGCAGAAGTTCGCCTTCGTTAGGGATGTCGGCACCCTCCAGCGATCGCCAGGCAATGATTTCACCCGGCTGGGCCTCGACAATCCGGCTCTCCCAGCCGTAGTGTTTACCCAGCGGGCCTTCGATCTGCCAGTGCGCATCGCTTTTATTGACCGGCGTCACCGTGGCAAAGTGGCTCATAATACGCGGCAGAGTATTCGGCTCCAGCCACAGCGAAAAAAGCTCGGTCGCCGGACGACCGACGGTTATCCAGCGCCGGATCGTAAGCGTATTATCGCTGGCGGATGGTTGAGATTTTTTGGCCAAAAGGTCCTCCGATAGCAGGCTCAGTCGAACGGAAATCACTGAAAATGAGTTAAGAACAGCCTGCGGAATTTTGCGAGCGAAGCCGTAGTGTTGCGGTACGGCAGGTCTGGCCGCAGGTTATGTATCGGACAGCGCGGTGCGCGGCGCAGGAAAACCCCGTTGCGGACGGCGGGATTATGTATAATGCCTGCAGCAAAGAGGCATCTGTTTTAGCAGCAAATAGAGGTAGATATGTCTGCATCTGAAACTTCTACCGGTGGTAAAAGTGTGGTCGAGTTGGTGCTGAGTTTAGAAACTCAGGTGGCAGGGTGCCCGCGGGTAAACTGGCACATCGGTCTGAAAAGCAAAACCAAAATGGCGCTGGAAAAGATTAACTGCGCGTTTGATGCAAAGCGCATCAGTGCCGAAGAGAGCCTGAGTCTGAAACAGCGGGTTTACAGCGTTCAGGATAAATTAATCGAGCTGGCGCTGTGGTAAGGCCTGGCGTTTAGCCGTCAGCGGCCATCACCTGCTGGCCCGCACTCAAGTCATCGGGCGTGAAAAACTGATACTTTAGCGCGCAACGCCGTTGAGCATTTTCCGCACTTTTCAGCGAAGGCGTATTGCCGGGAAGGATAGTGCCGGTCAGCAGCACGCTGTCGCCGTAACGCTGAGCAAGCTGCTGCAACAGCATCTGCTGGGCTCGCGCCGCCAGGCCGCGGCCGCGGTATTCCGGCAAAATCACCTCATCCAGAATCTGAATCCCCTCAATGAACCCCACGCGGCGCAGTGCGCAAATGATCAAGCCAGCCAGCTGCCCCTGACTGACTATCAGCGAAACGTTGCCGTGGGCGATATCCTTACGCAGTTCGCGTTTATCGGTTGCCAGCAGCAGATGTCGCAGCTGCGGCAGGGCGCGCCAGCTGGCGCGATAGGCGCGATTGATGGTGGTCAGGCAGACCGGATAATCCCTTCTGGTGGCGGTCACCAGCGAAACATCCTGCCCGGTCGGGGCGGAAAGTGAATCCGGGCGACCAAGAAAGATCAGTTGATCGGTGAAGCCGATCGCAGGATGGTCGGCGGGCAGCAGCACGCGCAGCGTTTGCGGGTTCAGCGCCTGCCACGCCTGCATAATGGCGCAGGCAACCTGCTGGTTAATCGGTCCATCCAGCGCGACGACATCGATAAACGGCTGGGCCAGATCGCCGCCGAGGTAGCGGGGACCGGTGAGATAACGCTGACCGTCAATGTGAAGTTCACGCTGCAGGAAATAGTGTTGTGGCAGTCCGGTTTCACGCCAGGGAAAGGCGGCAGAGAAACGGGCATCACGGCACCACACCTGCTGCTGCGTCAGCCAGTCAATCAGCCAGCTCCTGAGCCGGTGCGGTGAAACCGGCAGGCTCTGGTAGCGCGACACCATATAATCCAGCATACCCATTCCACCTTATTGCCCGTCTCAGGTTCAGCATCGGGGCTGAATAAACGGTACGGCTCAGCGCCGGCTCGGGTACTCCTGTTTCAGCAGACCGAACAGCCAGTCATCCTGCCATTTACCGTCCAGAAAATAGTTCTGTCGTAAGGTGCCTTCCTGCACGAAACCGGCGGAGAGTAACGCCTTCCGTGAGGCGATATTCCCTGCGGTAACGGTCGCCACCAGCTTGCGGTACGCCAGCTGGTCAAAGCAAAACCCGATCAGCGCATTCAGCGACTCGCGACCATAACCTTTGCCGTGAAAGTCAGCGGCGAGAATAAAACCAAACTCGGCAATGCCGTTACCCCGATCGATAAATCCGCTGAATCCTGTCGGCAATTCTGAGGTTTTTTCTTCCATCACCAGGCAAAGCCAGTGATCACATCCTTTATGCCAGGCGGGTAAGCGAACGTCAAACGACTGGGTTCTGATCTCGTCGGCAGAGCGTGGATCGGAGATGTATTTCATCACCGACCGATCCTGACTGACCGCCAGATAAAACGGCCAGTCCTGCTGACTCAGTGGCCGGTAACGCAGCCGGTCAGAAGTGATCTCATCAGGTTGCATTATGCCGCTCCTTGCAGGCCGATCTTCAGGACAAATGTTGATGTCAGCAAGCTAACACAGCTGCTGCAGAAGCGGGAGTCAAACTCGCCAGCCAACCGGGCACCGTTGAAGACGGTTATTGTGGTATCGCTTCCACTTACGTCGACTTTCTTATCAAACGCTGATTGGTGCGCAGCGGTTCGAATTTTTTAACTCATCCGAATTAATTATAATTATATGATATATAACAATTATTCACTACTTATTTACACTCTGCCACGAAAAGGCAATGTAAATGGTATGTGATAGCGTTTACACTTGTACTGATGTTTCTTTACATTTCTCGCTTTTTATCAAGGTTAAACACATGTCACGGGTATCCCGAACACTCAATTTGTTAACGCTGCTGTTTTCTGTCGCCTGCTCTGCCTGGCTGCTGATCGGCGGTGTCTGGTTGCTATCGCTGGGCGGTAGCGCGTATTACCTGATCAGCGGCCTGGCCATGGCGGGCTTTAGCGTGCTGCTGTGGCGCAGAAAGCGCAGTGCGCTCTATCTCTACGCCGCGATTCTGATCGCCAGTGCGCTGTGGGCGTGGCAGGAAGCAGGCAGCGACTACTGGACGCTGGTGCCGCGACTCGACGTCTGGGTACTGCTGGGGATCTGGCTGATTTTGCCTTTCAGCTATCGTCAGTTTGGCCCGGCCGGTAAAAAACCGCTGGCGGCGATGGTTATCGCCTTACTGGCTAACGGAGCGCTGCTGGTGGGCTCATCACTGCACGATCCGCAGGAGATAAACGGCGAACTGCCGCTGACCGATGCTGCGCCAGCCGCTTCATCGGTACCGGCGGAAGACTGGACCGCCTACGGCCGGACGCAGGAAGGCGTGCGTTACTCGCCGCTGAAGCAGATCAATGAGCACAACGTGCAGAACCTGCAGGTGGCCTGGCAATATCACACCGGCGATGTCAAAACCGCTAACGATCCGGGTGAGATTACCAATGAAGTGACGCCGCTGAAGGCGGGCAACATGCTCTATCTCTGCACGCCACACCAGATTCTGCTGGCGCTGGACGCGGTGAGCGGCAAAGAGAAATGGCGCTTTGATCCGAAGCTCAAATCCGATCCGTCATTCCAGCACATCACCTGTCGTGGCGTGTCCTATCACGAAATGCCGGCGGCGCAGCAGAGTAGCGCTTCACAGCCTGCCCACTGCGCGCGTCGTATCTTCCTGCCGGTGGACGACGGTCGTCTGATTGCGCTGGATGCCACCTCTGGTGAGCGTTGCGAGAACTTCGCCAGCCACGGTGAGCTGAATCTGCAACATCAGCAGCCAAATGCCTATCCGGGCGGTTATGAGCCGACTTCACCACCGATTGTCACCGACAAAGTGGTCATTGTGGCGGGCTCGGTCACCGATAACCTGTCAACCCGTGAACCGTCTGGCGTGATCCGCGGTTTTGATATCGACAGCGGTAAGCTGGTGTGGGCGTTTGATCCAGGCGCGAAAGATCCAAATGCGCTGCCCGCAGAAGGGGAAACCTTCAGCGCCAACTCGCCTAACTCCTGGGCTCCGGCGGCGTATGATGCTCAACGTGACATTATTTATCTGCCGATGGGCGTCTCGACGCCAGACATCTGGGGTGGTCATCGCACGCCAGAACAGGAGCGTTATGCCAGCGGCCTGCTGGCGCTGCACGCCTCGACCGGTAAGCTGGCCTGGTTCTATCAGACGGTACATCATGACCTGTGGGATATGGATCTGCCGTCTCAGCCAACCCTGGCGGACATCACCGATAGCAGCGGCAAGCGCGTACCGGTGGTGTATGTTCCGGCTAAAACCGGCAACATTTTTGTGCTGAACCGTGAAACCGGCCAGCCGGTGGTGCCTGCACCGGAAACCCCGGTACCGCAGGGACCGGCAAAAGGCGATCATCTCAACCCGACCCAGCCTTTCTCGCAACTTACCTTCCGGCCGAAGCAGAACCTGCAGGGCAAGGATATGTGGGGCGCGACGATGTTCGACCAGCTGGCGTGCCGCGTGATGTTCCATCGCCTGCGATATGAAGGCCCGTTTACGCCGCCTTCAGAGCAGGGCACGCTGGTGTTCCCGGGTGATTTTGGCATGTTCGAATGGGGCGGTATTGCCGTTGATACCGACCGTCAGATTGCGATTGCGAACCCGATGGCGATGCCCTTTATCTCGCGACTGGTACCACGCGGTCCGGGCAACCCGATTGAGCCTGGCGCGGCGGGTGCCGCCGGTTCCGGTTCGGAATCTGGTGTACAGCATATGTATGGCGTTCCTTATGGCGTTGAGCTGAATCCGTTCCTGTCGCCAGTAGGATTGCCGTGCCTGCAGCCGTCATGGGGCTTTGTCTCGGCGATCAATCTGCAGAATCATCAGATTGTCTGGAAGAAACGCATCGGTACGGTACGCGACAGTGCGCCGGTTCCGCTGCCGTTCAAAATGGGCGTGCCGATGTTAGGCGGCCCGGTGACCACCGCTGGCAATGTCTTCTTTGTGGCCGGAACGCTGGATAACTACCTGCGCGCCTACAGTGTGCGTGACGGCAAACTGCTGTGGCAGGCCCGACTGCCGGCGGGTGGTCAGGCGACGCCGATGACCTATGCGGTCAACGGTAAGCAATATGTGGTGATCATGGCCGGTGGACACGGCTCGTTCGGCACTAAAATGGGCGATACGCTTATCGCTTATGCGCTGCCGTAACCTGCGTTAATCTGTAAAATCACGCCCCCGTCGGTCTCGCCTGCGGGGGCTTTTTTTTGCTGACATTAGCGCGCTGACAGGTGAAGCCGTGGCTTGATTGCTACGCTTGAGCCGGCCCCCTTCTCACTGAGAGAGCAAAACCGATGGATCTGAAACAGATTGATGCCTCTGCCTGGGCCACACTGGTCGATGCTGCTGGCGATCCGCAGGCGGAATTCCGCTTTCTGACGCTGTGTACGGTTGATGCCGCCAGTCGGCCACAGGCGCGTACCGTGGTTTTACGTCAGGTTGATAGCCGCCTGCGCACCCTGACCTTTCATACCGATCTCCGCAGTCCGAAGTGGCAGGAGATGAGCGCCAATCCGCAGGTGACGGTGCTGGGATATGCCCTGCAGACCCGGCTGCAGTTGCGCCTGCAGGGAGAGGCCGGACTGTATGCCGGGGAGAGCGATATTGCGGATGCTGCGTGGTCCCGGTTACCGGCGCGGACCCGCAGCACCTACACCGGCGGCCCGCCGGGCGAGGTGTTAGACAGTGATGAGCAGGCTGCAGTGCCCCCAGTGGATGACGATGCCGGCAGGCAGCATTTCGGCGTAGTGGTGATGCGGGTCAGTGCGCTGGACTGGTATCAGCTACACCGGGAGAACAATCAGCGGGCGCTGCTGATCTACGCCACTGACGGTGCGTTGGTCAGTGGTCAGCAGATCGCCCCCTGAGCAGACGGGTTTAATCCCGGTCTACACTGACTGAACAGACTTTTTTGAAACGACGAGGTCAGGGTGGGTTTAATCAGCAATCGGGGCCAGTCCCCGTTTATTCAGGGTTTTCAGTTGCAGGATGTCACGCTGAATAACGGCATCACGCTGCGCGTCGCCACTGGCGGCAGCGGGCCGGCGCTGGTGATGCTGCATGGTCATCCGCAGAATCACCTCTGCTGGCATAAGGTGGCACCAGTGCTGGCGCAGCATTACACCGTGGTGCTGCCCGATCTGCGCGGCTATGGCGACAGTGATAAACCGGCCAGCGATGCGCAGCACCGGCCTTATTCAAAACGGGCGATGGCGCAGGATATTGCGCTGCTGATGACTGCGCTTGGCCACCCGCGCTTTGCTTTTGTCGGACACGATCGGGGAGCCAGGGTAGGCCATCGGCTGGCGCTCGATTATCCGGATCGCGTCAGCGCCTGTACCTTTATCGATATTGCACCGACAGCCACCATGTACCAGCAGACAGACAGGGAATTCGCCACCCGCTATTTCTGGTGGTTTTTCCTGATCCAGCCTGAGCCATTACCGGAAACGCTGATCGGATCAAACACCGAATTCTTCCTGCGTCAGCATATCCGGGCGCAGCTCAAAGTCGCGGATGCCACGCCTGAAGCGGTTCTGAAAGATTACCTGCGCTGTTATCAGCATCCGGCGATGGTGCACGCGGTGTGTGAGGATTATCGCGCCAGTGCGACGATAGATTTAGAGGATGATGCTGCCAGCGCAGGAGAGCGAATCCGCTGTCCGCTGCTGTTACTGTGGGGAGAGCAGGGCACGGTCGGTCAGCTGTATGACGTGCCGCAAACCTGGGCTGACAAAGCCTCACATATTCAAGGCCGTGCGCTACCCTGCGGCCATTCGCCGCAGGAAGAGGTGCCGTCAGCGTTTCTGGCGGAACTGCAGGCCTTCCTGAACTCCACCGGAGAAAATCAGACTGATTAACCTGTAGCCCGACAGCCGGCACCCTCCAGCGTTAAAATGTCATATTCACTGCCAGCCGCCGCGCTGGCGTTTTTTTATCTGCCGCATCGCTTAACGTATTTTAGCGCCACGTTATCCTCATATTTCTATCTTTTTACGCTATTTCCTATCTTTTAGCTTCGCTTGTGCCAGGCTTTAAATTCCCGTGAAGCAGTCACTTATGCTTCAGGTCCGGAAAAAGAGCCATCATTTCTCTGCACGCTTTTTCCAGCATAACTTTCTCAGGACTACGGGCAGGTTAACCATGAACGATCAACCGCCTGAAAAGCCGCGGGCAGGAAAAAATGACCAGCGACTCAGGCTGGCGGAAGAAAAGCTTGAAGTCTCGAAGCAGCAGGTCAGTGACGGCCATGTCCGGGTTACCCGGCGGGTAACGGAGCATGAAGAAAAAATCGCCCTGTTACTCAGGCAGCAGACGGCCGAAATAGAGCGAGTGCCTAAATCGGAACGGCTGACGTCGATGCCGGAAATCCGCGAAGAAAACGGCGTGATCATCATTCCTGTGGTTGAAGAGGAAGTTGAGATTATCCGCCGGCTGGTGCTGAAAGAGGAACTGCATATCCGCAAGGTGGTTAGCCAGGTTCCGCTGGAACAGGTGGTCACCCTGAAAAAACAGCACGCTCAGATAGACAGACATCAGCAACCAAAACAGTCTGAACCCATCACCGAGGAGAAAACTATGGCGCGTGAAACAATCGTAACGATGTTCAGCAATGTCTCACTGGCAGAAGGCGCAAAGCGCAACCTGATCAAAGCGGGCTTCCTGGACGATGACATTGATATTATTTCCGGAGAGCGCCTGCGTACTGAAGGTCAGGAAGCGCGTCATCCTGGCTTCTGGCAGCGTCTGTTTGGCAATACGCTGGAAGAAGATCAGGCAGAAGTCTATGAAGACGCGATGCGTACCGGCGGCGTGGTGCTATCGCTACGCGCGGATGAAGATCAACTGCCACGGGCGCTGGGCATTCTCGATGCGCATGAAGAGCTGACCGAGCGCAGCGCCGCGATGCCGGAAAACAGTGCTGCCTTGTCAGAAGATTATGCTACCGATGATGGCCTGACCTCTGCACCGGATGCATCACTGAATCAACCGACAGCGGGCAGCAATCTCACCGGTAATCCATCCTACAGCGCAACCGTGCGTCCTGCACTGACCGGTGATGAAAGTGAAGAGGACGTGCTGCGTCTGGCCGAAGAGCGACTGGAGGTCGGGAAACGACTGGTCAGCGAAGGCTCAACCCGGGTACGCCGCTACACGGTCACCGATCAGGTGTCAGAAAACGTGTCGCTGCGTGAGCAGCATGCGGAGATTTTCCGTCGTCCGCTGAGCGAAACCGGCGCGCCGGATCAGGTCGACTGGTCGGAAAAAACCATCGAAGTCGAAGAGACCCATGAACAACCGGTAGTGAATAAAACCGCGCAAATCATTGAAGAAGTGGTGTTGCGTAAAGAGCAGAGCGATCGGGTCGAAACTATCAACGATTCGGTCCGTCGTCAGGAAGTGGATATCGATCGTGCCAGCACGGATAACGTTGCCGGCAACCGGACTGCCACCGATCCGCTGCTCGACGCTACGCAGCAGGCCCGCACCGGTCACGACAGTCCGGCAGCATCACCAGGTGGCCTGGCTGGCCGGGATCCGGCGCATAAAGAGGGTGTGATTGAGAAGGCAGGCGATAAAATTGCCGAAGCCAAAGAGAAGGTTGAAGACAAATTTAAAAAGCCATAAGACGACGGCTGTATCCGGCTTAGTTCACTGCCCGTATTGTTAATACGGGCATTTTTTTGCTCTTAGCGCAGCGGGGCGTTAACCCACAACGCGTGCGGTTTGTGCATGACGACAAAAATTACCCCGCGATAGCATCTGGCCTCGCGCCTCGTTCAGCAAGGCTGGCAGGCTCAATATCGCTATTAGAGCTGTTGTATGTTCCGGCAGCCGCTGATCTGATTTCCAGACAGTTCTTTGCCGTAAAGAGGGCTTGTCTGCCAGCGCCCACTCTTCCCTTACCAATAAAGCGTTCCGGTGGTGTCTGCAATCTGCAGGTGAGCCAGCAATACATATGCTTTGCATCTGCATATACTTAACCTATGCTTGGGGGTGCTTGCTGGCATTGATGCACTCGCTTTGTACAGCGTTTACTCTATGGGAGAAAAATCATGCGAACCGTATCAGTATTTAAAAATGGCAATAATCGCGCCATCCGTTTGCCGCGTGATATGGACTTTGAGGGGGTGAGCGAACTGGAGATCATCCGTGAAGGCGACAGCATCATTCTTCGCCCGGTACGTCCAACATGGGGCTCATTTATTCAGGAAGATAAAGCGGACCCTGACTTTATGACAGAGCGTGAAGACGTTATCAGTGATGAAGGCCGCGTTGACTTATGAGTAAGACTTACATGCTGGACACCTGCATCTGTTCGTTCATTATGCGCGAGCAGCCGGAAGCGGTGATCAGACGTCTGGAGCAGGCGGTGCTGCGTAATCATCGTATCGTGGTATCGGCGATTACCTATGCCGAAATGCGTTTCGGGGCGATCGGGAAAAACGCTTCTCCGCGCCATGGAAAGCTGGTTGATGCCTTCTGCGCCCGCCTTGATGCAATCCTGCCGTGGGATCGGGCAGCGGTGGACGCCACTGCGGAAATTAAAGCGGCACTGGCTTCGGCCGGAACGCCAATCGGCCCTAACGATACCGCCATTGCCGGACACGCGATTGCGGCAGGGGCCATTCTGGTGACCAATAATGTCAGGGAGTTTGAGCGGGTACCGGGCCTGGTGTTCGAAGACTGGGTGAAGTAAGCATGGGTTTTCCAGCCCGCTATTTAATCGCTCCGTGGATAAATAGCGGGCTTTATCCGGCTCAGTCTGCTGGCCAACCTGATCAATACAATAATTGGTTTGCTCTTAGCGCAGCGGAGCGTTAACCCGCAACGCATCCAGTTCGCGCGCATCGTGACTGCAGAAAAAGGTGATCTCGCCGCCACGCTGGCAGGAAAGTTCGCGCAGTCGCTGCTGATTATGCCGGCGCGCCGCGTTATCCATCGCCATCATCCACTGATAAAAACGCAGCCCCGGCGTGCAGTGGCGCGTCGGCTGGCGCATCTCACCGCGATAAAACCAGGCGTCGCCACCGTGCAGCAGCCAGCCATCGGGCTGCTGGATCGCGATACCGGCATGGCCTGGCGTATGTCCCGCCAGCGGCACCAGCAAAATCTCCGGCGGCAGATTGCGCAATCCGTGCACCGCCTCAAAGCCAAACCACTTTTCCCCCTGCGGCTGATAGGTTTCCCAGTTGCTGATCCCGCCCCATTGGCCGGGACGGTAGCGCTCACGCGACAGCCAGCTATGCCGCTGATGGGCGGTATCAACCTCCTGCTGAAGCAGATGAATGCGCGCCTGCGGGAAGTCCGTTAAACCACCAGCATGATCAAAATCGAGATGGGTCAGAATAATGTGGCGCACATCCTCAGCCCTGAAGCCCAGCGCGGTAATCTGTGCCAGTGCGGTCAGCTCATCGCGGCGCTGAATGTTGTTCATGGCGCGGAAAAAACCGGACAGGCGGCTGCCGGGTGCCCGCATATCCTGACGGCCAAACCCGGTATCGACCAGCACCAGACCTTCGCGGTCGGTCTCAATCAGCAGACAGTGGCACACCAGCTGGGCCGTCAGGCCTTTGCTGAATCCATCATAGAGCGCGCCGCCTAGCGGGCACATACAGCCACAGTTGAGGTGGTGAATTTTCATCTGGCCTCCATAAGCTCAATACACAAGATACGACGCGGCCCGGCCAGCCTGGCGCGTGGCACGTCTGTCTGGCTTTAGAGTGTAGAAAGGGATGACGCAGTAGGCGGAGCGGTGCAGCGGATAACCGGGCAAAATTGCCGGTTATCCGCCACAAAGCAGAGAGTTAACGGTGGAACAGCGGGAATGCGCCGGTGAGGAGACCACCAGCCATCAGCACCAGGCTGACCAGAATCCCCCACTTAATCGCAAAGCGCTGATGATCGCCGATATCGACCTTCGCCAGCCCGACCAGCAGATAGACCGACGGCACCAGCGGGCTGAGCAGGTGGAACGGTTGTCCGATGATCGACGCGCGGGCGATCTCTTCTGCCGAAATGCCGTAACTGGCCGCGGTCTGGGCGATAACCGGCAGGATACCGAAGTAGAACGCATCATTGGACATGAAGAAGGTAAACGGCAGGCTGACCAGCGCGGTGAATACCGCCAGATAAGGCCCGAAACTGTGCGGGATCACCGCCAGCAGGCTCTTCGCCATCGCATCGACCATGCCGGTGCCGGAGAGAATGCCGGTGAACACGCCGGCGGCAAAAATCAGCGCGGTAACTGCCAGCACGTTACCGGCATGGGCACCAATACGCGCTTTCTGCTCTTCCAGCGATGGATAGTTGAGCATCACCGCGATCGCAAATGCCAGCATGAACAGGATCTGGATCGGCATCAATCCAATCACCAGCAACACCAGTAGTACGGTGGTCAGAAAGAAATTAGGCCAGAACATTTTCGGCCGGCGATTGGCGGCACACTCTTCGGCATCACCGAGCCCCAGTTCGATATTATCCAGATGATGATCTTTCAGGGTCATTACGCCTAAACGCTTACGTTCACGCAGGCCAAACAGCACCGCCATCGCCACCAGGCTCATGCAGGCCATCAACATCGCGGGCAGCATCGGAATGAAGATATCGAGCGCATCAATGCGCAGCGCCGCCGCAGCGCGCGCCGTCGGTCCGCCCCACGGCGACAGGTTCATAATGCCGCTGGCGAGGTTAACCAGGCAGGTCATCGCCAGCACGTTCATGCCAAGCCGCTGATAGAGCGGTAAGAAGGCGGCGATAGCGATCATGTAGGTGGTGGAGCTGTCGCCATCCAGTGAGACCAGTAAGGTCAGCACCGCGGTGCCGACCAGCACCTTGAGCGGATCGCCGCGCACGATTTTCAGGATAAAGCGCACCAGCGGATCGAACAGACCGGCATCAATCATCAGCCCGAAATAGAGAATAGAGAAGGTGAGCATCACGCCGGTCGGGGCCAGCGTTTTGACACCGTCCAGCATCATGGTGCCCAGACCCTGATAAAAGCCGCCGATCAGCGCAAACAGGGTCGGGATCAGGATCAGCGCAATCAAGGCTGACATGCGTTTGGTCATGATCAGATACATGAAGCAAACTACCATCGAAAAACCCAGTATGGTCAGCAAATTAATGGCCCTCGTCATGGCTAAAAAGTAATAGAAAAGTTACATAGTGTGATAAAAACTTAAGGTATATTTAGCGCGATAATGATTAACCGATTGTTTTAATTAACCCTGCACCTAAAGATGATAATAATGAGGCATCAGGATTTAGCATTTTTTTAACAAAAAAGAGTGATCCCGATCGTTATTAAACGGTTGTTAAACGAGTTTGTGTGATTGCGATCAACTGAGGCGCACGATACACCGGCTTTTCAGGGCCAGAGAACGGGCAACGTAGCGGGAGTTTTTATTGCGAAAGCGGAGAGCAACGCAGCATAGCTGAGCCGGCAAGCTCAGCTATAAAATAGAGAGTAACGGGATTAACTGCCTAACAACTGCATGATCAATTCAGGTGATTTATTCGCCATTTTCATCACCGCATTCTGGCCCTGCTGGAGGATTTGACTGCGCGCCAGCTGGCTGGCTTCTTCTGCATAGTCAGCATCCTGAATCCGGCTGCGGGCCGCCGAGGTATCCACGCTCTGCTGAGACAACACCGCGCGATTAGACTCATAGCGGTTTATCTTCGCGCCATAGGTCGACTGATAGCGGCTGACTTTGTCCAGCGCGCTGTCCAGTGCGAGCATGGTGCTGCTGATATCGCCCGCAGTCAGTAAGGTGGTGTTATTCAACCCGAGCGCTTTGGTATCGGACGGCGTGGCCGGAATATGATCAGACTGTATCGGCTGACCGTAGTCGGCGCTGGTGATCACTTCTAATGGCTCGCTCTGATGCGGCGGGGTAACCGGATTCGATTTTGGCTCAGGCAGATTTCCCCAGGTCAGGTTGCTGGTGAACGAACCATTGCCGACCACCACCACAATCAGGTCTTCGCTGACGGTATCCAGCGTAATGCGCTCCAGCCGGGTGGTGGTGTTGGTACCGTTGTTGAAATCGCCGCTGGCGACATCTTCATAGCGATCGCCGTCACCACTGTAGGTGATATTCATCCCGTTATAACTGCCGCTATTACTGCCGGCCAGCGACCAGCTGGCGCCGCCTTCCAGCAGCTGCGAACCGTCATAGGCCGCGCCGCTGGCGAAGCCGTTGTTACTGGTCAGCAGGCGAGACTGCGCGGTGGCGTCATCGGTGATGCCTTTACTCACCCAGGTATAATCGGGCGCGCTGCCGTCAATCGGGGTGCCGGCCAGATGCTTACCGTCGCGGGTAAACAGCTGCAGGTCATCATCCTGACCCAGTGAGTCAATAGAGATGGTGATGGCGGTCGAGCCGGCCGGAATATAGGCCAGCGGGATCACCCCGGAGGTAAATGAATAGCTCTTGCCCGCCACCGGGAATTTGGTGTTGATCGGCTGGACGTTGCCGAGCAGCGCTGGCGGCAGGTCCGGATCGTTGGTGGCTAACGGGTATTTACCGAAAATTTCCGTCTGGTCAGCAATCTCGTTAATGCCGGCCAGAATCTGCTGGTATTCGCCGTTGATGCTTTGGCGGTCGGTATCCGACAGCGTACCGGTCGCGGCCTGGATAGAGAGCGTTTTAGCCCGTATCAACAGGTCCGCTATGCTGCCCAGGCCACCGCCTGCCGTCTGGGCATAGCTGATGGCATCGTTCAGGCCGCGGGCGACCACACTATCGGCACCAATATTGGCCGTCATGCGGTTGGCAATCGCCTGGCCCGCTGCATCGTCTCTGGCACTGTTTATCCGCATCCCTGATGATAACCGTTCAATCGTTCTTCCCAGAACTGACTCAGTGCTGTACCGCATAGTGTTCGTAAATGCGGCGGTTTCGTTATGGTTGATCGTTAACATAGTCGCTTCGAACAGGGAGTAGGGTCTGTGTTTTATCGGCATGACGATTAGCAGCTTTAACCTGCGAAGACGCATATGCTGGCTGTTATAGCGGTCGTACGGGCAAGTGGCTGAAGGCAGTGGGCTTTTTTGATAAAAAAATTTAACGATTCAGCGAGGGGAAAGCCTGCTGCGCGCGGGCGCAGCAGGGGAAGCGTGAGGCGGTTATCAGTTAAACACCATGCCGCCGTCAATCAGTAACGCCTGTCCGGTCATGTAATCGGAGTCGGGACCGGCGAGGTAGGCGACACAGGCCGCCACATCTTCCGGCTCGGAGAGGCGTCCAAGGGTGATGCGTTTGGCAAACTCGCGGGTGCCATAACCGGCGGGCTGACCGGCCGCATCGGAGATCTGCCGGTCAATCTCATCCCACATCGGTGTTCTGACAATGCCGGGGCAGTAGGCGTTAACCGTGATGCCTGACGGAGCCAGGTCACGCGCCGCTGTCTGGGTCAGGCCCCGTACCGCGAACTTACTGGAGCTGTAAACGGCCAGTTCCGGATTACCAACATGACCGGCCTGTGAACAGGCGTTGATGATTTTACCGCCGTGTCCTTCCGCGGCAAACGCCTGGATGGCGGCCTGCATGCCCCAGATCACCCCTTTCACATTGACGTTGTAGACTTTATCCACCACCGCTTCGGTGATCTCCGCGATCGGCGTGGAGGGCGCGATGCCGGCATTATTAACGATCACGTCAAAGCCGCCCAGCGTCTGACGAGCCTCCTCAACGGCGTGCATCACCTGGTCACGCTGGGAGACATCAACTTTCAACGCCACCGCTTTACCGCCACTCTGAATGATCTTCTCTGCCACCTGGCGGGCAGTTTCAGGATTGAAATCGGCCACCGCCACGGCAAAACCGTCGCGGGCCAGCCGCAGGGCGATAGCTTCACCAATGCCTTGTCCTGCCCCGGTCACAAACGCTACGTTGGTTTTCATCATCATATCCTTTCAGGTTGAAATTAAAGAAGCTGGCTCAGATGCAGCTGGCCCATCAGCAGAGGGTTGTCGGCATAATCGACCGGAACCGCCACCACGGCAGGGCCCTGAACATCCATCGCTTTACGCAGGGTCGGTTCAAGTTCTGCCGCACTGTTGACTGCAAAACCGGCGGCACCAAACGCCTCGGCGTAGACTTTGAAATCGACCGGGCCAAAATTTACGCCGGAAACGCGCTGGTATTTTTTCTCTTCCTGCATCGCCACCATGTTGTAGGCGTTGTCGACCCAGACAATGTGCAGAATATTGGCTTTCAGCCGCACCGCGGTTTCCAGCTCCATGCTGGACTGCAGGAAACCGCCGTCGCCCGATACCGACACCACTTTGCGCTGCGGGTCGACCAGCCAGGCACCAATCGCCCACGGCAGCGCCACGCCCATGGTCTGCTGACCGTTGGAGATCATGATCTGGCGGGCGCGGAAGCTGTAGAGATAGCGGGCGATCCAGATGTGGAAGCTGCCCATATCGACGGTCAGGCTGACGTCACTGTTAATGATGTCCTGCATGGCGCGCACGATGCGTAACGGGTGCAGAGCAAACTGATTAAGGCTGGCACCCTGCATCGCCAGTAATTTGCGCTGATGTTGCCGATCTTCCAGCACGCTGGCCGCTTCCGGGCTGAGCTGAAGCGGTGCCGTGATCCGGCTTGCCAGTTTGCGCAATGTGGCAGCGATATCCCCGACCAGCTCGGCGTCCGGCAGATAGCGGTTGTCGGTTTCGGCGGGCATCACGTCAATATGGATCAGGGTGGCGTTGCCGCTGTTCCACATTGCCGGTTCATATTCCACCGGGCTATAACCGATGGTGATAATCAGATCGGCCTGTTGCAGCAGCCGGTCGCCCGCCTGGTTGTTGAACAATCCGACGCGTCCGGCAAAGCGGGAGAAATGTTCCTGTCGGACCGCGCCTGCCGCCTGATAGGTGCTGGTGACCGGAATATGGCTGCTGTTTAGCAGATGGTGAATCGCCTCGCTGTTTTCTGGCTGGCTCGCCATCAGGCCCAGCAGGATCACCGGGTTTTTCGCCGCGGCAATGGCCAGGCCGACGGTGTCGATCATCGCATCAGGCGCTGCGCCGAGCACCGGGCGGCCTTTGCTGCTGAGCGCCTTACCGGTGACCGGCTGATCAACGATATCCTGTGGCAGGCTGATGAACGCACCGCCGCCGCGGCCATGTTCGGCGTGGCGAAACGCATTCGACAGACATTCAGACAGCGCGGCCGGATCGGTTACCTCAACCGCATATTTGGTGACCGGACGAAACATCGAAACGGTGTCCATGCTCTGGTGCACCTGCTTGGCGCTGTCAGAACGCTTCACGGCACCGCCAATCGCCACCACCGGATCGCCTTCGCTGGTGGCGGTTGCCATGCCGGTGATCAGGTTAGAACAGCCGGGACCGGAGGTGACCAGCGCGACGCCAGCGTTGCCGGTCAGCCGGCCCACCGCTGCCGCCATAAAGGCCGCATTGGCTTCATGGCGCACCGGGATGGTCTGAATCGGGGAATCCAGCAGCGAGTCGAAAACTTTATCGATTTTTGCGCCGGGAATACCGAACACGTGGCTCACGCCCTGTGCTTCAAGTTGCGCCACCACCAGGTCGGCACCGCAGGTCCAGAGTGTGTTATCGGTTGGGTTTTTCATCTTCATTCCTCTGTTTAGCTTTCAACTGCACGAATGGCGGCGTCAAGATTGGCGGGATTCAGGTTGGCATTAAGAAAATCGCTGTCCTGCGGCAAATCAACCACCAGCTTGCTGATGGCGCCAAAGGTCAGGGTGCCTTTTTCCAGCGCATAATCGAGAATGTGGCCGCCGCCTTCGCGATCGTCAGTAATGAAATGTTCGTGATAGCCCGCTACGTTGATGCCCTGCATATACTGCGGCGTGCGGAAGCCAATCAGCTCGCCGCCGCGCTGGCTGAAGGTAAAGGTCGGCTGATTGCCAAGCACTTCCGGCATCGAACGGTAAGGGCGGCACTGGCAGGGCACGGTGCGGGTCTCGACGCGGCTAAAGCGTCCGCTGATCCGCAATGCGCAGAACTGGTTATCAGAAGTGATTTCGCTGTCGATCACCCGGTGAATCTCTTCACGTGAGACCGGCCGTTCAAATTCGTACAGATGCTGCGGTTTGAAAAAAGTCATTACCGCAAACGGGGTTTTTTGTTGCGGATCGGCAGGGTGCGCCGTGCCGTCTGAATGCAGCTGATAAACCTGGCTGTCAAAGGCGATCAGTTCGCCATCCAGCCGGTTAAAGGTGCCCAGACCGAAATCCCCCTTGCGCAGCAGATCGGCAATCCGGGTGCTGCCATCGTAAACGCCGCTCAGCAGGGCGCTCATCAGTGAGGTCTGATAGATAACGCTTTCTGGTGCATCCTGTGCCAGTTTTCGCACGGTATGCTTTAGTTGATCCTCACAGGAACAATCAGTTACATAATTGCTCATTTGGTGCCTCATCAGTTAACCGTTAAGCCGTGTTAACCTAAGGTTGAACCGATTCAGTCGGTGGGTCCAATAGCAAAACCTGTTAACTTTGAGACGTTTTTGATATGGAACTTCGCCATCTGCGTTATTTCGTCGCCGTCGCCCAGACGCTTCACTTCACCCGGGCTGCTGAAATGCTCGGGATATCGCAGCCGCCGCTGAGTCAGCAGATCCTGCGGCTGGAGCAGGAGATCGGGACGCCGCTGCTGAAGCGGCTGACGCGCGGGGTTGAGCTTACCGAAGCGGGTGAAGCTTTCCTCGAAGAGGCACAGCAGATTGTCCAGCTGGCCGATCATGCGCTGGAAAATGCGCGAGGCATTGCCCGGGGGATCAGTGGGCAGATGTCGCTGGGGTTTGCCAGTTCGGTGGCGTTTAATCCGCGCATATTTGCGCTGATCCGTCAGTTCACCGAGCGCTATCCGGCAATGGAGCTGCTGACGCGTGAAGAGAACATGGCGCTGCTGATGCAGGATTTACAGGAAGGCTTGCTGGATGCGGCGTTTATCCGCCTGCCGTGCGAGAGCAGCAAGGCGTTTAACCTGCGGGTGATTTCCACCGAGAAAATGCTGATCGCGCTGCCGCGTCAGCACCCACTCAGTCAGGCTCCGGCGGTGGCGCTGTCGGCACTGGCGCAAGAAACACTGGTGATCTTCCCGCGCGAGGTTGCACCCAGCCTGTATGAACTGATCGTCAGCGCCTGCCTGCGGGCCGGCTTTTCGCGCCAGGCTTTTCAGCAGGCACCGCAAATCACCTCTTCACTGGGGATGGTCGGTGCCGGATGCGGCATCGCGCTGGTGCCGGAGTCGATGCGCTGCGTCGATAATCCCCAAATCTGCTTCTGCGAAATCGAAAATAACACCTTATTCACCGACGTGGCATTCGCCTGGCGGCGCTACCATCCGTCAAAAGCGGTGCTGCATTTGCTGTCGATGCTGGCGGAAAAACCACCGGTCTGAGGCGAAGCGGCGTTGATAAGCGCAGGCTATTGAACTGAACACAATAACCGACTGGCTACGCGGGTCCGGGTTGCGAATAATCGAGCCATGACTACATACCGCGTAAGAGTCGGGTTTCACAACCCGTCAGCCCTGACATTCAGGCAACTGGATGAGATTCTGGAGCCGCAGCGATTCTGGAGAACAGCGTCCGCCAGCGGCAGGTTCCGCTATTTTATGGAGTATGAGTATCAATCTGACATCCGCGATCTCTGCTCAGTCTGCTCACTGGCCTACAGCCAGGCCTGTAAGGTCCGCAAGTGCCCGCTGATTCTGGTTGAAGTGATGAAGTAATCCTGCTGGCCGATCCCGCCGCTGCGTGGCGGGATCGGCACGTGCGCCTGAATCAGCCCGGCTTTCGGTTCATCAACAGGCTCAGCGCGGCAGGCAGCACCGTCAGCGTAACCAGCGTGCCGCTCACCAGTCCGCCAATAATCGCAAACGCCATCGGGCCCCAGAAAACCTGATGCGAGATGGGGATCATGCCGAGGATCGCGGCGCAGGCGGTCAGCAGAATGGGCCGGACGCGATGATGTGCCGCCTGGCTGATCGCCCGATCAGCCGCCAGCCCGGCGCGGCTATTGGCATCCACTTCACTGATCATGATCACCGCGTTACGGATGATAATACCGGCCAGCGCGATAATCCCCAGCAGGGCCACAAATCCCAGCGGGGTGCCCGCCGGCAACATGGCTAACACGATGCCCGGCAGGCCAAACGGTGCCATGCAGAGCGCCAGCAGCATGCTGGAAAAGCGCTGAAGCTGGATCATCAGCAGCACCAGCATGGCGCAGATCGTCACCGGCAGCAGCGCGAACACCGAACCGTTACCTTTGTCCGATTCCGCCACCACGCCACCTTCCTCAATACCGTATCCGGTGGGCAGGGTGGCACGCAGCGCGTCGACCTGCGGTGCGAGCTGTGCTGACACCGTTTCAGCACGCTGGCCCGGCGCGATATCGGTCTGCACGGTAATGTAAGCCAGCCGCTGACGTCGCCAGATCACCGGATCGTCGACGCCCCACTGCAGAGTTGCCACCTGACTCAGCGGGATTTTCTGCCCGCTGGCGGTGGTGAGCATCAGACCGGCCAGCACCGCCGTATCCTGCCGACCGGCATCATTGCCGCGCAGCACTACATCGATTAACCGGTTGCGGTCGCGCAGTGAGGTGATCACGCTGCCGGACATCACGGTGTTCAGCGCGCGGGCAATGCTGTCAGATGAGACCCCAACCGCGCGGGCCGCGGTCTGATTGACCGCCACAGTGATCGCCCGTTCCGGTTCGCCGGCAGTAAGATTGACTTCGCGGGTGAGCGGCGAGCGGGCAATCACCGCCGCCAGCTGGTCAGCAGCCTGCCGCACCCGGGCATTATCCGGCCCGGTAATGCGGTATTTGAGTGGCCAGCCGACCGGCGGGCCGAGTTCGAGCGGCGAAACCCGGGTGGTGATGTCGCTGAAGCTGTTTGCCAGTATGCGTTCGAGCCGCTTACGCAGCCGATCGCGTGCCGCCAGATCTTTCGCTACCACCACCAGCTGGGCGGTATTTTCATTATCCAGCAGCACATCCATCGGCAGATAAAAGCGCACCGCACCGGAGCCAATGTAGCTGGTAAAATTGGCGACGTCAGGATCGTGATGGAGGCTCTGTTCCAGCCGTTCAGTGCGGCGCGCGGTTTCGGCCTGGGCGGCATTGGCGGGTAGCGTCAGGCTGACCAGCAGTTCGGGGCGATCGGACGACGGGAAAAACTCTCCCTGCATAAACGTGGTGGCGTAAAGGCTGACGGCTAATACCGCCAGCGCTGCGCCGAGGGTAATTAACCGTCGCTGCAGGATCGCCGCCAGCAGCCGGTGGTAGGCACGCATCAGGATACCCGGCGGCCGGTGTGCCTTGATGCTGTCCGCTGACAGCAGCCAGCTACCGGTCAGCGGTGAAAACAGAATGGCGACCACCCACGAGCAGAGCAGGGCCAGGGCGATCACCACAAACAGTGAGTAGCAATACTCGCCCGCGCTGGAGGCGGCGAATCCGACCGGAATGAAGCCGGCTATCATCACCAGCGTACCGGTCAGCATCGGGAAGGCGGTGGTTTTAAATGCATAGGTGGCGGCCTGCCATTTGCTGTCGCCCGCTTCCAGCCGCGCCACCATCGCTTCCACGGTAATCATGGCGTCATCCACCAGCAGTCCCAGCGCGATGATCAGCGCACCGAGCGAAATGCGTTGCAGCCCGATCCCCGCCAGCAGCATGCCGGTGAAGGTCATCGCCAGCACCAGCGGGATCGCTGCGGCCACCACCAGACCGGCCCGCAGCCCCAGTGACACAAACGAGACGGCCAGCACAATCACAATCGCCTCGCCCAGCACCCGGACAAAGCCGCTGACCGCCGTTTTGACCACCGCAGACTGATCGGCCACCCGGGTCAGGGTAATGCCGTGCGGTAGCTGACTGGCTAATCGGGTCATCCGCCGATCCAGCTGCAGGCCAAAGTCGAGCATATTGCCGGTCGCGGCCATGGAAATAGCCAGTCCTATGGCCGGTACGCCGTTAACCCGAAATTCTGGCGCTGGCGGCTCGGCGGATTGCAGGCTGATGGTCGCCAGATCGGTCAGCGGAATAAAACGCTGGCCGATATGCAGCGTCACCGCCTGCAGGCTGGCGACCGAGGTCAGAGTCCCGCTCACCCGCAGCGCGATGTTTTCGCGGTCGGTACGCAGGCTGCCGGCAGGCACTACGTCATTTTGCGACCTGAGCGCATCGCTGACCTGTTGTAAATCCAGCCCCATCCCATCCAGCCGGCGCGGAGAAAAGGCAATCACCACCTGCTGCTCCTGTACTCCGAGTAAGCGGGTTTTGCCGATGTCCGGCAGATCGGCCAGACTGCGCCGCAGATTATCGACCCGATCGCGCAGCTCCCGCGAGGTGAAGCCTTCGGCGGTAAAACCATAAATGGTGCCGAAGGTGTCATCAAATTCATCGTTGACGGCAGGCCCCTGCACGCCCTGCGGCAGCGAAGGCGCGATATCCTGCATTTTTTTACGCAGTTGATACCAGATGCCTGCTACCGCGGCAGGTGAGGTGTCATCGCGCAGATTGACATAAATCACCGTCTGCCCGGCCCGGGTTTCGCTCTCAACCGCGTCCAGTGACGGGATCTCCTGCACCTTTTTTTCCAGCACGTCGGTGACCAGCTGCACGGTAGTGTCCACGTCCGCGCCCGGCCATTGGGCGGAGATCACCGCAGTTTTGACGGTAAATGCTGGATCTTCGTTACGCGACAGGTGCTCATAGCTCAGAACGCCTGTCGCCATCACCAGCAGCATGAAAAAGATCACCAGCTGCTGATGCGCCAGCGCCCAGCCTGACAGGTTAAAGCCGTTTTGCGCTTTCATGGCTGCTCCTGCTGTAACGCGACCTGTTCGCCCGGCTGCAGCGTACTGACGCCGGCGGTCACTACCTGGTCACCCGGCGCGATCCCGCCGCTGATGAAAATCTGATCCGCCGTGAAGCGGGCCAGTACCACCGGACGCAGCTGCAACCGCCGGGTCGGGCGATCCACCACCAGCAGCGCCGGCTTTTCACCGGCGCGGGTCAGGGTGCTGGCGGGTAAGGCGATCACCGGCGGCTGACCATCGGGCAGGCTGACCATCACCGTGGCACCCAGCGCCATCGCGGGCGGTGGGTCAGTCAGGTTGAGCCGCAGTCGCCAGGTCCGGGTCTGCGGATCGGCCTGCGGACTGATGTCACGCACCCGGCCGCTGACCTGCACCTGCGGGTCGGCAAGCAGCGTCACCTTCAGCGGCGTGGCGTCGTCAGGCCGCAGCAGACCCGGCTCTGACAGATCAAACACCGCATCGCGGGCGTCGCCCGCCGCCAGCGTCATCACGCTTTGCCCGGCGCTGACGACCTGACCTGGCTGAACGTTGACGGCCGTGATCCGGCCAGCGGCTGGTGCCCTGAGCTGGGTCCAGCTGAGCTGATCTTCGGCATTTTTCAGCGCTGCTTCACTGCTGAGGCGACGGGATTGGGCGCTCTGAAAGTCCGCCTGCGCGCTGTCCAGCTGGCTGCGGGCGATAGCACCGCCTGGCATCAGCAACCGCATCCGGTGCAGATTGAGGGCGGCAACACGTTCGGCGGCGCGGGCGCTGTCCAGGTCGGCCCGGGCGCTGCTCAACTGGTTTTGCGCCGGGTTGTCATCAAGCATGGCCAGCGGCTGACCGGCTGTGACGCTGTCACCCAATTCGACCGTCCGGCGGATAACGCGGCCGTCGAGCCGGAAGGCCAGCGCCACCTCCTGATGGGCGTGGATCTCACCGGTCAGGGAGGCAGATGCATCATTGCTGAAGGGCGGCGCAACCACGGTGTTAACCGGCCGCAGCGGGGCAGCGGGCGGGGCGGAATTATCATCACGGCAGCCGGTGATGATCAGTACGCCCAGCAACACCAACACTATCGGGGCAAAGATGTGAACATTGAGCAGATGACGCCACAGCTGTCGGGCAGCATCCGGAAGTAAGTCTGTCATAACCGGGTTCCTGTAATGAGTTGTGCTCATTGAACCCGGCTTGTGTCCAGAATCCTTCGATGATCCGTCAAGAAACGGTCAAGTTGCGCCGATTCAGCTCACCGGCAGGGTCATACCGATTAACAGACCGCCTCCGGCGGGCAGGCTGGCGTGGAGGGTACCGCCGTGCGCGTCGACTATCGCTTTGGCGATCGATAAGCCGAGGCCGCTGCCGCCGGAGTGGCGGGCACGTGACGAATCTGCCCGGGTAAAGCGATCAAACAGCGTCGGCAGGAAATTAAGATCCACTGCCTGGCCGTAATCGCGGAAGGTCAGAACCGTGGCGCGATCGCTCTGGCTGGCGTGGATCTCCAGCCGTCCGCCCTCCGCGCCGTAGCGCAGGGCGTTTTCGCAGATGATGGTCACCACCTGACCCAGACGAAACGGATCGGCAGTGAGGTAAAGATCCTGCGCCGGCGTCACGCTGATGGCGACACCCGCTTCCCGCGCCTGTGGCATCAGCCAGCCGGTCCGCTCCCGCAGCAGTTCACTGAGATTAAAGCGATCGCGGTTCAGGGTCAGCTGGCCGGCATCCGCCAGTGACAACAGATGCAGCTCATCGGTCAGACGACTGAGCTGCGTCAGCTGTTTCATGATCATCGCCAGCTGCTGCGGCTCAGGCTGGAACACGCCGTCGAGAATTCCCTGTAACCGGCCGATAGCGGCCGTCAGCGGCGATCGCAGTTCGTGCGCCATCGCAACGTGCGAGGCACGCAGTTCGCGCTCGTAGCGCGCCAGCTGTTGCGTCATCTGGTTGAAGTCTTCGGTGAAGCGCACCAGCTCCTGCGGTGCCTCTTTCACCAGCGCTGCCGATCGACCAAATTCCCCTTTTGAGACTGCACGCGCCGCCGTTGCCAGTTGGCTGAACTGCGCAGACAGCGGACGGGCGAAACGCAGCGCCATCAGCACCATAAACGGGATCGTCACCACCACCAGCACGATCACCGTAAGCCAGTCTGACGAAGCCAGCGACGGATCAGAAAAGTTGATGCCCCACCACTGATCGATAATTTGATGGAAGCGGGCCGGATCGCTGGCGGGATGTTGCCGCAGCTGGGTGAACTCCTCCAGCACCGCGGGCGGCATACGGTAATAAACCCAGAATGCCTGTACTGCGAATCGCAGCCACATGCAGATGGCGATCAGCACAACGCTGCCTATCGCCAGAAACAGCACCCGCAGGCAGATCCAGCGCCAGAGTGAAGGATGAGAAGTGTTTTTCATGGTTGTCTGAACCGGTAGCCCACGCTGCGTACCGCCGGTAACACGTCGGTAATACCCGCCACTTCCAGCTTGCGCCGCAGGTTATAGACGTGGGTATCCACCACCCGCTCCAGCGCATCGCTTTCCGGCAGGCAGTGCTCCAGCAGGAACAGGCGGGTAAACGGGCGGGTTGGCGCACGCATCATCGTTACCAGCAGAGAAAACTCGGTTGGGGTCAGATCGAGGCGGCGGGGTTCGGCACCGTCATGCTTTACCACGGCGATCAGCGCCAGCGGATCGACCTCTAACCCGGCCCAGCGTAAGGTTTCCGGCTGCGGTGTTGGGTTCTGACTGCGGCGTAATACCGCCTGAACCCGTGCCACCACTTCGCCTGGGTTGTAGGGCTTAACGACGTAGTCGTCCGCGCCATAGCGCAGCGCACCGATGCGGTCCGGTGCATCGCCCATCGCGGTGACCATAATCACCGGCGTGTCGTCGCGCCGCCGCAGCGCCGCCAGCACTTCGGTGCCGTTCATGCCGGGCAGCATGATATCCAGCAGGATCAGATTGGGCTGCCAGCGTCGGGCCGCATCCAGACCGCTCAGGCCATCTCCGGCAATCGTAACGTCATAATTTTCACGTTTCAGATAGGCCTCAAGCACGCCGGCCGCATCCGCATCATCTTCAATAATCAGTACACGTTTTGACTGCATTTTCGCACCACCTTGACTGTTTCTTCATAAATCCCTGGCCGTTCATTGATACGTGCCTCGCATACTCCGGCCAGAAACGCGGCACTGACCCCCTCAGTTCCGCAACGTGATGTGATGATGAGGAAAGGTGATGATAACCGGAAAAATAAAGCTTCACATGGTCTGTTTTTCGCTGAGCATAAGCGCAGCGGCAGCCATGGCCGATCAGGGTACAACGCCCGCGCCCAGCCTGACGCTGGGCATCGCGGGTATCAATGCGCCGCGCTACAGCGGGGCGGATAAACGCCACTGGCAGTTAATGCCGCTGATTCAGGCGCGTGACGGCGCCTTCTTTCTCGATACGCAAAAGGGTGTCGGTTATGACCTGCAGGCGGATAACGGTCTCTATCTTGAACATACGCTGGGTTACGGGCTGGGGCGGGCTGATAGCCACTCTTCGTGGCGTGACGGCGATGATCGACTCAAAGGCATGGGCAAGATTGACGCTACCGTCAATACTTCACTGGCCGTGGGCTGGTCGATCACATCCTGGCTGACAGTAGAAGGCAAGGCGACCCTGCCCTTGAGCGACAGTCAGGGCGTGCAGTATCGCCCCTCTGTCACCCTTATTCCCTGGCAGACCGACAGCGACACGGTCGCCCTGCAGGCAGCAGGCCTGTTCGGCGATGGGCGTTACCTTAATACCTTTTATGGCGTTAACAGCCAGCAAAGTGCGCGCAGCGGTTTTGCACGCTATAACGCGGCCGGTGGATTTTACGGCACTGACACCAGCCTGACCTGGAGCCATCAGTTCACGCCGACGTGGGCCGCCAGCGTGATCGGTGATTACACCTGGCTGGATAAACACGCCTCGGATAGCCCGATCGTTGCACGGTGCAACGGGGTCTCCGCCACCCTTGCACTGAGTTACACCTTCTGATGACGACATGGCGGGGAGGATGAGATGCGCAGCCATCGAACGCTGCTTGCCGCACTGCTGCTGTTGTATCTGCTGGTGTTTGGGCTGCTCGGGCTGGCGATCAGCCTGTTTGATGCCCCACGGGGATAGCACCTATGGTGCAGGGAGGGCGAAGCGCACCGTGCGTCGCTGCATGGCGCAGAGGGACTGCGCCAGCTTTTAACGATGTGGTCCGGTTGCCCGCTATCAGGCGCGCGGTTGCCGCTGATACAGATGAATAATCTCTTCAGACAGTTCGCGCGCCAGCATCGACGTCATTAAGTGATCCTGGGCGTGGACCATAATTAAGGTCATCGGCTGGCGGCCTTCACCGGCATCCTGTTCAATCAGCCGGGTTTGCATTTTATGCGCCTGGCGGGTGAAGGTATCGGCCTGCTGCAACAGTTCCCGCGCCTGCTCGATCTCCCCCTGACGCGCCGCCTGCAATGCTTCAAAGCAGAGACTGCGCGACTGGCCGGCATTAACAATAATCTCCATTACCGCCTCTTCCTGATCGATCATGATAAATTCTCCGGGTGGTTAAAACCGTTACGGGCCGAGGTCGCCGCAAACCATTCACCGCTTTTTTTCACCGTGCGCTGCTGAGTGGTGATATCCAGCTGAACAAAGCCATAACGGTTCTTATAGCCGTTACACCATGACCAGTTATCGATAAAGGTCCACATGTGATAACCGAGACACTGGCTGCCTTCGGCAATCGCCCGGTGAACCCATTTAAGGTGTTCGGCGACAAAGTCGATGCGGTATTGATCGTTGATCTGTCCGTCCTCAACAAAACGCTGTTCATTCTCTACGCCCATGCCGTTTTCTGAGATAAAGCAGCGTGGATTACCGTAATTCAGCCGCAGGTTGGTGAGAATGTCATAGATGCCGGGCTCATAGATTTCCCAGCCGCGGTAAGGGTTCATTTTCCGCCCTGGCATCTCATAGCTGTCAAAGAACCATTCCGGCATAAACGGCGCAGCGGGATTGATTGCGCTGTCGCGGCATTTTACCCGACGCGGCTGATAATAATTGACCCCGAGCAGGTCGATGACGCCGTCGGCGATCAGCGCCTGATCCTCCGGCTGGGTTGGCGGTAGCTGGTCATACTGCCTGAGCAGCGCCACCAGATCCGCCGGAAATTCGCCGCGTAACACCGGGTCGAGAAAGCTGCGGTTAAACAGCAGATCGGCGTGATGCGCTGCGGTCAGATCGGCCGGGTTTTGCGAACGCGGATAAGAGGGAGTCAGATTGAGCACGATGCCGATTTCACCGCCAAACCGTCCATCCCGGAAGGTGCGAACCGCCGAAGCATGGGCCAGTACGGTGTGATAAGCCACCGTTGCCGCCCGGCGAAAATCGACCACGTTGGGATAATGGAAGTCGTACAGATATCCACCCTCAACCGGCACAATCGGCTCGTTAAAGGTAAACCAGTGCTGCACCCGATCGCCGAACAGCTCAAAACAGAGGCGGGCGTAGCGACTGAACGCCGCGACGACCTGACGATTCTCCCAGCCGCCCAGCTGCTGCATCGCCATTGGCATATCAAAATGAAACAGGGTGATGAACGGCGTGACGCCCTGTGCCAGCAGTTCGTCAATCACATTGTTGTAGAACGCCACCGCCTGCGGATTGACCTCACCGTTGCCGTCCGGAATCAGTCGCGCCCAGCTGATTGAGGTACGAAAGCTGTTATGATTCAGCTGCTTCAGCAAGGCGATATCTTCGCGCCAGTGCTGATAAAAGGTCGAGGTGTCAGCCGGTCCAATCTGCTGATGGAAACGCGATGGCTGTTGCGAATACCAGTGATCCCAGATGGTGGCACTTTTGCCGCCGGTTACGCTATCGCCTTCAGTCTGCAGCGCGGAACTGGCGCTGCCCCACCAGAAGTTATCGGGAAATGTGTAGTGCATGGTGCCTCTCTCCAGCGGAATTAGTGAGTACTGGCGCTTTCAGCCAGTGGGGCCTGTGACTGCGCCTTTTCCTGATCGGTTTTCATCAGCGATCGTTCGTAGGCGCGCAGGAACGGCAGGTAGCACAGGGCGGAAAGCACCATGCAGACCAGACACATCACCACCGGACTGATCGCCCAGTTGGCCGCCCAGGACGCGCCAATCGGTGCGGGTGTGGTCCACGGCGTAAGCGAAACCACCTGCGCCAGCCAGCCGAGTCGGGTGGCGGTGTAGGCCAGCACGGCGTTCAGCATGGGTACGCAGACAAAGGGAATAAACATCAGCGGATTCATGATGATTGGCGCGCCAAACAGGATCGGCTCGTTGATATTAAAGAAGCTCGGCACGATGCCCATTCTGCCGATGGTGCGCAGATGGGTGGCGCGGCTGCGCAGCAACAGAAAGGCCAGCGGCAGGGTAGAGCCGACACCGCCGATCAACAGGTAGTGATCCCAGAAACCTTGCAGATAGATGTGCGGCAATACCGTGCCCGCTGCCAGTGCGGCCTGGTTAGCGGAGAGATTAGCCATCCAGAACGGGTTCATAATGCCGGTCACAATCAGCGCACCGTGAATACCGGCAAACCAGAAGATCTGACACAGCAGCACCGACAGCAGAATCGCCGGCAGTGAGTCAGAGGCGGAAACCAGCGGTGCCAGCAGATGCATGATCGCCTGCGGAATGATCATCCCGGTTTTCGCCTCAATCAACAGATTGAGCGGATGCAGGGTGCCGATAATCACCACCACCGGGATCAAAATCTCAAACGATCGCGCCACCCCGGTCGGGACCTCTTTCGGCAGGCGGATAGTGATGTTGTTGTGCTTCAGCCAGGCGTAAACACGGGTGGCATAAATGGCGGTCAGCAGTGCGGTAAAAATCCCCTGGCCGGAAAGATATTCGGTAGAGATGGTGTGATTAGAATAGGGTGCGGCCACCAGTAAAAAGGCCATAAAAGAGAGCAGGCCGGACATCACCGGATCCAGCGAGAACTGCCGTCCCAGGCTGGCTCCGACGCCCACCGAAATAAAAAAGGTCATTACCCCCATGCTGAGGTTAAACGGCAGCATCAGCTGCTCACGGTAGGTGGCGGAGAAATCGAGCCAGGCCCGGGCCACGCTGTTGGTGCTGGTGGCTGAGAAGGGAGGAAAGATAAACACCAGCATAAAGGAGCCAATGATCATAAACGGCAGGGCAGCGGTAAAGCCGTCACGAATGGCGATGACATATTTCTGCTGCCCCAGCCGGCCAGCCAGCGGCGTAATCGATTGCTCGATCACCGCAATCATCGATTGATAAAGTGAGCTCATAGGGCCGCCTTTTCATTCGACGCCGCGATCAGCGACAGCGCAAAATCCAGCACCTTGTCACCGCGTTGCATGCCGTAATCCATCATATCGATCGGTTGTACCGGCACATTCTGGCCTGCCGCTTTATCGGCCAGGCTTTTCAGCATGTATTTCACCTGCGGCCCGAGTAACACCACCTGATAGCGGGAAAACTGTTCATCAAACTCCGCCACGCCAAACGCCTTGATTTCAACTTCCAGCGCCCGTTGCGCGGCAGCTTCTTCCATTTTCCGCACCAGCATGCTGGTAGACATTCCTGCTGAACAACACAACATGATTCTGTACATGGTTACTGTTCCTCACCTTTGACACCAAAGTGAGGCTGATTGGATATCATATGGAAACCGGTTTCCATCGGCGGCGATCAGAAGTGTGATGGCGGTCAATAAGCCAGTAATACAGGCTTTTTTAATTGGATTCCGGTCACAAAAATGGCTGTAATAGCGCAGCCTTTTCGGGTATTTGGAAAATCGGTTTCCATAGAATGATGTTATGGCTATACTTTGGCCGGCGAACAAATGGGCAGATAGCTCAGGTTGGCTTTTTTTGGCATAGCGCCGTTTTCAGGGGAATAACATGTCTACTATCAACGATGTATCACGGTTAGCTGGGGTATCGAAAGCCACAGTTTCCCGGGTGTTGAGCGGGTCACGCGGCGTGAAAGAAGCCAGCCGGCTGGCGGTGCTGAAGGCGGTCGGGGAGCTGAATTACCGGCCTAACGTCATCGCTCAATCGCTATTCAGCCAGACTACCCACTGCATCGGCGTTATCTGTGCCCAGGAAAACGTCAATCAGATCACCGCCTGGCTTTTTGCGCTGGAAAAGCAGCTGCGCCAGCATCAGAAACATCTGCTGTTGCGCTTTGCCCGCAGCAAAAGTGAGGTTCTGACCGCGCTGGACGAGCTGAGCTGTGGCCTGTGCGATGATGTGCTGATCTTCGGCGCGCGCTTTCCCCTTAATATCGATGATGAACATGTCATTCTGGTCGACTGCGCCGATGCCGAAGGGCCGAACAGTATTCAGTTCGACCACGCTTTTGCTGCTGAGACGGCCTGCAATTTTCTGATTAATCAGGGCCGCCGTCAGATCGCCTTAATTCAGCCTGACAACGGGGGCAGCACAGAGAAAGTGTTACTGGGCTACAAGCTGGCGCTGGAAAATAACCTTCTGCCCTTCAACCGCAACCTGGTGATTACCGAGGCGATCTCCTCATCGGTGGCAATTCAGATGCTGCTGAATAATGCCAGCAGCCGCAGTTTTAATGCGCTGCTGGTGGCTGACGAACAGGAAGCGCAAAATACGATGGCCCAGCTACAGGGGTTTAATAAAGCGGTGCCACAGGACGTGATGGTATTCAGCCTGGCGGGATCGGTTAATTTGCCGGGATTACCCACCATCCCGGCCATTGAATATTCACTCGATCTGCTGGCATCACGCATCGTCAGCTGGTTAACCGCCACTACCCAGCAGATGCTGGGTAGTTCGGTGTTACGCGGCGATTTAATTATTCCTGACTGGCGGCAGCGTTAACCAACGCTGCGTGGCCGGTTAGCAGACCTCACTCTGCTGGCTTTGCAAAAAATGATAGGTTGCGCCTAGCATGCCGGAGTCATTGCCGTAGGTGGCGGTATCAATGCGAATATCGAGCGGGTACTTTTTTAGCTGGTCGGCGAGTTCATCGAGGAAGGCTTCACGTTCGGTTATGCCGCCGCCGATAAAAATAGTCTGCGGATCAAACACGCTGAACAGGTTATATAAACCGGCGGCAAGATGCTGGTAAAAGGTATCAACCACCTTTTGTGCCAGTTCATCCCCCTGATCAAAAGCGTCGAACACGTCTTTACCGCTGATATCATCGGCGGGCTGGCCGCTAAGCTGGCTATAATTTTCACGCAGTGCGGTCATGGTGCAACTCTGGGCCAGGGTATGGGGTTCGATGTTGCTGTCAGTTGGACGCGACGTTAGCAGGCAGCCAAACTCACCGGCACGATTGCGCCCTCCGCGAATCAACGCACCGTTACAAAAGGCCGCGCCACCTAATCCGGTGCCAATAGTTAACATCAGAAAATCATTGAGCTTCTTTGCTTTACCCAGCCAGCGCTCCGCCAGTAAAGCACAGTGCGCATCATTTTCCACCGTAGCGGGCAGCGATGTTTTTTCGGTCAGCCACTGGCTCAGCGGGAACCGATCAAAGTCGGAAACTGTGCCGCCCATCGCGATATAGCCGCTGTCCGGATCGATATACCCCGGCGTGCTGACCGCAATCCCGCTGCATGAGGGATTTTCCTTCAGCCACGCGATAATCTGATCCAAAATTTTATCGCGATCGTTGTGAGAAATATCAGTACTGTCACTGGTCTGAATTTTTCCCTGATCGTCAATCACGCCCATTTTTAAAGAGGTACCGCCAATATCGAAGGCTGCAATATTCATTCGCTGTCTCTGAGGTTATTGTCGTCGATATAATTGTAGCGTTGAAATTTAACCGTAAGCGGCGACGGGCGGGCGATAGTGTCAGGAAAAGTCCGGAATTATAAAGATAATACCGGCGGCCCGGCGCGGTCAGCATCGACTTACCGGAAATCAGCAGCAGGCGGGGGAAGTAAAAACAAGCATTTAGGTTAGCAATAACAGGCGGTGAGGCCTGGTTCCGAAACGGCTAAGCGTGAGAGAGTGGATCCCGCTGCCGTGCCACAGGCAACCGCACGACATTGGGATCCGGCTCAGGCGGACGGGGTCACCACTTACGCAGCAGGATGCTGGCATTTACCCCGCCGAATCCAAAGCCGTTCGACATGGCATAGGTCAGATCCATCGGGCGGGCGTTCAGCGCCACCAGATTGAGATTGCCTGCCGCTTCATCGGGATGATGCAGGTTGAGCGTAGGCGGAACGCACTGATGACGCAGCGCAAGCAGGGTAAATATCGCCTCTAACCCGCCCGCCGCGCCCAGCAGATGCCCGGTTGCTGATTTAGTCGAGGTAATGGCTACCGGTGAATCGTCGCCAAACACCGCGCGAATTGCCGCGAGCTCACCGCGGTCGCCAACCTGCGTTGAGGTGGCGTGAGCGTTGATGTGCTGCACCGCTTCCGGGCCAATCCCGGCCTGGCGCAGGGCCAGTCTCATCGCCCGCGCCGCGCCGCTGCCATTTTCCGGGCTGGCGGTCAGGTGATAAGCATCAGCACTGGTCCCGTAACCAACCAGTTCTGCCAGTGGCGTAGCACCGCGCGCTTCGGCATGCGCCAGCGACTCAATTACCAGCAGGCCCGCGCCTTCAGCCATCACGAAACCGTTGCGGTCGCGATCAAACGGCCGCGAGGCGTGATGCGGATCATCGGCAAAGCCCACCGACAGCGCACGTGCGGCCGCAAAGCAGCCCAGCGTCACCCGATCCAGCGCTGCCTCCGTGCCACCGCAAATAGCAATATCCGCTTCGCCACTTCTGATCAGTCGGGCGGCATCACCGATCGCCTGCACGCCTGCTGCACAGGCGGTGACGGGTGCGCCGAGCGGCCCGGTAAATCCATGTTTGATTGAGACATGACCCGCCGCCATATTGGCGAGGAAGGAAGGGGCGGTGAAAGGGGAAAGCCGGCGCGGACCGCGAGCGTCAGTGGTACGCACCGCGTCCGCAATGGCACCAAAGCCGCCTACGCCTGAGGCGATAATGGTGGCGGTGCGTTCGCGCGCGGCCTCATCTGCCGGCTGAGGATGCCAGCCCGCCTGCTGCAGCGCTTCGTCCGCCGCCAGCAGCGCAAACTCGATAAAGCGCGCCATTTTTTTGCGTTCTTTAGGCAGAATCAAGGCTTCAGGATCGTACCCTGCCAGCGGATCTTCATCGACCGTTGGGACGCTACCGCCAACCGAAATACCGGTGCCGGCACTCATCTCGTCGGACAGGCCACGAATTCCCGACTGACCTTGAGTTAAACGTTGCCAGACCGTCTCCACGCCGCAGCCGAGCGGCGAGACGATGCCCATACCGGTAATGACGATGCGTTCAGACGCCGCTGAATGACTCATGTGTTTCCTCCGGTGGTCAGTCTGTGCAGTGGCAATTCATCTGCTACAGACGCGTGAGTTTAATCAATGCACGCTTTCAACCTTAGCGTGGATGAGGCAACCCTGCGCACCTGGCGTAGGGTTGTCAGCAGGCCATCAGGCTTAACGGGAAGAAAACCGGTGAGCGTAACGACAGCAATGACCTGATCGGCCGATCAAAGTCATCGCTATCTTTGATCAAGTGACCGATTTAGTCAATGGTCACAGTTCAGGGTGCCAGGCTGCGCAATACCAGCGCCGCCAGCTGAACGGAGGCTGCTTCCGCCTCATCAAGGTTGTACTGCAGCTGCACCGGGCTGGCATAAGGTTTAATCACCCGATAGATCGCTTCTGCCGCGTCATCGGCCGGGGTTTTACGTTCAAATTCGCCTGCCTCTCTGCCCTGACGCAGTATTTGATGAATCAGGTTCAGCAGCCGCTCTTCATGCGCCTGGGCCGAAGGCCAGCCATCGCGCGAGGCCACCGCGGCGATGTCATACAGCTTACGATCGTGAAAAAACAGCTCGGTGCCGGTCACTGACAGAGTCCGGAACAGGCGGCGGAATTGTTCAGCGGCGCTGGGCGCGTCGGCCAGCGCCGCTTCCACCCGCTGCATAATCATTGCCAGCCGGCTGGCGCAAATTACCTCGCCAATAGCCTGTTTAGACTCAAAAAATTTGTAAATATAGGCTTTGGAGAAGCCAATTGCCCGGGCAAGGTCAGCAACGGTGGTTTTTTCATAGCCGTAATGGGCAAAGTGCTGCATCGCGGCGTCAACGATCTGATCGCGCACGTTATGCCCGGCAGGGCCGCGGTTGCCGGCATCGGTAAGCTGGTCTGACATTTTCACCGCCTGGTAAGTAAAGTGGCTTATTCAGTGACCACTGATTTAGATGGTCACATTTTAAGTGTTTTAACCGGCAAAAGCCATGATTCGCGCTGGATGGTGATGACCGATGCGGGTAGCCTGCAGCCTGCCCCGACGGTGCGGCAGGCTACTGGCGCAGGCTGTCAATCGGGATGTTCCACTGGTTCAGCTTGTTGTAGAGCGCGGTGCGTGAAATTCCCAGCAGCTTAGCGGACTGCCGCAGATTACCGCCCTGGGCGCGAATGGTCTGTAAGATGCAGGCCCGCTCATTATCCTGCAGCAGGCTGGCTGGTTCTGCGGCGACCGGTGAGGCGCTGGCAATAAATTCGGCTGGCAGATCGGTTAGCCCGATGGTGCTGCTCTGGCAGAGGTTAACGATCCGCTCGACCAGATTTTCCAGCTCACGGACGTTGCCAGGCCAGTGCCAGGCCTGCAGGCAGCGCATCGCCTCTGGCGTCACCTGCGGCGGCAGTTTGTTCAGTCGCTGACAGAGCGCGCTGATAAAGGTATTGACCAGATCGGGGATGTCGCTTCGACGATCCCGTAAGGCCGGAATGGTCAGCGAAATGACATTGAGACGATAGAACAGGTCACGCCGGAATGCCCCCTGCTCCACCGCGCTCTGCAGGTCACAATGGGTGGCCGCCACGATGCGCACATCCACCTTTACCGGATGCGCAGCTCCGATGCGCAGCACCTCATTCTCCTGCAGCACGCGCAGCAGGCTGGTCTGCGCCTCCAGCGGCATTTCGCCAATCTCATCAAGGAACAGGGTGCCGCCATCGGCCAGCTCAAACTTTCCGGCCGATCCACCCCGTCGCGAGCCGGTAAAAGCGCCGTCAACGTAGCCGAACAGCTCGCTCTGCACCAGATCGCGCGGCAGCGCGCCACAGTTGACCGCAACAAATGACTCCTGCGACCGGCTGCTGGCGTTATGAATCGCCTGAGCAAACAGCTCCTTACCGGTGCCGCTTTCGCCGGTCAGCAGCACGGTGCTGTCGCTGCGGCTACTGGCTCGCGCATGCTGTATCGCCTGTTGCAGAGTGGGCGCATTGCCACGGATCATCTCAAAGGTATAGCTGGCGCTGACCCCGAGCACCCGCCGGGTGATCGCCCGAATCCGCTGGTTTTCGCGCAGCGATAAAATACGTCCACCATCCGGCGCTGGCATCAGTGATACCAGGCAGGAGACGCTGCGTCTGCCATCCGGGCGAAACACCATCTCGCGATCGTTACAGCAAGGAAGGGTGAGCAGCGAGCCAGATTGCGGCTGTAGCAGCTGGTCGATCGGCGCATCGTCCGTCGCCATGCCGGCAAAAATCTGACGGGCGTAACGATTCAGGGTTTTGATGCGGCCGTCGCGATCGCAGACCACCACGCCTTCATTCAGGGTTTCCAGAATCGACTGCTGCTCAGCCAGCAGGCGGCGCAGGGTCAGTTGCTGCCCAATCGCTTCGGCCGCCGCCTGCACCGTGCCCAGGGTGTGAACGTTGAAACTGTCAGGCGTTGCCGTCAGCGTCAGGACGCCGATCATCCGCCCGCTGGCATCACGAATCGGTGCCGCCGCGCACTGCTGGTTACGCGCACGAAGGGCCATCTTCCAGTTCTCTCCGCTCAGTACATAGACCAGCCGCTGTTCGCGTAAACAGCGTGCGGTGCAGTTGGTGCCCAGCACCTCTTCACGCAGGATGCTGCCGACCGGCGTCAGATCGCTGCCACAAAAGCTCAGCACCACGCCCTGTGCATCAGTCAGGTTGATGTGACCATCCGGATTGTAGGCCAGCAGGTTCTCCATCACGCTGTGCGCCACCGCAATCAGTTCACTGTTCTGGCTGAGAATAACGGCCACCTCGTCGGCATCGGGCGCGCTGTAGCTGAACCGGGTCGGATCGATGCCGCGTTGCCGGGAGCGTGTCCAGGATTGCAGGATGCTACTGCGGATCCAGTGCGGCTGTTCGCCCGCCACAAAAGCCTGCCATCCCTGTGCGAGTAGCTGTTCCCAGCGTGCCGCATCGCTGCCTTCAGGCAGGCTGAAAATGGCGTCGCTCTCTTCTTTATTCGGCAATAAATCGTGCAGCGTGGGCATTTCTGCCTCCGGGTCAGGATGAAATGTCCATTTTAATGACATGTTAAGTTGACATGTAAATTTTATTTTCATCCGGCCGCGGTTATCTGAGAGGTCGTTCACATAAAACCCGGTTTTAAAACTGGCACCTGTTTTGCAATCTTCAGACTAACGCTCACCGGAAAAAATTAACGGGAAAGTTAAGCTGTTATGCGTAAACATAATCTGAAATTGTTGCTGTTTATCTGTTCCATCGCCTCGCTCAGCGGGGTGATCCTCGGCTATGACGCCTCAGTTATTTCCGGGGTGATTGAGCCACTAACCGAACATCTGTCCCTGTCGCCGTGGCAAAGCGGTTGGGCTGTTTCAAACGTGATCCTCGGTTGCGTCGTGGGTGCCTGGAGCGTTGGCGCACTTTCTGACAGGATCGGCCGCAAGCCGACGCTGGTGATCACCGCGCTGCTATTTACGCTGTCAGCGGTAGGTTCAGCGCTGGCGGATACCCTGACCCAGTTCGTGCTTTACCGGCTGGTTGGCGGACTGGCCGTCGGCATGGCTTCAGCGATTACGCCGCTCTATATTGCTGAGGTTTCACCGAAAGACTGGCGCGGTCGGATGCTGGGTCTGCAGCAGATGCTGATGGTTGGCGGGCAGGTCACGGTTTATGTGGTCAACTATCTGATCGCCCGCGGCATGTCTCACAGCTGGATCGTCAGCGAAGGCTGGCGCTGGATGCTGGCGTCCGGCGTGGTGCCTTGCCTGCTGTTCCTGGCGCTGGTGCCGTTCATGCCGGAATCGCCGCGCTGGTTAGCGTTGAACGGGAAACGCGATCGCGCGCTGGCGGTGCTGACCCGTTTGTCTACGCCACAGCATGCGGCCCGCCTGCTGGCAGAGATCAGCGCTTCCGCTGCCGATCAGCGTGACGGCGGTGCCCGGCCCGCGTTACTGCGTGACGCCCGGGCGCGCTACATCCTGCTGATTGGTTGCGCCATCGCCATCCTGCAGCAGATCTCCGGCATTAATATTCTGCTCTATTACGCACCGTCACTGCTGCAGAACATCTCCTCCGATACGCAAACCTCGCTGTTCCACAGCATTTTCCTCGGGGTTGCGCTGCTGGCCGGGGTGGCCTTCTGTCTTAACGCCGTCGATCGCTGGGGACGTACCCGCCTGCTGCGCTGGGGGGCGCTGGGCTGTGCCGTCTGCCTGATGGTGACTTCGTGGGCCTTTATTTCGCAGACTGGCGGGCTGCTGCCGGTGATCGGACTGGTGGCGTTCGTGCTGATTTTCGGCATGTCATGGAGCCTTGGCGCCTGGTTGCTGATCTCGGAAATTTTTCCCAACCGGATCCGCGCCGTCGCCATGGGATACGCCTTCTCATCGATGTATCTGGCTAACTTCATTGTCACCCAGAGTTTCCCGATGATGAATCGCAGCAGCCTGCTGATGGACCATTTTCACGGCGCGTTTCCGCTGATGCTGTGCGCCGTTGGCTGTCTGGTGGCCTTCTGGTTTGTGCAGCGTTTCCTGCCGGAAACCCGCGGCGTCTCACTGGAGCACATCGAGCCGCTGATGTTATCGAAATCCCGTCGCTTTGCCGCTGAGGCACAGCAGACATCCGGACCCTCTATCCAGCCTGACTGGGCAAACAATAAATAAACAGGAGTTGTTATGAATCATAAAACTGTGCGTGTGGGATTGATCGGCGCAGGCCGAATGGGCAGTTTTCATGCGGAGAATCTGGCGCTGCGGGTGCCCGGTGCCCGACTGACCGCCGTGGCGGATCTGCAGCCTGGTGCCGCGCAGCGGCTGGCGGATCGGCTGGGGGTTGAGAAGGCCTATACCGACCTGCAGGCATTACTCAACGACAGTGAGATTGATGCGGTGGCGATTGCGACGCCGGCCCGTACCCATGCTGAGCTGGTGATTGCCGCCGCGCAGGCCGGTAAGCATGTGTTCTGTGAAAAACCGATGGCGGTGACACTGGAGGAAGCTGACCGGGCAATTGCTGCAGCGAAAACGGCGGGCGTGGTGTTACAGGTCGGCTTTAACCGCCGCTTCAGTGCCGGCTTTGCCGCCGCCATCAGCGCAGTCAAAGCCGGTGAAAACGGCACTACCCAGCTAAGCCGCTCGGTGACCCGCGACCCCGCCTTACGCGATCCGGCCCCGATCCCGCAGTGGACCATCTTCCTGGAAACGCTGATCCACGACTTTGACACCCTGCTGCATTTCAACCCTGGTGCCCGACCGGTTGAAGTTTATGCGCTGGCGGATGCGCTGGTCCGGCCTGATTTCAAAGATAAGGGGCTGCTGGATACCTCAGTGGTGACCATCCGTTTCGATAACGGAGCGATTGCCACCGCCGAAGCTAATTTCCAGGCAGTCTACGGTTATGACGTGCGCGGCGAAGTGTTTGGCAGTAAAGGCATGCTGCAGGCCGGTAATTTCAATCAGGATAACTGTGTTCGTTATCACGCCGACGGTATTGCAATAGCAACCTCAAGGATGGATACCGACCTGCTGCGTGACGCCTACGTGGCGGAAATGACCGAGTTTGCGCATTGCATCCTGCACGGTGAGACGCCACGCGCCACCGGCATTGATGCCCGCAATGCGCTGGAGATCGCCCTGGCCTGCATTGAGTCGGTGCAGCAGCGCAAGCCTGTCTTGCTGGGAGCACGCTAATGGCTGGTTATCAGTTATCCGTCTGTGCCGAAATGGTGTTTCTCGATTTGCCGTTTATCCGCCGGGTTGAGCGTATTCATGCACTGGGATTTGGGGTCGAGATCTGGAACTGGGCCAACAAGGATATCGATGCGCTGGTGGCGACCGGCGCGCGTTTCACCTCGATGACCGGCTATCTGAGCGGCAACCTGACGGATGAGGATCAAATCGAGCCGCTGCTGCAAAGTGCCGAAGCATCGCTGGCGGTTGCGGAACGGCTTAACTGCCCGAGCCTGAATCTGCACGGCACCGGACTGGATGAGAATGGCCAGGCGATCAGGCCGGTGGAGAGGGTGACCGGGGCGATGTGGCTTAAAGCGGCGGATACGCTGCGCCGCCTCGCCGCGCTCGGTGAGCGGGCCGGACGCGTCTTTACCCTGGAAAACCTCAATCTGGCGGTTGACCATCCGGGCACTCCCTTTGCCCGCGCGGCGGATACGCTGGCGCTGGTTGAGGCGGTCAACAGTCCGGCACTGAAGATGAATCTGGATCTCTATCACGCCCAGATTGGCGAAGGCAATCTGATTGAGCTGATCCGCCGCTGTGGTCCGGCAATCGGTGAAATACAGGTTGCGGATGTGCCGGGACGGATGCAGCCGGGCACCGGCGAAATCAACTATCGGGCGATAGCCCGCGCGCTGGAGCAGGCCGGCTATCGCGGCGTCGTGGCGCTGGAAGGCTGGGCGGCCGGCGACAGCGAACAGGCACTGGCGGAGTTCCGCGATCATTTCACCGTGTTGTAATCACCTCCCCGTCGGGTATTTGTCTGTTGCCCGACGGACTTATGACAATAAAAAACCCTACAGGATAACACCATGAAAACCAGACTAATCGCGTTGTTTCTCGGCATGCTGATCAGCGTGTCGGCCGCTGCTAAAACGCCCAAAATCGGCGTGGCGCTGGCAAACTTTGACCTTAATTTTGTTTCGATCCTGCGTACTCAAATGGTTGGGGAAATCAGCGCACTGAAGATGGATGGGCAGTTCGTTGATGCCAAAGGCGATGTTGCGCTGCAGGTACAACAGGTTGAGGATTTCATTAACCAGGGTGTGGATGCCATAATTCTCAACCCGGTGGATACCCAGGGCGTGTTACCGATGATTAAAGCGGCCCAGTCAGCAGGCATTCCATTGGTGTTTGTTAACCGCAAGCCGGAAGTTAAGCTGCCGGAAAATATGGCTTATGTCGGCTCAGATTCTGCGCTGGGCGGTGAAATGCAGATGGAAGCGCTGGCAAAGAGGATGAACTATCGCGGTAACGTCGCCATCCTGATGGGCGCGCTGTCGAACGAAGAGGCGCGGGAACGCACGCGGGCAGTGGAAGCGGTAATCGCAAAGTATAAGCAGATGGCGGTTATTGAAAAGCAGACTGCGCGCTGGCAGCGTAATGAAGCAGTGGATGTGGTGTCTGGCTGGTTGCTCAACCAGCGCCCGATTGATGCGATTGCCGCCAATAACGATGAAATGGCCATCGGGGCGATTATGGCGCTGAATCAGGCTAAAAACAGCCACATTCTGGTGGCGGGCATTGATGGTACGCCGGATGGTCAGCAGTTCGTCAAAACCGGCAAAATGGCGCTGACCATTTTTCAGGATGCAAAAGGGCAGGCGACCGGGGCGGTAAAAGTGGCGAAGGCGCTGCTGGATAAGCAGAAAGTGGATGAGATTAACTGGGTCCCCTATAAAACCATTACCCACGATAATTACGCAGAATTTGCGGCGGCCAACGCGCTGTAACATTGAGCGTGATTGGGCTTATATATTTATATCATAGGCGCCAGGTATATTCAGATATTGCCTGGCGCATCGGTAAATATTACTGGAGGCTTAATCAGATAAACCTGCGGTTTAATATAAACCGTGTGACGCTGAAAATAGCAACCTAAGGCCAGCAGGGTTCAATTATTGATATAAGAGAAAATGTGCTTCCCGACCGTTACCTCTTTGACAGGCTGGGTTATCCGTCAGGTCAAAATAGTTGCACACCGCTGATCTGTTTGTTTTGTCAAAATGTGAAACTGCACTCTTCAATAAGGATTTTAATCCTGACAGCATACAGGAATAAAAAAGCCGCTTAGCAGCGGCTGAAAGATTTTTATAAGATAACAGGTTGAAATAAATAAGCTTACCCGGCAGTGTGCCGGGTGGATGTTAATCGTACAGTTTAAAACCGTTCACAATGTCAGCTAAGCACTGCTGATCTTTTTCGGTCAGCATGGATGGCTTCGACAGGGTTAAGATCAGCAGATCTTCCATGTTCAACGTAAAAATGGCCTGTGTCTGATACTGGCGAATGTTATCAGGACGCAGGAAATCATACTTTATAAGTACACCCTCTGCCAGATTGTCACCCAGCGCAATCGGCTTGTATGCCGCCTGCTGCCAGTCTTTAACCTGCTTTTTTAAAATAACAAGCTGGCTTTCAATATACTCTTCGATACTGTTGTGATGGCCCAATACATCACGCGAAAGAGTAATTGGCGGCAGGGCAGAACGCTTATCGACAAAGGTATTAATTGTACGTTCACTGTATCCCTCAGGTAACGTAATCATACCTTCACTAAACTTACATATCTGATTTTTCATTTTTCGTTTCCATATGGTGTTCATTTTCTGTGCGCAAAAATAACTGTTCGGCAGTGATTTCGCTGATTTTACCGTTGTTTAGCATAACGATTCTGTCTGCGCTGCGGATGGTTTCCGGGCGATGCGCAATAATGATGCGTGTAGTGTTCATACGCTTAATCGCGTTATTGATTTGTGTTTCGTTATAAATATCCAGATGACTGGTGGCTTCATCGAGTACCAGGATTTGCGGTTCACGATAGAGTGCTCTGGCAAGCAAAATACGTTGCAACTGACCGCCAGAGAGAAAAGATCCCATATCGCCGACCAGACTTTGATAATTCATCGGCATTTTCATAATATCGCCATGAATCTGCGCCAGACGTGCCACGCGAGTAATTTTGGCCTGGTCGGGTTCATTATCAAAAAAGCTGATATTTTCACTAATCGATCCAGAAAAGAGTATATCGTCCTGCATCACACAGCCAATACGGTTGCGGTGATTCTGCAACCCGGTCTGTTTGATATCCATGCCGCCAACGGTGATGACGCCACTCTCCGGATGTAATAAACCGAGAATAATTTTCGCCAGCGTGGTTTTACCCTGACCCGATGGGCCAACTATGGCCACGCTTTCACCTGCTTTAATCGTGAGGCTGATATCGTCAATCACCCAGGGTTCAGTCGGTGCATAGCGGAAGCAAATATTTTCGAGCACCAGATCCGGAGCGGAGTGGGGTTCGTCGCGGTGACCGCTCAAATCAGGGCTGACTTCTGCAGTGGGTTCGGTCTCAGATAAGACGATGTCAGCCAGACGTTCTCCATGCATACGCAGCATACGGAAATCAATAATCGCATTGATTAAACCTGCACCACGACTCATAAACTGATCGGAAAAGCTGATAAACGCGGTGAGCATACCGGCAGAAAAGTTACCATCCAGCACCTGTAACGCTGCCAGCCATACCAGTACCACCCGACCTACCGAGGTCAGTATTCCCTGCGCCGAACCAAACAGGATATTGAGCTTCTGCATCACGATCCCTTTATTGGTACTCTCCACCAAAAAATTCATGTAGGCGGCAAGACGTGGGACCTGTTTATTGTTGGTTTTTACCGCCTGGATACCGCGCAGCGTTTCCAGCAGCGACGACTGGGTGCGCGCTGAGCTGATGATCTGCTCCTCATTTGCGCGCCGCACCGGATCGTAGGCGAGGAAGCGCAACAGGCCGTAAGCAATAAAGAGCGCGATGACCAGCCACGCCAGTTTGGCGTTATAGATAAACAGCATCATGACGGTGACAATCGACATCACACCATCCAGTACGGTACTGATGAAACGTGAAGTCAGCGTGCTTTGAATGGTGTTGAGTGAACCGTAGCGTGACAAAATATCGCCGACGTGACGTGACTCAAACCAGTCAAGCGGCAGCTTCAGCATATGCTGGCAGACATTAATGGTCCATTGCACACTGAGCTGACTTGAGAACCAGCTCATCACCCAGGAGCGGAGTGCAGTAATCATAGTCTGGAAGACAGCAATCATGATGAAGCCAACCCCCAGCAGGGTTAACAGCGAATAGTCGGCGGATACCAGTACCATATCCATTACCCACTGCATAAAAAACGGGGATAATACGCCGAACAACTCCAGCGCTATCGACAGGATCAGTACCTGAGCGAACGCAGACTTGACACCCGTTACGCTGCCGACCAACTTCATCATTGAGATGCTGGCTTTTTCCTCTTTCACTTCAAAGGTCGAAGAGGGAATAAGCTCCAGTGCGACGCCGGTAAATGCGTTTGAGGCTTCTTTAAAGGTCAGTACCCGAATACCGCGTGCGGGATCGTGCAGGGTGATCTTATTGCCGCGGACTTTTTTAAGCACGACAAAATGGTTCAGCTCCCAGTGCAGAATGCAGGGCATACGCAGTTTCGACAGCTCTTCAAGATCAACGCGCAGCGCACGTGAACTCATATTTAGCCGTTGTGCCATCGCAATGACATCGGCAAGCGTGGCACCTTTAAGCGAGGTTGCAAACTGTCTGCGCAGGGTGATCATATCGATCTCATGCCCATGATAGTTAGCAACCATGCCCAGGCAAGCCAGTCCACATTCGGTCGCTTGTGACTGACGGATCATCGGCAGACGGTTAAACCATCTGAAATTAAGCTTATCTTTTAACAACACAGCACAGACCTTTTAATCAGAGCGAAATTTTGTGGCCGAGCGCGAATAACGGCTCCAGGACCCACTCGTACAGGCGACGTTTGTCGACAATAAAATCGGCGTCGAGCGCCATACCGGGTTTAAGGGATTCATTTTGTTGATAGGCCTGGATAGTTTGCTTATCCAATGCCACCAGCACCCGGTATTGTTGTTCCTGGATGTTGTTTTTCCCGGTTAATATGGTGACTTCTTGCGGGGTGAGGGCGGTGCGTGAAACTTCGAGCACTTTGCCGTATTGCTGACCAAACTTTTGATAGGGGAAAGCTTTATAGCGGAGCACGACGCGTTGTCCGGGCTGAATAAAACCGATCGATTGGGTATTTACCATGACGCGAGCGACCAGCTCACTGTCACTGGGCAAAATGGCAATTGCCGACTGCCCTGCATTCAGCATTTGACCGTTCTTGATCATAATCATGCCGATATAACCGCTTTTCGGTGCCCGTAATTCAAAAGAGCGCCGGGCTTCGTTTTCAACCAGCGACTGCCGATTATCCGCCAGCTGTCGCTCAATATCGTTGCGCTTTTTCGCTTCATCGAGCGGCTTTTCATTCAGTTGCTGCTGCGTCTGAAGGATTTTCTGAGCAATATCCAGCAGCTGTCGTTGATATTCCTGATAGCGCGCCTGACTGTCGAGCAGTGCCGACTCCTGCTCTTCCATTTGACGATTAGAGGCGTAGCCCTGGTTATGCATGGCATTCAACTTAGTCAGCTGCAATCGCGCCAGCTCGACCTGTTTTTTACGATGCGTTAACTGAAGACGCAGTTGCTCCTGCTGTAATTTAAGACTATTGACGGTCTCTTTTAGCCCCTGCATTTCCACTTCATGCAACTTGCCAAGGGTCGCGAGATCCTGTTCCAGACGTTTACGCTGCGCAGCCAGGTTTTCTGCAACCACCTGACGCGTCTGACCAAATTGAGTCGAGACTTCTGATGACAACACCATCAACACATCGCCTTTCTCGACACGCTGACCCTCTTTAACCGGAATATCGATAACCGTTGCGCTTACCGGTGGGGGAATAATCAGCATGCCGTTTTTTGGCAACAACTCGCCGGTAGAGGATTCATATTTGGTATAACTGCCAAAAATAAAAAAAAGCGTGGTGGCGGCAGTAATAATTATCACGATGGAAATAACCAGCCATCGGTACGGCGGACAATAAAGGGCGACGGTGCCCAGACTGCCGCGATTAGCCGCATCAAGAGCTTCCTGGCGAAAAAGTGACTGTTCCATTTAACTGTTCATCGTAAGTGAGGGGATTAACGGCACTGAAAAAAATTCAGCATCTCGATTGATAACGATCCGGTGCTTTGCGCCAGGTTTAGCAGTGCGTTGAGGTAGTTAAACCGTGCCTCAGCCTGGTCTTTCAGCGCACTGTAATATTTTTGCTGGGCGTCCATTTCATCATTAACCGTTCGGAAGCCCATCTCGCGACCATATTTAACCGAGACGACTTTCTCCCGCGCCGATGAAACCGCATTTGTTTCCGCGTCGATAAGCGCTTTACCATTGGTAAGACTGAGCCAGGCAGAGCGAGTTTCCTGAATGGCTTTGCGTTGTGCTTCTATGGTGCTGAACCTTGACGCTTCGCGACGGTATGACGCTTCAAAAGATTGGGACAATTGACTGCCGCCGGCAAACAGCGGAACGGAGACGTTTACCCCATATTGCAGGTTATTACTTTTTGAATTTGTTCCGAAAATAGCGTCATAGAGGAAGTTTTGGTCATTATCATTCCGGCTCCAGTTGGTGCCATAGCTGGCATACAGCGACACCACCGGCATATGAGCGGCATCGGCGGCCAATACATCCGCATCCGCCTGATCGTGCTGGAACATCGCAACCTTTATATCAGTGTTACGCTGCTGACTGGCACTGATCGCTTCGGATAATGTTGAATAGGGGATGGCGTTAAGACACTGGAAATTAACCGGTTCCAGGGTGTCAGGATTAATACCTGATAAGCGACGCACCGCTTCTCCTGCCAGCAGCAGTTGATTGCTGGCCTCAATCTGTTTGGCCTGAGCAATGGCATAGTTCGCCTTCGCCTCATCCACTTCGGTACGGGTGTTTTGCCCGTTGTTTAAACCGGCCTGCAGCTTTGCCATTTGCTGTTTAAAGTTGTGACTTGCCGCCTGTGCTGCCTGCAGAACTTCCTGCTGATACAGCACGGTAAAATAAGCATTGGCTACCGTACCCAGCAGTTTTTCTTCAGCCTGACGTGCCTGTGCTTCGGCGGTATTGGCAATAGCAACGCCTTTACGCCATCCTGCATATTTACTCATATCAAACAGCGGTTGCCTGACGCGAACATCATAATTATGCGAAGTAACACCGCTCTGGTATTTCTTATCAGGCTGTTCCTGACGATCCCAGCTGCCCTCAAGCGTGAGCGTTGGTAACATTCCTGACATTCCCTGCCAGTATTTTTGTTTATCTGCCTCACTGGTTTGCTGGCTGGCCTGTAGTGCGGAGTCGTAATTCAATGCGGCTTGCGCAGCTTGCTGTAAGTTTGTTGCATGTGTATAAGCTGGCATACACATAAACATCAGCACGAGTCTGTTTACGTTATGAGTTTTCATTTTATTCGCTGTTTCATACATTAAAAATGCCTGGGTTAAATTAATTCCTGGGCAAAAACATATTTTATTAATTCTGTATTAGACTGCAGATGTAGCTTTCGCATTGCATTATATTTTTGCGTTGCAATAGTGCTGACGCTGCGCTTACGTATTTTGGCGATATCCATCAGGCTGTAACCCATAGCAAATAATCGGACGATCTCATTTTCTGACGGTGATAAAAGGCTGTTCGTTGTGCCGATAATTATCTCCTGTGCCAGGTATTTCATTTTCTCTGAATAATATATTCCTTTGTTGGCTGAAGATATCCAGTGAAAAGCCTCAATCAGTTGCTTGCAATCATCACGTTTATTCACAATGCCTGCGACAGGGATTTGCAATAATTTATTCAACATGGAAGGGCTGTTCTGACCGGTGAAAATGATGATGTTAAGATCAGGTAGTTGCTTATGTATTTCCTCAATTATTTTTACACCATTTAAGTCATAACGTTCAAAGCTAAAGCTGAAGTCGGTAATCAATATATCAGGTGTGGTATCCTTAAGTTTGACTAGCAGGTCTTCTTTATTAACAGGAAGGGCCTGGATTTCGTGCTGAAAGAACCCCGTTGATAAAATGGACTGAACTGCGTAAAAAATGAATGGGCTCTCATCAGATACACCAATCCGTAGCGTATTTTTGGTTTGGTTAAAGTCCACTGACAAATCCTTTGATCAGTTAGAATTGAATAAAGCAGGCTCTGACGAGCCTTGCTTGTGTTTACTGATAACTTATTGTGTAAGTTGCTACTGCATTGGCACTTCCCGGACTTACTGTCTCAGCAGTCTGATAGTAACGTGCATATAACGGCACGCTGACTAAAGCCGTTGATAAAGGATAAGAAGCAACATTAAAGGGCGACGCTAATGCGATCGGTTGCTGGTTTTCGTTCAGTATCTGAACACCGACGCCGCTGGCGGATGAGCTTGAATTCAGGCTTAGAACACCCAAATCCGATAAACCGCTCACCGCATCGCCATCGAACTGCATCAATACATCAAACGTACCTGATAACAACGATTCACAATTTAGCTGAATATTAAACGGAACAGCATCGCTGGTCTGTCCAACCCCGGCCCCTAATCCACTGCTTTTACTGGTCGAATAACTGCCTAACGGCACCACCTGATTCACATTACTGGCGACGGAACAGGTTTCATCTTTTATGGTGATAGCATTATTTCGCAGGTTAGTTGCTACATAGTTTTCATCACTGCCAATCACCGCAGAGCCGATCTGAAACAGGTTAAGGGTGGTACGCGTTACCGGTTTTAAATCAGAAGACGTGCGCACAATTTTAAAAGGAACGTCCAGAGTAAACTCAGTATAATCATTCAGAACGCCGCCGCCGGTGATACCCGCATAAGTGGTAATCATTTTCCCGGTAGCCACACTCCCGGCCTGATTTGAATATTCACCACCGTAACCCAGGTACAGTGTTAGTCCGTAGCCTAACGACCCCTCAGGCATTGCTAATCGTTTAAAATAGACTTCTGCACTCAGGTCTTCTTGATAATCGAGGAAGTTGAGGCCACATTTCACGTCAACTTTCATACTACCCTCATAGACCGTGGTACCAATAGGGATCGCTGAGGAAAGCGTAATGCCTATCGTTTTCATATCTAACGCTGTAGTCGTTAAGGGCGCCTTACAGATTAATTTGGTATCAGCCGCCGCACGCGCGCTGGTTGCGGTTAAGCCGATGATGTTAAGCGCTAAAAGAGTCAGGGCACTTATTCCGGTTATTTTCTTAACAATCATAAAAAAATTCATAATCATGCTTCCCGTTAACCCTGAGTGTCATTGTCGTTTTTGCCGTTCGAAACATAGCGAACAGGCTGATTTTGATCGCTGCTACATATCGTGGTGAGTCTGGCAAGCGTCTTAGTTTCGCTCGCTTTCACTGCACCCGACTCCAGGTTAACCAGGCAGTTATCAATCGGCGCTTTGCCCCATGAGACATGCAGACGACTAATATCTTTATTCAACCTCACATAAATTTGCCCACCCTGAGAAACGGTGGTAACCAGGTTGCCATTTTCATCATTAACCGATGCACCAAAAGGTAAAGCTTCTCCGTTAAGCTGATTAGCGCGAATCAACAGCGGCTTACCTTTACTGGTTTTATAGTCGAGTCTGACGACTGCCCCTTCAACCGGAATGACGCGTTGCTGCGTCGCTTCCATTTCGACATCAAGCGGGATACCTTTCGGATCGATTGCCAGCTCGTTTATACGGTACGGATTAAGATTCGGTACTATAGCCCGACCACTGCTATTAAGCACAATGTTGGGATAACCCAGAACCCTGGCTCCCGCGGCATCTTCAGCACTAACCACAGCATAGGTTGATGACTGATAAGCGCTGAAAGTCAGGCTATCTGGTAATACTACCAGGGCGCCGCTGGCCCCACCCGATGCTGAATAATAATTCTCGCCTTTAGTATAAGAGGCGGTTAATGTGCTGTAAGGAGAACGGTATTGTCCACTCACCGAACCTGACTTATTATTTTCAATATCGCGTGCTACGCCAACGTTATAATTGAACTGGTTTTGATCACCTGCAATCCCATTGATCGACGTTTGAGCATTAACGCCATCTTTACTATGCGTTGCACTGGCCGTTAAATAGCGTCTGTTATCGCTGCCTAAAGGGACAGAGAAATCAAGTGATAGTTGTGTATCATGTCCACCGGTTGAATATAATAATCGGTTCGCCGAGATTGTATAGGATATTTGCCCGATTAGATTGTTATAGCCGAGTTGGAATTGAGTATTGGTACCGGTATCATTCCAGTAGTTTTGAATGAAACCAGTAAGATACAGACTCCCAAATGACTCTTCAAAATTTTGGCTGGCGGTCAATGAAAAACGTTGTTTAGGACGTGAAATATAATTACCAGTACCATTTTTACCATGAATTTTATAATAGTTGTTAATTTGTAAGGCGTTATCAAAGCTGTAATAGCCGGAAGATGAGAAACGATAGGCAGCGAGGGTGAAGTTAGTATTAGTCTGAGATACTTTTTTACTGTAAGTCGCCCGATAGCTGACGCCCTGTTTTTTTTCATCTGAATAGGTTGTCTTCGCGGCCGTCATATCCAGAGAGATGGAACCAATAGGTAAGCCAAACGCGCCACCGAATAGTAGTGAGGTGTAATTATCTGAGCCTAAAATACCTGAGTAACCGGTAAAGCTATTACTGAAGCCATGCTGCAGAGTGCCCTGGTAGACTGACGGGGTATAAACCAAATTATCACGGCGTGAGACCCCGCCAGTCAGTGAATAGTAAGTCATGCCGGGGCGTTTTAAGCGTGCCATCGCTGCATAAGGTACAGAAAACCGGCTTTCACTACCGTCAGCTTCTTTAACGGTAACGTCCAGATCTCCGCCATAACCGGTCGGGTAAAGGTCAGTGATATTGAATGCACCTGGCGAGACGGTGGTTTCATAAATTTTATTACCGTTTTGACTCACGGTAACCTGAGCGTTGGTTCGCGCGACACCACGAATTTCGGGAGCATATCCGCGCTGTGAGTCTGGCCACATCTGGTCAACGGTTGAAATCTGAGCGCCGCGGAAGGAAAGGGTGTCGAAAATTTCACCACTGGTATTGCCTTCGCCCAACAGTAAACGCGATTTCAAGAGCGGGATATCACGCTGCACATAAGTGTTCATGTCATCATAACGATGATTTTCTTTTCCCTGCTGACGCCGCCAGCTGAGCGCACCATCGTGACGGAACATCCAGCCGCCAAGGTTGAAGCCGGCCAGCGCCCGGCCATAGAAAGAGTCATACTCCCGGCCGCCGTTGTAAACGGACCGATAATAGTTAGTGTTATAGTTCAGACTAAAAGCGGTTTCGCCTTTATCCCAGAACTCCGGTGCGACATAGCCCCGCGCCGATCGCAGCAGGTAGATTTGCGGAATAGAAATATCCATTTGCATATCTGCACTATTTATTGCAGCATTACTGTTCTCGATAACGTCTTCGAGAGACAAACAGTTTTTTCCGGCGCGTAATTCTTCTGCCTGCTGAGAGTTAAATACACTGTCTTTGATAGACAGGCTTTTTACCAGATCGTATGAAAGACACGCCTTAGTATCGTCTCCGTCACGTATAACGCGAACGTTATCCCTACCGATCTGGCGGCCATTAAGAAAAATGTCCAGCGTATAGATGCCAGGATCTATTGGATTGCCATTAGCATAACGCGTGACGTCAACTTTTACCCCTGCCCGGTTTTTTACAAATGATTCATCAAAGTCAACGTTGTTTTCAGCGAGTGCTGAGGTTGTTGCAGCGGTCAGAAATAGAGCTAAAAAAGAGCGACAAAAATGTTTGCCCGCTGGCTTCTTTACAGAGACTGTCCTTGCCATCATGATTACCCTAAATTATCACCATAAGAATTACTGGCTGATATGTCCTTCGACACGCCGTGCTGCGCCGAAATCATCCAGATACTGGTACTCGAACGTGGATTTTATTTGATTTACGCTGGCCCCTTTCAGGATGAAATCTTTGCTTCCACCAGGTAGCAGCATGTCACCCTTTTCACTTATTACTTTATGACCAGCAGTGTCTTCTGCCGTAATTTGTGCCACATTAATGTGGTAGGGTGAGTTATTGAATGCCGTTAACTGATTACTTTTATTACCTTTGCGCCATATAAGACCAGATGCTGCTGTTTCCGCACCTTTATAATCCAGCGTGGCTGGACGATAAAAAAGTTTAATACGACTTCTGATAGCCATTTGCAGTTGGTTTTTATCGGCAAAACTTTTATCGCGAGGAGGAATGTCCAGTACATTGAGCCAGAACAACGACTCTTTATCAGAAGGGAAGGTAGTGCCAGTAACAACGATACGTAATGTTTGTCCTTTATTTGCTTCCATTCGGAATACCGGGGGCAGCAAAACAAAGGGAACGTCAATTTTATCCAGCGGTTGATTAGGATCGCCATTATCTATCCATGCCTGAACCAGAGCTGGACGTTCACTGCGATTATCCAGTCGTACCGTTACCTCTTTTTCAGAAGCAGGGTAGATAATACGGGTGCCTGTAATTGTCACACTGGCGAGAGCTGGCATTGAAAAAACGCAAGCAATCATCAGTGAGGCGATGAAGTTAACACTTTTTTTTTTCATAAATGGCTGAGTTTTTAAGAGAGGGGGAGAAAAAAGGTGGGGAAGTTAACTCCCCACCCGAATCAATTAGAGGTAATTGATTGAATAGGTTACTGATGAAGCAACAGTACCTGAAGTTGCTGCAGCAGTAGCAAAGTACTGAGCGGCATAAGTCAGGGTTGCCGCGCCATCAGTCAGGGCTGCAGTAAGCGGAGAAGCTGACTGCTCGGTGCTGCCAGCGTTCAGCGCAACGCTGTTATTGTCCAGCAGCTGCAGGTCGACGTTAGTTGCGCTACCAGTATTGGTCAGACGGCCGTTGGCATTAACATTAGCGCCTTGCTCAAAATAGGCAAAAACGTTACCGGTTTTAACCGCACAATCGCTCAGATCGATGTTAAAACGTGTAGCACCAGCAGTCTGACCTGCGGTTTTCAGCAGGCTTGAAGAGACCGCAGGCAGTGCCACGGTATTGGTACTTGGACCACCGTTAACACTTACGGTACAAGTCTGGCTGTTAATCTGGCCAGTAAAATTGATGGTGCCATCAGATGCTTCTGCTGCATTAACCTGCGCCGCTGCCAGTAACAGACCAAGAGAAATCAAAGATACCTTTTTCATATACTTTCCTTTGTATAAAAAATAAAAAGATGAACTGCATTAACAATGAGCAGTGACGATGACCTGCAACCACTCAAAGTAGGGTTACGGGAGAAATCATCTCGCCGTAATTAAAAAAACAGCAGGCCAAAGGCCACTGTAATGCCCAGACCAACAATGCCAAGGCCAAAGTCACGACCACTAACGGTACTGACATCAGGAACGGCATCAGGACGGATCCATTCGGTTTTTTCTTCCTGAGAAGGCGCGTTCAGGTTTTTGAAAAAGTCGAGAATCATTGAGGTTAATGAACCTCCACTGACGCAGGAAACTTCACTTGCTTTTAATTCACGCATTTTTGTACCTTATGCCGCAACGGGTTTGTTATTCAAATCAAACTGGTTTTCAGTCATTTGTGTAAACCAGGCTGACGTTGCATCCCAGCCATTCATCGCGCCATACAGAGCACCATCAACCAGACCAACTACGGCGCCGACGATTAAACCTACACCGCCAGAAATAATGCCAGCGCCAAGCACGCCACCCGCACTTCCACCACTCATTGCCCATTTCAAACCGAAAGAAGTGATGCCAGCAACAGCCCCAACAACAACTGAACCAATAAAATCAAAAAAGCCTGCACCTGAAACGTGTTGCATTTCAAAAGAAGTTAACTCTCTCACTTATCTGTCTCCCTTATTAGTTTTTAATACTTTTCCACTTGAGCTGCGCTATTAAATAAATTAATTGAGGCTATTTAAATAGTAAATCATCCATAATGAGTTTTGTTTTTAGTTTTGGTTGGTTTATTTACAATTACGTAACCTGCATGGTAATTATGTAACCTTCGCATTTCCTCTCGTCTTTATTATAGGTAAAGGGGGGCGGAGTTACGCTTTGTTAGGTGTTTAGTCCCATTTTAATTATCCGGATCCTATAGTTAATGATATCTGTTACCCGCAGGATTCTGAGGTCCCCATCTTCTTAACGTGCCACAAGATTGCCCCTTACAAGAAAATCAGCTCAATTTATAGAACCTTACTCAACTACAAATAACGATAAAGACATTGGATGAAATGGTTGGGCCATTTGACTATATAAAGGCAAATAAACAGAATAAATGGCCATTTATTTTGTTGCTACATACAATATCCTCTGTTTGGTGGTGGGATTCTTTGCCTGCTTCGGATTGCGCTTTTGAGGATAAAATTTTTTCTGAACAGGCATTAACATTGATTCCAATATTAAGGAGGAAATTAAGATGATTTTTTTTTGGTTCAGGATTTTGTGATGGAGGGTGTTTAAATTGCCACTTCGATAACATCGGTAATCATATGGGTATGTGAAAGTGAAATTTTAGGAAAAAAGTTATAACACAATAACTATATCCCTGTTTTGCGGATATATGATCTGAAAAATAAGTTTTAAGCAGTGTATGGTGTGGTTGTTTCCTTGCTTACTGGATTTTGATCCTTCCTTTTGACTGGTTTGTGGGATTGAATTTTACTGAGCTGATTTTATTATAGCGAACCCGATAATTCTCTTTTCCCAGTTTATGGGTTGGAGAACAGGTAGCGAAAAAATCGGCTCACCAGGAACAAGCAAAGATAACAGCGCAGACTGGTTTTTCTAAAATTTAAATATTGAACATGAGTTGCTTATCCCAGGCTTGTGTATCAATTGAATTGGGTTAATCGATATGTATAGAGTGAGTGAGAATCATGAGCGCATCATCGATGCATTGGCGGGTTATACCCAGATTGCTAATCCCGATGAGATATCACGGGGAAAGCGCCGCTATCATTTGACTAAAGATAACGTCCGGCGGGTCATGTTTATTCTTGATGGTGATTTTTTGATCAAGATAAAAGGTGAGAATAAAGTCCTTAACATTCTGGCTGCGCCTTCTGTTATCGGCGTTACGCCAGCGCTGGACGAGCCGCCCATATACCTCGAAAGAGTTGATTACGGTAAGGTTAGTTTTATTGATTATGAGAAATTCTGGATGCTGGTGTTTGAAAAGAACCTGTTTAACGATGCGATGTCAATTCTCTCAGGACAGTATTCTGATCTGATGAATTACATTCAACTGCCAAAGAGCAATTCTTATGATGAGGTGATTTCGTTGATTGGTCGCTGGAAAAAATTACCTCCGCACCTTAAGAAGCGCTTCTCGGCACTTTATCTGATCGAGCATAGCTCTCATCTTTCTAAGAGTTCCATCTGTCGGGTGTTAAAAGACCTGAAAGAGAAGGGAGAGCTTGAGTTGGTAAATGGTAAGTTTACCTAGCGTAATTTACTGCAGCTCGAATATCTGGGCGTTAAAAGGAAATAAAATGGATGTTAAGGTGATATGCAAGGATGACAATCTTTACTTTAAGCTGGGTATCATCGAGCTGATTAAAGAAGCCTTTCTGTTCAGTGCAAATGTGGATTTTTTAACCGGGTTTGACAGTAATAACCTGGCGAAAGCGGACATTATTATAATCAACTTCTCGCAATGGCGACTTCATTTGTGTCAGCCTGCGTACCAGTACAGAAAAAAAGGCTGCCTGCTATTGGTGTTTACCGATCAGCCTGACAAAATTATCGCGGAAGAACTGCCAATATGCTACCAGTCATTGACGGTGATCTCATGGAGCACAAGTGTAAAAAATGTCAGAGATAAGATCACCAAAGCCTGGCTGCTTGCACACGATGAAAGTTCGCACGGATTTCATTCATCAGATTGTGCACGTTGCAATTTTTCGCGGATTTCATTAGTCCAGTTGCAGGTCATGAGTTTCCTGAAAAAAGGCAATGACGCTCAGCATACAGCAAAATTTCTTGGTCTTTCCGTCAAGACTATCTATGCACATAAGTATAATGTTATGAAAAAATTTAATATCAAGGGAGATTATGAGTTTCACTCATTTCTTAATGCTGTTTCTTTACTGGAATTATACAAAGGGATAATAAAAGATGAATAGACAGGATACCCAGCTAAATTCACACTCATCTGTCTGGTGAATAGGTGAAATTTTTATAGATGATAACTATCAGAAGCCTCTGTAGAGCCAAATTCATGAGGCTCTTAATATTTCTGTGAGAATCCTTCATGAAACATCCTTCTCAAAATGCCCCTCGCTGGATAAAGTTTCCTTTCAGCGCCGCTATGGCTATCGTGTTTATAATGATAATCGTTTTATTTAGTTACCTTTATTGCAACTATGCGGCGGCGGCGTCATTGAGAACGGAGCCTTATACTGAGATTACCCACTCCCGCTCGGTATCTGAGGCATACGCAAAAGTAATTCTTTATCGGGTAGATGATGATAACTCGCCTGCGTCAAGAAAAGTGGTGAGCATTTTTATCAATAAGCAATATTTCACCAGCATTCTTCCCCGCAATCGTGCAGTCGAGCTCATTCTCTGCCCGGGCGCTATCGCGCTCGATATTTCAGTTGGTCAACTGGATAAGCGTCGTTTCGGACAATCTGAAAATATTTCGGCGACATCCCTGACGTTGCAGGCAGGAAAGCGTTACTTCAGTCAGATTGTTTTAAACAAACCGGATAAAATGACGGCTCAATGGGTTTCGGCGAGCGAAGCAGATAGGGCGCCGTTTAGCCTTAATCCTCAGTTGCTGACGCTCTCGGCCGTCGCCCCTCAACACTGCCAGCCATAAGCGCTGAGACGGATTGAGTGGGCCTTAACGACGTTATAAAACGACATCTGTGTTGATATCACTGCGACTGATGGGCTGGTAAGCCTGAAAATCCTCCGATAACGAACCTGACAGGATGTTAAAAAACGCTAAATGTCGCGCCTGCCGGTATCCGTCAATGCTGGATACTGCGGCTTTGATCAGAATGCGTTATGTATTGTTCTGAGTCTGCAGTCAGAATCCCTTTCCTGGATGCCTGCACTATCGGTGTAACTGCGGCGAAGGCCCGATGCTGCAGCAGTATTGACCTCTGCACTACCCGCTGATGTCTATCCGCAACTACGATTCAATAAAAAAATCGGCTACGGCAGCGCCACTGGTCAGCTTCATCGGCCAGGCTGCCGTTTATCGATAACAGTGTGGCAAAATCATTCTCATGCCCCTTTTTGACCGTCCAAAGCCGGCGAGTACAGGTACCGGGCTAACATGCCCGACTGTTGCCGAAATAATAACCGGCAAAACAAAGCCAGCTTCAGGGCTGGCTTTGTTGGTTCACAGCAGATCACTGACTGCACGATAACGTGCTAAGCCCTGGTACCTGTCTGGCTGGTCAATATCGTGCTGGGTTTTACTGTTCATGTTTAGTGTTTATCGATCAACCGCTCTTCATTATCATCAGCGGAAGCCGCAACATTGTTGCGGCTTCACGGGTTGACGATCAAAAGTTAAAGCGATAGCCGGCATTGACCTGACGCTGATTGAAACGACTGCCGTCAACGCTATCGGCTTCCAGAAAGAGGGTATGATTGCTGCGCTCAGCACTGATACCAATGCCGTTATTCCAGCCGGTTCCCTTAAAGGAGATTCGCTCATCAGAACCATTCAGTGCATACTTCGCATCACCTGAAAACTCACGCATCATGCCGGTTTTAAAGTACCCATTAAACTTATAACCACTTTGAGTAATCTCATAACCCGCCAGCAGACTGCCCCGGCCAATCACAGATTTATAACCAGACAGGTCGATCTTCAGTCCATTAGAGGCACGTAGCGAGCTGCCGTCCTGATGACCCGCCGTCAGCTGCAGCTGAGGTTCCAGGTAAATACCGTTGGCGCTGTCTGAGAAGCTGAATTTTTTTCCGGCTTCCAGTGATGCGCTGTAACCGGACGAGACGCCCGTTCCGGACACACGGTTATGCTGCGTATCGTTGACGCTGAACTGATTTTTAAGCCGGTTGAATTTAATGACGCCATCGAGATAGTAGCCGCTGTCATTTATCCAGGTGCTGTAAAGGCCGAAATGGCTGGAGTGGGTTGCACCCTTGCCGCTTTGATAGTGTGGAGAGCCGTCTGTTGCTCCCATAAACAAACCCAGATAAACAGGGACTTCATCAGCAACACGTTTGTCTGCGCCGAACTGATAACCGCTATAGTTCATACTGAAATGACTTAACTTGCCGCTGGCAAAACCGCTAAAGCGACCATCAATACCACGCAGCCATACGTTGCCGGTGGTTTTACCCTGGCGTACATCGCCCATCCGTTGCATCAACGTTTGGGTTTCGGCGTAATTCAGTAAATAACCAATATTCAGGAAGTTTGCACCGGCATTAGCACTGCTGCTGATCACTGTCGGGCCGCTGGTTGCCGGCGGTGCTGCTGGAGCGGCGGGTGAAGCGCTGTCTTCACCCACTGCCGGTGGAACTGGCTCTGCTACTGGCGGCACGGCTGGCGATGCTTCGCCATTATCGGCTGGCGGAGAAGGCTCTGCTACTGGCGGCACGGCTGGCGATGCTTCGCCATTATCGGCTGGAGGAGAAGGTTCTGCTTCAGGCGACTCTGCCGGGGGAGCGGGTATCTCTTCCGGGGGGACGACTTCGACTTTTGGCGCGGAAAGCACCCAGTCGGTGCCCTGTTGGTTAACGGTGTAGACATAACCACCCAGTTCAACATCTGTGTCTCCTTTGAAGGTCGCGACGCCATCGGGCGTTTCAACCACGGTCAGCACTTCGTTACCGGTCGTGGTGGCGCTGCCCCGGTTTTGGATGAATAAGGTGTAATCACCCGCGCTGCTTTCAGTCACCACAACCTTATCGCCAATATTATTGACGCCATCTCCCTCCCCGACCAGATCGGTACGTAAGGCAAAATCGCCGTTGCCGCTCAGGTTAGCAACAGTAAGAGTGGAGTAAGCGTCGACGTCGCTGGCTGCGGTCATGTCGATCAGCGAATTATGCATTTGCAGGTTATCCAGCTCAGAATTGCCGGCTACCAGCCACTGACTGTCGGTCAGATTGACGTTAAGATGACCCTCATTGACATGGTCGCTGCCAGCACTGCCTGACCAGCGCGAGCCGGAGGCAAAATTGAGATCGATTAACCCACCTTGCGATATCACGCTACCGGTAATCGCCATTGTTGCGTCAGCGGCAATCACGCCCGGCGCATAGCCATCATCATGCTGAGTGGCGATCGCAACCCCTTCCGGCGAACCCATATCAACGGTTAAATCGCCGTGAAGATTAATCTGCCCGCCGCTTAAGGCGTAAACCCCGATGGTGCTGTCCGCTAATCCGGTGATGGTCAGGTTCTCACCGTTAATCTGCCCATTGATTGCCAGCAAGCCAAACCCGGAACTATTGACACTATTAATGGCAATGTCGGTATTCAGCAGATTGACCATTGAGCCTGCAGACTGCGATAAAGCGCCGTATAAGCCCGCGGATTTTAGCGTGTTCCGTTCTTCCCCGGTGCCAAAAAAATTCAGAACGGCGTGCTCACCCATCGCCACAATTGCACCGGTTTGAGTCGAGGAAATGGTACTGCCCGCGCCAACGTCGGCGACCCCGTCTTCCCTTACGGACAGGCCTGCGGCTTCCACTCCGGAGGTACTGATGGTCAGATGATCGGCGGTTAAATTACCCAGGCTCCAGATCCCCGCAGAGATATCACCTGTAGTAATGATGTTGGAATGGCTGCCAAGGTCTACTGAACTGTTTGCCTGAATATTAACCCCATTAGAGCGTTCGCCCAGCGTATTAATCGTGAGCTGATTGGCCGTCAGTAATGGCAGGCTGTCTGTAGCCTGGCCGGTCGCCGCATCAATCTGAACGCCGTGGCTGTTAGCGCCGTTTGTCTGAATGGTGCTGTTATCTCCTAAGCTGACCTCGGTGCCGTAGCCGGAAACATGCAGGCCACGTCCGGCAGTACCCTGAGTGACAATTAGCAACTTCTCCGCTGTCAGGCTGGAGCCATTGCTCACCGTTACGGCATCAGCGAATCCATTGCCGGTTCCGACGGTAGCCACCGAACTGCCGGTACCTAATTCAGCGTGGGAATGCTTACCCGCCAGCTCAAAGCCGTTGGCTGTTTTGCCCGATACACTGACAATGAGTTTATCCGCAGTAAACTGGCTCTCCGGGCCTCTTAACACGATGCCCTGGGCGATATGGTCAGCATCGGTAACGCGGACGGTGCTGCCAATGCCTGCATCAACGGCCGCAGTGGTTCCGGTCGGCACCAGAATGCCGTAAAGTCCGCCACTGCTGATTTTGTCGCCCATCAGGATGGTGCCGTCTGGCAGGGAAATATCGCTGCCGGTCTGGCTTCCGATTATTGCCGCAGTGGTCGGGGCGGGCATAACGCTGACGCCACTGGCCAGCATTAGCATCTTCGCGATCTTGCTCATTCTAAATTTATTATTCATAGCCGTAACTCTTCCTTAAGATTTTATTAATGACCCTAATTCAGCGCTGTTAGTCCTGATATCAGCAGAGGGATATTAAGCAGAATGAATGAGCAGACCGAGCGAATACCGGCCAGCTCAGTTGAAGTTAGTAAGTTGATTACCTCATTTTTAACCAACGTGACAGGATTATGCCGGGCAGAATCGAATTGTGTAAAGGAGCTGAGATTGCCGGGTTTTACCTTCTGAAGGCGGCAGTGTTCGCCTCTGAAAAGGATCTCCTTTGAAAATTAAGGCGATGCGACAATTGTCGTCAGGATATAGATGTTAAATAAATTCACCTGCATTCTTTTTTGATTATGCCTTTTTGCGGTTAATCCGAAATTCGAAGAAGAATATCTGACGTTATAGCAGATTGTTTATAATGAATTTAATTGGAAGCGCGCAAATAAACCCAATGCTTTTTCGACAAGTAACGCCTTATTGCAGGCTGGGAATGAATGAAGTCATTAACGTTTATCGATTAAATGATAAGCCGGGCAGGTAACCATTCCCCAATCATTGAAATGATTTTAAAGGCTGAGGAAAACGGATCAAGGTGAAGTTCATGCGGCGGCACTAATCAGTAATTAATAGACATATTAAAAAACCGACGCAGTTATAATGGCTAATCGCGCCGCTAACGAGTGATTTGACCGCCGTTAATAGGATTAGCCGGCACCCGATGTCGCCCGAATATGATGATTATCATTCATCGGCAAAAGCGGAACACTGCAGGTTGTGTATTCAGACGAAAAGATGAGGCGTTGCATAAAAGGTAAGCCGTACGGGTTAATGGGTAGCGGCAGGTTGCAATTGTGCGGGCAGCAGCCAGCGATAGCGGTTGTGATCGGACGCTTGAAATCGATCATAGCGACGGATTGTTACACCCCTGCCGGAACCTAAAAGACTGAGAATCTGGCGGATGTTGTTCTGTCTCTTAGGTTCCGGCAGAAAAGTAAATTCACTAGCCGGATTTGTCGGTCCTGGCACAGAGAACATCTGGTTTTGCGTGATCAATATGGGTAGCTAATTGACATGCCGCCAGGCTTCGCTGGGCACTTCAGTGTAAATTTTATTCATTGCCAGTTCGGCTCGGCGGTGATCGTAAGCACCTTCGAAGCAAGCACGATCTTCTATTGGTACACCTTTGCGCATATAGCTGGTCGCAATATCAAGGATGTCTTTACTTGGGCAATTTCGTAACTGTAATAAATAATCAATCTTCTTCATAAACCCTCACTTGAAAAGATAAAATTTTGGCCGTCTTAGTTGAGGCGTCAATTATCAGGCTGGCTGGCGGTTAACAGATTTGTAAGCTGATCGCGTTTGCCCGGCCAGAATGATGTCACCGGGTTAAGCATCAGGATCAGCAGAGCGCCAGGATAAATCAGCTGCGTATCGCGGTCGGGCCGCTGTTGCATCGAACCCATCCTGCTGACTTTCAGACTCACAATATTACTCTCCTCGTAAAGTGAAAGTGCCCATAAAGGCGTAACCCTTGAGTGGGTTTATCATCCTGGCCTTATCTGCTTACTGCATGCTGAGCTATCGGTGTCTGTTGTGGCGCAGTTCAGGACGGAAATATCCGACTGTTTGGAAAATTCTGATGCAGATCGGTCAGCGTCGCTATTATCAGACATTTTAAGTGCTAAAAAATTTGATGTTAGCCGCTATAATGGGTTTGATTGGTTATTTATTGAGCAGGTTGGTTTGGGAGAAATAATATTTATGACTGTGTGTTATTTGCTCTAAATAGGTATTTAATTGTAATTAAAGATTATTTTAACCAGGTTGAATTACCGCTGATTTTACAGTTAACCCGATATCAACATTCAATGAATAATAAAATAACGGCTGTTCCAAAAGTAGTCTGAAAAAGAGGAAGAGTGAAAGGCCAGAATAATGCTCTGGCCGGAGCACGCCTTGTATTGGCTGGCCGGGGCTGAATCAGGACAGGTAAACCTGCGGTCGCCATCCTGACCGTTTACCCGCCGGGGAGTCTGGAGGTTAAGACAGCGGCTGTCGAATGTGTGTGGTCATCACCTGATGCCTAAACGCTATTTTCAGAGGTGTAAATGACGAACTCAACTTTGCCGGCAGTGTAGACTTGTGGTTTCTCTCCCTGCTCCAGATAGTTGAGCATCAGTTGCAGCGCCAGCTGCGCGTGTTGCCGGGTGTTCTGATCCAGCGTCAGGGCGAGACTTTGCTGCGCCAGCAGCGTGCGGGTGGTGGAATAAAGTTCATGGGCGATCCACACGCACTGATTAAGACGACGATGACGCGCCAGCGCCTGGCCAATTTCGGTATTGCCCAGACCTGTATTGTAAATACCCAGCAGGTTGCCGCCCTTGATCAGCTGTTTTTCCAGCAGTTTGCTGATGACATCGCGATTTTCCTCCGCTGCCAGCTCCTCGCGCAAATGAAGATGCGGAAAACGCGCGCTCAGCACATCCCGAAAGCCGTCGATTCGCTCCCGGTGCGCGGTGTAATCCATCCGTCCACTGACCATCAGTACCTCACCCGGCTGTTGCAGCATTTTGCCCATCAGTTGTCCGGCGGTGCGTCCTGCTTTGTGCTGGTCTATACCGACATGGCAGAGCCGGGCTGCGTCAGGCAGGTCGGTCACCAGCGTAATTACCGGCACACCACGCGCCTCACAGTGCGCCAGCGCAGCGTAAATCGCCGGATGCGCATGCGCAAACACCATCAGACCGTCCCGCGTTTCGCTGCCTGTCATAATGCGCTGTGCCAGTCGCTCATGCTGCGCTTCCGGGACAAAGGTACGGTGCAGCGTCACCCGCTGATAGCCCGGATGCATTGCCGCTTCAATAAAATCCTGCGCCAGCTGGCGGAAGAAAAAAGCATCATTGCTACTGATTAACACCTCAATCTGCCACGGCTGGCGATGCTCTTGCGGCAAAATACGTTTCAGCCCGCTGTCACGCGCCGCCTGCAGGACTTTACGCACCGTCAGGGGAGAGACGCCACCGCGCTCGTTTAGCACCCGATCCACGGTCGCCAGACCCACACCCGCACGCCGGGCGATCTCTTTCAGCGACATTCTTTTCTCCCTGAGGTAAAGACCTCAACAACGCGATGTCACCAGTGTAACCAGCAAGGCTAAGCTGCAAAGGCCGCTTTCCGCTGGATTATGATGGAGTTCAAATAAATGAATAAAAAGCAACGTGTTGCCCTGTTGGGCTGTGGATTTATAGGTGAAGTACATGCCGCCAATCTGCAGGCCCATCCGGCGACTGAGCTGGTCCTGGTGACCGATCCCGATAGCGCGCGCGCCGCTGCATTTGCTGCGCGTTTTGCTGCTCACGCCGCGCCAGTCAGCCAGGTAATGAACGATGACAGTATCGATATGGTACTGATCGCCAGCGCGACACCGACCCATGCCGATCTGCTGGTGGCGGCGGCGCGTGCCGGCAAAGCGATCTACTGTGAGAAACCTATCGATCTGTCACTGGAACGCGCCCGCCGGGCGGTGGCGCAGGTGTTGCCCTGTAATGTGCCGGTCACAATCGGGTTTAATCGCCGTTTCGACCTCAGCCACCAGCAACTTAAGCAGCAACTCCGGCAGGGCAGAGTCGGGCCAGCCGAGCTGATTCAGATGGTCTGCCGTTCTTCTGATATGCCGCCGCTGGCCTATCTGCAGGCGTCCGGCGGACAGATGCGCGATCAGGCGATCCATTTTTTTGATCTGCTACGCTGGCTGACCGATGACGAAGTGACGGAAGTGGCCGCCATGGGCGCAGCGCTGGCGCTGCCTGCCATCAGCGAGTTTGCGGACGTGGACACCAGCATGCTGCTGCTGCGGCTGCAGCGTGGCGGGCTGGCGCAACTGGATAACGCCCGGCGCACCGGCTACGGCTACGATGAGCGGATCAGCGTGATGGGGCCGCTTGGTATGCTGGCGTCCCGCAGTCAGCAGCAGCAGGGCGTGACCTGCTATCAGCGCGAGCAGATCCAGCAGCCCGGGTTGCTGCCCGACTGGCTCAGCCGGATAAAGGCGACCTGGTATGCGCAGCTGGATGCGTTTGTCCGTTCGCTGAATGGCGAGAGGGTTGACGATCTGCCTGGGCTGGAAGATGGTCTGCAAGCCCAGGCGATTGCTGAAGCGGCGGTGATTTCGCTGGCCGAACACCGCTTCTGTCGGGTTGAAAAAGTGTCGATCTAATCCGGATCGGCAGGACGATCTGCCTGCCGGTCAGCCAGTAATACGTTGCTGAGGTTACCGTCTGTCACCCCTGCGCCATTAACGTAATAACAGACTCAGCCCGCGCTGCGGATTATCCCGTCCCGTGCCGCCTCGGTGAGTTTTCTGCTGCTGGGAAATGGCCTCGGTTTACTGGCCCGCCCGGAACGTGAAAGCGCCGATGAAAGCCAGAATGTCCGCGATCTTGAGGCGCATTACATGTCGCTTTACAGTGCGGAAACCCTGGCGGATACCCCGGGCGCTCCCGATCTGCTGCAACGTGGACTGGATCGCACCCGGCTCGATTTGGGCATGCAGATTACGCCACAGCAGCTGCACCTGCCGCAGGCTGAGCTGAAAATGGTGCGGATGCTGCGCTATGAACGCACCTCAATTGCGCAGATTGCCTGGCTGCAGGCTGATTTCGGCGCCGCTGGCGCTCTGTATCTCGCCCGAATCCCAGGCAAGCCACGCGGTTTAGCGTGAGCAGCGCCACGGTATGCAGCTGGCCTGGTGGGCCGATCAGCGACATCAGTTTGTCCTGATCGGCCGTAATCCACCGGGGCAACTGGCCGCCATTGCTGAAACATTACGTTCAGCGCTGCGCGGAGGCTGATTGGACAGCAGTTACAGCGGGGGTTTGGTCTGAGCGGTGATGGTGAGGGCTATCGCCACGCGGTCATCGACTATTCCGACCAGCCGGTCAACCCGGAAGGCGGTGCGGGATATCGCGGTGGTAGCATGCAGCGTCAGCGATTGTGATCCAGAGGTGAGCGGCTGGCCACCCTCCAGCGTCGCCAGCATCACCACCGGCCGGCTGACATCTTTCACCGTCAGGATGCCAAAGATCCGGTATTCCCCCGCTCCCAGCGCCGCAACCCGGCTGCTGACGAAGCGGATCCGCGGATAATGCTGCGCATCAAAGAACATGTCATTTTTTAGCTGCCAGGTTAATAAGGCGTTTGAGGCGACCAGCGTATCGACGGGAATGTACACCTCAACACGATCGTCCCTGTCCTGCCCGGCGTTGAGCGTCACAGTGCCGGTCACGCCTTCAAGATGCGCCTGTGAAAAGCGGTGGCCAAAGGCACGCCACGACAGCCCGATGGCGGTCTTATCGGTGGCGATGAGGTAGGTCACCGGCGCGGCGTGAAGCGACGCGCTTAAGAAACAGCTCAGGCTTAACAGACAGGCGATGCGGATCATCAGATGGTTCTCTTTATATGTGCAGCTAAGGTGTTAACGTCTGTCGGGCGGAATGTATTCATTTTATCGCACGGCCAGCTTTACTTTTGATTGAATAAAACTGGCCAGCAGTAAACGGTTGCAGCGCGAATACCGTTGTTGCCCGGAATCGCGCCTGACCAGTATCCCTGCTAAAACAGCTGACCTGCAGGTAAAAATCTGACGCTAACACAGTGGCCCTCAACCCACGATCAGTGCGTGAGTAAACCGGTGTGGCTAATATTAAGAAAACCTTAAGCCGATAACATTTATTCTGAAATTATTTTCCCGTGCGCGTTACAGCAGTTTTTAATTGCACTTGCGTGTCGTGATTATTTTTATTTTCATGAAAACAAACGATTTTTAATCGGTTTTTGGTCATTGATTCAATTTGATGGCAGAGCCGTTAACCCACCTGATACTCATCGATTATAAACCTGTTGTCAATAAGACGAAAAGAGTGAAATCGATATAATTATTAATATTAAATAACTGAACTTTTCCGAAAATGATTAAATGAAACTGTTTTTATTTTATTGGATTTAACCCACTTCATTTAATGTTCAGTTAACTTTTGTGCGTTAGCGTGTATCACCAGTCAGATATTTTTAATTTGTTAAAAGATCGACGCGCGCTCTTTAAAAGGGTGCCAGCGGGAGATGCGCTATTTCCTCGCTATTACTGGCGTTGCGCATGATTAACCGTGCGTGCCTGTTTATTGTGTAGAACTGCAGGAGCTTCACCATGGCATTTTTGCCTTTTTCACGCCCCGCGTTTGGCGATGAGGAACTGGCCGCCGTAAAAGCGGTTTTTGACTCCGGCTGGATAACCACCGGCGAGAAATGCGCCGAACTGGAGCAGGCATTTATTCAGCTGACCGGCAATCAGCATGCAATCGCCGTCAGTTCGGCGACGGCGGGGATGCACGTCACGCTGATGGCCCTCGGCATTCAGCCGGGCGATGAGGTGATTACCCCATCGATGACCTGGGTTTCCACCCTCAATCTGATCACCCTGCTTGGGGCAACGCCGGTGATGATTGATGTCGACCCGGATCATCTGATGGTGATGCCCGAACAGATTGCCCACGCCATCACGCCGCGCACCCGCGCCATTATACCGGTGCACTATGCCGGTGTGCCGGTGGATCTGGACCCGATTTATCAGCTGGCGCGCCAGCACGGCATTGCGGTGATTGAAGATGCCGCCCATGCGGTCGGCACCACCTATCGCGGCCAGCATGTCGGACATCAGGGCACCGCGATTTTTTCCTTTCATGCGATTAAAAATATCACCTGCGCGGAGGGTGGGCTGGTAGTGACGGATGACGCCGCGCTGGCCGATCGGATCCGCAGCCTGAAGTTTCACGGCCTGGCGGTTGATGCCTTTGATCGCCAGACTCACGGCCGCCAGCCGCAGGCAGAAGTGATGATGCCGGGCTTTAAATACAACCTGCCTGACATCAGCGCCGCCATAGCGCTGGTGCAGTTAAAAAAGCTGCCGGGTTTTATCGCGCGCCGCAGTGAGATTGCCCGGCGCTATCTTGATGCCCTGCAGGCGCTGCCGTTCACGCCACTGTCGTTGCCCGACTGGCCGCATCAGCATGCGTGGCACCTGTTTATTCTGCGCATTGATGAGTCGCGCTGCGGACTGTCACGCGATGCGTTTATGCAGGCGCTGAAAACGCGGGATATAGGATCGGGACTGCATTTCCGCGCTGCCCATACCCACAAATATTACCGTGAGCACTTCCCGCAGCTGCGGTTGCCTGCCAGCGAATGCAACAGCCAGCAAATGTGTTCAATCCCGCTGTTCCCTGGCATGACCGATCAGGATGTGGAACGGGTGATCGCGGCGTTGCATGACATTGCGGGAGCCTGCGATGCGTGACGTAAAACCTATCAAGCTGCTGTCCGTGGTTATCCCGGTCTACAACGAGCAGCAGAGCCTGCCTGAACTGATTCGCCGCACCTGTGCAGCCTGTGATCTGCTGGAACTGGAGTATGAAATCCTGCTGGTCGATGACGGCAGCAGCGATCGCTCAGCAGAGGTCATCGAACAGGCGGCAGCCCGTCCGGGTAGCCCGGTGATTGGGGTGCTGCTCAACCGTAATTATGGTCAGCACTCCGCCATCATGGCGGGCTTCAGCCACGTCCGCGGCGACCTCATTGTAACGCTTGATGCCGATCTGCAAAATCCGCCGGAAGAGATCCCGCGGCTGGTTGACGCCGCCCGTCAGGGCTATGACGTGGTCGGGACCGTGCGGCAACAGCGGCAGGATAGCTGGTTCCGTCGTCAGGCTTCCCGCACCCTGAACCGGCTGATCCAGCGGGTGACCGGCCAGGTGATGGGCGATTATGGCTGCATGTTACGCGCCTACCGTCGTCATATTGTCGATGCGATGCTCAACTGCCACGAACGCAGCACCTTTATTCCGATACTGGCTAATACCTTTGCCCGCCACACCATTGAGCTGCCGGTCATCCATGCCGAACGGGCGTTTGGCGACTCGAAATACAGCTTCATGCGGCTGATCAACCTGATGTATGACCTGGTGACCTGTCTGACCACCACGCCACTGCGTTTACTCAGCGTGGTCGGCAGCCTGATTGCGCTGACCGGCTTCGCTTTTTCCCTGGTGTTAATTGTGCTGCGGCTGTTCTTTGGTGCAGCCTGGGCGGGCGACGGCGTTTTCGTGTTGTTCGCCGTGCTGTTCATGTTTATCGGCGCGCAGTTCGTCGGTATGGGCCTGCTCGGTGAGTATATCGGGCGTATTTATAACGATGTCCGGGCGCGTCCGCGCTATTTCGTTCAACGGGTTGTTAAGGCTCCGCAAGCGCCTTCAGTTCAGCCATCAGTAAAGGAAAGTTCCCTATGAAGACCCTCGTTTTCGCCTACCACGACATGGGCTGTGTTGGTATCACGGCGTTGCTGAATGCCGGCTATGAGATCGTCGCCATTTTTACCCACAATGATGAGCCGACCGAAAATCACTTTTTCGGATCGGTGGCGCGGCTGGCGGCTGAACAGGGTATCCCGGTCTATGCCCCGGACGAGGCGAACCACCCGATCTGGCTTGACCGCATCCGCACGCTGGCGCCCGACATGATTTTTTCGTTCTACTACCGGCACCTGCTGAGCGACGAGATTTTGCAGTGCGCCCGTCATGGCGCGTTTAATCTGCACGGTTCGCTGCTGCCAAAATATCGGGGCCGGGCACCGCTCAACTGGGCGTTGATCAACGGCGAACGCGAGACCGGCGTCACCCTGCACCGGATGGTGAAACGGGCCGATGCCGGTAATATCCTGGCGCAGCTGCGGGTGGCGATTGAGGATCAGGACACGGCGCTGACCCTGCACCGTAAACTGTCGGCGGCGGCGGCGCAGCTGCTGAACGATCAGCTGCCCGATCTGCGTCACGGGCCAGTCAGCGAATGGCCGCAGGATGAGAGCCAGGCAAGCCGGGTCGGACGGCGCACCGCCGAAGATGGCCGCATCGACTGGCATCAGTCGGCGCAGGCACTTCACAATCTGGTTCGGGCGGTAACCGATCCCTGGCCGGGTGCCTTCGCCTTTGCCGGCTCGGTAAAATTTATCGTCTGGAAGAGCCGGGTTCACCCACAGCAACACCACGCCAGGCCGGGCACGGTGCTGTCGAAACAGCCTTTTCTGATCGCCTGCGGTGACGGTGCGCTGGAGATCCAGACCGGGCAGTCTGAGCATGGTGTCTACATGAACGGCAGCCAGCTGGCGCAAAGCTTAGGAATGGTGCCGGGTGCGCTGCTCTACTCACAGCCGCAGTCGGTACTGCAGCGCCGTACCCGGGTGCTGATCCTCGGCGTAAACGGCTTTATCGGTAATCACCTCACCGAACGGCTGTTACAGGATGACCACTTTGAGGTTTATGGTCTGGATATCAGTTCTGATGCTATCAGCCGTTTTCTCGATCATCCACACTTTCACTTTGTCGAGGGGGATATCGCTATCCATTCCGAGTGGATTGAGTACCACATTAAGAAATGTGACGTCATTCTGCCGCTGGTGGCGATTGCGACACCGATCGAATACACCCGTAATCCGCTGCGGGTGTTTGAGCTGGATTTCGAGGAGAACCTCAAAATCATCCGCGACTGCGTGAAGTATCAAAAGCGCATCATTTTCCCCTCTACCTCGGAGGTGTACGGCATGTGTACCGACGCCAGCTTTGATGAGGATTGCTCCAGTCTGGTGGTCGGACCGATTAACAAGCAGCGCTGGATCTATTCGGTATCAAAACAGCTGCTGGATCGGGTGATCTGGGCCTACGGCGAGAAAGAAGGGCTGCGTTTCACCCTGTTCCGTCCGTTCAACTGGATGGGACCGCGGCTGGATAACCTCAATGCGGCGCGCATCGGCAGTTCACGCGCCATCACCCAGTTGATCCTCAACCTGGTCGAGGGTTCTCCGATCAAGCTGATAGATGGCGGCAGGCAGAAGCGCTGCTTTACCGACATTCAGGATGGGGTGGAAGCGCTGTTCCGGATTATCGAAAACAAGCAGCAGAACTGTGATGGCCAGATCATCAATATTGGCAACCCGGATAACGAAGCCAGCATTAAAGAGCTGGCAGAGCAGCTGCTGGCCAGCTTCGAACGTCATCCATTGCGTCACCAGTTCCCGCCGTTTGCCGGTTTCCGTGAGGTGGAGAGCAGCAGCTACTACGGCAAAGGCTATCAGGATGTCGAGCACCGCAAACCGGCGATCCGCAACGCGCGCCGGCTGCTGGGCTGGACGCCGACCGTGACGATGGATACCACCATCGATAATACGCTCGACTTCTTCCTGCGAACCCTTGAGCAGCAGGCTGATCATCGATGAAAAGGATCGGTCTGCGGATTGACGTGGATACCTGGCGCGGCACGCAGCAGGGCGTACCGGCGCTGCTGGCGCTGTTCAGGCAGCACGCCATACGCGCCAGTTTTTTCTTCAGTGTCGGACCTGACAACATGGGACGCCATCTGTGGCGTCTGATCAAACCGGCTTTTCTGTGGAAAATGATGCGTTCGCGCGCCGCCTCGCTGTACGGCTGGGACATCCTGCTGGCCGGCACCGCCTGGCCGGGCAAGCCGATTGGCCGCGGCCTGAGTCGCATTATGCAGGAGACGGCCCGGCAGCATGAGGTCGGGCTGCACGCATGGGATCATTTTGCCTGGCAAACCTGGGCCGGTGTCTGGCCGGAAGAGAAACTGATTGAGCAGTTAGCCCGCGGCAACGAGACGCTGAGCGAGATCCTTGGTCAGCCCATCAGCTGCTCGGCCGCCGCAGGCTGGCGCGCCGACGGGCGGGTGATGGTCGCTAAACAGCACTTTGGCTTTCACTACAACAGCGACTGCCGCGGCAGCGGCCCGTTCGTGCCGATCCTGCCTGACGGGCAGGCCGGCACGGTACAGATACCGGTCACGCTGCCCACCTGGGATGAAGTGGTGGGCCGACAGGTCAGTGCGAACGGTTTTAATGGCTATATCCTCGAGCAGATGCTCTCCGCCGGGGAAACGCCGGTTTATACCATTCATGCCGAGGTGGAAGGCATTGTCGGCTATCAGGACTTTGCCACGCTGCTGACGTGGGCGGGCCGCAACGGCATTGAGTTTTGCCCGTTAAGCGCGCTGTTGCCTGCCGATCTCTCAACCCTGCCGCGCGGCAACGTGGTGAGAGGCGAAATTGCCGGGCGGGAAGGGTGGCTGGGCTGTCAGAAACTGATTGATGAGGTGAAAGAGCCCCGATGCGGATAACCAGCAAATGGCTGCTTTTTTTGGGTTTTTTTGCCCTGTATTACCTGATCCCGCCGATGTTTCGCGATCTCTGGCAGCCGGATGAAACCCGCTATGCTGAGATCAGCCGCGAGATGCTGGCGACCGGTGACTGGGTGGTACCGCATTTTTTCGGCCTGCGCTATTTTGAAAAGCCGGTGGCGGGCTATTGGGTCAACACGCTGTGCCAGTGGCTGTTTGGTCACACTCTTTTTGGCGTGCGGGCCGGATCGATAATCACTACCACGCTGACCGCCGCGCTTATTTACTGGCTGGGCAAACGGCTGTTTGATTCACGGCGTACCGCGGCGGTGGGTGCGGTGATTTTCCTCAGCTCTCTGCTGGTTTACGGCGTCGGGACCTATGCGGTGCTCGATCCGATGCTGATGTTGTGGCTGGCGGCTGCGATGTGCAGCTACTGGCTGGCAACCCAGGCTGACGCGCGCACCACCCGGGTCGGTGGCTACCTGCTGCTCGGCCTCGCCTGCGGTATCGGATTCATGACCAAAGGGTTTCTGGCGCTGGCGGTGCCGGTGCTGGCGATTCTGCCGTGGGCGATCTGGCGTCGGCGGATCGCTGAACTGCTGTTCTATGGTCCGCTGGCGGTGCTGGCGGCGGCGGCGATCAGCGCACCCTGGGCGCTGGCGATCTGGCATCAGGCGCCCGATTTCTGGCACTACTTCTTCTGGGTTGAGCATATTCAGCGTTTTGCCGAACCGAATGCGCAGCACAAAGCGCCATTCTGGTATTACCTGCCGGTTTTACTGCTGGGGACGTTACCCTGGCTGGGACTGCTGCCCGGTGCGCTGATGACGGGCTGGCGCGAAGGTCAGCATCAGGTTGCAGCACGCTATCTGCTGAGCTGGACGGTGATGCCGTTGCTGTTTTTTAGCCTGGCAAAAGGCAAGCTGCCGACCTATATCCTGCCCTGTTTTGTGCCGCTGTCGCTGCTGATGGCGCACTACGGACTTCAGACGGCGCAACGGGCGGGGCGGGCGCTGAAGATCAACGGCTGGCTGAATGCCCTGTATGGCGTGGTGATGCTGGCTACTTTGCTACTGGTGCTGGCACCGTGGAGCCTGACACACCATCCGCTGTTTGCGTCGGGTGAAAACAGTAAACTGGCGCTGGCGGCGCTGGCGTTCCTTAGCTGGTCGCTGATCGGCCTGTACAGCACCCGTTACGCCAGCCATCGCTGGCAGGCAGCGGCGCTTTGCCCGTTAGTCGTTGCGCTGACGATCGGCCCTGTGATGCCGGATAAAATACGTGACGCCAAACAGCCACAGCATTTTGTGGCGGCAATCAGCGATCGGCTGGCCGGCAGCCGTTATATTCTGGCGGATAATCCGGGCGTCGCCTCGGCGGTTGCCTGGCATCTGCGGCGCAGCGATATCGGTTTTTATGACCAGAAAGGCGAACTGGAATATGGGCTGAGCTATCCGGATGCGCAATCCCGCTTTGTCAGCGAGGCCGCCCTGGCCGGCTGGCTCACGGCGCATCGCCGTATCGGCAGCGTGTCGTTGCTGTTGCTGGTTGACTCGGTGCACAGCGATATCGCAGCGGCGATCCCGGTACCGGATGCGGTTTATCGTCAGGGCAGGCTGATCAGCCTCTATTATGGGCAGACTCCCTGATGGTGCTGCTGATTGTGCTGGTGAGCCTGCTCAGCTGCAGCGCGCAGCTATGTCAGAAACAGGCCACGCGGGTCAGCGGTTCCCGGCTGGCGGTTACTGGCTGGCTGGCGGGCAGCGTGCTGCTGCTGGGGATCGCCATGATCCTGTGGCTGGCAGTATTACAGCGGGTGCCGGTCAGTCAGGCGTATCCAATGCTGAGCCTCAATTTTATCTTTGTTGCGCTGGCGGCGCGCATCATCTGGCGTGAGCGCCTGACGCTGCGCCAGATCGGCGGCACGCTGCTGGTGGTGATTGGGGTGACGCTGATGGGCAGCCAGCTATGAAAAGATACGGCTGGATAACGGCCAGCGTGCTGCTGGTGTCAGCGGCCCAGCTGATGATGCGCTGGGCAATGCCGCAACTGCCCGACCTGCATAGGCTGAGCTGTTGCGGCAGTCCGCTGGCGCTGCTGCCCATTCTGCTGCTGCCCACCCTGTCACTGACGGTCGGGCTCGTGGCCTACGGATTGTCGATGTTGTGCTGGTTACGGGCGTTGCGCTGTTTTCCACTCAGCCGGATCTATCCGCTGCTGAGCCTGAGCTATGTGCTGGTGTGGCTGGCGGCCGTCAGCCTGCCGTTTTTCCATGAACCTTTTAGCTGGCGTGGGCTGGCAGGTATCGCGGTTATCATTCTCGGGGTAACGTGTCTGCTGCTGGAGGAATAAAATTTCCGCCAGCCCGGCCGCTCGCGTCACCTTATCGCGATCGGACGACCACGGACGCTTATGCCGTCTGACCGGGCAGCCCCGTGCTGCTCTTTTCCCGCATATTTTCGGTGGGGAAAGCTGTTCCGGGCCGTTCCCACCATGCTCTAATCTTTAACGCCCGAATACCCTTTCCCGGCGTCCAGCCTGTTGTCCCGACAGCAGCAATGCGATCGCATTGTGACTCTGTGATTATCATTTTCACTGACAACGTCACTTTCATTACTCTTTTCACCTGAGCAATAGCGTTCTCTGGCTGGCGAAATTAGCATTTCCGTGTTAAATCTGCTTTTTATTATCATTTTTAATCTTCTGATAAAGGATTTAACCGATGCTGGTCGGCTTTAAAGCGCTGTCTGAACGTTATGCTATTGAACTGGCGCAACCGCTGCGTGTGGCGTCCTTTATCGGCACTGTACGATCCCGCCACGAGAATCAGGGGCAGATAGAGAACCGCTATCCGCCGAGCTACCGCCCGGAAGACGACGTTGCCGGTCACTTCGCCTTTGGACTCAAATATGAAGAGATCCATCTGGAATTTTTTGCCCGCCTGTTTGCCGCTATCGGCCCCGAACCGCTGGAGAACTGGTGCCGCCGCGAACCTTACGGACAATATGCCCGCCGCGCCGGTTTTTTCTATGAGTGGCTAACCGGCGAGACGCTGGCGGTGCCGGATGTAACCAACGGCGGCTATGTGGATGCGATTTCCCCGAAGGCCTACCTGACCCGCACCAGCCTGAAGCGGTCAAAGCGCTGGCGCATCAATGACAATCTGCCTGGCAGCGTTGATTTCTGTCCGATAATGCGGCGGACAGCCGCCATCGAACAGGCGCTGGCTTTTGATCTGAAGAGCGCCCTTGCCGAGCTGGATAACGCGTTTGGTGCCGATATCCTGCTGCGTACCGCCAGCTGGCTGACGTTTAAGGAATCCCGCGCCAGCTTTCTGATTGAAAAAGAGGCCAGCCAGGCCGATCGTATTCAGCGATTCGCCCACGTCATTGCGCAATATTGCGGCCAGCTTGACGATCCGCTCAGCGATGCCAGTCTGCACACCCTGCAGCAGGGCATTCTCGGTCACGATGCGCTCGGACTGGGGCTGCGCCGCTCGCCGGTATTTGTCGGCCAGGCGACAATGCGCGAAGACATCGTCCATTACATTGCGCCGCAGTTTAGCGATGTTCCGCGTTTTATGCAGGGCCTGAAAGCCTTTGAGCAGGCTACGCGCGGGGCAGAACCGCTGGCGCGAGCCGGCGTGATCGCTTTTGGTTTTGTCTATATCCATCCGATGCGCGATGGCAATGGCCGCATCCACCGCTTTTTAATCAACGATACGCTGATCCGCGACCACGCCGTGCCGGAGGGCGTTATTCTGCCGGTCTCGGCCACCATCACCAGTTCAATCGATTTCCGCGCCGGCTATGATCGCACGCTGGACGTTTTTTCGAAACGGCTGATGCGCCGCTACGCCGGCAGCTATCGGTTTGCTGAACTGATCACCTATGAAGATGGCACCCTGAGTAACTTCGTTTTCACTGACTACGACGATGCCCGTTTCGCCTGGCGTTATCCCGACCTGACCGAACAGGTGTTGTATACCGCCCGGGTGGTCGAACATACGGTGCGAACTGAAATGGCAGATGAGGCCAGAGTGCTGGTGATTTTTCAGCGGGCACAGGAGCGGTTGAAAGAGGTGATTGAGATGCCCGACCAGGACGCCAGCCGCATCATCCGCTCGCTGAAAGAGAATGGCTGGCAGGTTTCCGGCAAACTGAAAAAGGCCTTCCCGCAGCTTGATGACGCCGAAAAAGCCCAACGGATTGTCGCAGCGGTCAGATCGGCCTTTGAGGAGCCGGTGCGCTAAGCGGCACCGATCGCACTACCAGGCCATTAACTGACCGGCTGGGCCTGTCGGTTAAGCGTCAGATTCTGACGCTGGATGCTCTGGAAAATATTGTCCTTCAGCCAGTCGGTAGAGGATTTTTTGCCGCTGCGTTGGTGGGAAAAGATTTTTACCGTAAAAGGCGGCGCGTGGAAGGGCAATCTGAAGACTCTGACCTGCGCGAGCGGGGCAATTTTACCGGCGACAAAGGAGGGGATGGCCATCAGCAATTCACTCTCCGCCACGATGTGCGGCGAACTGAGCATTGACGGGGTTTTGAGGGCGATCCGCCGCGTCAGCCCCAGCCGGGCAAGATGCGTATCCAGCAATCCCTTTTTTTCATTCCACGGCGTCACTACCAGATGGCCGGCGGCCAGATACTCCTCCAGCGTCAGGCTCTGGCGATGGATGTTACCGATCACCACGAATTCATCACTGAATAAATCCACCTCTTCCAGATCCTGATGCCGGACATCATCCGGCTCGCTAAAACTCAACGCCAGGTCAACCTCACCGGCCAGTAATTCGGTCAGTGCCGGATTGTGGGGCAGGTGACAAAGTTCGAAATTCACGCCGGGCGCGCTTTTTTCCAGCGCTTTGATCAGTTCCGGAAAGATACAAAAGGCGGTGTAGTCGGTTACCGCAACCCGAAAAGTTTGGCTGCTGGTTCCGGGATCAAAGGGCTGTACCGGGCTGAGATGCTGATTGAGCACCGCGAGGGAGGCAGCAATCTGCGGTGCCAGCTGGTGGGCAAAGACGCTGGGACACATCTTATGGCCTTCGCGATAGAACAGTGGATCTTTCAGGAATTCACGCAGGCGGGTTAAGGCGTGACTTAACGCAGAAGTACTCATGGAGAGCTCAACCGCAGCCAGCCTGACCGAGCGGTGGCGATAAACGGCATCGAAAACAGGCAGAAGATTGAGATCGAGACGTCTCAGTACATGATGCATGAAATTCACCTGTAATTGATTTTATTGCACTTAATTCATTAAAGAATAGCGATTATCCTTACGGGCATCAAACAGTACTGATCAGAGAATATTTATGAGCGTGATTATTCGCCAGGCCAGCCCGGAAGATACGGATGCCCTCTATAACATGATCAACGGCTTATCCGTATACAGCGAAGCGCCTTTGCAGGCGGTGCCGGACGTTGACGAAATCAGACACGCCCTGTTTGGATCTGACAGCACAGCAGAAGCCTATATTTGTGAAATTGAGGGCGTAATTGCGGGTTACTGCGTCATTTCGATGAGTTTTTCCACCTGGATTGGCCGCCAGAGCCTGAATATGGAAGACCTCTATTTTACGCCCGATTATCGCGGCAGAGGGGCGGGCAAAGCGATGCTTCATTATGTGGCGCAGCTGGCGGTCAGCCGGCATTGCAGCCGGATTGAGTGGAATGTGCTGGACTGGGATAAATCCGCTAAAGATTTTTATCAGAGTATTAACGCGCTTCCGCTGAGCGAATGGGTGCGTTACCGGCTGGATGGCCCGGCGCTGGAAAGATTTGCCTCGCGTGAGCTCAACTGAACCAATTTGTAAAAACCGACCGGTCCGCCCCGTGGCAGGATGACCTCAGCTGCCTCATCCTGAGCGCGGCCAGATGCACATCAGGGTAAAACAGTGCGGCGCTTTTACCCGGTGTTCAGCGCTTCAGCGCGTCAAAGGCGGAAAATGTAATGAAAAAAATATCAGCGTTGCTGGCTTCGGGCTCAGCACGGGCGATCGGTGCGGCAATTGCGGCGGGTGAAATCAGCGCGCTTGAAGCCACTGAATGGTACCTGGATCGTATTGAACGATTTGATCAGGGTAAAGACGGCATTAACTGCGTCAGAACCGTGTCCCGTCTGGCGCGGGAAGAGGCGAGACGTGCCGATGCCGCGCTGGCTGCCGGCCAGGCGGCAGGACCGCTGCACGGCGTACCTTATCTGATCAAAGATAATGCGTTTACCCTCGACGGCAGCTTTGCCTCGGCAGGTGCCCGTGCGCTGGCTGAGTTTATCCCGCCTTATGAAGCGACGGTTGTGGCGCGTCTTCGCGACGCGGGCGCTGTACTGCTGGGAAAAACTAACCTGACCGAATTTGCCGACTTCGTTGCCGAAACCATGCCCGCTGAGTTTAGCGGGGCGGGCGGCGTGGTCAGACATCCGCTGGGCGGGCGATACGATCGGGGTATGGGCTCCAGCGTCGGGTCCGCCGCGGCGGTGGCAGCCGGTTTTTGTGGGTTTGCTATTGGCTCTGAAACACAAAATTCGATTCAGGCTCCGGCGGTTCACAGTGCGATCGTCGGCTTTAAACCCACGGTGGGCCGCGTCAGTCGTCACGGCTTTATTCCGCTGGTGGCCAGCCAGGATTCGCCTGGTCCGCTGACCCGAACCGTAGATGACGCGCAATTGGTTTATCAGGCGATCTGTGGGGCGGATATGAACGATACCGCCACGCTTGCCGTGTTTCCGGCTGAAACGCAGCGCAATCAACCGCTGCAGGGGCTGCGAATCGGCATCCCGCGCCGCTTTATCGCTGACACGGTGCTGACGCCCGACCGCGAGGCCGTGTTTGACCGCCTGCTGCACGCGCTGGCGCAGGCAGGGGCGGTGATTGTCGATCCCTGCGATCTGCCTGCGGCAGAACAGCTGAATGGCGTACGCTCCTGCGTTTTTCGCGCGGAGTTTCGTGCCGGTCTCAACCGCCTGCTTATGGCACTTAAGCCGTGCGGCATGCGCTCTCTGCAGGACATTATCACGTGGAACAACGCACATCCGCACAGCATTCCTTATGGACAGTCTCTGCTTGAAGCGACAGATGCCGCGCCGGATCTTTGCTCATCAGCCTATATTGACGATCGGCGGCAGGACATTGCCCTCAGTCTGGACGCCGGGATTCTGGCTGCGCTGAACAACGGACCGGCAGATGTGCTGCTGTCGCCGATGTCGGCAGCGGCAAAATGCACCGGGAAAGCGGGCGCACCGGTGGTGGCGATCCCCGCAGGTGCAGATGCGGCAGGCTTGCCGTTCGGCGTTACGGTATACGCCGCACCGGGTCAGGATGCGACGACGCTGCAGGCTGCCAAAGCCATTGAAAGCGTCATCGGCAAACGTCTGATGCCTGCTGTCACTGAGATTGAGTCGCTGAGTCACTGATTAGAAAAAAACCGAACAGCAAAGGGCTACCCGTGGGCAGCCCTTTGCGCAAAACACAGCGATTATTTAGTCAGACGGGCTGTCATGTGGACCTGATTTCCGCTGTAGGCTTCCGTAATGCTGTAGCTGGCACCCGCCATTTTCGCTCTGGCGGCGATCTGCGCTTCGGCTGCATCAAGCGTGGAGGCAGTGGCTGTCACCGTCTGTGCGAAGCTGACGGTTGAAATCAGTGAGAGGACGACGATTGCAGCGAAATTTTTGACGTTTTTCATGGCGATTTTCCCGGCGTTGACGTTTGTTTGTGAGGCATCGTGCCTCGATGGAATGAAGAATACGCAGGGAAGGCGGCGATGAACATCCCGAAAATATGCTGAAGTAAATCAAAAAAATTGATGTATCCGGTTGGCCAGCAACGCAGGGTAAGCCAGGCTACCGGTCGGGATAGTTATACCTAAAGATAATAGTCCGAAGAAAAAAAGGTTCTTACAATGACACCAGACCGTTACGCAACCGGAAACCGGCAGGCTTTCGGGCGTTAGTGGATGACTGACCGTCAGGGCGGATCGGGCCGATTCCGCTAACGACTCAGCGATCGTGACCGGTTCTGCCGCCTGGCTGACAGACTGACCCGCCAGACGGACGCGAAACCGGCTGAACCGCCCGCCGTTTTACCCCTGCTGTTCCGCTAAAACCGGCAACACTCCACCGTTCTCAGGTGACAAATCCTGCCAGGGACGTGCCTGACACAGGCCTGAGCTTTATTTAAGGAAAACAGCATGCAGCTGTCGCAGCGTATTGTCGTCATTGATGATGAACGTTCTGTTCGGAGTGGTCTGACTAATCTGCTCCAGTCTGAGGGCTATCTGACCAATGCCTTCGAGTCGGCAGAATCTCTGCTGTGTGATGAAGCCGCGATAGCCAGTGCCGCGCTTTTTATCATTGATGTGCAACTGAAAGGCATGAATGGGTTTGAGCTGTTTATCAACCTGACCCAGCGCATTGAAAATCCGCCGGGAATTATCATTTCCGGCAACGGTGACGACACCATGTTGCGCTATGCCATCAACCTGGGGGCGATTGCCTTTTTGCCAAAGCCGATCGAAATTGATACGTTGTTTGAACATATCCGACAGGAATTCTCCTCAAGGGCTGCCCGCCAATGAGTACTAATCCGCAGGCGTTACATTCAGCAGAAAACGATGAAATCGCACTATCAGAGGATATACTTTTCAGCCCGCTGGCACAGGAGGGCAATATCGACTGGCTGCTGTGCCGGCACGCCACCGCCGGTGACACCTTTGTGCTGGCGACCGCAGGCAATGAAGCGTCGGTCTTTCATGTCACGCAGCTGCTGAAAAATGAATATGCCCTCCGTGACCGGTTAGCGGAAAGCTGGGCGCTGAAACCGCAATGGCACACCCATTACCAGGGGCGTTATGCGCTGATTTATCCCGCTTTTGATTACCGCACCCTGACGGATGTGCTAAGCATGCCGCCGGGCACCCTCTCTGACTTTCTCGATTGTGCCGCGAGGCTGTGCACTACGCTGAGCCAGGTTCATCAACAGGGACTGGTGCACGGTGATATCAAACCGGCAAACTTCTTTCTGAGCGATGATCATCGCGTTTATCTCGGCGGCTTCGGGCTCTCCTCGCTGCATAATCCGCTGCCCGAGCAGCAGCGACTGCCGGTAACGGGCGGTACGCTTGCCTATATGTCGCCCGAACACACCTCCCGTTCAGCCCATCAGGTGAGTCACGTCAGTGATTTGTACAGTCTCGGCATTGTGCTTTATGAGCTGCTGACCGGCAGACTGCCTTATGGCAGCATTGAGGGCGGCCACGCGGAGTGGGTGCACCATCACATCGCCTCGGAAGCATTGCCGCCTCATCTGCTGCGTCCTGACGTGCCGGTGATCCTCTCCTCCATCATCCTGCGACTGCTGGCCAAATCGCCGGAGTACCGTTATCAGACCGCCGATGGGCTGCTGGCCGATCTTCGTCGCTGTGCGGCCACGCTGCAGCCGGATGGCATGATTGAGCCCTTTACGCTGGGACTGCAGGATTCACCTGCCGCCAGTCTGTCAGCCGATTCACTGTGTAGCGATCATCCGCAGGCCAATGAGATCATGACGGCATTTGATGAGGTCAGCAACAGCGGCAAACACAGCCTGGTGACCATCAGTGGTGCTGCCGGTGCCGGGAAATCCTCGCTGATCGCTTCAGCGCTTAAACTGCTGCGCAGCCGGAAAACCTTACTCACCCTGGTGAAAGTCGAACAGCATTCGCCGGTGTTACCCTATACGGTTTTCACCGCCGCCTTCAGGACGCTAACCCTGCACGTGCTGGGCCTGCCTGCTGAAGAGATGGTTCGCTGGAAAACGCATATTTCACGATTGCTGGGTGCCTACGCCGGACTGGCGGTAAACCTGGTGCCAGAACTGGGAATATTGCTTAATCAGAAAGCGGCAGTTTTACCGCACTCGCATACGCTGGATGCGAAAAATCGCTTTAATCTGGTTGCCTGTAGCCTGGTAAAAGCGTTTACCGCCCAGGGGCGGCCGCTGGTCATCCTTATTGATGATGGCCACTGGGCCGATCAGGCAACGCTGCTGCTGTTGCAAAATCTGCTGAGTCAGGGAGAGGATATCCCGCTGCTGCTGGTGATCGCGCACCGGGATATCACTTCGTTACCCTGCCCGCTTATCGCGGGTAATCTGAACCAGCTCTGCGCAAGCACCCCGCGCATCATGGCGATCACGCCCCAGCCGCTGTCGGAAAAAAGTATTGCGGGCTGGCTGGCGGGGCAGTTTCATACCCGCAGTTCAGCGACGGCTGAACTGGCACAGGTCATCCACGAAAAAACCGGCGGTAATCCGCTTGCTACCCATGACTTCTTCCGCCAGGCGGTGCAGCAGGGGTTAATCACCCACCATGCGCCGTTCAGATGGACCTACGATGCAGAGGCGCTGAAAAACAGCCACTACACCGCCAACGTCGCGGCCAGCGTACTGTTGCACCTCGCCTCGCTACCGCTGACGGCCCGGCATATGCTGGGTAGGCTGGCCTTGCTGGGCAGTGCCGGTGAGCTGCCGGTCCTGAGCCAGATTCTGGCCGTCTCCGCTGCGGAGATCGAGGCGATCCTGCTGCCGGCGGTGACGGCCAGACTGGTCAGCCGCAATGAGGAGGGCTATGCCTTTATGCATGACAGCGTGCATGCGGCGGCGCTTAATCTTCTGCCGGATGCAGACAAAGATGCTTTCCATTGCGCTGCTGCCAGCTATTACATGCATCAATCGCAGCACGACATCACTAATGCGGTACTGTTCCGGGCGGCGCATCACCTGCTGGCGGTTAAAAAAATTACGCTTCTGCGGCATCAGACCGGGCCGTTCTGCCAGCTGTTGCTCAACGCCAGCCGGCGGGCAAAAACCAGTGGTGATTACCTCTCGGCGCTGCGCTATTTGCAGACCGCCCGCTTACTGCACAACGACGCCGATGATGCCGGAAGCAGCGAATTTCTGCTGGAAGAGGCGGAATGCGAATTTCTTAACGGCAATCTGCCCGCCGCACTGACCTTAAGCTCCCGGGTCCAGTCTTCACCCGGCGACGCCGCCGATAAAGCCGGTGCGGCCTGCCTGATTGCTGAAATTCATATGCGTCAGTCGGACAGCAAGCTGGCGCTGGAGACCGCGCTCGCCTGGCTGGCGGTGTTTGGCATTCATCTGAACCGTCATCCGGACCAGACGGAGTGCGATGCGGCCAGAGTGAAGCTGAAGGAGGCGGTGGGTAAAAATCCCTATGCCCGCTTCCGTTCGCTGGCCCGGGTCGACTGTAAAAATACCGAAGCGGTGATGAATCTGCTGGCCAGCGCCAGTACCTTTGCCGCGTTCATCAATCCGCGACTGCACTTTATGATCCTGTGCCAGCTGCTGCATCTGACAATGGAGCGTGGGCTAAGTGGCGCCTCGACGCTGGCGCTGGCGTGGTATGGCGTGGTGTGCGGCGACCAGTATGATGAGTACAGCCGTGGCTTTGCCAGTACGCTACTGGCGCGCGAGCTGGTCTATAAGCATGACTTTGTCAGCTTTAAGGCCCGGACGCTGCTGCCGCTCGATCAGGTCAGTATCTGGACGATGCCGCTGACCTATGCCATCGAGCGAGCGAAGGCCACCTTTGACGTGGGGGTTGAAACCGGCGACCGGACGTCAGCGTGTCTGGCACTGCGGCACATCGTCATGAATTACCTGGCGCGCGGCGATCATCTTGATGGCGTACACACCTCGATTGCGCGAGGCATGCAGTTTGTCAGAAAGGCACAATACCGCGACGTGGAAGTGATCCTCGGGATGCAGCTGGACTACGTCCTTTTCCTGCGCAAGCCGCGCAGCACTATCTTCACCGGTGATGATTTTCAGCCGCCGGTGCTGGCGGTGGTTAAACCTGAACAGGCGGTTGAACCTATCTACCTGATGCAGTTCTGGTCCCGGCTTTATAAAGCGATGGCCCACTTCTTTGCCAGTGAGTATGCGGCGGCAGAGGCATGGTTTAAGCAGGCCGAACCGTTCACCGCACGTATACCGGGGCATGTGCATATGCTCGATTATCATCTCTACAGCGCGCTTTCGCTGACCGTGCCGCTTAAAAGCGGGGCGATGACGGATAAGTTACGACTGCAGCTGAAGCAGCACCTCGACAGGATCGTGACCTGGTCAAACGAAAACAGCAAAACGTTCGCCGATAAAGAGGCGCTGCTGCGCGCCGAGTGGCTTCGTCTGGAAGGGAAAACCGCACCGGCGTTTGAGCAATTTGAACAGGCGATCGTGCTGTCACGCGAAGGGCAGTTTCATCATATTAACGGGCTGACCTGCGAACTGGCGGCACGGATGGCCTATGCCAGTAATATGACGTTTGCTGGCGATGCCTACATCAAAGGGGCCATCGCCGCCTGGGATCGCTGGGGAGCCGGGGCTAAGGTTCGCCAGCTGGAGATGCAGCATCCGGCGCTGGCCAGCCAGGCAACGCAGACCGCGCTGAGTACCGTTCCGTTTGAGCAGAGTGCGGTGATCGGCGATTTACAAAGTATGGTGACGGTGATGCGAGCGCTGACAGAAGAGATTAATCTGGACCGGCTTATTCATGTGCTGATGATGATGCTGGTGGAGCGTGCCGGTGCCCAGCACTGCATGCTGATTCGACTGGTCGACGGCAATATCCCGGAAATCCAGGCAAGGGCTTCGACCACCGTCGACGGCGTTAAGGTCAAAATTGTTCGTGAGTTGCCGGTCGCCACCGATCTGCCGCTGTCGGTGCTCTCTGCGGTGATCCGTACCGGGCAGGAGATCCGTACCGGTAAGCCAGAGGTGTTCAGCCCCTTCAGTCAGGATAACTATCTGGTTGCCTCCGGCGCGGCGGTGATGTGTGTCCCGATGTTCAGACAGGCGCAGATGGTGGGCGTACTTTATCTGGAAAACCGCCTGATGCCAGACGTGTTTACCGCCGATCACTCGCGGATCGTTTCAATGCTGGGGGCGCAGGCTGCGGTCTCACTTGAGACGGCTCGTTTGTACGCCGAGCTGGTTGATGAGAATATTCAACGCCGCAAAATTGAGAAGCAGCTGCGCGCCAGCCAGACTTCTTTAATGCTCGGCGAGAAAATCAGTCATACCGGCACCTGGCACTGGCATCTTGAACCCGACATTCAGTACATCTCCGATGAATATAAACGCATTATGGGACTGCCACAGCAGCAGGCGACGACCTCGATGGTTGAGTTTCAGAGTCGCGTTCATCCGGATGACATTCTGTGTCTGAGGGAGCTGATCGAAACCAGCGTGCGGGAAGGGACGGTGATGCAGGCTGAGTTTCGTATCATTCGCGATGACGGTGAATGCCGCTACATCAAAGGCATCGGCGAGCCCAATGAAAACTGGCCAGAGGTGGCAGAATATTTTGGTACGCTCACCGATATTACGGCTCAGCGCCAGTCGGAAGATGCGGTGCGCATCGCTCAGGCGGAACTGGCCCGCGTTGCGCGGGCAACCACCGTCGGCCAGCTGACCTCTTCGATTGCCCATGAGATTAATCAGCCACTGATGTCAATCGTGGCCAATGCCGGAGCCAGCCAGCGCTGGCTTAAACGTGACCCGGCGAATCTTGACAATGCCAGTCACAGCCTTGATGAGATCATCCGGGAAGGCCGCCGGGCTGGCGACATTATTCGCGGACTGCAGGCGCTGACGCGTAATCAGGTTGCTGAATTTGCGCCGGCAAAAATGCACCAGATTACCCGCGATATTATCGTTCTGTCGCGTCTGGAGCTGGAACGTCGGTTTGTCTCACTGGAGCTGGATCTGGCGGCAGAAAACGACGACGTTTTCTGTGAGAGCGTTCAGATACAACAGGTGTTGCTCAACCTGGTGATCAATGCGATTGAAGCGATGGCTGACAACATCGGTGCGCGCCATTTACGCATCGCCTCTTCACATCCTTCCGCTAAGGTGATTCGCATTGAGGTTGCTGATAACGGCGCGGGTCTGTCTGAAGCGGTGATTGGAAAAATATTCGATTCGTTTTACACCACTAAAGCGGAAGGGATGGGCATGGGACTGACCATCAGTAATGAGATTATTAAGCGTCACGGCGGTGAGCTACGCGCAGAAAACCGTCCGCAGGGCGGGAGCCTGTTTTGGTTCACTCTGCCATTAGAAGGAAAAGAGACGACTGCCTGACTGCGGACCCACTGTGTTGAGCGCAGAACCGGGCAGGGCGAGCGGACAGGCTGACGGGCCGCGTCCGCCCGCCGGTTTATCATTGTCACTATCCCGCCGGCCTGGCGTATTTCTTCATAATCAGCAAAAACAGGCCAACAACGATCAGCACAACGCAGGTTTTCAGCATATTCACGGTAATTATCTCTTTTAATAGTCGGCTGTCAGGCGGCAGAATTATTTATCCACACAGCAGTCGTGTTAGTCGTGCAGGCGAGGAAACGGTTTAAGTTTTCACTTATATTGTTTAACGCGTATTTTCGCGGTGATATTCAGCAAGCCGATAACCGCTGTCATTGAGATGCATGTTATGCGTTCAGGACCCGGTTTAAAATAGAGAGATTATGCTGAAGTAAATCAGTTAATTTGAACATCCTGAGATGCGTATTCTGTGGCGGCGTCACACTGTCCGGGCGAACGGCAGGAAACAGATTAAGCGTTTTAGCTATTATCCATTGGTATACCTATCCCTTTGTATAACTTCTCTTTTCCCCGTTCGTGCCTGATAATCCTTTGTCTCCCCTTGCGGAAATTTATTGCCCTGACATCAAGCAATCAGCGGCGACGTGAACCTGTCTGACGAGGCCGGCTAGCGGTCTTAACAGGCTATGAGGAATGAATGAAAGCGAATTATCTGGCGCTAATGTCGTCTTTTTTTTTAACCCTGCCAGTGTCCGCCGCTGAAATTTATAATAACCACGGGAATAAGATTGACCTGTATGGTCTGGTTTCCGGGCTGCGTTATATAAGTGGTGACAAAAGCCAGGATGGCGATCAGTCTTATATGCGAATAGGTTTTAAAGGACAAAGCCAGATCGCTGAGCAGATCACTGGCTATGGCCAGTGGCAGGGTCAGTTCAACACTAACCAGTCAGAAAGTGACAGCAACAGTCTGTTCACCCGCCTCGGTTTTGCCGGTATTAAGATCGGTCGCTACGGGTCATTTGATTATGGCCGCAATGTCGGCGTGTTGTATGACGCGCTGAGCCAGACCGACATGCAGCCCGAGTTTGATGCGCAAACCTATAACACCGATCAGTTTATGTTTCGGCGAGGAAACAGCCTGGCCACTTATCGCAACACCGATTTCTTTGGCCTGGTGAACGGTCTGGATTTTGCCCTGCAGTATCAGGGGAAAAATAGCGGCACGGGTGAACCGGGTACACGGGATGTGTTGCGTCAGAATGGTGAGGGATACGGCGTCTCTGCCTCATATTCCTTTGGCGCAGGTTTTAAAGCGGTGGGAGCGTTAACCCGTTCCGGTCGTACCGCTGCCCAGAACAGTGACGCCGGGATTATGGGGGAGGGCGACAAAGCGGAAGCTTACTCTGCGTCGCTTAAATATGACGCCCACAACCTCTATCTGGCGGTGATGTATACGCAGGCATTCAATGCCTCGCGGTTTGGCAGCAGCAGTGCAACCGGGATTTATGGCTACGCTAACCGGTCAGATATCATCGAACTGTTTGCACAATATACCTTTGATACCGGCTGGGTTCCTTTTATCGCCTATAGCCAGTCCCGGGCAAAAGACCTTGGCGCGGCAGGTAATGGCCGCGTCTACGGTAGTCAGGATTTGGTGAAGTTCATCGACTTTGGCGGCTCCTGCCTGTTTAACCGCAATATGCTGGCGTACGTCGATTACAAACTCAACCTGATTGATAACAGCGAATTTTCTCAACAGGCCGACGTATCCACCGATGATATTCTGGCCGTCGGCCTGGTTTATCAGTTCTGATTGTGCCGTTGTTTACTGAATAATGAGGATCACCATGAATACTGCCCTGAAGTTTGTCACGCTAACCTGCAGCCTGCGCGCCGGCTCATTTAATGCCGCCATTGCAGCCGCGCTACCGCAACTGGCACCTGAAGGTGTCACTTTTGAGCCGTTAGGATCGCCAGGTTTATTCCCGCATTACAGCCAGGACACCGAAGCAGCAGGATTTCCAACTGAAGTGCTGGCGATGGCTGAGGCAATTTACAAAGCCGACGGGCTGATTATCATCACACCGGAATACAACCATTCGATTCCGGGCGTGCTCAAAAATGCCCTCGACTGGCTGTCCCGGGTATCACCTCAGCCGATCGCCGGTAAGCCGGTACTGATTCAGTCTGCTTCGCCCGGCAAGCTGGGTGGGGTAAGGGCGCAACTGCATTTGCGACAGATCCTTGGCTACTTCGATGCCCGTATCCTCAACAAGCCGGAGGCTATCATTGGTGAAGTCAGTGATAAGGTTACAGACGGTATCCTGACCGATCAATCTACCCGTCAATTCCTGTCACGCCAGCTGGTGGCTTTCAGAGATTTTGCAGGTAAATAAGCGCGGCATTCTTTAAGCGCAGCTCCGACGTATTGCTGTACAAAACAGGTGCTGCGGAAGGCATTTAAAGGGGGCAGTGACGGGCAGCCAGAATCTGGCTGATGGCATGGCCGGCGTGAAATTTATATACCGCTTCAGCAACCCGCAAAACCAGAAAAGGCCGCCTGACGGCAGCCCTTTCTGGCAAATCCTTTTGCGACCATGATTATTTAATCAGTCGCGCGGTCATATGGACCTGATTACCGCTGTAAGCCTCGGTAATACTGTAATCCGCACCGGCCATTTTTGCCCGGGCCGCAATTTGTGCTTCCGCACCATCCAGCGTGGAGGCTGTCGCGGTTACGGTCTGCGCAAAACTTGCTGATGAGATAAAGGTCAGTACAGCGACAACAACGAATTTTTTGAAGTTTTTCATGGCCAGTTCCTGAAGTTGAGTTTTAGTTTGTGAGGCGTTGTGCCTCGATGGAATGAATAATAGAGAACAGGCCTGATAATGAAAATCGGTATTTATTGCTTTGCTTAATCAAAAAATATGAATGATGATTTTGCGGCAGAAAGTTTTAAACAGAGGCGGTTTTTTTAGTATGCGTGGCCGCATCTTTTGAGAGCGGCGGATTAGTGGTGCCGTCGGAGTGAGGGCATGTTTTATCTGGCGGTAACTGGTGCTAAGGCCTGGCTGAACGGATGCTGCTGTCTGGAAAGAAGAATGGAAATGCCAGAGATATAAATGCGAAAAATGTGATTATTGCTAAATAATGTCGAGAGTAGCTATAACATTTCCCTGCCGTATTGACGGTATTTTATGACTCCATCACTCCTCTGGCTTGGCCCCCTGCGAGCAAAGATAATTGTGTTTCATTTATCAGCGGTTACGCGATGAAACAGTATGTCCGTAAACGCTAAAAATAACCCGAATGGCTTCCTGCGGGAGTAGCGGGTCTTTTCACCATCCATACTGACGGTTTTATGCCTGTGGTAACATACGTCGGTTATTTTTCAGAGCCGGAACGGATGAAGAAGAAAAACCGCACAGCAACTCCTCACGATGCCACGTTCCGGCAGTTTCTGACCCACCCGGATGTCGCCCGTGATTTCATGGAACTCCACCTGCCCGCTGAGCTGCGTGCTATCTGTGACTTAAGTACGCTGAAGCTGGAATCCGGTTCGTTCGTCGAGGATGATCTCCGCCAGTATTTCAGTGACGTGCTCTACAGCCTGAAAACCACAGCCGGTGAGGGTTACGTACACGTGCTTATCGAGCACCAGTCCTCACCCGATAAGCACATGGCCTTTCGCCTGATCCGCTATGCGGTGGCTGCCATGCAGCGGCACCTTGAGGCGGGCCATAAAAAGTTACCACTGGTGATCCCGGTGCTGTTTTACACAGGTAAACGCAGTCCGTATCCGTACTCCACACGATGGCTGGATGAGTTTGACGATCCGGAACTGGCAGGCAGACTTTATAGCCAGGCTTTTCCGCTGGTTGATGTTACCGTCATTCCGGATGATGAAATCACAGGCCATCGCAGTATGGCTGCCCTGACCCTGCTGCAGAAGCACATTCATCAGCGCGATCTGGCCGAACTGGTGGACAGGCTGGCGCCCATTCTGCTGGCCGGCTATCTGTCTTCATCCCAGGTGATATCGCTGGTACACTATATTGTACAGGCAGGCGAAACAGCTGACGCCGGGGCCTTTGTACGCGAACTGGCACAGCGTGTGCCGCAACACGGAGACGCACTTATGACCATCGCACAGCAGCTTGAGCAGAAGGGTATCGAGAAGGGTATCGAGCAAGGTATCGAGCAAGGTATCGAGCAAGGTATCCAGCTGGGTGAACAGCGCGGCATCGAAAAAGGCCGAAACGAAGGCAAACTCGAAGTTGCGCGTACCATGCTGCAGAACGGCATCGATCAGAGCACCGTCATGAAAATGACAGGCCTGACGGAAGATGAACTGGCACAAATCCGTCACTGACTCATTGGTTAGTTTTTCCGGCCGCACTACCCGGCCGTCAGCCTCAGCCTCACTGTCCCCCTTTCGGTGATATCCTGGCCCTCCTGCGCCTTCAGTAATCTCAGGGACTTCAGCAGCATTTAATCGGGAATAAGACCCCATTAATGTCTTACCAGTAGCTTCCTATGTGTATACGGAACAGTCCGTGTCCCCGCAGTCTGGAATCACTGACTGGTGGTGGCAGGCCATTCCCTGTCAGTATCAATGGCGACTTACCTGTAACATGTCCGGCCAATTAAGTAAGGATTAGTTTGTATTAAATCTGTCAGAGATAGCGCAGCTGACAGGTTTAAAGCCTGTAATCGGCCAGATTGTAAGGCACTGGCAGCGCGCAGGAAGCCCTGCGATGCCGCGTAACGGCATAAGGTCGCTAACGGTTGTACAAATCCCTTCAGAGCTGAATGACGGCCATTTTGCTGAATTGATATTTGCAGTCCGCCGCTGAGTATGTAGCCAGCGCGCAATCTCATCCAGAGAGCCGGTTTAACTCTTACACCCTGCTGCTAATTCCACTCCTGTCGCAAGCGTTAAGCAGGATAACTCTGCCGTTTTGCATATTACTCTTGCCTCTATTAACGAGTGTGGATTCATTATGAAGGACAGAGCGCCAGTAATTATATTCGTCTCGACTCACCAACCGAAATGTAAGTAAGATATCTATATTTTACTCATGCTCACAGCATTTTAAAACTCAGGCTAAGATGAGAAATAAACATTCATTTTATAAGGTGTGTATGCATAAATGCATAAATCCATGGAAAACAAAAAATAAAAGTTAATAAAAAAACAAAAAACCATAAAATTGACTACAATGCGTAAATTTTTAATGTACTTCCTTGTGACATTTGCTATTTATTATCGCGGTAACAACAACAAGGAAGATGCGTACATGATAGTTTTTATAGATAAAAAAGACAGAAGCATTATATTTCACGGGAAGTGTATTTCACTGAGCAAGAAGGAGTTCCTTCTTTTTGAATTGTTAGTAAAAAACAGAAAAATAATGCAGGTTGATAATGAAACCGTTGTTTCATATGTGTGGGGGAATAGATGCAAAGGGATCGCAGCGCATAACATCTCACAACTCATATATCTGGTAAGGAGGGAAATGAAAGAAATAAAAATACCAATGACTATAAGCTATTCGAAAAGAGAGGGTGTTTACACCAAAATGAACCGCAAAGTTGTTTTTTTTAATTGCAGAGGTGTTTTAATCAAGGCAATAATAAAGTCGGTGATTTATAACACAGAGCAAATAGAGTGATAAATATTTATTTTTTTATTGAGGGTTATCTCCCTGTCAGGTAATTTTAAGTTGCATTAATACTGCTCACCCTTAACGAGGAGGTAGGCTTTGCAATTCGACTTACAAATAATAAACTGGCTTATGGTTTTATTAACGTCTTTCTTAGGGGGGTTAACTAAATACTTAAATGGTTACAAAAGAAGAACGCTAACTTCAGAATCTTCTCGGTTCTTTGCTGACATGTCGTTGTCTCTATTCTCTGGCATGTTGATAGGTGCGTTATGTTTTTATCTGCAAACTGATATATACAGGGCGATGTTTTTATGCGGGACAATGTCTTTTTTCAGCAGCAAAGTCATAGCTGCCGGATATTCATAATATTTTGAATAAGGGTTTATAATGAACGTAACAGGTAAAAATTCTTTCCCAATAGGTAATTATCATACTGATTTTATTAACTGGTCCAAAGAAACCTCAGGTAAAGCCGTTCTTACGTGCGCACCTAAAAATTCTTCAGAATTAGTGGCGGTCATTAATTGGGCAAAGATGAACAAGTGCCGCGTTCGGCCGCTAGGAAATCAACACAATTGGTCAAGGTTAACCATCGATAATGGTGATAAAAATGAAGATGTTGTGTTCGTCGATATGGCTAAACACCTTAACTCTTTAACTATCACGAAACAGGGGGATCACGGGTACGTTACTGCTCAAACCGGCATCAAAATGGAGGCGTTAGCTACAGCCCTTGAGAAAAAGAAACTGGGTTTTTACGCCATGCCCGCGCCCGGTGATCTCTCACTGGGAGGTGTACTCGCTATCGGAGGGCATGGTACATGTATACCCGCATTGAATGAAGCATTAACGGACGGCGGCAGCTGGGGATCGGTCAGCAACAGCATTACTGAATTAAAAGCTATTGTATGGGATGAAAACAGCCAACTTTATGTGATAAAGGAGTTCAAGCGAGAGAATGCAGAAACATCTGCTTTTCTGGTCCACGTAGGGCGTGCGTTCATTCTCGAAGTTACGCTGCAGGTACCACGTAACAAGCGTCTCAGATGTCAGAGCTTTATGAACATAACGGCCCAGGAGCTTTTTAGCAAGGATGAGAGTACTCCGCGAAATTTCAGCTACTATTTAAATAAAGCAGGCCGGGCAGAAATCATCTGGTTTCCTTTTACGACAAAGCCGTGGTTGAAAGTCTGGACTAACTCGCCGACATACAACACCATATCCAAGCCAGTACATTCCCCATTCAATTATCCTTTTTCTGATACAATTCCGGTTCAAATATCTGACCTGGTGAAAAAAATAGCTAATGGTTTTCCAGAGCTGACGCCGACTTTAGGTGCCACGATGCTAACCCTGGTAAATACAGGGTTAGGGGCGACTATCAGTGGTGATTTATGGGGATGGAGTAAAGATTTACTGATGTATGTAAAACCTGATACTCTTCGCGTTACTGCAAATGGATATGCCATTATAACCAGGCGTTCTAATATCCAACAAGTGCTTAATGAATTCATGATCAGGTATGAAATGATGGTTAATGAATATAAAGCAGTAAACTCGTACCCAATGAATGGTCCGATTGAAGTGCGTGTTACTGGTTTAGATTTTCCAACAGATACTAACGTTCCAGGTGTATTACCGCCTGCGTTATCAGCAGCCCGGCCTGTTGATTCACACCCGGAATGGGATGTCGCTATATGGCTGGATATTTTAACTCTGCCTGACACCCCGGATGCTTTAAAGTTTTATAGTGAAATGGAAGAATGGATTTTTAGTCATTATGCCGGTGATTATGCAATGGCCAGAGTAGAATGGAGTAAAGGCTGGGGTTACACTTCATCAGGAGCCTGGGAAAATGAAAAGGTTTTAAAAGAGCGTATTCCTGATAGCTTTACTGCGGATTTAAATAAGGATAGTGGATGGGAATTTGCAGTCAAAACTTTAGAAAAATACGATCCTCATCATATCTACTTTTCTCCATTAATTGACAAGATTTTTAGTAGTTAACTTCATGTCAGGGCATACAGACACTCACGCCGGTGTCTGTATGCCCTGAGATAAATCAAACTATACTATGCACCCCATTCATTATTAAAGTGATAGTCAATTCTTTCTGCATCGCCGCCAAGAAGTGCACCGATCCCTGCTATTGCCGAAAAAATCCCATAGCCAATAGAATCAGCGGCGTAATGTATACTACCAAGACCAATAGCATCAAAAAATCTACCTACTGATGACACCAGGTTTGTATTTAAAACATCATTAATAATTTTAACTGCATCTATAATGGTTTCACCAAGAAAAGAAAATAAAAACGCACCAGAGACATTTTCGATCTCATTTGTAGTAAGTTCTCGCACAATCAAATCCTTTTATATTGAATTAATAGACATTTTTTAAAATACATCACAGCTTTAACTGCAGGCTTACTTTTATACGTGGGGAAAATATATACAATACCAAATGCATTTATAATTTAATAAAGGTGACATTTATCACATGATTATAATTTCCTGATTCATCAAAGCGTTATCTCTGATGTCTTTTGAGAGGCTCGGGTTTCAATTATGTAAAAATATCGTTAATAATTTAAGGTGCAGTGTGCAATACAGATTATCCCATAACGAAAACGCTCTGTGCCTTGACCATTGCCCTATATGGAACTTAATAGCTTCTCCGGTGAGAATATTCCAGCTTAGTCCGACCTGAAATCTGTTACATCACGTTCTGAATAGTTAAATCAGGTGCGCAAAATATAGATTATGTTAAATGTCATTGAAAGAAGCTATAGCGATTCCCCTACGGTACAGCCGGCAGTTTCTGACCCACCCGGATGTCGCCCGTGATTTCATGGAACTCCATCTGCCCGCTGAGCTGCGTGCTATCTGTGACTTAAGTACGCTGAAGCTGGAATCCGGTTCGTTCGTCGAGGATGATCTCCGCCAGTATTTCAGTGACGTGCTCTACAGCCTGAAAACCACAGCCGGTGAGGGTTATGTTCGCGTGCTTATCGAGCACCAGTCCTCACCCGATAAGCACATGGCCTTTCGCCTGATCCGCTATGCGGTGGCTGCAATGCAGCGGCACCTTGAGGCGGGCCATAAAAAGTTACCACTGGTGATCCCGGTGCTGTTTTACACAGGTAAACGCAGTCCGTATCCGCACTCAACACGATGGCTGGATGAGTTTGACGATCCGGAACTGGCAGGCAGACTTTATAGCCAGGCTTTTCCGCTGATTGATGTTACCGTCATTCCGGATGATGAAATCGCGGACCATCGCAGTATGGCTGCCCTGACCCTGCTGCAGAAGCACATTCATCAGCGCGATCTGGCCGAACTGGTGGACAGGCTGGCGCCCATTCTGCTGGCCGGATATCTGTCTTCATCCCAGGTGATATCGCTGGTATTGTACAGGCAGGCGAAACAGCTGATGCCGAGGCCTTTGTACGCGAACTGGCACAGCGTGTGCCGCAACACGGAGACGCACATATGACCATCGCACAGCAGCTTGAGCAGAAGGGCATCGAGAAGGGTATCGAGCAAGGTATCCAGCTGGGTGAACAGCGCGGCATCGAAAAAGGCCGAAACGAAGGCAAACTCGAAGTTGCGCGTACCATGCTGCAGAACGGCATCGATCAGAGCACCGTCATGAAAATGACAGGCCTGACGGAAGATGAACTGGCACAAATCCGTCACTGACTCATTGGTTAGTTTTTCCGGCCGCACTACCCGGCCGTCAGCCTCAGCCTCACTGTCCCCCTTTCGGTGATATCCTGGCCCTTCTGCGCCTTCAGTAATCTCATGGACTTCAGCAGCATTTAATCGGAAATGAGACCGACATCACGCCTTATCGGTAGCTTCCCTGTGTGCACGTAACTGATAACGTTTGTGGGCACGCGACTGAGCAAATCCTGCCTGTTAAAACCCGGTTAGCTAACAGCCTCCCTTCCCTCATCAGGATACCGGCGGCTGGCAAGTGATTGCCCTTGATGACAAGGCCAAAGCGCCAGAACTGCCAAAACTCAACGTTATGATCGCCGCTGTTTAAACGCCAGAGGAGTGATTTTAGTCCTCGTACCAAAGCGCATTACCCTTGACGATCGCTATGCGTTAACTCAGTCACAATTTTTTAACTTCACGCTTTCATCCCTTGACTGTTGACCGCTCTGTCGTAAAACTTGCAAAAAGTAAAACGTTTTACTTTTCGACTCAGGCGTCGCGGTATATATGCATTTTCCGTGATATTTCCGGGGGTTATAACTCTACTGGGATACATCATGAAACACGTAGAAGAGTACGATAATTCACTGGTCGGCATTGATGTGATGCCGGATCATCCTCAGCCAGAAATATCATCACTGGCCAGTGGCGCGATCAAAAAAGCCCGGATGCGCTTAATGCCGCTGATCCTGATGATGTATCTGCTGGCGTTTATTGATCGTTCTAATATCGGCATGGCGGCATTAACCATGAACCAGTCTTTAGGGTTAACGCCTCAGCATTTTGGCTTCGCTGTCGGCATTTTCTCTTTTGGCTACATCCTGTTTGAAATTCCCAGCAATGTTCTGCTGGAACGTTATGGTGCACGCTTCTGGTTAGCCAGGATCATGATCACCTGGGGTGTTATTTCGATGGCGATGGCGTTCGCACAAGGTGTGGTGAGTCTCAGTATCCTGCGATTCTTATTAGGTGTAGCCGAAGCAGGTCTGGCGCCTGGTATTGTTTTTTATCTCACCACATGGTTTCCCAAAAAAGAGCTGGCCAGGGTTTTCTCCATTTACTATTTAGGTGTTCCGCTGGCCGCTATTATTGCCAATCCTTTATCGGGATATATTCTCGACAATTTCCATGATGTGGGTGGACTGGAAAGCTGGCAGTGGCTGTTTTTAATTGAAGGATGTCCGCCGGTAATTTTGTCGGTCATCGTTTTTCTTTACCTCACGGATAAACCGGCTAAAGCTTCCTGGCTTAAGCCTGAGGAACGTCAGGCCTATCAGGAGCTGATGGAAAAAGAGCAGCAGGCAACATTAGCGGTGGGCCACTCTGGTTTGAAAGCGATGTTCAAAGACCGGCGGGTATGGATCTTAGGCCTGGCTTACTTCTTTACGGTCATTGGCTTAACCGGTCTCGGTTTCTGGATGCCGCAGTTTATTAAACGCTTCGACTATTCAGACACGGTGGTAGGACTGCTTGGCACTATTCCCTATATCGTGGGTGCCGTGGTGATGTGCTGGTGGTCAAATCATTCTGACAAAACCAACGAGCGCACCTGGCATTTCATTCTGCCTTCGCTACTGTTTTCTGTCGGTTTCGTGGTCGCAGCTATCAGCGATTCTCCCGTCATATCCATGCTGGGATTGACGCTTTCGACTGTTGGTATGCTGGCATGTGTACCGACGTTTTATACTCTGCCCGCCTCCTTCCTTACCAGCCAGGGTTCTGCGGGTGGCCTGGCGCTCATCAACTCTATCGGGAATGTTGGCGGTTTCTTTGGCCCTTTCCTGGTGGGTCTCACTATTTCTCTTACCGGTAAATCACAAAACGGCCTCTATCTGTTATCGATTCTGGTGCTGTTCTCGCCGCTACTGATTTATCTCCTGAGTAAAAGTCGCCGTCAGGTCGCTGGCTGGCGTTAAATCCCACGCATCAAACCCTGTCAAGGAGTAGAAAATGAACTTAGCAGCACTGTTAGCTGAGCGTGCCTGTGCCGTGAAATCAGGTGCAGCACAACCGATCCGGGTTGGCATCATTGGCGCAGGTAAATTTGGGTCGATGGTTCTTGCCCAACTGCGCCATCTGGACGGTTTACAGGTGGTCGCCATTGCCGATCTTGACGTGAGTAAAGCCCGTGCAGCTCTGGCGCGCGTGGGCTGGCCTGAATCTCAGTATCAGGCACAAACTATCGAGGCTGCGTTACGCGAAGGTTCAACCTGTGTGGTTGAGGATGCGGAAAAACTGTTCCGCTGCGAGCAGATCGATTGCATTGTTGAAGCCACTGGACATCCGCTGGCGGGAACGCGTCATGCACTCCATGCGGTTGAACATGGCAAGCATGTGGTGATGGTAAACGTTGAGGCCGATGTGCTGTGTGGCCCGTTAATCGCTGAGCGTGCACGTCAAAATGGTGTGATTTACAGCATGGCGTACGGCGATCAACCCGCCATTATTTGTGAGCTGGTGGATTGGGCCAAAGCCTGTGGATTTGAAATTGTTGCGGCCGGCAAAGGCATGAACTTTGAACCACGCTATCGCTATTCTACTCCGGATACAGTTTGGGGATTTTTCGGCTGGAGCGAAGAAGAAGTGGCGGCCGGAGACTTTAATCCAAAGATGTACAATTCCTTCACCGACGGCACCAAAGCGGCAATTGAAATGGCGGCGGTGGCCAACGCTACCGGACTGGATTGTCCTGATAACGGACTGGCGTTCCCTCCAGCCGGTGTGCATGACCTGGCGCGGGTCTTCTCACCTGAGTCTGACGGTGGGCGACTGAGCCGTAGCGGTCTGGTGGATATTGCTGCCAGCCAGGAGCCAGATGGCAGGGAGGTACTGAACAACATTCGCTATGGCGTATTTGTCACCTTTAAAGCCCGGGATGAATACAGCCGCGCCTGTTTTAAACAGTACGGACTGTTGACCGATCCCAGTGGCTGGTATGCCTCTATGTGGCGCCCTTTCCATCTCATTGGCCTTGAAACCAGCATCAGTATTCTCTCTGCGGTGCTGCGTAATGAAGCCACCGGTTCGGCTTTAAGCTTCCGGGGTGATGCTGTCGCAACGGCTAAACGAGACCTCAAAGCGGGCGAAATGTTGGATGGCGAAGGTGGGTTTACCGTCTGGGCCAATGCTCTGCCTGCTAACATCAGCGTGGCGCAGGATCTGTTACCTATGGGATTAGCGCATCACGTTCGTCTGGTGAAAGATGTCGCCAAAGACAAAGCGGTGCGTTTTTCAGATGTTCAGTTTGATAACAATCTGGATATCGTCGAGTTGCGTAAGCAGATGGTCAGTCTGGCAGGATTATAAACAGTGACATTACCCGCTATTGACGTTGCAGTAGCGGGTAATGTCAGGAGGAACAACATGGCTTCAGAAATACGTATTGGTTTGGCTGGCACCGGATTAATGGGACAGCCAGTGGCGCGGCGCTTAGCCGCTGCCGGTTATTCCGTTACGGTGTGGAATCGTTCTCAAGATAAAGCGTATGCACTGGAAAAGTATGGCGTTACGGCGGTAGACACGCCCGCCCGGTTAATAGCAGGCAGTAATGTCATCATCTGCTTATTGAGCGATGCGCAAGCCTGTAACGATGTTCTTTTTACCGATGATGCGCTGAAGCACATCGAGAAAAAAGCAGTCATCATTATGATGAGCACCCTGTCGCCACAGATTGTGCTTGAGCAGCAACACAAAGCCAACGCAGCACAGGCGGACTATATCGATATGCCTGTCTCAGGAGGCACTTCGGGAGCTGAAAACGGCACATTGTCATTGATGGCCGGTGGTAAGGCAGAAACTATTGACCGGTTACGCCCGCTGCTGTCTCAGCTGGGAAAAGTCACGCGGGTCGGTGAGGTGGGCGCGGGTCAGCTGACAAAACTCGCCAATCAGATTATTGTCGCAGGCACGCTAAGCTTGTTGTCGGAAGCCTTTACCCTTGCCCAGCGCGGCGGAGCCGATCCGGTAAAAGTGCGGGAAGCATTGCTGGGTGGTTTTGCTGACTCAACCCTGCTGCAACAGCAAGGGGAACGTATGGTAAACCAGGACTTTAAGGCCCGCGGCGCGGCAAAGTGGCAGCTTAAAGATACGCGCAGTAGTGTGGCGCTGGCTGAGCAATTTGGTCTGACATTGCCGCTGACTGAAACGGTGAACCAGCTTTTCAGCCAGATGATTGAAGCTGGCGATGGCGACTTAGATCACTGCGCCATTATCAGGCAAATTCAGCGTTTAAACGGCATGACTATTTAACCCGGGCCACGCTCTCACGTTTGATTAACGTGCTGTTTAGTTCACAGGTCGTCTGCTTCTCAACGGAGAGACTTAATAGTGCCTTATCGGCCAACGCTTCAAGAGGATGTTTGATAACGCTTATTGACGGGCTCAGGAGACGGCTCCAGTGGCTGTCATGGTAAACAATCAGCGAGAGGTCTTCAGGAACAGAGAGCTTCAACTGCCGGATGCGCGACATAATCATCGGTGCAATCGACGTATTTCCAATAATGACTGCAGTCGGTGGTTCCTCAAGCGATAACAACTCATCAAGCGCCTGACTGGCTAGCGGATCACGAAAGTTCTTCACTACCGCATACTGTTTTTCCCAGTCAATTCCATACTCTTTCAATCCTTGTTTATAACCCTTCAGCCTTTGCAAAGAGGTCGAGGTGTTCAGCGGTCCGCTTATCCAGCCAATACGGCGATGGCCTTGCTGAGCAAGATAACGGGTTGCCTCACAAGCGGAAGCTTGATTGTTAAAGCCGATGACGCTGGCATGTGTCACCTCGCTAAGGTAGCGATCGATGAAAACAATAGCGATACCCATTTCGCTAATGGATTGCCACATATCGCTATTTGCGCTGGTGGGCGTTGCTATAATGGCTTTAACCCGCTTTTGCATTAACATACTCAAGCTTTCCCGCTCCAGTAGCGGGTCTTCCTGGGTAGTCACCAAAATGACATTCATCGCCATTTCTCTGGCGCGACGGACAATGAGATCGGAGATCTCAGAAAAAAAATCGTTTGCGATGTCTGCTACAACCAGGCCGATAGTGTTATTCAGACTGGTTTTAAGCTCACGAGCGGCACTTTGAGGAGTGTAATTCAGCGTTTGCATTGCCTCCAGAATACGCTGACGGGTGCGTTCAGATACTGAACCTGAACCGGGGTTCAATACCCGAGAAACCACACCGATAGAGACCTCTGCTAAGGCCGCCACCTCTTTGATGGTACTTTTCTTTTTCTCTGTCAACGCAACACTCAGCCTCACATCATCAGGTTAGCTAAGGTCATGTTAGATTAATCACTTCATAAGATAAACGTTCTTCAGTGATCAGCCTTCTTTAGCAGGCGTGAGACTGCATTACTCAGCTTTGGAGGGGGTTGTGCTGGCGGGAGGTTATTAAGGCTGTTTTGAGATGTCCGGGCTTTAGCCAAACTCTTTTCCGGCAGATCTGTCACACCAGGATCCACGCGCAGCCAGTAATAGTCCTCGGCATGGGGAGCAGTCTTAAGCGTGACGGGTGATTCCCTTTACCCTGTCGATATCCTGTCGCGTCGCTCTGGCGCCCTTCAGCTGCCCCGGCGGCAGATTTGAAAAATTAAGCTTCAGAGAGCATTCGGCAGGGCGGCCCCTTCTCAACAACCAAGACACTGCTCTTCATCAGGATGCCAGTGCGGCTGCCCTTCAGGACGTTTGTCCTGGCTAATAAACGCATCCTCTGACCTGCCCGCACCAATCCTCAGGCCAGTAGTTGAAGATACAGATCATAATTTTCCGCATCAAAGCAGACTAAGTTAACCTTGCCGATTTTGCTGTTCTCAGCGATGCAATGTTTGATTACTTCTAAGGCAATCGCCGCGGCACGTTCTTTAGGGAAACCATAAATTCCTGTGCTGATGTTGGGAAACGAAACCGTTTTGATATCATGCTGGTCGACGAGTTTAAAACAACTCAGGTAGGCCCTTCTTAACAGTGCATCTTCGTCATGTCTTCCATCACTCCAGCGCGGGCCAACGGTATGGATGACGTAATCAGCGGGCAGATTGCCTGCGCCGGTAATAACGGCATCACCGACTTTGCAGCCACCCTGACGATTGCGGATTGCCTGACACTCAGCCAGAATCGCCGGCCCGCCTGCGCGGTGGATTGCGCCATCAACGCCGCCACCACCCAGTAACGAAGAATTGGCGGCATTGACAATCGCTTCTGCCGCGATTTTAGTGATATCACCCTGAATTACGGTTATTTTATTCATCGTATTTCCCTGCTTTTTAACTTTAGTGATTAGCTCAGTGAACATCGATTCTGCGCTTCGTTGTTGTCAGAGGAATAGCAATCATGTCCAGATTTTTCATTACGGATCATTGCCATCAACGTGCATTGAGTGCTCACTACAGGATAGAGTAAATACCAGGAGTGGAAGATGCACGGTTTGAAGGCAGGGCAGCAAGCGAAGGTGGTAGTTGAAAGCGGATAGCTAATCATCATGCAGGCAGAAGCATGATCGGTATTAAACGATCCGCTGGCTCCGGCCTTCTGGTACTGCGCTTCCATCCGGTCGATACGGTCAATGTAGGAGTGCTTCACCGCATCCGAGACATTGCCCAGCACATCGCCGCTGTTAAACAGCGTCTACAATGCTTCGTAGGTTTCCACCGACGGACTGCTGGCTGTTTTCACGATACTGTTCACAGCGTCATACAGACCTGCCGGAACCCCGGCCACCATACCCGCCGCAAAGCTGCCATCCTGACCCATGTCAATCGCCGTCCATTTCGCCTGCGCTCCCGCTTTGCAGGCTACTGTCTGGCATTCAGCAATTTCTTTATCCTTCTGAGCCTGCTGTTTCTGGCTCAGATAGTTATTCTCAACAACAAACTTAGCCGCTGGGGTTGGAATCGAGCATTCATTCAGACGGAGTTTTCCGGCTTTTTCTCTCCTTTAACCAGATTTTTATCCAAATCCCGATACCTAAAATAAGGCCACCTACATATCCAGATTCAAAGAAAGATGCAAAAACATCACCCCAATTAAAGGGGAAAAAACCCTTTTTAAAATAGACAATTAATGAGGCAAGCAACACTGATATCATATCGAAAAATAAAAACAGTATCAGGCACATGAACATCAATTTGATCAATAAGAAAAAATTACTTTTTATTGTCATTTTCTTCCCTCCCATCCAATTGACCTTTTATATAATTGCCCCCTTTTTCAGCGATATAGCTACCACCAATGGCACCTGTTAAATCAGAAACAGCTTCTTCCGTAACTTTTGATGCCACACCTTTTATTATGATGCCGCCAATACCTCCAGCTACAGTACCAGCACCGGCCCCAACCATGGAGTTAACCGGATTCTCCCCTTTAATACTGCCTCCAATCGCCGCTCCCCCCATATTGACAGGAGTTGAAGCTATGATCCCTTTTCCTGTCGTTGCTGCCGCTGTGATCCCCGCCATAATCACATCCACATAACTGAACGGATCTTTTCCGGCAAGCTGAACTCCAGTATTAACCCCCACACCGATTGTCGCATTCGTCGCCATACCTTTCACCGTAAGACCCAGCACGCTACCGCCAAATATCAGTGGCGCATCACCAATACTGGCATTCGATTTATGATAGCCCCAGGTGTTCATAATGCTCTGCGCCTTCGCCATTACCTCTGAGTCAGGATTCCGTTTTATATAGTCCTGCCCCGACAGCAATCCCTTAACCAGCTCCTGCGAGACGGCGGAACCGTATTCCTTCTCCATCTCAGCCGCATAAACCCGCAGATAGCCCGCCAGTTCAGCGCGTTCCGTGCTGCTCATTTGTGAAGGGTCTTTAGTAAATTTAGACACAAGGGCATCACTGCGCTTATCGGCGTTTTCCAGCTTAATCAGCTCATTCGCGGCAGCTAATGACTTATCACCCTGCTTAATTTTCTCAACGGCCTTATCGAGTTTGTCTGAGGATGTTGCTCCAAGGAAGTTATTCTCCACCGCATTCTTACCCGCCCCGGCACCGGCACCACCACCGGCCGACGAGTCTGCCGCTATACCGCCCGCCAGCCCTGCCGCTATCTGGCTTAGAGTACTGACGGTCTGCTTCTGGCTTTCCGTCAGCTTGCTGATGTCCGTGTCAGGATACATTGCCGCCACAATTGCCCGTGCGGCCAGCTCACCGCCTGCGGCACCGGCGGCGCCAGCGCCGGCACTGCTGCCTGCTATCTGTGCCAGTACTGCGCCCGCCACGGCGTGCGCCATGGTGTTGGCCGCCAGGTTGGTGTTTTCCGTGCCGTCAGCGTTTTGAGTGGTGGTTGCCTTTTTGATGGCGTTGGCGATGTAAGGAGCCATCGCCCCGCCCGCGGCTGCACCAGGGTTATTCGCACTCAGTCCACCCAGTGCACCCGCCACGGCGCTGGCAACCATCGAGTAAGTACCGCCGGTGCCCCACTGAGCCGCCACGGCTTTATAGCCTGCATCTTTCTGCACCAGCGCGCTGAACGCATCTTTTGACAGACTGGCGTTTTCCGGATTCTCTTTAAGCAGGCGGTCAGAGGTCTCCTTCGCTGCCGCGTCCAGCTTGTAGGCCCTGACGTCGCCGACGACTTTGCCCGCCAGCTCCTGTACGCCCTGGGCAAACGCCATCTGGCTGGCAACGTTTTCTTTATTGAATATTTTGTCGATATGGCCGTTGGCATTGTCCGTGTCATGACTCAGGCCCGCTACATCCTGCGTCTGGCGCTGCGTATCGCGCACGGTAAGCGAGCCATCCGCTACGGCCGAATGCGTGGTGCCGGAGGCGCTGCCGCTCATGTTCACTACCGCCGGAAGCGCGCCGCCGCCAAACTGCTGGCCGGAGGCCATGCTGCTGTCATATCCGCCGCTGATGCCGATGGCGGTGCTGCTGGCGTGGTATTCAGCGTGATTTCCGATGCTGTCCCAGCCCAGCGTGCCGGTGGAGAGGCGGTTATCTGCCGCATCCGCAGTGGAAGCGATGACTGCGCCGTTCAACTGCGTATGGTTGCCGGCGTAGATGTCATAACCGCCGTCGCCGGCAAACAGCCCGCTCTGGTCACCGACGCTCGCGTACTCGCTGTTGATTTTAGATTTGCTGAGGCTCAGGCCAGCAGAGCCGGTCATGCTACCAAAGGTAAAGCTGAAGCCGCCGCTGGCGCTCTGCTGCTTGCTCTGATAGTTATCGGTATCCTGCAGGCTGGCCAGCGTAAGGTTGTTGCCCGCGTTAACGCTGATACTGTCACCCAGTGCCTGGGCACCAGAGAGCAGCATGTCGTTACCACTGCTGAGAGTCAGGTTATCTTTGGCATTGACGCGGCTGTTGACGAACGTCGTACTGTTGCCGTTTTCCGCACCGCTGGCCATAAATCCGCTAGCCTGCACGCCAATACCGGTTCTTTGGCCAATAGCAACATGGACTCCGGCACTCCAGCCAGATGAATTATTGCTACTCTTCTGTTCGGTATTATTACTGGCGGCTACCAGATTAAGGTCGTGCGCGGCAGCCAGCGTGACGTTGTTACCGGTGATCCCACTGCCTGCCAGTGTCAGATTGCCGCTGGTACCGTTGCCACCGGTGGCTACCACCGCGACGCTACCGCCCCCGCTGAGCGAACTGCCGCTGACGGTATTGCTATTATATTGCGATGACGATTTGCTTTTGCTGGCACCGACGCTAAGAGCGATTTTTATGCCAGCCTCTTTCATGTTGCCATTAGCCAGCGCGGTGGCGGACTGCCCGGCAGCACCTGACATCGCCCAGCCGCTTTCCAGCATTTTCACGGCATTAAGCGCCTTGAGGCGATCATCACCTGCCTGACCCGCCTCCTTTGCCTGCGAGCCCAGGCTGAGTAGCGCATCAGTAATCGGGCTGGTGAGCTGAAGCGTCAGGCCGCTCTGCTTCTGCTCATAGCTCTGACGACGTGTCAGCGTATCATTGCCCGGGTCGATAGTAACCGATCCGCCGACCAGGCTGATATCCTGCTTCGCAATCACATCTGAACCCGCCACATGCGCATCGCGTCCGGCAACCAGAGTGACATTCCCCCCCGTGCTTCCTACTGTGCTGGCACTCTGGCTTTGGGTCGTACCATCCAGTTTCAACTGCTGTTTCGACGAGGCGCTGCCAAACGTGACGCCGATACCGCCGCTGCTGAGCATGCCACTCTTTTTGGTTTCACTCAGACGATAGCGGGTCTGGCTCTCAGTAGCCGCTGCGAGGGTAAGATCGTTACCGGCTTTCAGGCCCACATCACTTTCGCCAATCACCGATGAACCTTTTACCGTCAGGTCATTACCCGCAATGATCGACACCCGATCACCGCTCAGCTGTGAGCCTTTTTCGACAGTTGAACTCTCTTCGCTGATGGTGTGAGTCGTTTTCTTGCTGAAAAGCCCTTTTTTGGTCTTCGTCTCTTCTTTGTAAGCGTAATCACTTTCAGTGGATGAAGTGATGTTCACATCGTGACCAGCCTGTACCACAAGATCGTTATTTGCAGTCATGGTGCTGGCCTGGCTCGTAATGTTATTACCGGCCAGCAGCGTGGCGCTGCCACCGCTGATGATTTCGGTACCCTGCTGGCGCACCGTTTCGTTAATAATGGTTTTCTTACTGCCACGCTCACTATTGCCTGAACGGTTCTCTTGCGCGTTGAGATTAATATCGCGGCCAGCCTGCAGGTGAATATCGTCATTCGCTGCGAGTGCCGAAGCCTGACTGGTAAGATCATGACCAGCGGAGAGAGAAAGATTGCCGCCACTGACAATGGACGTGCGGTCACTGCCGGAATCGTGCGTCTCTTTATTGCCTTTGGTGGTGTTCTGGCCAGTAACTGCACTATTGAGATTGAGATTATTGCCAGCTGCCAGCGTGGTATCGCCTTTGCCTTCCAGCGTACTGGCTGTTACGCCGAGATCATGGCCAGCTTTTAGCGTTAAGTTGCCACCAGCTGCGATCTGACTGCCGATGTTGCTGATTTTCTGGTCGCTGGTATTTTCAGTTCTTAGCCAAATCCCTTTTTCGCCTTTCTGCGATTTGCCTTCCACCTGCTGATTCGCGTTAATCGCAATATCATTCCAGGCATCCAGCAACACGTTGCCGCCCGCGTTGAGCGTGGCTGCTGTCAGCGTAATGTTATTGCCCGCTTTCAGGCTAAGTGTGTCGTCCGCGCTGATCGCAGCAGTATTGCCATTGAACGTATCACTAAAGGATTTAGTACCTGCATCCAGCGTCCACTGTTTAGAAATGGTGATGCTGTTAATGTTGCCGTCCACGCTCTCCAGCGCCACCTTTTTGCCGCTGATGGTTGAACTGACATTATTGATATTGCTGATTGCGCTGAGCTGCAGATCGCCGCCCGCGCTTATTAATCCGGCATTGAGATTAACAATGCGGTTCTGGCTATTGGCTGACAGCGCATTTTGAGCCGTCAGAGTACTCCCATCGTTAATAATATTGCCGCCAGATAAGGTGACATTATTTCCGGCAATCACACTGCCGTCGTGCATATCCACATCTTTAGGGGACAAATAAACTTTCGGCACCATAACCGTCTGGCCATTAACAGTAGCGGCTTCCCACCAGATAAGGCTTTTATCCAGTGACGCAACCTGCTCAGCCGTCAGCGAGACGCCGAATTGTAAGCCGAGGGATTGCTGTGCCGCTGCAGCGTTGTCCATCAGATAACGCATCTGATCAAGATCAGACCCAATGCCATTCAGGTAACGACTGCCAGTCTGATTGAGTACGGTGTTACTGACATAGCGTGTATCAAATGCGGCATCGCCGAGGAAGCGATAATCGTAGTCAGGTTTCAGGCTGAGGCGATCAAGCAAATAAGATGAGCCAAGGAAGGTATTGACGTCGGTATATTGCTGGCGGGTCTCTTGCGGGGCACTGCCCGGTTGTTTGCCCAACAGCGCATTGAGATCGCCAAACAGACTGCTATCAAGCTGACCGAGACCGTTCAGTTCAGGGTTGATAGTGATCAGGTAAGGGCTCTGGCTATTGCCGGTAACGAAGTAACCATTGTCGCTGGTTGGTAGTGGATAGGCACTGGTGTCAACGTTTGACAGCTGATAATCATGTAGTGAGGCTGGGTGGATATCCCCGCCTGCAAGACTCTCTGCTTTGCCAAAGCCGGTCAGGTCTTTACTGGAGCCAGAGGGTGCAGATAAGGATATCTCCGCTGATTTGGTGTTATCCAGCACAACGCCACCGTTAATCTGCTGCAATGCATTGCGCAACTGGTCTCGCCATTCAGGTGAATTGACAGCGACTGCGTTACTGCCGGTTAATGTCTGACGCTGTGCCGCTGAAGCCTGACTCAGTGCCGTTAAACCTTTAACGCTCGGTACCGACAATGTATTTCCTGTCCAGCCAGCATTTGCCGTATTTGACGTATTGCTGATATCGCCGTTAAAGCTGGCACTGACGTTGCCTCCCGCCTGAATGACCGCGCGATAAAGCTGACCTGGCGTAAAGCTGGATTCATTACCCGTTAACGTGTAAATGATATTATTGCTTTCAGTATTTACATTAAGCCTTCCACCGGAAGACGATTTACCTGAAGTCGGTAAACCATTAGTCGGTTTAGTCCCCTTATATTGATAAATGGCATAGTCGTTTTGTGTACCGGCTTGCCAGGACTGATTATTGAGTTGGTCACCACTCAGGCTGATATTTTGGTTCGCTAATATGTCACTAGCCTGATTTTCCAGGCTCAGTGCATGTACAGACATATCTCTGCCTGAAGAGATGCGCCCGGCAGCGCCATTACTGACAACATCGATAGTTGAACTACTCAGGGCGAACTTTTGAGTAGTGGCTGCTGCAAAAGGTGCGTAATAGTTTTTGATTGTGGTGTGCACAGAGCAGCCGCCATCAGCGCCGGAGCAACCACCACCACTCTCTGTATAGGTTTTAGTCGTGTAGTAGCCATAAGAACCGTCAGGAAGCTCACTGACATTAACTCTTATCGTGGCATTACCTACCCCCTCATGCGTGGGTAATACCTGACTGGTCTGAGTAACGTTCAGCCCCTCCCGCGTATTCAGCAAATGTCCGGTATTGATCGTAATATCACCGTTTTGGGTCTCAATCGTTCCGGAGTTATTAACCACCTCGCCATTAGCATTGCCCGTTGCATCGCGCTGCATCCATAGGCTGTTGCCAGCTAAGATATCGGCTTGCTGATTACGAATGCTGTTAGCGAACAGATACAGATTCTGTCCGGCGTACAGCAGTGCGGTGTTGACGATATTGCCGGGGGAAGTGATGGTGAGATTGCCGCGCGTGCCGGTAAAGCCATTAAGATCGACATCGCTGCGGCTGGTAAGGGTTACGTTCCCGCCACCCTGAAGCGTACCTGCGCCGTTCATCATAATACGACTGCCGCTAAGGCTACTGTCGCCGGTGCCGGTGGTGATTTGACCGTTATTGGTCAGATCGCCGCCGGCACTTAGCGTCACCGCCTGACCCTGCAGGGTTGCCTGATTTTCAATCGCACCGTTACTGACGATGGAGAGGTGATTTCCTGCTGCCAGAATATTACGGCTGGTAAAACCGTTAACTAACTGCAGGGCGGCATCGCCCAGCGCCACAACCTGACCAAGCTGGTCAAACCCGTGGCTTTCAAGCAGCAAATTGCCGCCGCTGAACAATTTACCGCTCGCTTGTTGCGTCACCTGTGAGGCTTTAACGTTGAGCTGGTTGACGCCCAGCAGCGTGCCACCGTTAGTCAGCTGCGCATAATTTACCGTCAGATTGCCGCCTTGCACGGTGCCCTGATTCTGTAATTGTGTGCCGGTCAGCGTACCCTGTTGATCCGCCAGCAGCGTACCGCTGTTGCTGGCATTATCGGCATTAAGGATCAGTTGAGCGGCCTGCAACCAGCCGCTATTGGTTAACTGCGGCGTGGTCAGGGTGATATCGGCAGAAGAAAGCAGTTTGCCGCTATTGTTGGCCAGCCCGTATGCGGTGATGCGGCTGGTGGCGCCCTGAATCAGCCCATAGTTATAAAGTTCAGGTGTGGTGAGCGTCAGTCCGTTCTGACTGAGCAGAATGCCGTTGGCATTGTTGGTTAGCCGACCGCTGGCCGTCAGCAGCAGGCTGCTGTCGCCCTGTACGCGACCGTTGTTATCAACCGCACCGCTGGTCAGTATCAGCTCTTTACCCTGTATCTGCCCGCCGTTGTTAACCGCCGCTGCCTGCAACGCCAGCTTGCCGCCGGTTAATAGTGTGCTGTTCTGCTGCTGGGTTAATGCGCCGCTGAGGGTGACGCCGAGTGCATTAACGCCTGAAATAGCACCGCTATTATTAAGCGTTACGCCCTGCAACGACAGGTTTTGGGCTATCCACTGTCCCTGATTAGCGAAGTTGAGCGCATTGAGCACTGCGGTGCCATTAGCGGTAATTTTGCTGCCTGCAGTGGAGGTAAGGGTATCTCTGAGAGTGAGTTGCAGGCCGTCAGCGCTTTGGATCGCGCCGCCATGAGTCAGGCTGGTGGCATCCAGCAGAATTTGCTGGCCCTGCCATGTTCCGTTATTAGTGACCGTGTCACCCTGGAGTTGCAGCGTTCCCTGGGTTAGCAGTTTGCCACCCGCATTATTGGTTATCACGCGCGCTGGCTGAGCCTGTGCGACCCGCATCCGCAAGTTACCGGTCTGGGCTGGGGCGAGCGTCAGCGATTGCAGTCCAATCAGACTGCCCTGATTAGCGACGTTCGCCGGGGTAATGGTTAGCGTATCGCCCTGCACGGTACCACTGTTATTAAGCGCGCCACCGTTAAGATTTACGGCTTTTTCTGCCAGTAACGATCCTTTGTTTACCAGGCTTTGCGCATTAATCTGTGCTGTTCCCTGTGACAGCAGTTCACCGCTATTACTTAACTCACCACTAACCGACGCCATCAGGCCGCTGCTGCTCAGCAGAGAACCCTGATGTTGCCAGCTACCGGCGCTGACGTGCAGGTTATCGCCCTGTAACGTCCCTGCCGTTTCCAGACGGGTAGCCTGCAACCACAGATCGCCAGCCGTCAGTGCTTTACCGCCGGCATATTGAGCCAACGTACCGTTAGCCTGGATATCCAGTGCCGCGCTTCCCTGCCACAACCCGCGGTTCTCCAGCGTATCCCCGCGCAGGTCCAGGTTATCCGCCATCATCTTACCGCTGTTGAGCAGAGTGGATGCCGCAAGCGTGGCGCTGCCGCCTGAGCGCAGATCGCCGCGGTTATCCAGCAGCCCGTCAGACGATCCACTCAGTGACGCAAACCCGTTCACCGTGCCGCTGTTAGTCAACGAGTCGAAATGATAAGTGAGATTATTGCCTTGCCAGACACCCTGATTGCTGGCGGTCACGCCCTTCAGCATGAGTTCGCCAGCGCTCAGTATCTGACCCGCGCTGAGATTGTTGAGCTGACGGAAGTCGCCGGAAACACCGGCATCACCCTGCAATAACCCCTGATTATTCAACGTATCACCGGTTGCGCTAAGCTGCTCAGCAGCAAACGTACCGGCATTATCCAGCCTGTCAGCGTGCCACTCAGCCCGCTGCTGCGCGAACAACAACCCTGCGGCGTTGTTGTTCAGCGTGCCGTTCAGCTGGGCGTTGATGCTGGCGGCCGTGAGCTGACCACTGTTGCTAAAGTCGCGTCCAGTGAGGCTAAAGTTGCCAGCGACCTGAAGCAGTCCGTTATTAGTCAGCTCAGCCGGAGCAAGATCAAGATCGCTGCCGCTAATCAGCTGGCCGCCGCTGGCGTTAATCATATTTTTACTGTCCAGCGTCAGCGCACTGTTGCCTTGCAGCAAGCCTGCATTGGTCAGCTGTGCTGCGGTTACGCTGAGGCGATCTGCAGCCAGGGAGCCGCTGTTGCTGATTTCGCTGCTGAGCAGGTCGAGGTTGCGTTCGCTTAACAGCGTGCCGCTGTTTACCAGCGATCCGCTAACGTCGGCAGTAAACTGCGCGTCCGCCCGCGCGCTGCCCGCATTGTTTAAGTTTTGCAGCGTCAGGTCGAGTTGACTGGCCTGCAGTGAACCCTGGTTATCCAGCGTGGTGGCCTGGGCTTGCAGGCTACCGGCGGTAAGCAATTGTCCGCTGGTCTGGTTGACGAGCCGATCGCCCTTCAATGTCAGCGCGTTATTTCCCTGAATCAGGCCGCTGTTAATTAAATCACTCTGTAACGTGAGAACCTGGGCCATCAGCCAGCCACTGTTATCTGTCTTGCCAGCCTGCAACTGAACCTGCTGCTGACCAAGTATTTTGCCGCTGTTGCTTAACGTCTCTGCTGTCAGTTCAGCGTCGGCCGCACTTAAGGCATTGCCCCGATTCAGCCAGTCGCGGGCCGTCAGTTTTAGCTGCTGACCTTGCAACAACCCACTGTTATCGAGCCGATCGGCCGCGGTCGTTAGCTGGCCGCCACTGAGTAACGTTCCGCTATTGGTCAGCTGCTGACCGTGAGTTTGCAGGGACTGCTTACCCTGCAACATCCCGCTGTTGTCGACTACGCCACTGTTAATACTGAGCCGATCTGCTGCCATCTGGCCGGCATTACCCAGTGAGGCATTCTTTAGATTCAGATCGTGATCGGCCAGCAGCAGACCAGACGGCCGGTTGATGAGATTAACGTTATTTGCGGTGATATCGCTGGCGTTGATCTCACCAGCATTGGTCAGGCTATTGCCATCCAGCGTCAGCGAGGCGCCACTGGTTATCAATCCGTAGTTAGTGAATTCCGGCAGATTAAGCGCAAAGCTGTTGTCTGAACTGACGGTGCCATTGTTGCGGTTAATCAGGCGGTCAGCGCTGAAACGCAGCGCGTGCGTGCCCTGAATCAGTCCGTCGTTGTCTGTGGATGCGCCAGCCAGTTGCAGTGCTTGCTGGCTCAGGATGCTGCCCGTGTTGTTCAACGTCGCGGCGATAAGATCAGCGTCACCCAGGCTCAGCAGATTGCCACTATTCTGCCAGTCGTTTGTCCGCAACGTCAGCTGCTGTCCCTGCAGCATGCCGCTGTTCAGCAGATTGCCTGAGGCGATCGCCAGCTGACCGTCACTGAGTAGCCTGCCGCTGTTGGTTAACCGCTCGCCTTCAGCCTGAAGCGCCTGCTTTGCCTGTAGCGTTCCGTTGTTATCGATCACTGCGCTGTTAAGGCCCAGCTGCGTGGCCGCCACTTTTCCGTTATTGGTGAGTGAATCGCTGGTCAGCTGCAGCGTATGCTCCGCCAGCAGCGATCCGCCCTGCTGGTTGATCAGATGGACAGTAGACGCTGTAAGATCCGCTGCGTTTATTTCGCCATTGTTGGTCAGGTTCTGGCCGCCCAGTGACAGCGTCGCCCCACTGGAGATAAGTCCGCTGTTATAGAGATCCGGCAGGTTGAGTGCAAAGCTGTTGTTTGAGCTAAGCGTACCGCCTGCCTGATTATTGAAGCTGCTGCCGGTAAAACTGAGCGCATTCGTGCCCTGTAGCAGGCCGTGGTTGCTGGTTGTGACGCTGTCTATTGTCAGCACAGGGGCTGAAATTACCCCCTGGTTGTGCAGATCACGTCCGCTGAACGTCAGGCTGCCGGAGCCAGCGATCGTTGCACCGCTGCTGTTTTGCAACCCACCCGCATTTACGCTGGTAACGCTGCCGGTAAGCATGCCGCCATTACTGATCTGCTGAGCCGTCGCCGACAGGGCTTTACCGGCGGTAAACTGACCGCTATTGCTGAGCTGATTGTTCGCCTGAAGCTGGATATCGTCACCTGCATTAGCGATAGTGAGCTTATCTGCGGTGATGGATGCGCCATTCAGTTTAATGCCGCGTCCGGCAGTGAGACTGCTGTTGCCGGATGTCAGATTCCCCGTTGCCGAGACGGCAATACCGGCATCACTGACCAGTTGAGTGCCGCTAAACGTGGCATCCTGTTGCGCAGCGACGGTAATCTGACCGGACGCTTTGTTTTCGCCGGTCAGCGTTACCGATGTTCCCTGCGCCGTAAGCGCCCTGCGGCTCAGGCTGTTATTGATCACCAGTTTGCCGTTGGCATCCAGCTGAATATCACCCTGTTTAGCCACCAGATTGCCAAGATTTACCCCGACGCCCTTCTCGCTCGACACCAGATGAATACGGTTGGCATACATGCCGCCCAGCGCGCCGGTATCCACCGCCACCGACGGTGCTGCATCTTCACCGGCAATCGGCGTTACGGAACCATCCGCACCGACGTGGTTGGCCCCGGTTGTGACCGTTAAATCTTTGGCGTGAATACCGGCGTTGATTTCGGTGGCGCGCGCGATAATTGACAGCGCATCACTCTGACTGCCGTCCAGCCCTTTGCCTTCAACGGTGATCGAGCCTTTAGTGACATCCAGAGAAGAGAGATTGCCGTTTGCATCCAGCTGCGGTTTACCGGTGGTGAGCGTGACGTTCGGCGTGTTGATGAAGCCGCAGCCGTTACAGGTAATGCCGTAAGGGTTGGCGACCATCACATTGGCCGCTTTGCCCGCCACTTCGGTATAGCCCTGCAGCTGCGATCGGTTCGCGCCGGTGACTTCATTGATGATCGCCTGCGCTTCATGGCCCGCTTTCAGATTGGGGTTGTTCTGGATCAGACCGCCGAGTTGCGTTGAATTAAGCTGGCCGGTGGCATTGTTCAGGATCAGTCCTTCCTGCCCGACGTTGTACTGCTGGTACTGGTTATGGGAAATCCCCGCGCCGTTCGGCGTCGCGATGTTGAGCACCGGCACGCCGTTAGCCGCCGCATCCAGTTTTGTCCCTGGGGTGACCGGGGTAATAGCCGCTGAAAACGCAGGCAAAAGCGGCTGAAAGGCGACCAGACCACACACCAGATAACTGAGCAGACGGCGTGACAGTGAAACGGGTTGACGATTATCCATAATCTTTGCCTCTTAAAAAACCAGGGTGACGCGGGCGTAAACGTTGAGATGATCCGGGGCCAGATAGCTGGGATAGCTGACCGGAATGCCCAGCGTGAACTGGGTTGAGACGGTTTGATTGCGGGTGCTGATACCGATTGCACTGCCCCATAAAGAACCTGAACCGTAAGGATCCTGCTGGTCACGCTTCAGCCAGCCGCCATCCAGCGCCAGCGTGCTGTTAACCTGGCCGATAACCGGTAACGTCAGCAGGGTATAGTTCAGTTCATTGCGCAGATAACCGCCGACGTCGCCAGAGAGATACTGCTCTTTAAAGCCACGCACCGAACTTTCACCACCAATAGTCAGGCGTTCACTGCCATACAGACGATCGGGCGTCCACTGGCTGTAAAAGCTGCTGAGCCACCACACATCCTGTGTTACCGGGCGCTGGAAACTGCCGCTGAGGCTCCATTTACGAAACGCTGCTTTTGATAACGCGTCCGATTTACCCGCATCGCTCTCCGCATCAAACCACGGCATTCCGCGGCTAAACGTCGGATTAAACGTGGCGACGCCACCAAAGATTTTTTGGGTATGATTAACGCCAGCCTGCAGGCTGGTCAGCTTGCGACTGCTGCTCTGAAGCAGTGTGCTGTTGAGGTAGTTGTGGCTGACATAGTGATTCAGACCGAGTTGCACCCCGGTTTTGACATCTCCATTACGGAACAGTACCCATGATCCATTCAGACGATGAGAAACGTTGTCTCCGTTGCTTAGCCAGCTGAAGTTGTTGTTAACGAAGCTGCTGTGGTAGTTGCTCCAGCTGTAACTGTAATCCAGCAGACCGTAGCCATACGGCACGCTGACGCCTGCCTGGAGATTTTGCGCGTCACGCCACTCACTAAAGGCGCTACTCCGCCCTCCACTGACAAACCAGCGATCGGCAATGCCCAGCAGATTATTTCCTGTCAGTGACGCGGAAAGTTGCCCGGTGCCGGTGCTCTTCTGTCCGCTATTGTCAGCGTTAAGCATCAGGGATAGCGGAAACTGCGGTTTAGCAGTGAGATTCACAATGGAATAGCCCGGCTGTGGCGCAGGCTGGATTTCGATCTGTACCGGCGTGTTTCGCACCCGGTTAATCTGCTCCATGCCCTGCTCAATATCCCGCAGGTTAAGGATCCTGCCTTCCAGACCCGGGAATGCCATTTTTAGCTGGCGAGAGGCACTGCCCTCAAGACGAATACTTTCCAGTTTACCTTCCAGCACCGTGATACTGAGCTTACCTTGTGTCAGGTCCTGTTCGGTTAAAAAAGCGCGGCTGGTGATATAACCGCGCTGAATATACCATTCGGAAATATTGCGTATAAGCTGTTTAATTTCACTTAAATGCAGACACTGATTCAGATAAGGTTGCGTGAGACGTGTGGTGGTCGCTTCAGATAACAGGCTTGCGTGCGCAATAATAATTTGCTGGATTGGAAAACAGGGGCCTTGTGGATCGTCCATAGACTGTTCAGGCAACGTCACCTGATGAGCATTTAGCAGCGTATCGCGCTGCTGCTGATTATCCTGCAGGCGTTGTTGCTGTTGCTCCTGAATCTGATCGCGGTCTGCCGGACTCAGCGGCGCAGCTGAAATCTGAAAAGTTATCAGTGCGGCAAGCAATATCCGCCACTTCCCTGTTTTGGCTATCATAGTTAAATGCTTAAGTAATTGTGATTGTAAGTAATCCATTTGTAAGGGAACGCAGAATAACATCTCAACAATCGGATAACAGTGATAATGAACAAATAACGAGAATGGTTTTTTACAGCTAAAATAATGAGTGGGATGTTGTTACTTAAGTTAAATAGGCAGGTGTTTTGAATATTCTTATTCGTTTAATCGCTGGGTGAACTATTAATTCTTATGCTCAGGCTATTTCACCTGACGTCAGTATTTACTGTAATCCTTAACTAATCCTTTATCAGAATCTCTTTCTCCCGACCGGTTAGTGGTAGAGATAACGCGAATATCCGCCTTGAAAAGCGCAAAAAAACCGTGCCAGTTTGACTCTGGCGCTGGTCAGTTGTGATTTTTAATCGCTAGCGCAGCGTAAAACAGGGTTTACCGACTGTTTCCGGCATGGCTGCGTAATAACCAGCCGGAATTCTCCCGACGTTACCCGTCACCAATATTATATCCTTATAATTCAATACGATGACTGCTAACCACCGCACATCGTTACTACTTGTGATGAATTTGTGATCTGCCTCGCCAACTCGATTCATTATGTGTTGTTATATTGGTTATGAGTCATCTCGTTACCAGGCTGTTCAGCTGTTTATTCATGACCCGCGCCGTTCAGGGACATGCGGCTTTCTGCTGGCGTTATTTCGACGAGCTGCTCGTAACCCTACAACCCTGAAAATTAAAAAAGGTAACGATATGGAAAGCCAGGATCTGCAACGCAAGCTCGGCTTCTGGGCCGTGCTGGCAATTTCCGTCGGAACCACCGTCGGTTCCGGTATCTTCGTTTCGGTGGGTGAAGTAGCAAAAGCGGCAGGCACGCCGTGGCTTACCGTGCTGGCATTTGTGATTGGCGGGCTTATCGTCATACCTCAGATGTGTGTCTATGCGGAACTCTCTACCGCCTATCCTGAAAACGGCGCCGATTATATTTACCTGAAGAACGCCGGCAGTCGTCCGCTGGCATTTCTTTCTGGCTGGGCCAGTTTCTGGGCGAATGATGCGCCGTCACTCTCGATCATGGCGCTGGCGATTGTCAGTAACCTCGGCTTTCTGATACCGCTCGATCCACTGAGCGGCAAACTGGTTGCCACCGGGCTGATTCTGGCTTTTATGCTGCTGCATCTGCGTTCGGTAGAAGGCGGAGCCACCTTTCAGACGCTGATCACCATTGCCAAAATCATTCCCTTTGTCATCGTGATCGGCATTGGCATCTTCTGGCTGAAAGGTGACAACTTTGTCGTCGCGCAGAGTACGGTAACGACCAGCGCGACAGCAGGCTTTATGGCACTGCTGGCGGGGATTTCAGCCACCAGCTGGTCTTATACCGGCATGGCGTCGATCTGTTATATGACCGGCGAAATCAAAAACCCGGGTAAAACGATGCCGCGCGCCTTGATTGGCTCCTGCCTGCTGGTACTGGTGCTTTACTCGCTGTTAGCGCTGGTGATTTCAGGTCTGATGCCGTTCGACAAACTGGCTGCCTCCGAAACGCCGCTCTCCGATGCCCTCACCTATATACCGGCGCTGGGCAGCGTAGCGGGTATTTTTGTCGCCGTGACGGCTATTATTGTCATCCTCGGCTCGCTCTCCAGCTGTGTGATGTACCAGCCCCGGCTGGAATATGCGATGGCCAAAGACAAGCTGTTTTTCAAAAGCTTTGCTCACGTTCATCCCCGATACAACACGCCGGATGTCTCGATCATTTTGCAATGCGCGCTCGGCATTTTCTTTATCTTCGTTTCCGATCTCACCAGCCTGCTCGGCTACTTCACGCTGGTGATGTGCTTTAAGAACACCCTCACCTTCGGTTCCATCATCTGGTGTCGCAAACGCGAAGATTACAAACCGCTGTGGCGCACGCCCGCCTTCGGTCTGATGACCTTCGCCGCTATCGGCTCCAGCCTGATTCTTGTGGCGTCTACCTTCGTGTGGGCACCCGTTCCGGGGCTGATCTGCGCCCTGATTGTCATCGCTACCGGTCTGCCCGCTTACGCCTTCTGGGAAAAGCGCAATCGCCGTCTGGCTCACGTTTCTTAACCCTGTCTGGAGAGTTGTTTCATGTTGAATATTGATAAACGCAGTGTGGATTTTCTGGTAACTGAAAACATGGTAGCGGAAGTTGAAAAGATTCTGGCGCAGGATGTGCCGCGCGTTGACGCTATGGTGGATGAGATGGTGCAGCGCGGAATCGATCGCATCTACTTTGTCGCCTGCGGGTCACCGCTCAATGCCGCCCAGACGGCAAAGCACCTCGCCGATCGTTTCTCCAGCCTGCAGGTTTATGCGCTGTCCGGCTGGGAATTTTGCGATAACACGCCGCATCGCCTCGATGCGCGCTGCGCGGTGATTGGCGTCTCGGATTACGGTAAAACCGAGGAGGTGATTAAGGCGCTGGAGTTGGGTGCAGCCTGCGGTGCGCTCACGGCGGCCTTCACCAAACATCACGACAGCCCGATTACCCAGGCGGCTGACCATGTCCTGGCCTATGAAGCGGACTGTATCTGGGAGATTCACCTGCTGCTCTGCTACAGCGTGGTGATCGGGATGATTACCCGTCTCTCACCGCATACCGAGATCGGCAAAATCAAAAATGACCTGCGTAAGCTGCCGCAGGCGCTGGGGCATCTGGTGCGCACATGGGAAGATAAAGGCCGTCAGCTTGGCGAACAGGCGAGTCAGTGGCCGATGATCTATACCGTATCGGCCGGTCCGCTGCGTCCACTCGGCTATAAAGAGGGCATTGTCACCTTAATGGAATTTACCTGGACGCACGGTTCGGTGATTGAGAGCGGCGAGTTTCGTCACGGGCCGCTGGAGGTTGTCGAGCCTGGCGTGCCTTTCCTGTTTTTGCTGGGCAGCGATGAGAGTCGTCATACCACCGAACGGGCAATCCGCTTCGTACGCGAGCGCACCGATAATGTGATCGTAATTGATTATGCGGAGATTTCTCAGGGACTGCATCCGTGGCTGGCACCTTTCCTGATGTTCGTCCCGATGGAGTGGCTCTGCTACTACCTTTCTATTTATAAAGATCATAACCCGGACGATCGCCGTTATTACGGCGGATTGGTTGAGTATTAACCCTTTTGCCCGGCCTGATGAAGGCCGGGCGCTGCGACCAGGAGAAGCGAAATGAAAAAGGATGATGCAGGTGCAGGTGCAGGTGCAGGTGCAACAACGCAGCCTGACGGGATGATGCGGTTAGCGACGGTGGGCGATAACTGCGTGGATATCTATCCGCAACTTAACAAAGCCTTTTCCGGCGGTAACGCGGTGAATGTCGCGGTCTACAGCAGACGTTATGGCATGCAGTCTGCCTGCGTGAGCTGGGTCGGTGACGATGAGTATGGCGCGCTGCTGAAGCGTGACCTGCTGCAACAGGGTGTTGATATTTCTCATCTTTACACTAAAACGGGCGTGACCGCGCAGACCCAGGTCGAGCTGCGTGACAACGACCGCATGCTGGGCGATTACACCGAAGGCGTCATGGCGGAATTTACGCTGAATAATGAAGACCTGGCCTGGCTTAACGACTTTGATATGATCCATTCGGCTGTCTGGGGGCACGCGGAGTCGGCGCTGCCGGGGTTAAAAGCGGCGGGCAGGATCGTCTCCTTCGACTTTGCCGATAAATGGGAAAACCCGTTGTGGCAGAGCTTGCCGCCGCATCTTGACTACCTGTTTGCATCGGCGCATGTCGAATCAGCCTGGCTGCGTGACCGGCTGCAAACCGTGGTGGCGTGCGGCGCGGGCGTCGCGATTGCTACGCTGGGCGAAAATGGCAGTCTCGCCTGGGATGGTGAGCAGTTCTGGCGTATGCCGCCTGAACCGGTGAACGTGGTGGATACGATGGGAGCTGGCGATTCCTACATTGCTGGCTTTCTCTGCGCGGTTGCTGTCGGCCAGCCGATCGCACAGGCCATGCGGCAGGGATCGCGCTGTGCCGCGCGGACACTGCGCTATCATGGCGCCTGGTAATCCCGGGGTTGGCGTGACGCTGGGCGCGCCAACCCCTATGACTCCGCCATAAAGCCTCCTATAATCACCTCCACTGTTTCCTACTGTCAGGGTCGACTCATGCCAGCGACGGCGCGATATTCACATCAATTGCTCTATGCCACGGTACGTCAGCGCCTGCTGGATGATATTGCGCAGGGCGTTTACCAGCCGGGCCAGCAAATCCCGACCGAAAGCGACTTATGCAGCTTGTATAACGTCAGCCGCATTACCATTCGTAAGGCGATAACCGAGCTGGTTAACGATGGCGTATTGATCCGCTGGCAGGGAAAAGGCACCTTTGTGCAGCGTAAGAAGGTTGAGAACGCGCTGCTGACGGTGAGTGGCTTCACCGATTTCGGCGTCTCGCAGGGAAAACCGACGCGTGAAGAGGTGATTGAACAGGAACGTGTCAGTAGCGATCCCTTCTGCGAACGGCTGAATATTGCCGGTAATGGCGAGATGTTTCGCCTGCTGCGGGTGATGTATCTTGATAACGAGCCGCTGTTTATCGACTGTTCGTGGATCCCGCTCTCGCGGTATCCCGATTTTGACCGGGTGTATCACGTTGGTGCGTCAACCTATAAACTTTTCCAGCAAAAATATGACAGTCGCGTGGTCAGCGACAAAAAAACCATCGACATATTTACCGCCACCAAAGCCGAAGCGCTCAGGCTGCAGTGCGAGCTGGGCGAACCGCTGTTTCGCATCAGTAAAATCGCTTACGACCAGAACGACAAACCGGTGCACTATTCAGAGCTGTTCTGTCGGGCAAACCGGGTAAGCCTGACAATTGATAACCATCGTCACTGAAAATCGGCGTATTGGCGGGGAGCATGCTGAAACCCGCCCTGACGTGATCCCTGCCGCACGCGATCGCGCTGGCTTTCCGATCGCAGGCAACAGCACCCCCGCAGCGTGACGGAATGAATAGCGCTCACCCGGCGGTGGCGTGGTGGCACCGGGTGAGCTGACCGGCTTCGGCTACCGTTCTGTAAGCAATGGCGGAACCGTGGGCACTTCAGGTGCGGCGTCAATATCTTGCTGCGTCATGCGAAACGCTTCAGGATAGTGCTCGCGCTGCGTGCGGCGTGCCGGTTCGGTGTCCCGCCACGTGTAGAGGCAAAGCTGACACTGATAAACGGTCCAGATACCTTTTACGGGTGACGTCGCCATCGTTTCAATATGCTCGTGGGCACAGCGTGGACAGATCATTTGCATCTCCTTATCAACGGTTAGCCAGCATGGCGGTCAGTTTCTCTACCCACTGCGCGGTTTCTGGCAGATCCTTCACCGGCTGGCTGTAGTGGCCGCGGGTATCGGGCGCAACCGGGGTGGTGGCATCGATAATCAACTTATCGGTAATACCGGCCGGGCTCGAACCCGGATCAAGTTCCAGCACCGACATATTCGGCAACTGGACCAGATCGCCGGCAGGATTCACTTTGGATGACAGCGCCCACATCACCTGCGGCAGGTCGAACGGATCCACATCTTCATCCACCATAATCACCATTTTTACGTAGCCCAGACCGTGCGGTGTGGTCATTGCACGTAAACCCACCGCCCGCGCAAAGCCGCCGTAGCGCTTTTTGGTTGAGATGATGGCGAGCAGCCCGTGGGTATACATCGCATTCACTGCCTGCACTTCAGGGAACTCGGCTTTTAATTGCTGATAAAGCGGCACACAGGTGGCCGGGCCAATCAGATAGTCGATCTCTGTCCACGGCATGCCGAGATAGAGCGACTCAAAAATGGGTTGGGTGCGGTAAGAGACTTTATCGATACGCACCACGGTCATATTCCGGCCACCCGAATAGTGACCGGTAAACTCACCGAACGGGCCTTCAATTTCGCGCTTGCGCCCTTCGATCACCCCTTCCAGAATCACTTCCGAACCCCAGGGTACATCAAAGCCGGTCAGGGGTGCCGTGGTGATGGGATAGGCCGTTTCCCGTAGCGCCCCCGCCATCTCATATTCAGACTGATCATATTTCAGCGGTGTGGCGCCCATCAGGGTAATAATCGGGTCATTACCGAGGGTGATGGCGATAGGAAGATCCTCACCACGCTCTTCTGCTTTATGCAAATGGAGGGCGATATCGTGCATCGGGACCGGTTGCAGGCCGAGTTTGCGTTTGCCTTTCACCTCCATGCGGTAAATGCCGACGTTTTGCTTGCCAAAGTGGTCAGGATCGTCGGGGTCGCGGGAGACAACGCAGGCTTTATCAAGATAAAAACCGCCATCACCATCGTTGAGGCGGAACAGCGGCAGGATATCGAACAGGTTGATGTCATCATTGTCGACGCTATTTTCTGCCCAGGCTGGATTCTCACGTCGTTCTGGCGCAACCGGGAAGTTATCCCAGCGGCGGATAAACGCATCAACCTGCTGTTTCACCGGTGTGCCGGGTGGCAGGCCGAGTGCAATGGCGTGGTTCTGCCACGAACCCAGCGTGTTCATCACCACATGTGCGTGGTTGAAACCTTTAATCCGGTTAAAGGAGAGTGCCGGCGCGCCTTCCCCAATGCGGCCGGTGGCATTCGCGGCGGCGGCGATATCGGGTTCGGCATTGACCTCTTCGTCGATGTGCAGCAGTTGTCCCTGCTCGTCAAGTGCCTTAAGAAAGCTGCGTAAGTCGTCAAACGCCATGATCAATCCTCCTGTTGAGCGCAATCGCAATGCGGTGAAGCGGCCCGATGTAATCCCTGCCAGCGCTGCGCCAGCGGAAAATCGAGACCAAACTGATCGAGGACGCGCGCCACAATGTGGTTAGTCACGTCATCAATCGATGTGGGGTGGTTGTACCAGGCGGGCATCGGCGGCACCAGCGCGACGCCCATGCGGGAAAGCGCCAGCATATTTTCCAGATGGAGAGTGCTGAGCGGCGTTTCGCGTGGCACCAGTACCAGCTTTCTTCCTTCTTTCAGCACCACATCGGCTGCGCGGCCAATCAGTCCATCCGCATAGCCTGCCCGGATACCTGCCAGCGTTTTCATGCTGCAGGGGATGACGATCATCCCGTCGGTACGAAACGACCCCGAAGAGAGGGTCGCTGCCTGATCGGCGGGGTTATGCACCACGTCAGCCAGTGCGGCGACATCACGTGGGCTAAAAGCCGTTTCCAGTTCAATGGTGGTCTTAGCCCATTTTGAAATAATGAGATGTGTTTCAACCTCAGGTATTGCCTTCAGCGCCTGCAATAACGCGATAGAAAGTGGTGCACCGGTCGCGCCGGTCATGCCGATGATGAGTCGCATCAAATCCCTCCGGAAATACGTTCGTACACGAACTTTGTATTTACACTAGCGGCCGGGATGAGAGTCAGCAACCTTATGTGGCCAAAAAGTTCGTATACGAATGTTTCAGCGTGGAAGCCTGTCAAACGTTCAGGTGTCGGACCGAATAGGGTATTCTGGCGTTTTTACGGCGCGCAAGCGGTTCGCTTATCTATGAAAAATCAACTCGGCAATATCCCTTTTCACCTGATGCGTCAGCTGCTTCAGGAACATACTGCCCGGTGGCAAAGGTCGTTGCCGGAACTCACGAAGCAGCAGTTTTCAGTGCTGTGCGCGGTCGCGGATAAACCCGGAATTGAGCAGCTCGAGCTGATGGATGAGGCCCTGATGACCAAGGCGACGCTGGCTGAGCTGCTGGTGCGCATGGAGAAAAAAGCGCTGTTGATCCGCACGCCAGGCGAAACGGATAAGCGTCGACGGCTGATTACGCTGACGGCGCAAGGTCGTGCGGTGCTGGAGCAGGCGCGTCCCCTTGCCGCAGCCGTCGACGCCACTTTTCTTTCCCGCCTTAACAGCGGACAGCAGCAGCAGTTAATCACGCTGCTGCAATCGTTGCTGGCTGAACAGTGAGTATTACTGCGGAAAGACATTATCACGGCCGCCATCAGGCGGCGTCGATCCGCCTCCTGACAGCTTACAGCGGCCGGTAATCCGCCGCCTGACAGCCGTACAGCGGCCGGTGATCCGGCCAATCATTTCAGCGCCTCACTGGCCGCTTTGGCAATGGCAATTTCATTCGGGTTGGCTGAGCCGCTGACGCCAACCGCGCCGGTGACCTGATTATTGACGGTCACCACCGATCCGCCGCCCAGTGGCACCATTCCGGGCAGCGTGGCGATGGCGGGTTCAGCGCCATTGGCACGCGCCATATAGCGATCGGTTGAGGTGCGATAAAGCGCGGCGGCACGTCCTTTCTGAATTGAAGAGTCGATACAGCCGACAGGCGCATTATCCATCCGCTTAAATGCCAGCAATTGACCGGACTGATCCAGCACCGCGATGCAAACCTGCGCATTGAGGGTCTGCGCCTGCTTTTCAGCCCGGGCAATCATGTGCTGTGCATCTTCAGCGCTGAGGATGGTCTGGGTCAGGGTAGCATCAGCCGTCGCTGTCCAGAGCGTGGCGAGCATGCAGAGCGAGGTACAAAGTGATTTTTTCATTGTTTCTCCTTTTACCGGTTCATTTTTTTGGCGTGATAATGCCTTGCCAGCAGGCCGATCAGCAGTACCAGCAGACCCAGAACGATCCACGGCGCGCGCTGCAGCCAGGGATTGTTTTTCGGCTGTAGCAACACCTTTTCTACCTGTCCGTCGGTGACAGCGTGATCGGGCTTACCAAATCGGGTTGAAACGTAATCCAGCAGGCGTGTCAGCTCGCCACGGCTCATCTGATGGGCGAAGGCAGGCATAAAAGCGTGCCCGGCTTCAGTGGTCCGGTTGACCCCTTCAGCAACGGTCATAATCAGATTGGCCGGATCGGCGGCAATCACCGCAGCGCTGCCGGTGAGTCGCGGGAAGGATTGCGGATTATCGTGAGTGCCTTCGCCGTTTGCCCCATGACAGCTGGCGCAGGCGGCATTGTAGAGCTGCGCGCCACTCAGATGATTACCGGATATCGCGTCATCGAGCGTCGCCGCCGGCCCGGCTTCCACCGCCGCCACGTTAAGTTTGTCCGGCGAGGCGAGCACCTGAGGTTTTGCCGGCGCTTCTCCCAGCGTTAACAGATAGCGGGCGATGGAGTGACGGTCGTTATCGGTAAGGCGTGAGAAAGAATTCTCAACGGCAGTGCCCATTTCACCCGCCGCAATGGCTTTGCCCGGCAGCGAACCGGTTTTGAGATAGGTGGCCAGTTCCTGTTCTGACCAGTCATACAGATGAGCCTGGGTCAGATCGGGGGCATTCCAGCTGCCGACTTCGCCTCCACCCAAAAAACGCCCGTTGTCCTCTGCCATCATCAGGTTGCGCGGCGAATGGCAGCTGCCGCAGTGCCCCAGCGTTTTCACCAGATATTCACCGCGCGTTTCGCTGATTCGATCCGCAGTTCCGGCGGGCAACGCTTCCTGAGACAAAAACAGCCCATTCCAGACGGCCATCATCGATCTGACAGAGAACGGAAACGGCAGTTGTGTCTCAGGCACGCGGTGATCTTCAGCCGGAACGCGGTAGATGAAGTAGTCATAGAGCGCGTCGATATCCGCATCGGTCATCGATGCGAAGGCGGTGTAAGGCATTGCCGGATAGAGATAACTGCCATCCGGCCGCCGGCCTTCCCGCATCACGCGCCGAAAGTCGCTCTGCGAGTAACCGCCGATGCCATTCAGCCGTGAGGGGGAAATATTGGTGGCGATGATATCGCCCAGAGGTGATGAGATGCGGTAACCGCCTGAAAACGGGTGGCCATTATCGGGATTCCGGTGACAGGCCGAGCAGTCGCCAGCAATCGCCAGATATTCACCCCGCTTAAGCGTCGCCTCATCAGGTGTTGCCCGCACCAGCACCGGAAGCAGCAACAGCAAAAACAGTATCATTCGCATCATCACAACTCCCGAACCAGGGTGTCAGCCAGCCGGAGCGCCAGCGCGATGCCGGTCAGCGTCGGATTCACCGTGGCAGACGTTGGCATTACCCCGGTGGTGGCAAGAAACAGATTAGGATGATCCCAACTGCGGCAGTGTGCATCGACCACCGAGTCGCGCGGGTTGTCGCCCATAATCGTGGTGCCCATGATGTGATACTGATTACGCCATCCTGTGGGTGCTTCCACTATCTCGCCATTAAAAGCCATCAGAAAATTAGCGAAATCCCGGTAAGCCTGCGGGCGCATGCCGCGAACATAGCTGTCCAGCTGATAGTTCACCTGCAGCATGGGTAATCCGATAGCATCACGCCGACTCGGGTGCGGAATCACGCGATTGGTGGGGCTGGGCAGAGTTTCGCTCATGGTGCTGATGTTCATAATGCGTGAGGCGCGATCGCGAATCGCCGCATCAAGTTCAGGTCCCATCAGGCCTTGCTTCAGCAGTGACGGTGTCACGTCAATATTCGGCACCAGATTGCGCAGCGAGTAGCGAATGGCAGAGTGTTGCGCCCGGCTCGGCTCATCGCGGCGGGTGGCAATAGTGCCGTGCTGAACCGAGCCGCGCCCTGTCCAGAGCGGTTCATCTGCCAGAAACGTCATGCTTAAGCCGGTGTGATCCATCAGGTTGCGGCCAACCTGATCGGAACTGTTCGCCACCTCCGACATCAACAGCAATTTTGCTGTTTCCAGGCCATGGGCAGCCACGATGAATTTTTTCGCGCTGAGTCGCACATTACGTCCGTCAGGTTTGCGATAGTGCACCGCAACGATCTGATTATCTGCACCCTTTTCCAGCTGCCACGCCACCGATTCAGTGCGCAGATCAACGCCCAGCGCCACCGCTTTATCCACATGCATATCGCCGGAATACATGGCGCCAATAGGACAAACCGGTTCGCAGTTATTGTTGCCGGCACAGGCTGGACGACCATCGTAAGGCTGTGAAATCCGCGCATGGGGTTCATGGATCACCTGATAACCGAGCGGGCCCAGCTTTGCCTGCATCCGCTGCACCATGTAGGGTTTGGCTTCCGGCGGCAGAGGATAAGGCGCGGAACGCGGCGGCCATGCCGCCCGGCTCTGACCGCTTTGATCCTCATCAGCGCTGCCCACTACGCCAATCTCACGCTCGGCGAGCAGATACCAGGGTTCGAGATCGTCATAATCTATCGGCCAGTCGCGGCCAACGCCATAAACGCTTTTTAGTTTGAAATCATTCGGCAACAGCCGCCAGCAGGCCGATGCCCAGTGGCGGGTACTGCCGCCAGCCACTTTCAGAAAGCTGGTGACATACTGAAAATCTGCATCGCCGTGCGCCTCAATGTAGCCATCGGTATAACTGTTGGGCGCCCAGGGTAAATTCGGATAAGGCGCGCACCAGTTACGCTTGCTGGCGCTGTTGCGGTAATTTTCAACCACTTTCCAGCGTGGAATATAAGGCCCCGCCTCCAGCATGATCACCGACTTGCCGGCTTTGGCCAGTTGACAGGCTGCGTTGGCGCCCAGTGCGCCAGAGCCAATAATCACTACGTCGGCATCATACTGCGTCATGATTTAGATCCTCTGCGCGATTCAGCAGACGCCTCGCCTCAGCATGGGTTCTGGCTCGCCCTTCCACCATTGCCAGCCATTCAGGCTGCGGCTCGGTGATAACGCCAGCTGCACGCGGAGAATCGCTGCCCCAGGCGGTGATATTTTCCGGCATCGGGGGTGCAGTTACGCCCTCTGGCACTGCCTGCCAGTAATCAGGTCCGCGCTGTGAATAGGAGGGGCGAGGCGTAACACCGGCCGTCGGCTCATACATCAATGCCGAGAGGAACGAAACAAACTGTGCATCGTCAGTAGCGCGGGTCGTGGCAGGGTCTCCGGTATAGCCCAGATACCACGGCGTGATGATGGCCAGCGCGGTTGTGACCTCCGCTTCGGTAAGCTGCGCGAGACGCTCTTCCGCTGGCAGGTGGATATAGCGGCGTAAGCGTTCAGCCAGCCGCGGAAGCTGCTGGTCGAAATCGCGCGCCTGGCCGGATAACAACCGATAAAGACGCTGACTGATGGCCGGATCAAGCCCCTGTCGACCGGTTAAGGTCTGGCTGACAAAGAGTAATGTCTCTTCACTGCCGGACCCAGCCAGCGCAGCAGGCATAATGGCGGGCACACTGATAATCACGCTTGATGAAATCATCATGCGCAGGAATGTACGCCTGTTCATTTTTCCTCCAGGTGTAGGTTGGGTAACAAAGAAAGCGGATTAAACGGCGTATTTTTTATTTTGAATCCGCTGGTTCAGCCATGTATCGAGGCTCCAGGGTCCGGCACCGTGAATTATTAGCATCAGGAATCCGGCACAGCAGGATATATTTTTCAACCACACCATCAGATGGGCGTGCGAATAACCGGGGTAAAAAAGGAATGCGGAAAGCAGTGAAAACGAAACCATAAAGATACATACAAAACGGGTTAAAAATCCGATTGTTATGGCGATGCTGCCTGCGACTTCCAGCAAAATCACCCACGGAAGAAAATAATCAGATACGCCGTTTTGATGCATTAACATTACGTTCTCATCGTAATGAATTATTTTATCGATGCCAGAGGTGAAAAAGAGTGCGACAGCGAGCAGGCGCGATAACGCCCAGATAAACATTTTATAATTTTTCATTTTTTATTAGCTTGAGGTAAGCGTTGTTATTTTAAAATAGGCCTCAAACAATAAAATATTTTTGACTTTTTGTGCGGTGATTCATTTCACCGCATCGGCATTGCGTTTAAGTCTGCTTCACCACTGCCAGCGTTTTTCAGCCAGCTCAACCAGCAATCGCGCGGCCGGAGTCAGTTCGCTCAGTGACCGGTATTGCCAGCCAAAAGTCCGCGGCATAATCACCAGCGGCAGGGTAATTTCAACCAGCGACGGCTGGGACATCTCCTCCTGCAACAGACGGCGAGAAACAAAACTCAGCAGCTGAGTCTGCGCCAGTACCTGGCGAAGCGGCGACAGGGTATTACTCTCCATCTGCACCCTTGGCGCGGCATATCCGCCGCTCAGCAGACGTTGTTCAAGCCACTGCCGGGTCGCAACCTGCGGCGCGGGTAATAACCACTGAAAGCGGTCCAGCTGTTCAGGGGTCGGGTGCAGACCCGCCAGCGGATGAAAGCAGCTGGCAGCCACCACCACAGGATCTTCCATCAACGGGCGGGTGATGAATTCATCGCTCTTATCCGGTAAAAATCCCAGAATTAAATCCAGTTTGTTTTCCCGCAGCCGTGACTGCAGCAGATCGTTCAGTCCAACCTGCACTTCAAGCACCACGGTAGGCGCCTGCTGCAGTAATTCGCGGGTTAAATGCGGCAGCATAAACTCGGCTGCGGTAGCCGCAACGCCGAGGCGGATCACGCCGGCGGTTCCCGCGCCGAGGGCATTTAAATCCTGCTGCGTCACCTGCATCAGGTGCAGCACTTTTTGAGCGCGTTCACAAAGTAGCAACCCAGCTTCCGTCAATTGTATCCCGCGCCCCACCTTCAGAATCAGCCGCGTTGAGCACGATTTTTCCATCCGCTGAATGCACTTTGTCAGCGCCGGCTGGGTGATACCAAGGGCTTGCGCCGCTTTGCCAAGATGGGCCGTTTCACGCACTACCGCCAGGTAACGCAGATCTTTGAGCTCCATTCATTCCTCGCAGGAATCGAATCATAAAGAACAGAGAATATTATTTATCAATTCAACCTGCCAGGCTAAATGAAAATTAACACTGGAGTAACACATGAGCTGGAGAATCCTGATGACCGCCCCGACCTTAGGGGCTGGAGGACAACACGCACTGGCCGAGGCAGGATGCGAAGTACATTACCTGCGTGACAGCCAGGAGGCTGCCGAGGTTGAAAAAATCATGGCGCGCATCCCGTTTGATGCGGTTATTTCCCGCACCGTTGCCCTTTCCCGGCGTGCCATCACCGCCTGCCCGACCCTGAAAGTGATTTGTAAACATGGCGTTGGCGTCACCAACATTGATATTGACGCGGCTACCGAACACAACATCCCGGTGTTGACCACGCCCGGTACCAATGCGCAGTCGGTCGCGGAGCTGACTGTCGGCTTAATGCTGAACGCGGCACGCCGCATAAGCTGGTATCAACAGGAAATTGAGGCGGGCCGCTGGACCCGCAACGGCGGCGGGATTGAACTCAGCGGTAAGACGCTGGGTCTGGTGGGCTTCGGTGAAATTGGCCAGCGGGTCGCACGTATTGCAGGCGCAATCGGGATGCGCGTCTGCTTTTACGATCCGGCGGTTGAAGAACCTCAGACCATGCTGCCTGGCGAACAGGTCAGCTCACTGGACAGCCTGCTGACCCAAAGCCACGTCATCAGCCTGCACTGCCCGGTCAATGCGGCAACACGTCAGATGCTGAACAGCCGCACCCTGGCGCTGTTACCGGCTGGCGCATTGATCATCAACACCGCGCGCGGTGAGCTGGTCGATGAAGCCGCGCTGGATGCGGCCCTGCGTGACGGTCAGCTGTTCGCCGCCGGGCTGGATACCGTCGCCTCGGAGCCTCTCCCCGCCGATCACCCTTTTCGCTCGCTGAATAATCTGCTGCTGACGCCGCACATTGGCGGCTCGACGCCTGAAGCGCTGGACGCTGTAGCGCGGATGGCAGCGCGTCAGTGTCTCGATTTTCTGGAAGGTCATGCGGTAAATCCAGTGACCTGTGTTAACCGAACTGTCCTTAAGGAACGCTCATGACAACCGATAACCGCTGGCCTGCTGGCTATTTTATTGGACAACGTGGATCCCTGCCCGATGCTGAAACCATCGATGCCTTTCGCCGTTTACCGGTGCCGAATATTGGTGACTGCATGGGACGCAGCTGCGGCGCATCCGGATTACAGGCTTATCATAATGACCCGCAGCAGGTACTCTGCGGCCCGGCGCTGACGGTCAAGGTCCGTCCCGGCGATAACCTGATGATCCACAAAGCGATAGAGATGGCCCAGCCGGGGGATGTTCTGGTGATAGATGGATCGGGCGATCTCACCCAGGCATTGATTGGTGGCCTGATGCGCACCTCCGCGCTGGCGAAAGGTATCGCGGGTTTTGTCATTGATGGCGCGATTCGGGATATCAACGAATGGGCAGAAGGCGGCGTCGCTCTCTGGGCGCGGGGAAATACGCTGCGCGGGCCTTCGAAGGAAGGCCCTGGCGAAATCAACGTCACCATACAGTGCGCGGGGCTGGTGGTGGCACCAGGCGATTTAATTGTTGCCGATGCGGATGGCGTAATTGCGATTCCGCAGCAGCAGCTCGCGTCTTTACTGCCGCGGGTACGTGAGCATGAGCAACGCGAAGTGCGCATTCGCGAAAATAACCGCCAGGGCACCGCCGATCCGGAACGTTTTAACGCCATTTTACGTGCTAAGGGGTGCCCGCTGTGATCAATAAAAAACATACCCGCTCATTCAGCATGCTTACCCTGCTGACGACAATGATAACAGCTCCCTACGTCGCGGCTCAGGATCAGCTGCCGGTTCAGCTGCCGGTTCAGCAGGACAGTCGTTTACAGCAGGTTGAAACCTCACCGCGCGTCTGGAATGGTGTCACGGTCAGCGCGGATGGGCGCATTTTTGCTTCACTGACCCAGTCAGAAGGCACCGGTTTGCAACTGGCTGAAGTCAAAAACGGGCAACTGGAAGCCTGGCCAGACCAGGCGTGGAATCAATGGGACAGCAAGGATCCGTCGCATCACTTTTTACATGTTAATGCACTGCGATTTGGCCCTGATGGCGATCTTTGGGTCATGGATGCCGGCAATACAGGGATCGGGACCGGCGACAAAGCGGTGGAAGGCGGTGCTAAACTGGTGCGTATCAATATTCAGACGCGCAAAGTTGTGGCGACCTATATCTTTAAGGCACCCACACTCAAGCCCGCCAGCTATCTGGATGATGTCCGTTTCAATGGTGATTTCGCCTATATTACCGATCCCGGCGCGGTCGGGCTGGTAGTGCTTAACCTGAAAAATGGCCAAAGCTGGCGCGTGCTGGATAATCACCCGCTCTCTATCGATCATCAGCCAATCTATGCCGATGGGAAAAAACTATTCTTACGCGACGGGCGGGAAAAGCGGGTAGGCCTGGATCAGCTTGAAGTCTCTCCCGACGGCAAATGGCTCTATTATCAGGCTATCCCCGGCCCGATGGCGCGAATAGAAACCCGCTATCTTAATGATGCGACGTTAACGGCTGACGAGGTTGCCCGGCATACGCAGAAGTTTGTTGAAACCTGGAGCACCGGTGGCACCGCTATTGATGCTGACGGCAATCTCTATGCATCGGATATCAACACGCGCGCCGTGAAACGTATCACTCCGCAGGGGGAGGTGAGCACCGTGATTCAGGATCCCCGGCTGGTCTGGATCGATGCGATGTGGATATCTGAGGGACAGCTCTGGATGCCATCGGCACAGATTAACCGGACGCCGGCAACCACCGGCGGTAAGCCTTCTGTGGTTGAGTACCCGGTTAAGCTCTATCGTCTGAGTCTGCCTGTCGCGCCATCGCCGCGCGATCATCAATAATTCAACGGCCCGTTTATTCGGGCCAAATAAACGGGCATTAGCCAGAAAATCATTAACAGTTCGCAGGCGTAAGTATCGCCTTTTATCACCATCACCCTGCGTGATTTTAAATTTTCAAAAAATATGAGTCAGCGCACATGAATAATATTTTTATTGATTGTTAATGGCTGTCTTTTTTTCTGATAATGGCTGGCTCATTAATAATAACGTTAGTGCATATCGCATTGAATGAATTAACATCCGATACGTTTTCTGTTTGTCGCTGACGGACGGGCGGTCTCCCTGCAACAGGATAAAATATGTTACTGATTATCAGTCTGCTCATGATAACCGTGTTTATTGCTCTGTTAATGACCAAAAAACTCTCTGCCCTGACGGCATTAATAATGGTGCCCACCCTGTTTGCATTATTAGCAGGGAACGGCTTAGAGACGGGCGATATGGTAATTAAAGGATTGCGCACCGTTGCGCCAACCGGCGTCATGCTGATTTTCGCTATGCTCTATTTTATGAGCGTAACGGACGCCGGCATGTTTGATCCGATCATTAAGAAAATTGTTTCAGCAGTAGACGGCGACCCGGTAAAAATATTTTTCGGGACGGTGCTGCTGGGTTTTATCGTCGCGCTGGACGGTGATGGCGCAACTGTATATATGATTGTGCTTTCCGCGTTTCTGCCAATCTATGAACGCGTTGGGTTATCAAAATTAAAAGCAGCGTGTTTGCTATTACAGTGTACCGGCCTGGGCAATATGTTTCCCTGGGGAGGCCCAACGGCACGGGCTGCAACGGCGGTACATGCAGAGATCAGCACGCTGTTTGTTCCCTTAATGCTGCCCCTGCTGGCGTGCGTCATCTGGACTTTTGTCATGGCGCTTATACTGGGACGGCATGAACGTAAACGCATAGCCTGGAACGGCGATTCCACAGAAAAACCCCCGCTGGTGTTCGAAGCGAAAGCCTGTGCAAGCTGGCGCTTCTGGACAAACTGGGTATTAACCATTGCACTGATTACACTGCTGGTGCTGGATTGGGTGCCAATGGCCTATCTGTTTATGCTGGCCACCGCAATAATGTTTCTGGTTAATTTTCCACGTCTCGATCAGCAACAGGAGCAGCTTGGCCGGCATGCACCGGCGATTCTGTCTGTCGCCAGCTTAATTTTTGCCGCGGCAGTATTTACCGGAATTTTTTCAGAAACAGGGATGGCAGATGCGCTGGCGCAGGCGATTGTAAATGTTATTCCAGCCGCAGCAGGTCCTTATTTAGCGGTGATTACCGCATTAATCAGCGTTCCGGTGACCTGGCTGGTTTCAAATGATGTTTTTTATTTTGGTATGTTGCCGGTTCTGGTCCAGGCTGCCAGTCATTATGGCATTGCGCCGGTAGAGATGGCTCGTGCTGCGCTGGTAGGGCAGCCGGTACATATATTAAGCCCGCTGGTGGCGTCGACCTATCTGCTGGTGGGCATGCTGAAACTGGATTACGCGCAAACACAGCGATTCACCTTGCGCTGGTCATTTATTACCAGTGTCGTATTCTTTTTAACCTGCCTGCTGCTGGGTGCCTTTCCTTTGTACCAGAGTGTTTAATATTAAAAAATAACAGGGTGATCGTTGTAAATATTACCTTCACGGTCTGGCTGATAAGCCTCAATGACTTCAGAGATAATTATTTCAGGAATGAAGATAATATCGTTCATGAGATAGTCTGGCCGAATTGCCTTGTTGATCGGCTTAATACGCTGCTGAAGCTGCGCGTTCCAGGTTGTGGTGTAATACACAACTTCAATATGCAGATTTCCAGGGCTGTTAAAGTCATTTTAATCTGACCGGATGCGCCACTTTTTTAGAAAAAATCATGTGTTGATAATTAACGCGTCGGTTACGGATGAAAAAATAAAACGGCTGGCCAACGCCTGAAAGATTATCGGTATCATCGTCTGAAATTAATGGGCCTCCAGTGGCAAAGTAAACTCAGGTAAGACGTCACCATAAAATCACCTGAACGGGCTACCAGCGGGCATCAGCAGCCCTCACCTTTTTGGTTCTCGCCGCATGAATGAATGATTGCTGTTCATTTTTATACTGACTTCGTATAATTGTACTTATACGAAGCCAGATCTGAGAAGTGATGGCAGAACAGGCCAGCGCGGCGCAAATCACGGCCGAAAAATGACAACGCTACGCGAATTCTGGCCGGTTATCCCCCTGCCTGAATCTCAGAATTGGCGTAGCGCGTTCACCGGAAAAAACGGTCAATAAAAGAGCTACGATGACAAAGTTAAGCCAGCTGGCGAATCTGACTATTCCACAGCATGCGGATATCACGGAACAGCTTAAACAGTTCGTTCAGGATAAAGAGGCCTTTTCGCCTAATACCTGGCGACAGTTGCTAAGCGTAATGCGCATCTGTAGCCGGTGGGCAGAGGATAATCAACGCAGTTTTCTGCCTATGACCGCCGAAGATCTGCGGGATTACCTGTCGTTTTTATCAGAAAGCGGAAGGGCATCTTCGACCGTGACGTCGCACGCCGCGCTGATCTCGATGTTACACCGTAACGCCGGACTGCCTGCCCCTAACCATTCTCCGCTGGTTTTTCGTGCCATGAAGAAGATAAATCGGGTTGCGGTGATGAAAGGCGAGCGAGCCGGACAAGCCGTGCCGTTCAGACTGAGCGATCTGCTGGCGCTGGACAAACAATGGTGCAGTTCGGACCATTTGCAGGCGCTGCGTGATTTAGCCTTTTTACACGTGGCATATTCAACCTTACTGCGCATCAGTGAGCTGGCACGGCTACGGGTGCGGGATGTCACGCACGCCGCGGACGGCAGAGTGATCCTCGACGTCGGCTGGACCAAAACCGTTGTTCAGACCGGTGGTCTGGTTAAGGCGCTGAGTTCCCGCTCAACACAACGGCTTGAGGCATGGATTGATGCGGCGGGACTGGCCAGCCAGCCTGATGCTTATCTGTTTAGCGCGCTGCACCGCTCGGGTCGGGTGATCACCAGCGGGACGCCGATGAGTACCCGAGCGCTGGAACAGATTTTCTCCCGCGCCTGGTCCGCCGCCGCAAATAACGGTCCCGTAAACGCCAATAAAAAACGCTACACCGGCTGGAGTGGACACAGTGCCCGTGTCGGCGCTGCGCAGGATATGGCAGCCAAAGGTTACTCTATCGCCCAGATTATGCAGGAAGGCACCTGGAAAAAACCGGAAACCCTGATGCGCTATATCCGTCATGTTGATGCCCATAAAGGCGCGATGGTCGATTTTATGGAACAGCACACTGACTGATCGCCGCTAACGGATGAGCCGTTCTCATTTTGCCGTGAGAAGTTATCCACAGAAAAAGTGGACAGCCTGTGTGTAAGCCGGTACTCACTGGCCGGATGTGCCTGACAGATCAGCAAGATAGCCTGTTTACAGGCAACTGCCGCGGGTGCCAGCGGATGAGCAGGAATAACCGCCTGTCACGGCAGGCTAATGGCCTGTCAGGCGTTGAAAATCAGTTCGGATGAGATCTGCATCAGGTCTGCCGCGCGCGCATTGTTAATAAGCCGGCGGAAGGCTCGGAAGGCTGAATCCACATCCACCAGCGGCCTTTACAGCGCCGCCGGCGGGAGGAGCCAGCGTTACTGTGCGAAGCTATCCTGTTTACCACAACTGCTTTTGCAGCCACCGCAGCCCGAGCCGCTGGTGACCACCGGCAGCGTAAGCGGATGCTGTTTTATCCGGTTGCCCGATTTGCGCATGGCCAGCAGGATCAGCGCATTCACCGCGATCACGCCGATCAGGCAGCTGGCGCTGAAGGTGGGATGTTCGGCAAACGTCACGCTCTGATAAAACAGCGTGGCGGTGGTATAGGCGATATTGAGTCCCCAGAAGAAGGAAAACAGCATCCAGTTACGGCCCGCTTCGCGTGAGATCGCGCCCATCACCGAGACGCAGGGAACGTACAGCAGGACAAAAATCAGGTAGCTGTAGGCGGCAATGCCGTTGCCAAATTTGGCCGACATCACGCTCATCTGGCCGGCCGCCATTTCGCCATCCCCTTTGCTGGCATCGATAGGGTGAGCCAGCGCATCGATACTGAACGCGGCTGTCAGGCCAGCCCAGGTCTCGGTCAGCGAATCCTTCAGTTCATCAATCAGACTGAACGCCTGCGGGTCAAACGTGCCACTCTGTACGGCTTCGCTGGTATAAAGGCTGTTTAGCGTACCCACCACCACTTCTTTCGCCATGATGCCGCTCACTAATCCGACCGTTGCCTGCCAGTTATCCGGCATCACGCCGATAGGCAGCAAAACCGGTGTGATCTGCTTACTGGTGGTGGCCAGCGCAGAGTGATTGATGTCGTCGACCGGCTGTCCGTTAAACGAAAAGCTGGTCAGCACGCCGATTAACATACTGACCAGGATAATCACCCGACCGGCCCGCACCACAAACATTTTCAGACGCTGCCAGGTCTGGATCAGCAGGCTTTTGAGATGCGGTCGGTGATAAACCGGCAGCTCCATGATAAACGGTGAGGCTTCGCCACCCAGTAAGGTGTGCTTGAGTATTAAGCCGGTTACGATCGCCACCACAATACCCAGCAGATAGAGTGAAAAGACCAGGCTGGAGCCATGGGAACTGAAGAACGTAGCAGCAAACACCGCGAAGATGGCCAGCCGAGCCCCACAGGACATAAAGGGTGCAATCAGTACCGTCAGCAGGCGTTCACGCGGCGTATCCAGCGTGCGGGCGCCCATCACTGAAGGCACATTGCAGCCAAATCCGACGATTAACGGCACAAAGGATTTACCGGGTAAACCCAGCGATTGCATCAGGCGATCCATGACAAAAGCGGCTCGCGCCATGTAACCGGAATCCTCCAGAAACGCGAGGAAAAGGAACATCAGCCCAATCTGGGGGATAATCGGCAGCACGGTATTGATGCCCGACCCTATCCCCTGCGCCAGGAAGACGGTCAGCCAGGCCGGAAAATGACAGACGTAGCCCAGCCATTGTGCACCATGGATGAATATCGCCACCGAACTGCTGTCAAACAGCGGCTGTAACGCGGCACCGATATTAATCGACAATACAAACATCACGTACATCACCGCCAGAAATATCGGAATACCCAGCCAGCGGTTCAGCACGATGTTATCGATCCGGCTGGTCAGACTGCCAGGCGCAGCGTGGTGAATATTACTGACGGCGGCGCACAGTGCGTGGATAGCACGATAGCGGTAATCGGCAATCAGCACCCCGGTATCACCACCGGCCTGTTGAACGATCTCCGGCAGTTGAGGTACCAGCGTTGGGCAGAGCTGCTGGCTGTTGATATCGCCTTCCAGTAACTGTAATGCCAGCCAGTAGCGTTTTTGCGGCGTTATAGACGCGGGCATCAGCGTGCAGAGCTGAGTAATCGCGGCTTCCACATTTTCCGGATAGCGCACCCGCTCTGGCGCGGTATAACGGTGCGGCTGGTCAATCAGTGTCTTGAGTTGTGCAATGCCTTCGCCGCGGGTTGAGGTCAGAGAGACGACCGGACAGCCCAGGCGTGCTGACAGAGCTTCAACATCAATAGCGATATTCTGGCTGGCAGCAATATCCTGCATGTTGAGGGCTACAATGCAGGGCACTCCGAGTTCGAGTAGCTGAAACGTCAGGAACAAATTGCTTTCAAGGTTCGACGCATCGACCACGTTAATCACTAAATCGGCGTGATCGTTATACAGATACTGACAGGCGATACTCTCATCGATTGAGCTTTCCGCTGAGAGCGTGGTAAGAGAACGGGTGCCAGGCAAATCGATTAACCGCACATCGGACTGAGCGGTAAAAAATTGTCCTTCTTTGCGCTCGACGGTTACGCCAGCCCAGTTTCCTACCCGCTGGCGGGCACCCGTCAGCTGATTAAATAAGGTGGTTTTACCGGTATTAGGATTACCGATCAGCCCAATGGTTATGTTTTTCATGAGACCATTTCCTCAAGAACAATGGCGTCAAGGTCACGCTGACGTACCGCCAGACTGACCCGGCGGGTACGGATTTGCACCGGATCGCCCATTGGCGCGACGCGGATGATCTCAATCACCGCACCCGGCAGCATTCCCATGGTGAGCAATTTCTGACGCCATGCGGGGTTCACCGCGGGCTGATAGCCGAGGATTCGATAGGTACTGTGCATGTTCATCGACATATAACCATCTGGTTGTGGTAAGAAGCAGTGATTATATAAATGATAAGCATTCCGGAATTTGATCTAAGATCAGGCGAAGCGGATTAATGTCAGGAAACGTCAACGCTGGTTCAGAAAACGGCAGATTCACCTCGCAATCTCAGCATTTTACTGGCAGGCAGTGAAACGGAGGCCGGCGACGGGTGCTGGCTGACAGGCAAAACTATCTCCTGCCAGACATAACGGACTGACCGCTACACTCTACGTACCCTAAGCCCGACGCCCCGGTGAGCTGATTTTATGGCGCGTGCGACATGAAATCGGTGATTTCCGGGGGCTTGCGGTTGGCTGCCGGTCAGGCAGATAACCGTTAGCGGCTTAGTTACATCATTCAATACAGCGAATAAGCATATCGGGCCTGCGGCCCGGCGGGGCGCCTCGTCAGGAGGTTATTCCGCGCGCATGTTTGAAGTTTGCACTCTACAACGATCAGAACGACGTCATACTCTCACATCGCAGCGGACTCTGTATGGAGGGGCTCCGCGATAAAATCGGGCTGTGCCAATAAACAGGCGATTACAGGATGATGTAACTAATTGCAGTAAAAGCTTCATCTGTCACTGGTCTCTTTTGGCAAAATACCCGGCAAACGCACCCTCGCTCTTCAGCAGGCCCCTCACCGCCAGGCCTGCTTCTGCTATGCCGCATAACTTATTAAATTCAGCGGCTTATTTCTGCGTCAGCCAGAAACCATCTTCCTCTCTTTCAATCGACATCTCGCTGCCCTGCTTAACCAGATTAACCAGGCGAAAAAACTCATCGCCTGAAATATTCCAGCTAAGCCGGATGCGCGCCCGACTGCCCTGCTCCAGCAACGTTGCGGCTTGCGTAAATGAAGTGGCGCTGATGACTGCCTGATCCGAACTGTTCATACCTGTCCTTAACCGTTAGCAGCAGATAAACGCTGTCCCGGGTGCTAAAGGGCGATTTCCCGATGCTGACCGGCCCGATGAACACTCTCAGTCGGGCCCCTGACGCTATACCGCAGCTGACGAGTTACCTCTGCCAGCCAGCATAGTCGGCTACATCGCCGGTTAAATTTATCGCCGAGCGATTTCGGGGATTAACCGAAGCGTTAGACCCGCGCTATTTTATGCAGCCGGACCTCGGATTGATGCTGGCAGAAATCTTAAAACCCGGTTTTTAATGTAACCGGTTCGGTTATTTAGCGTGATGGCCCCGATAGCCGATCCGCACAAAGCTAAGCTGTGATGGCGTAATAGTCTGAACCTTCGAAAAGAAAATGCCTGCTCTGCTGAACTGCTCCAGAAAAAAATGGCCGTAATATATTTATCTGCCGGACGGATTTAACCGCACCCGCGCAGCCACACTTACACCGCCATTACCGGCTGGACGAATCGTTCACGCTGCGCTATTTCGCTGTGGCGCTGTTTAAAACCTGGCCTGTTTATGCTGATGCGCTTGCCCGCGCCGGGATTATTCCGATGACGCTTTATCCCGGATTAACGCTTTCCCGAACCGCAGCGAATAGCCTGCGCTATTCACGGTTGCTCTGACAACGTCAGCCGTCAACACGCCTTTTTCCGGCAGCTTATTTACCAACGGATGCGCCAGCATAAATATGAGGGTGAACGTGGATTTTTGCCGGCAAGTAAAGGGCGACATCGATCAACCATGATCTGAATCATGACAGATTATTTAAAACTCACTCAGGTCATGGTGTTAACCATCGGTTTAATAAACGAGGGTGAAAATGCAGCGTCCCGACAATACCGCGTGTCATTAACAGACTGTATCAGGAAGTAAAAATGAAACTCTCAGCAACAGCTAAAAAAACGTTATTTCCCCTTGCCCTGCTCACTACGGTGATGCTGGTTGCAGGATGTTCAGGCAATTACGTCATCTCGACCCGCGACGGGCATATGATTTCCACCCACGGCAAGCCTGCCAAAGATAAAGAAACCGGCCTGATCTCATACAAAGATACCGACGGTAATACGCATCAACTGCAGCAGCAGGATGTAAAAGAGATTGTTGAAAAATAGAGATTTATTGACTTAAAACGAGACTGCGAAGCAGCCATTGTTACACCAGGGATTACTGAAATGAAAACAACTGTGATTGGCATCAGCCTGCTGCTGTGTGCTTCGTCATCGGCTATGGCCATCGGCCTGAGCGCAGAGCAGGGTAAAAACTTTACTGCCCTCGACGCAGAAATCGGGCGTTCTTCAGGCGGACTTTATCTGGATAGCCAGTGGGTTAAAAACACCGACGACGGCGTGCAGATTGGGCAAGCGGGCACCGGCTATAGCCTGGAAGCAGGCCCGGTGATGCTGTCAGCGGGCGTCAAAGCCACCTATATCGGCGGTAAAAAAGGCGATAACGGCGTCGCCTTCCCGGTCGGTGCCGGTGTAAGGCTGAATCTGCCGGCTAATTTTGCCCTCTACGGTGAGGGATATTCGGCTCCCGAATCCTTCGCTAACAGCGTTAAAAATTTCGTTGAGGCCGATGGCGGAATCAGCTGGACACCGATGATGCCACTGACGCTGAAAGCGGGTTATCGCTATGCGGGTGTGGATGGCAAAGATGGACGTCCCGGTCATACGCTGATTGACGGTCCCTTCATTGGGGGTGGCCTGACCTTCTGATCGGTAAATGTTGTTCCCTCTATCCCTTGTCTGCTGGCCGGTAAGCTGAGCGTGCTGCCGGCCTGATTGCAGATCGAATTCGCTGAGAAAACGATGATGAAACCGTTATTACTGCTGATTTTTACGTTCTCTTTGAGCGGGTGCGTAGAGTATAAATGGGTCAAACCCGAGGCTTCAGAACAGCAGGAAATCAGGGCGGAGACCGCCTGTCAGGCTCAGGCATTACGCGATTTACCGCCTGATAATGTGGTCAGCGGTAAATACACCTCTAAAGACAGCAAGTACAAAACCACCGACACCGATTACTCAACCAGCGACGCAAATGAAGCGCAGCGGGAGATCCTGGTGAAGGACTGTATGTTCAAAAAAGGCTGGCAGCAGATTAAAGTTCAGCAGTAAAAAACCGGCGCGGTTTGATTCAGATAGTCAAACCGCGCCTGATGATGTTCTTCTCCCACCCTCGCTTTGAAACTGAATAATTTAGCGGTCATCACTGTCTGGACGTCCGACGGCGTGCTGACGCCGCGCTCGCCGGCAGCGTTCGGAGCAATATTTCACCTCATCCCAGCACTTTTCCCATTTCTTACGCCACGTCATCGGCTTATTGCAGGTTTCGCAATAACGGACCGGCAGTGATTTCTTATTGCCTTTGAATGTCATCAGGGGTGCCTCATCAGAGAGTGCTGAAGAAAAGCCTGTATCAGAGTATCCGCCTGTGCAGATGCGGGCAGGACAGATCAGGCTCTGCTGCTCCGCCGGCGCATTCTGCTTCCGTACTAACGCGGCCTTTTCGCTGGTGACACGCGCAGTGTTGCGCTTTATAACATGCTCTGCGCGAAGCCGATCCTTAAAAGCCGCATCTTCGCCTGACAGGCCCCTGAGCGGCGGGGCTAATTTTTTCGGCTTGAGATTTTAATAACCTGTGACAACACCCTGTCGCGCCATAATGGCAAGGCCACTTTGCACCACGAAAAGCATTATGCTGCCTGTTTTTATCCCTCTCAGCTTGTTTATCACCTCCCGGGCCGGGTTAACTTCGGATAAAGTCCGGCGAATTAGCCGCATTGCTGGCGGCTTATCAGCTTTAACGGCTGACAGGTCAAACCGGTTTAGTGCCTGTAACGCAATAATGTTAGCGCAGACTGTCAATAATCACCTTATAGCGGCTTATCACACCTATATAAAGCATGCTTAAAAACCGACCCGGGAGTTATTATTACACTGATTAACCAGTTTCAGGTGCGCCGCAACCTGCCTGTGTTTTTCTTAAGCCGGAATAACCGATTTTCATCGCCACGCTGCTTCTCCGCCATCTATCAGGCTAACAGCACCCGTAACAGAGTATGGCAGTAGCACCGGTTGTTTTTATCCGATGCACATCCTTAAAAAAATAGTTGAATCATAAAGATAAGTTAATTTTTATCCCTGAGAAGTCAGGTTAAGATAAATTTAACCGTTACCCGATGCGATACTTCAGCACGTCATAATCACACTTAACAACGCCGCGTAACGTGTTTTCACCTGACTTAATATGCCGCTGATTTTAACTGCCTGCAGAGAGATATCCGGCACGGCGCCAGTGGATAAAATGCTAAAAAATGGTGCCCTGAGCAGGAATAATCGCCGAGGCGGCTGATTTATCTCATGGATAGAACAGGCGATGTTTTTGTCATTTTGAGCGACCTTAACGCCAGGTTTAAGTTCTTTTACCTTTGCGGTGTTATTGCACGTTAATTACAGTTTCAACTGCCTTAAAAAACGATTAATATGTCAGAGTTGAACTATTGGTTCAGTATTGAGATTCTTCGAAGGCAAGCATTTTTAAAAAAGCAGGTCTGACGAAAAGCATCAGCGTGAACCCGCTCTGTATTTTATTATCTGAACATGACTATGGTGACTTTGATGAGTGACACTCTCAGCAGCTTGAATAATATCCGTACGCTTCGCGCAAACGCTCGCGAACTTGATCTTGCTGCCCTGGAAGAAATGCTGGAAAAACTTTCTGTTGTTGTTAGTGAGCGTCGTGAAGAAGCGCAGGCTTCTGAAGCCGCTAATCGTGAGAAAGCGGAGAAACTGGCTAAATATCGCGAATTACTGCTGCAGGAAGGTATCGATCCTAACGAACTGTTAAATGGTATGCAGTCAGCGCCGGTTGAGAAGAAAAAGCGTGCGCCTCGCCCTGCCAAATATCAGTACACTGACGAAAACGGTGAAGTTAAGCAGTGGACCGGTCAGGGACGTACACCTTCAGCAATTAAATCTGCGATTGAAAATGGTAAATCACTGGATGATTTTCTGATCTGATTGCAGTGCATCACTTGCAGTAAATCCGCCCGATATCTGCCGGGCGGATTTATCGTCACTCGCCAGTGACGCGGTAACATCCAGCAGCCATTATTCTGCCGGGCGTAAGACCAGGATGGTAGCTCCACACAAGTCTGATTACGCTGTAAGGCAAACCGTCATCCCTCGCCGAATTCACACCCTCTTTCCCGACTACGCCTTGCCTTTCACTGTCAGCCAACAGGCCACAGCGGCGAGCGAACGTGCACGCCGGTTAATCGACCCGTTGCAAGGAAGCGTTACGCGCCATGATAATTTCAAGGCCGATTTGCTGACCATACGATAGTTCAAGCGTATTGCCGTCTGGATCGGCGAAGAAAGCCCAGTAACCCACCGGCTCGCCAGACTGCTGCGCGGGCCGACGTAGTACGCCTTCGCGCTGCGCCAGCGCAACTTTGGCATCAATTTCCTCGCGACAGGCACAGGCGACGCCAATATGACCAAAAGGCCCCAGCGGCGTATCCTCGGGATGCGCGGACTGAACCAATACCAGCGCAAATGGCCGGGTTAAATCAGACAGCCATGCTACTTTTTGCGCTTCTGCAATGCCCGGCTCGCGATGATGAATAACCTGCATTCCGGCATAACGCTGGTAAAAATCCACGCTTTTTTCCAGATCGCGGACCTGCAGAGCGAGATGGCTGAATCCCGTATCGTTTGACATAGTCACTCCCTGAAGTGGTTGAGAAACTACCCTGCCACAGCGGGGGGAGCGCAAGTGATCAACAGTGCTTAACCGCCCGGATTTTCACCTTCTGCACGATTGCGCCCTTCCCGCTTGGCCCGGTACAGGGCTTCATCTGCCCGTTCAATCAGATCTGACACTCCCTGCTGCCCGCCGTTGCCGTGCTGAATTGCGCAGCCAGCGCTGAGCGTAACCCGTTTTGCCGCAAGTCCGCTGGTGAGATGCGGAATATTCAGCCGGTAAACTGCCTCAACAATCTCGCTGGCAAGTTTTAATGTCTCTTCTGGGGTGTAGCGCGGCAGAATAAGCGCAAACTCTTCGCCGCCATAACGGGCCGGCAGATCATTTTTACGCAGCGCAACGTTTTTCAGGATCGACGCCACCGCTTTCAGGCATTCATCACCCGCCACGTGGCCATAGGTATCGTTGTAATGTTTGAAATAGTCGATATCGATCAGAATCAGAGAGACCGGCCAGCCCTGTACTCTGGCCTGTTGCAGATTTTCATACAGCCTGCGATCAAAGTAGCGGCGGTTGGCTACCCCGGTTAAGCCATCGCTATTTGCCAGACTCTGCAGAGAGAGGTTCGCCGCCGTCAGCTCATCACGCAGTCGGGTCAGTTCCCGCTGATAGCGCAGCGTATGTCGCGCCTGGCGCAGCAGAAAAACGCTGAGCGAAAGAATCACCGCAAGCAGTGCGAGGCTCAGCATGACATCCTGCACCCGGCCTTTAATCCAGCGGGTAAACAGCGCGGATTTGTCGTAACCGGCGGCCACTATCAGCGGATAGCGTTCCGAGCGCGCAAAGCCGAAGATCCGTGTTTCACCATCAAGCGCCGCCTTCCACTGCCCGCTGCCCCGATCGGCATCGGCCAGCATTTTGCGGAACAGATGGCTTGAGGAGAGGTTTTTGCCAATATACCGCTCCGGCAGCGGCCGGGCATAAAGCACCGTGCTGTCTGCCAGCATCAGGACCAGCACATCGCGCGCGCCCAGCTCATAATAGCTGTAGAAGCGGCGAAAGTAGTCCACCTTAATGGTGGCGAGCAGGACGCCATTAAAACCGTTGGCCCCATCATTGACGCGCAGTGACACCGGTATCACTAACTCCCCGGTGGTGCGGCTGCGGACCACCGGGCCGACATGCACGCTGTTACGCAGGCTGGCGCGGTGATAACTGAAGTACTCCCGATCGGAATTGTTGATTCCGATCGGCGTCCTGCTCATCGAGGTAGCGATCCAGCGACCCTGAGCGTCGTAATAGAACAATCCGTGCAGCTGCGGCAGGCGATTCTGCAACATCCGCATAGTCTGACTCAGCGCCTCCCCGTCAACACGATCGGTCGCTATCTGCGTTTGCAGTTCGCGCTGTACCTCGCGCAGCGACAGTTCCGTCTGCAGAAAGGTGTCTTCTGCCTGACGCGCCTGCGACAATGACAGATTGACCGCCATCTCTTCAGCCTGGTTAACGGCTTCGCGCCAGTCCTCACGCAGGGTCCACAGATTGATACCGATGACCGCCACGGTGAGTAGCAAGCCTGACAACGTGATGCTTTTAAGTAGCGGCGATATCTTTGGTGCGGCTGCCGCATTTTTCCTGCGAAACGTCATGCCCATCCCTATTCAAACTCTTTCACTGAGTTAAGCACAGTTAACGGAGGGCAAAAGTACAAATATCGCTGTTGCGTTGTTTTTCATCCTTCATTGTTACGCGCGCATTCTGAACCGTTGTGTATTAAGTCGCCTGCCCTTGTTCCGCCCGCCCTGAATTCAGACCCGAATCGGCTACAACCCTTCAAAAATCAGCGGGATGAATGTTATCCTTACCGCTTACAGTGAATGTGCGCTGTAAATTAATGTGAGTACTGAAGGACCTTTTTTTATGAGTGAAAACCTGAGCAGCCTGAATAATATCCGCACCCTGCGCGCCCAGGCGCGCAATGTCACGTTAGACGTGCTGGACGAGATGGTGCAGAAATTAGAGACCGTGGTCAGAGAGTGCCGTGAAGCAGAGGAAGCCCGTGCGGCTGAAGCGCGCGAGAAAGCGGAGAAACTGGCGATGTACCGTGAACTGCTAAAGGAAGACGGTATCGACCCGACTGAACTGTTAGCGGGTCTCTCCCCGGCCACCCGCAGCGGTAAAAAGCGCACAAAGCGCCCGGCAAAATATCAGTATCGTGATGAAAATGGCGAGCTGAAATACTGGACCGGTCAGGGTCGCACGCCAACACCGATTAAAACTGCCCTCGAAAACGGCCAGTCAATGGATGATTTTTTGCTTTAATCCTGGCTGATTCCGTTCCGGAAAATTTAGCCGCACCGGCACGCTGAATTTTCCGGCACGCGTTGATTATCAGCCGCTGATTTTGTGGCGCGCATCTGGCAATGACTGCTGGCTCTCTGCGGGGGTTACCGACACCGGCCCACGGAAAGTTCGTCGCCATTCGCTGGGGGCGACGCCAAATCGATGTTTGAACCGCTGACGAAAAGAGATCGGCGAGCTGAACCCCACTTTTTCGGCCACGCTCTCAATACTGATGTCGGTGGTTTCCAGCAGCTCCTGACTGCGTTGCAGTCGCTCCGCCGTCAGCCAGTCCCCCAGCGTCATCCCGGTCGCCTTAAAAAAATGGCGCGTCAGCGTTCGCCGGCTCATGCCCGCTGAACGCGCCAGTGAATCCAGATCGTGTGGCTGATGCAGGTTGCGCCGCAGCGACTCCAGCAGCATATTAATTTTGCCATCCCGGGTATTTTCCGGCACCGGCCGCTCAATAAACTGCGCCTGTCCCCCTTCACGGTACGGCGGCACCACCATTCTTCTGGCCACCCGATTGGCCACGGCGCTACCGTAGTGCTGACGGATGATATCCAGGCAACAGTCGATGCCCGCAGCGGTTCCGGCCGAGGTAATCAGGCGATCGTCGCGGGTATAGAGCGCATTACTGTCGAGATGAACCTGCGGAAAGCGCTGGCTGAAGTCACGTTCGAATTCCCAGTGAGTCGCGGCGCGGTGCTGATCGAGCAGGCCAGCATAGGCCAGCACGTAGGTACCCAGACAAAGGCCGACCACTTCCGCGCCGCGCTGCCAGGCAGCGGCCAGCTTATCCAGCAGCCGCTGATCGGGCTTTTCAGCCGGATTATGCCAGTACGGCAGAATGATAATATCCGCCGTATCCAGCTGTTCGAGTCCCTGTTCCACATTAATCGACAGGCCGATCTCCGACAGAACCGTACCGGGCTTTTCAGCGCAGATCGTGACGCAGAAAAGATCCGGCTGCGGCATCGCTGATCCAAACAGGATGCAGGGAACCGAAAAGTGGAACGGACTGAATCCGGTCGTCGCTATCACTGCAACATTCAACGCAGCCATCTCGCCCCCTTAGTCATCAGCCCCCTGCTGGCGAGCAGGGGTCAGTGCTCTGTCCCGGCGTACCGGTCAGAACGTTATGGTTTCACCGTCCTGCGGGATAAGCACTTTATCGGTTATCCCCTGCTGATCGGTGTAAGCCCGCAGTTCGGCACGGGTCAGCAGGCAATGGTTGATCGCTTCCATGTGCGACGCAACCAGCGTTGCTTCAGGCACGATCTCCAGCGTGTGTAGTGTATCCTCTTTACCCATAATTATCGGGCCATAGAGATCGTTGGTTGCATTACCCATATTCAGCACCACCACGTCCGGCTGAAAACGTTGCAGACTCCTCACATAGGGTTTAACCCAGACGGTATCGCCGGCAACGTAGAGCGTTTTTTCCGACGGATGGGTAAACACCAGCCCACAGGCATCGCCCAGCAGATCGGCCATCACTTTGTCAGCATACAGCGCATTGCTGCCATGCTGGCCGTCAGTTTTATAGATCGTCAGGCCTTCGACAAACGCATTTGCTTCCTGCAGCACCTGAACATTAAGGAAACCCTGAGAGCGGATCAGGTCAGCATCGCTGTGATTCTGGGTATAAATCATCATCGTTTTGGGCACCTGCTGCTGTGCGGCCTCATCCCAGTGATCGGTATGGGTGTGGGTAAGAATCACCGCATCGACATCCAGCAGCTGCGAAACCGGCATCGGCAGTTCCACCATCGGATTTCTCAGGTGCGGACGGGCGTTGCCGACAAAGCCCGGCCAGGCTTCTTTTTCAGCCAGCATCGGGTCAATCAGGAATTTCTTGCCGGCATAGTGCAGCACCAGCGTGGCGTTACGGACTTGGGTCAGTTGCATAATCAGGCTCCGGTCAGTTTTCAGTCGGATGCAGCCAGCGTCGGCGACGTCGTTGCTGCGATAGTGTGACTTTACCCGGTTGCGAACGCTGGCGTGACAGGATCAATGGACAGTGATCGATGAAATCAGGCCAACCTGTCAGCTCAGGCAAATCCCCTGTCGCGTTCGGCAACATTCGCGCGCGTTGGGGGATGACAATCTCGTCCTGTCGCGGCTAAGCTGGATGGCGCGAAGATAAACTGATCGGCTGAGGCATTGTGATTCTCCGTGCCGGTCAGAGTGTTGACATGCGTGCTGATGAGAGTGCCGGCGAGCTGAAGCCGGACAGCAAAACCTGACCGCTTTAGCGGCTCAATCTGATCCTTGCAGGAGCAGGCGATGGCTGAACGATGGAAACTGCACTGGCTTGAAGCGTCAGGCGACTTACAGGATTATCAAACGGAAATTACCCGCCAGACAGATGCTGCCTGGCGGATCCTGTCAGCGGTTATGCCGCCACCGCGCCTTGATATTCTGGTTCAGTGCGCGCCGGCGGCGGTGATCCCGGAAACCGGCACCGGCGGCTACGCCTATAGTGCAACGCTCTTTGGTCTGACACTCGATCCGACTCATCCCGATCTGGCGCAGACACTCAGCAGCGGTTCGCTGATGCGCACCATCCTGCACGAAGTGCATCACTGTTTGCGCATGGCTGGCCCGGGATATGGCTGGACACCAGGGGACGCGCTGGTGAGTGAAGGGCTGGCAGGACAGTTTGTCTGCTGGCTGCTGGATTCGCCGCCCGAACGGTGGGAGCGGGCAGTTGAACGTCAGTGGCTGCTGGATAATCCGGTCAGGCTGGCGGCGCTGAATAGCCGTCCTTACGATCACACTGCCTGGTTCTTTGGCAGCGGAACCTGTCCCCGCTGGTACGGTTACACCCTGGGTTATCAACTGGTCGCCGCGTGGCGCGATCTGCTTCCGGCCTTAACGCCGGAAAAATGGCTTAACGTGACGGCGGAAGAAGTGATCGCCGCCGGGCTGAGCTGCGGGCTGATCACCCGCTGAAAGCAAAAAAAATGCCGCAGAAATCTGCGGCATCGGTTTTCATCACACGATCATCAGAAATCGGCTTTCAGCACCACGCGGTAATTGGCTTTACCGGCGCGCACGTGTTCCAGCGCTTTATTGATGTCTGACATCGGGAAGAACTCAACCTGCGGCGCAATATCAGCACGCGAAGCCAGCTTCAGTAACGAACGCAGCTGACCTGGCGATCCGGTCGAAGAGCCGGTTACCGCTTTGTCACCCATAATCAGGTCAAACGCACCGACCTGGAACGGTTTCATCACGGCACCGACGGTATGGAATTTGCCTTTAGGCGCCAGCGCCGCGAAATACGGTTTCCAGTCCAGATCGACCGCTACGGTGCTGAGGATCAGATCGAAACGACCCGCCTGCTGTTTCAGCGCTTCAGCGTCACGGCTGTTAACCACTTCATCGGCGCCCATATCCAGAATCGATTGCTTCTTATCTGGCGTTGAGCTGAAGGCCACCACTTCCGCACCCATTGCATGCAGAATTTTAATAGCGATGTGGCCGAGGCCTCCGATACCGATCACGCCAACCCGGCTGGTGGCGGTGATGTTGCTCATCAGCAGCGGTTTGAAGACGGTGATGCCGCCACACAGCAGCGGACCGGCGGTAGTAACATCCAGTTTCTCCGGCAGCGGGATTACCCATTGCCAGTCGGCACGCAGTTTCTCAGCAAAACCCCCCTTGTTCATGATGGTCGGGATGCTGCCCTGCTGGCAGTTAACCTGCTCACCATTAATACAGGCGTCACAGTGCTGACAGCTTTTCGCGGTCCAGCCAATGCCTACCCGCTGACCAATCGACAGGCCTTTGTTTTTAGCCGCGTCGCCCAGCGCAGAAACCCGTCCAATGACTTCATGTCCGGCAATAACGGGAAACTGTGAAATGCCCCACTCGTTGTCGATCATCGACAGGTCAGAGTGGCAGACGCCACAATACTCAACCTCTACTTCAACCTCTTCTGCTGCAAGTTCAGCAACATCATATTCATAAAGTTCAAGCGCCTGACCAGCCTGCATGGCTGCATAACTTTTAATTTTCATTGGTACCTCTGCGTGGTTAATCATCGTCAAGTGTAACAACTGCAGGCGCGGCTTGCCTGGCCGATGCGCCTGCACCGCACTTTGTTGTCTTTTATGCTGAAAAATCAGCCGTTAACCTGCCCGCCAGACAGAATCTGTAACACTTTTAGCTGCGCCACCGCCTCCTGCATCGCATCCATACCCTGGGTTAATTCACGCAGACTGCCAAGGTGTTTAGCGATATCGGCACGCTCATGGCGGGTCTGCTGATTCATGGTCGCCAGAGTGTCAGCGGCACTGATGCTGCGTGCGGCCATCTGTGTCGCAGTCTGCGCGCTGTCACTGGCCACCAGTCGGATGCGAGCGATGGTGCTTACCGCCTCGCTGATGTTACTGGCGGTAGCCTCAGCCTGCTCTTTGGAGGAGTGGGCCAGTCGCCGCACTTCGCCGGCCACCACCGCAAAACCCCGGCCTGCTTCACCGGCACGGGCGGCCTCCACTGCCGCGTTCAGTGCCAGAATATTGGTCTGGAAAGCGATGTTACTGATGCCGTGGGTGATCTCGTTAATCCCGTGCGAGATTTTCTCCAAATCGTCCAACCCGTCATCCAGCCGACCCTGCGCCTGCTGGCTCTGGGTGGCGATGTCGCTGATGGCACGAATACTGTTTTCTGCCAGGCTCAGGGTTTCGCCCTGACTTTGGGTGGCGCTCTCTAATACCGGCAGCGCCTCCATCAGCGGCGTCAGTGCCTGCTGATAGCCGATCACCCGATTCAGCACGCCCGTCTGCACGCTGTTCAGCGCTTCCCAGCGACGTAATGCCCGCTGCGCATAGTGTGCCGCGTAGCCGGCGTACTCCACCGGAAACTGACTCATCGCTTTCACATCATGATTAAAGAACACCAGCGCTGATAGCGTCTGGTTAATCGGCACGCCAAGGATCTCGCCAAAGCTGGAGAAGCCCGCCGCCGGAATGCCTTTGAAAAAGTGGGCGTTGTGTAACTGACCGGCATTTCCGACGCGACGCAGGATACAGTCGTTCATCAGTATTGCCGCCGGTTTGCCGTGCTGACGGGCAAACGCCTGCCACTCCTGCTGCGTCGCCTGTTTGAAGTCCTTTTCCTGCATCAGGAACAGCCGGTCGCCAAATTCCAGATCGCAGAAAAACTGCACGTTATCAGCCTCAATTTTGGCCACCGAACGAATAAAGTATTCTTCTCCGACTTTGACGCCAAAGGTCAGCCCCTGCAGCCGTTCAGTCAGCCGGGTCGGTTCGCAATTCAGGTGGGTGCAGAGCGCGGAGACCAGCGATTGCTGCTGGCCCTGACGGTTAAATACCGTACTGACGGTGCGCGCGATCGGATCGGCCTCGGCGATCAGCCAGCTGCTGTCCAGCGGGGTAAAGTTCTGGCTTTTGAACGGGGCAAACGATTTTCCCGCCGCCATCTGGCAAAAAATAATCACCGCTTTGCCCTGGAGTATCTGGCCGCCAATCCCAATCCAGGTGCCGTCAAAGCTGATTTTACCGCCGGCCGATCCGCCGATCGCCAGGCAGGGGAAACGTCCGCTGTTATACCAGGCCTGCATCAGGAAACCTTCCGAGGCAGAAAGACCGTCGCAGTAGATCATCGCGAAAGTCCGATCGGCAGAGAGCGGCATCCGCAGCTGCAACCGCTCCAGCTCCTGCTGTATCGCGGTGATCCGCTGGCTGGCGCTGTGGGTATCCTGCACGTGCAGGTCAATAACGTGCGTTTCATGCCGCGCAATCAGGCTGTCCGGTAACCAGAGCCAGCTCCCTTCCTGACCGGCCCCGTCGCAATAGGTGCTCTGCCGGCCGCTGCTGCTCAGCGCGCCATGAGAGGAGAGCGTCAGCACCGTCAGGTCAGCGGAGGTAAAGCGCTGCCAGGCCTGACTGGCCCGTTGAAAATCCGCCTCGGGCGGCACAAAGGTCATCAGCAGGCCGCCGGCGCGCTGGCTTAACCCGGCGGCACTGAGTGACGCTGGCAGCGCACGACAATCAAAAGTGCCATGCGCAGGCTGGCTGCTACGCCCAAAGCGGGCAGCAGGCAGGCGTTGTATCATCGCCTTAATAATCGACATATTATTGTTTTCGCTTTAATTAGAATGATTTTGCGCTAAAAAAGCGCTTTCTGGTGTGTCAAAAAGGAGGGCTAAAAGCAGGTCCGTACGCGTTCAGAACTCACGCCTGAGGGCCGGAATCATCATTGATCGGCACGCTCAGCGCCTGTTCGTTATCGCCAATAGCGGGAAAAGCTTTAACGATTAATGTAACTGGTGAAAACGATGAAAACAGCGCACTTAAGCAGCATAAAATAAGCCGGGAAGCGATCCCGGCAACGTTACTGATTACTCATCGCGGCTCTGCTGCCAGTGCTGCTCACAGCGCTCGCGGGCTTCAGCCGGTAAGTCACGCAGGTCCGGCAGACTATCGCCGGCGCCATATCCCATTGAGCCGGTCACCTCTTCCTGCTCATCCTGGGCAGCAAAGCTCAGCTTATCGTCCAGCGGCTGCCATTCGCCGTCGTGCTGACGATAAATCACCGCATAAGTCGGCGTCTGCGCATCATCACCATAGATCTCATATTTTTGCTTTTGTGGGTCAGAACCAAACTCAAGCGTATCGATTAAGGTTGCATCAGTCATCGCGTTCTCCTTTTTCGTTGAGCCTTTAAGGGTAGCCTGGCGAACACAGGCTCGCTGCCGTTTCCGGTCGGTCACCTGCGGATAATCAGCCTGATACCAACATTTTCTCAGGGGGGGGTATTTGCATAAACGAAGCGGTCATCTATGCTTCGTGGTGTGACTAGCTAGTCCTTTTTATCTAATGGAACATTGATAGGAGGTCTCTCTATGACACAACAGAAATACCGAGGTGGTGCTGGCAATTTTGCCAACGATCCGGGCCGTGCGAGCGAAGCTGGCAGTGCAGGAGGCAAGGTCAGTGGGGGCAATTTCAAAAACGATCATGAAAAAGCCAGGGAAGCCGGTCGGAAAGGCGGCAGGATCAGTCGGCGTCCTGCAAGTAATTCTGAATAAGGCGCCTTAGGACGTTTTACGCCATGGAATGGCATCTCACCTTTAAGCAGCAAACTGCCTGCTGCCACACTCCTTCCCCATTTTTGTGAAAATCCCCATGACAGCCGTTGAAGCTGCCGCTGCGGGCAGAAATCAGCACGTCTGCAGGCAAGCCGGCAGACGTGCCAGGGGTTATTTCGCTGCGCGATGTCGGGTGAGGTAGTGTTTCACCAGCACGAAGAACAGCGGTACAAAGAACAGCGCCAGTACCGTACCCGCCAGCGTCCCGCCAATAATGCCGGTGCCAATCGCGATACGGCTGTTGGCGCCCGCGCCAGTCGCCACCGCCAGCGGGATCACCCCGGCGATAAACGCCAGTGAGGTCATCATGATCGGCCGTAAACGGGTACGCGCCGCCTGCAGTGCCGCTGCGCTCAGCGAACTGCCCTGACGCACCGCGTCCTCTGCGAACTCAATAATCAGGATGGCGTTTTTCGAGGTCAGGCCAACGGTGGTAAGCAGCGCGACCTGGAAATAGATGTCGTTGCTCAATCCGCGTAACGCCACCGCTATCACCGTGCCCAGCACGCCGAGCGGCACCGCCAGCAGCACCGAAAACGGCACCGACCAGCTTTCGTACAGCGCTGCCAGACAGAGAAACACCACCAGAATGGAGATCGCATACAGCGTGGTGGACTGCCCACCCGCCTGCTTCTCCTGCAGTGAAAGTCCGCTCCATGCGCCGGTCGTCCCAGCCGGAAGCTGATCGGCCAGCCGTTCAATGGTGTTCATCGCATCGCCGGAGCTGTAACCTTCCGCGTTCTGTCCCTGGATTTCGTAAGCAGCGGAACCGTTGTAGCGGTTAAGGCTTTCCGGTCCCATCGTCCAGCGGGTTGAGGCGAAGGCAGAGAACGGCGTCATGCTGCCTTCACTGTTGCGAATGAACCATTTATCCAGATCGGACGGTGCCGACCGGTACTGACCATCACCCTGCACATAGACCCGTTTGACGCGGCCGCGATCGATAAAGTCATTGATATAGGCTCCGCCCCAGGCGCTGGTCAGGGTATCGGTAACGTCATCCAGCTGCAGCCCGAGCGCAACCGCCTTATTGGTATCAATGTCGACCTGCAACTGCGGCGTCTGCGGCAGGATGTTGGCCCGCACCCCGATCAGTTCCGGGCTCTGCGCCGCGCGTTGCAACAGCCGATCGCGCAGTTTGCCCAGCTCATCGCGGGTGGTGCCACCACTGGCCAGCAGTTCATAGGTAAAACCATTATTCTGCCCGAGGCCCGGCACCGACGGCGGCGTCAGGGCAAATATCTGGGCATCACGAATAGCGGAGAGCGCATAGGTCGCCCGTCCGGCAATCGCCTCGGCCGAGTTTTCCTTACCGGGCCGCTGATCCCAGTTTTTCAGCTTGATAAACGCCATGCCGGCATTCTGGGCTGCACCACTGAAGTTAAAGCCGTTGATAGTAAACACCACATCGATGTTCTCTTTCTCTTCAGTAAGAAACCAGTCGACGATCTGCTTATTGACCGCTTCCGTCCGGCTGGCAGTGGCGCCCGCTGGCAGCGTCGCCTGCAGCATAATGCTGCCCTGATCCTCGGTTGGCAGAAAGCTGCCCGGCAAGCGGGTAAACATCACAAACAGCGCCACGCCCATCGCGGCATACAGTGACACCATAATCAGCGGACGACGCAGGGTGCTGACCACCTTGTGACGATACTGGCGCTCGGTGGCGGCGTAGAAGCGATTAAATCCGCCAAAGAATCCTTTGCGATGCGGCGTGCCGGGGCGGAGTAACATGCCGCACAGCGCCGGGGTCAGGGTCAGCGCCACCAGCACTGAGAACGTCATCGCCGCGATGATGGTGACCGAGAATTGCCGGTAGATCACCCCGGTCGAGCCGGCGAAAAAGGCCATCGGCAGAAACACCGCCGACAACACCAGCGCAATGGCGATCAGCGCACCGGAAATCTCTTTCATCGATTTTTCCGTGGCCTCGCGGGCCGGCAAGCCTTCGTCATGCATGATGCGTTCGACGTTTTCGACCACCACAATCGCGTCATCCACCAGCAGCCCGATCGCCAGCACCATGGCAAACAGAGTCAGGGTATTGATGGTATAACCGCAAAGCGCCAGTACGCCAAAGGTCCCAAGCAGCACCACCGGCACCGCCAGCGCCGGGATCAACGTGGCGCGCAGATTTTGCAGGAACAGGTACATCACCACCACCACCAGCGCTATCGCTTCGATCAGGGTGATCACCACATCTTCCACCGAAATTTTGATAAAGTCGGTGCTGTCCAGCGCGTACGCCACCTCGTAGCCTTGCGGCATTGAGTGTCGATACTCTGCCACTTTGTTCTTCACCAGAATGGCGGTATCCAGCGCGTTGGCGCCCGGGGCGAGCATCACCCCGATACCGGCCGCCGGATGACCATTAAGCCGGGTGGTCATGTCATAAGATTCACCGCCCAGCTCGACCCGCGCCACATCCCCGACCCGAACAATGGCACCGCGGGTATCGCTTTTGACGATGATGTTGCGAAACTGTTCAGGCGTTTGCAGTCGCGACTGCGCCCTGACCGTGGCGGTGAGCTGCTGATTATCTGGCGAGGGCAGCCCGCCAATTTTACCGGCGGAGACCTGAATGTTCTGCGAGCGAATCGCTGCCGTTACGTCGGAAGGCTGCAGTGCGTAGGCGTTGAGCTTAAACGGGTCGAGCCAGATACGCATCGCGTATTGCCCGCCGAACACCTGGATATCCCCTACGCCTTCGATCCTGGCCAGCGGCTCCTGCATGTTACTCACCAGCCAGTCACCGATGTCGGTGCTGTTGCTCTTGCCGGTAGTGTCATACAGCCCCATCACCAGCAAAAAGTTGGACTGCGACTTGGTGACGGTGACCCCGAGCTGCTGTACCTCACTCGGCAGGCGGGTCAGCGCCTGCTGCACCTTATTCTGCACCTGCACCTGGGCCGTGTCGGGATCGGTTCCCTGACTGAAGGTCACCGTGACCGTCACATTGCCCTGCGAACTGCTGCTGGAGGTGAAGTAGAGCAGATGGTCCAGCCCGGTCAGCTGCTGCTCAATCACCTGGGTGACGCTGTTTTCCAGCGTCTCAGCGGACGCGCCGGTATAGGTGGCACTGATATTCACCGACGGCGGTGCCACATCAGGATATTGCTCAACCGGCAGTAGGGTGATGGAGAGCGCGCCAAGCAGCATGATTAAAATGGCAACGACCCATGCGAAGACGGGGCGATAAATAAAAAAACGAGAAAACATCAGCGGGGTCTCTTCCTTTTAGGGCGGGCGCAAAGCCTGCATTCCTGCAGGTTGTGTAACAACGTTGCAGCGCTGATTATAGTTTGTAACCTTCCCGCTAAACATCCCGACGGTATCATTTGTTAATCCCGCGCAGATCCGGTGACGGCTACAGCCTGACGCAATCCTCACAGAACCGCTTAAGTCTGAATACCTGAGCAACGCGTTAAGCAAAATAGCGAGGCCTGGCTATGCTGAAAATAAAGGAAATTAAACAGGAGAGAATGATGAAATTTTTCTACTTCGTTTCGCTTATTGCTTCAGCGCTCTATTTATTAGCGTTCCTGCCTAAACTCCGAACCAAACGCGAACCTATTGCCTACTGGGGATGTTGGGCTTACCTCGGGGCGAATGCCATATTCTGGGCGATTTATGGCGTCCGGCATTACATCTGACGCAACGAGCGAAGCAAAGCGGCAAACAGGCGAATCAGGTAGCCTATCTGATTGATCAGGCTGGAAAAGGAATCCGGCTTTTTTCAATTTCCAGCGGCTGACCGTTTCAGGTTTTTTCCGGTCTGCCGCTCCAGGCTATTCCGCTAACCTGTCTCGCTAAAATTTCCTCGCTACACTATCCCGCCTGATTGCCGGTCCGGTTGAGGGAGGCTGCCTGCGAACGTGGCGGAACAGCGGCAGGCGAGCCATTAATCGCGGCCTTAATCTGCCGGTCATAATGACTCTCTAATACTCTGAAGGTCTCCTGCGCTTTAATCTGGTAAAGCGCGTCGGAGGGATGAATGCAATCCGGTGACATCAGCGTCTGCCAGTTTTTAATTTTCTGAATGCGCTGATACTGCGCGACCAGCGGCACATTCTCGTCCCGCGTCAGGCTGTCGATCTGCGCAACATAGGGCGCAACGTTCCATTTTTCCGCCCGGCCGCATAACGGATGAGGCTCCTGAACAATCACCGCTTTGCCATACTGCTGCGCCACACGAATCAGTTCAGACATGATCGCCCGATATTGCAGCGGGCTGACGATGTAGTCAGGCTCTATGTCTTTGAAGTGATAGTGGCGGGCGTCATTGGTGGCGAAGTTGAGCAGGATAAGATCTGCCGGCGAGGCGGCCATCTCTTCACGCCAGGTTTTGTTATTGCGGTAAAAATTGCGACCCTGCAGCAGATCCTTCGACTGCGCCGACAGCGCGCCTTTATTGATGATCTCTACCTCAGCGCCATATCTGGCCTTCAGCATCTGGTTTAACTGTGCAATTTCATTATTGGGAGTGAGGGTCGCCCGCAATTTACCGTCTTTTCTGACTGCCATCGCGCCTTTGGTGCTGGAACCGCCATAGGCTTCAATAATAAATTTATCATCCTGCTGACTGGCAAGCGCAACGCCCGAAGATAAACAGAACGCGATAAAAACAAGCAGATGACAAAACAGGTTTTTCATTGGGCATAACTCTGGCAAGGCGAAGAGGAAAAGCTTATCAGCCAGAATTGATTTGCTGCAAAATTATTTTGCCGCGCCGCCGCGCTGTCAGGCCGCTGAAACCGGTACTACGCGGAAAAAATCGCCAATAAGCGAAGCCCGTGGCGATGATTGATAATCTCTTTCTCGATCCGGCAGCGAAAAAAAAGCCGCGTCGGCGGCGAATAAACATCAATAAAATGCTTACGCACCGCTCAATTTTTAATCTTCTGTTAAGCGAAGCTTCACCCGGTTTGCGGTTTATCAGGTGACCGATTGCCCGCCCCACAAGGTTTCCGCCAGAAAGGGCGATGACAATCAGCAGCAGCACACTTTTTTCTGATAAAAAAGTGGCGCTAAAAAATGGCCAGGCCGGTTTACCATAATTTATCGATTACCTGAAAGGACATGCTGGCGGAATTCTGAAAAGCGTGGCGCAATATGTTAATTAAACTTCAGAGTGATATTCTGCCGCTGTTACGTCACTTCGCACACTACAACTTCGTCATTTATTAAGGTAATAAAAATGACCACACCCGCTTTTTTATCGAGCCGAAACATCGGTCTCGATTTTCTGCGCGCCATCCTTATCCTTGAAGGTGTTTTATATCATGCCGCCCGTAGCCTGCCAGGCGGTAATAGCTGGTATTACGTTGCTGATAAAAATCCGTCGCTGATTTTTAGTTCACTGATTGAATTCATCCATACCTTCCGGATGGAGGCTTTTTTCTTTCTCTCCGGCATGTTCTCCGCCATGGTTTTTTTACGCAAAGGTCAGGCTTTTTTCTTTGAGAATCGCCGCAAACGCGTGCTGGTTCCGCTGATTGCCGCCTTTGCCTTTATCCCCGGCATCATGTACTGGCTGAGCACGACGATAAAAGGGGTCGATACCTCAACCAGTGGGTTACTGGCGGCCTACACCCAGCTGCACCACCTGTGGTTCCTGGTCTCGCTGTCGGCTATCTCCTTTTTTGTGCCTGCCCGCCTTTACCAGACGCTGGCGATATTTGCCCGCCGCCTGCCCTTTACCCTGTGGCTGGCAGCCCTGATAATCGCTGCTAACAGTCTGTTTGTGGTGAAATTCGCGGTTAAAGACCTGGGTGAGCTGATTACCTTAATTCCGGTGACGGCGCGTTTCTGCGTTTATTATGCAGCTGGCTATGCACTTTATCTTAATCGTGATGCGATTCCGCAATTAGCGAAACATCCGCTGCTGAATACGGCTGTTGTGACGCTGCTGGCGATAATCTGTTATATCGCTTTCTTCCTGACGATGAAATTTAACCTGCAGGGCGTAGCGAAATACATTCCGGTTCTGCTTAGCAGCGTCTTCTCGGTGATCTTTTCCTATTGGGTAATCTTCTTTTTTGAGAAGCTGCGCATGAAAGAGAGCCGCATCGTGAACACGGTAGTCGATTCCGCGCTGGTGGTTTACATCCTTCACTACCCTATCGCGATTGGCTTTGCCTGGCTGCTGGATGATTACCTGCCGGACAATTATCCCGTCAGCTATGTTCTGATAGTAACGGCTATTGCTTCAGGACTAAGCGCCCTCTGCTATATGGTCATTAAGCGTAATAGTTTCCTGTCGACACTTTTTGGCCTGAAAGCGAAGCCGGCAAAAGCGCTGGCGTCGGTCAGCTAACAGACTGCTGTTGCTGCGTGCCGATATAGCGCAGCGATAATACCGTTAATATGCAGTACGTCCTCGCTCCGTTTATTCCTCTGCTGGCGCAATCCTGCGCCAGCATTATGCCTGCCAATAAAAAACACCTGCCAATGACGTCGCTTTCCGGAAACATTTTGAGAAAAATTTTCAGTAAATAATGCGTTGAATCCACCCTGATAAGGTTATTTGTGTACCAGACTTACAAAAATAACAATACAGAACCTGTGGAGCATTATGAAAGAGCAAAATCGCACAACCGGGATCGCCCCTTACGGCGGCGCAGCAGGCGGCTGGGGCGCACTGAAAGCGGTTGCCGATGCCATACGCGGTCAGATGTCAGTCAAGCAGGATGTGATCGCCCTGTTCAAAGTTAACCAGCCGCAGGGCTTTGATTGTCCGGGATGCGCCTGGCCCGATCCTCAGCATGCCTCTTCGTTTGAATTTTGTGAAAATGGTGCGAAAGCGGTGTCGTGGGAAGCGACCAGCAAGCGTACTACGCCGGAATTCTTTGCCGCGCATACGGTCACAGAATTGTGGCAGCGCAGCGCCTTGCACCTTGAAGGCGAAGGGCGACTCACGCACCCGATGAAGTACGATGCGGCCAGCGACACCTATCAGCCAATCGAGTGGGAGACCGCGTTTAAAGAGATCGGCGAACATCTTCGCGGTTATGACCACCCTGACAGCGTGGAGTTTTACACCTCGGGTCGCGCCTCCAACGAAGCGGCTTTCCTGTGGCAGCTGTTTGCCCGCGAATATGGCACCAATAATTTTCCTGACTGTTCCAACATGTGCCACGAACCGACCAGTGTCGGATTACCGGAATCGATTGGCGTCGGCAAAGGTACGGTTGAACTGGAGGATTTTGACCATTGCGATCTGGTGTTATGCATTGGTCATAACCCTGGCACCAACCATCCCCGCATGCTCGGCACCTTACGTGAAGTCTCTAAACGCGGCGCGACCATCGTAGCGATCAACCCGCTGCGGGAGCGTGGGCTTGAGCGCTTTACCTCGCCCCAGAGCCCGATTGAAATGCTCTCCCTCAGCTCGACCGAACTGGCATCGACCTATTACAAAGTGCGGGTCGGCGGCGATGCAGCGATGCTGAAAGGCGTGATGAAGATCCTGCTGTCAATGCATCAGGAGGCGCTGAGCAACGGCGAGCCCGGCGTGATTGATGAAGCCTTTATTAATGAACACACCGAAGGATTCGAGGCGCTGAAGGCCGATCTGGAGAGCACCGACTGGCAGCACATCCTGAAGGTGTCGGGCATGGCGCGTGAAGAGATCCAGCACATCGCCCGGCTCTATGCCAGCGCTGAGCGCACCATCATCTGTTATGGCATGGGCATTACCCAGCATCAGTATGGCACCCAGAATGTGCAGCAGATTGCCAACCTGCTGCTGTTACGCGGCAACATCGGTAAACCCGGTGCCGGCATCTGTCCGCTGCGGGGTCACTCCAATGTGCAGGGCGACCGCACCGTGGGTATCACCGAAATACCGCCACAGTCGCTGCTGGACAGTCTGGAACGCGTTTTTGGCTTCCGCCCGCCGCAGAAACACGGCCACGGCGCTATTCAGGCGATACAGGCGATGCGTGACGGTAAAGCTAAAGCGCTGCTTTGTCTGGGCGGTAACCTGGCGGAGGCCATTTCCGATCCTCAGGTGACCTTCCCGGCGATGCGTAAGCTGGATCTGGTGGTGCATATGGCCACCAAGCTCAACCGCTCACACCTGCTGCTGGGCAAACATAACTACCTGCTGCCGGTTCTTGGCCGCACCGAAACCGATGTGCAGGCTAGCGGCGCGCAAAGCGTGACGGTAGAAGATTCCATGTCGATGGTGCACGCCTCGCGTGGCTCGCTGGAACCGGCTTCACCGCACCTGAAATCTGAACCGGCGCTGGTGGCCGCGCTGGCTCAGGCCACGCTGCCAGACAGCGTGGTGGACTGGAGTGCTATGGCGGCCGATTACAACCGCATCCGTGATGCGATTGAAGCCGTGTTCCCGGCATTTGAAAACTTCAATCAGCGGGTGAAAAAACCGGGCGGCTTCCGGCTCTATAATGCCGCGTCGGAACGGGTGTGGAATACGCCATCCGGCCGGGCGCAATTTAAGGTGATGCAGGGGATTAATGAAGATCCGCGTTCGCTGAAGTGCCATGATTTGGTGCTGACCACGCTGCGCAGCCACGACCAGTACAACACCACGTTATACGGCCTCAACGACCGCTATCGTGGCGTGACCGGCCGCCGTGACGTGCTGTTTATCAATGCCGAAGAGGCGGAGAAACGTCAGCTGCGCGTCGGCGATCGGGTCGATTTAATGGCGCTCGATCCGGACGGTAATCCGACCTCACGTCAGATGAAAAACCTGACGATTGTGATCATCGACATGGCTCCCGGTTCGGTCGGCGCTTACTATCCTGAGGCTAACGTGATGGTGCCGCTCGACAGCCATGATACGCACAGCGGTATTCCTGCCTATAAAAGTATCCCGGTGACGATGACCAGGGTGACCGACGAGACAACGACTACGTCGGGCGTACTGCGCTAAATCTTCGATGACGTCGCGTAGTCACCACAGAGGTTGCCTGAGAGCTAGGCAACCTTTTTTATGCGCGCTGCTTCGCCGTGAGCCTGCCGGTTGAAAACACCGTCGTTAAAAACAATAGCCAGCAGGCTAAGATATAAATTTTATTTACCTTATACGTAACTTTTTATTTCGTCAGCAATGCTGACCACTTCTTCAACCGCCGTTAAACACACGCCGACTTTTTAGCCATTGCGTGCTTTTCTTAAGCCCATTTACCGGCTGAAATTATACCTTCGCTCAACCTGCATCATTCTTCCAGACCTCCAGCAACGTATCATCAGGGCTTATCTGTTTATTGCCACCGCTATAACGTTACAAGTTTGTTAAACGCCAGCTTTCTTCTCTGTTTATAACGGATATGCAGCACTTATAACCCTCTCTACTTATTTTACAGCTGAAGGAAGATTGCCAATGACAACGTTAAGCAGACGACGCTTTATGGCCTTTGCCGCCGGTGGCACGGTGGCGCTGGCCGCGGGTCAGGTTCATGCCCATGATAATCAGGTCAGGACCTATCCGGCCGGTGCCAAACCCGGCGGGCGCGATCCCGGCCCACATGACCCGATGCGCGAAGCAGAAAATCCCGACCTGGTTGATCCGCCCGCAACCGACAGCGGTACCTTGCCTAATCTGCGTTACAGTTTCAGCGATGCGCACGTGCGCAAAGGCAGCGGCGGCTGGACGCGACAGGTGACACAACGCGAGCTGGGCATCTCCACCACCATTGCCGGGGTCGACATGCGCCTCAACACCGGCGGGATCCGCGAGCTGCACTGGCACAAACAAGCGGAATGGGCCTACATGACCTACGGAACGGCGCGGGTGACCGCCTTTGATACTCACGGCGGCTGGTTTGTTGATGATATTGGCGTCGGCGATTTGTGGTACTTCCCGCCCGGCGTACCGCACTCCATTCAGGGACTGGGACCGGATGGCTGTGAATTTCTGCTGGCCTTTGACGACGGTGGTTTTGATGAGGACAGCACCTTTCTGCTCTCTGACTGGTTTAAGCACATTCCGCCCGAGATCCTCGCCAAAAACTTTCAGGTCCCGGTTTCTGTCTTCTCTCAGCTGCCGTCGCCGTCAGATGAATATATTTTCGCCGCTACGCCGCCTGACCGCGCCGCCTCCGACAGCGTTCAGGGCGGCACCCGATCCTCGCTGCGTTTTACCCACCGGATGCTGGCTCAGGATCCGTTAAAGGCGCCTGGCGGAACGGTGCGGATTACGGACACCTCAAACTTTCCGATAGCCAGACAGGTGGCTGCGGCACTGGTCGAAATTGAACCCGGCGGACTGCGCGAACTGCACTGGCATCCGAATAATGACGAATGGCAATACTATCTGGAAGGCGAAGGCCGGATGGGCGTTTTCGCCTCGTCGGGTCAGGCCCGCACCTTTGATTATCGCGCCGGTGACGTCGGCTACGTGCCGTTCGCCATGGGTCATTACATCGAAAATACCGGCAAGGGTCCATTACGCTTTCTCGAACTGTTTAAGAGCGACTATTACGCCGATATTTCGCTCAACCAGTGGCTGGCCAGCACGCCGCCGGAGCTGGTTAAGCAGCATCTGCATCTGGACGATACCTTTATGGCGGCGCTGTCGCAGAGTAAACGCCCGGTCGTCGGGTAACCGCAGTGGCCGGATTGCCGGCCACTTTCACCGCATCTGCACGGCCGTTGGCTGTTGCATCCCGCACCCGCGTCTCTTTTCACTGGTCTCTTCCCTCCCGCCGCTGCCTGCGGTTATCACGGTATAAAGCATTTGTCGCCAGGTCAACACCGCGGCAGCGTCGTCTACACTACATGCCTGACTTCACGCCTGACTGTACGCCTGCACATCCCGTGAAAGTTCGCGGTTTATCACGCACGCTCTGGTTTTATTTCTTGCGCTGACCTTCAGCGCTCAAAGGGAAGATTGCTATGTTTCACCTGATTTTCAGCTTACCCAGCTGGTACGTTATTGCGCGCGTCATTGTTCCCTTATCCCTGCCGCTGGTGGTCAAAATTCTGTTATCCCTGCTGGTGCTGCTGGCCTCACAGTATCTGCTGGTCAGCCGCTTTACCTCGGGCGGCATTTTCTCGGCTGAGATGCCGCGGATGATTATCATTCTGTTTAACTGGGCTTTCAGCACCGTGCTGTTTCTGGCGCTGACCCAGATGCTGATTGACGCGGTGACGCTGGTGGCCCTGCTGCTGCGCCATCCGCTGGAACTGGTGCCCGGCGTGCGCTATCTGGCGGTGCTGTTCGCCATGGGACTGGCCACCGTCGGCGTTCACCAGGCCATACGGGTGCCGCCAGTTAAAGACCTGACGCTGGTGATCCCTGATCTGCCGGCGGAATTCGACGGCTATCAGCTGTTACAGCTGACAGATTTACATATCACCCGCCTGTTTAATGCGGCGTGGAGTGCAGCCACGGTGGCGAAAGCGATGACGCTGGGGGTTGACCTTATCGTGGTGACCGGGGATGTGATTGATGGCAGTCTTGAACACCGGCGCGACGACGTCGCCCCGCTGCGTGGCCTGCAGGCGCCTGATGGGGTATGGGCAATCACCGGTAATCATGAGTACTTCTTTCATCAGGCGATCTGGACTGAACATCTGGCTTCACTGGGGCTTCAGCCGCTGCTCAACAGCCATACGGTGATCCAGCGCGGCGCGGCGAAGCTGGTGGTGGCCGGTTTACCCGACGCATCCGCCCCGGCCAGACAGGCGCAGGGACCCGATCTGGCCAAAGCGCTGGCGCATGCGCCAGCCAATGCGCCGGTGATCCTGCTGGATCACCAGCCACGTAATGCCCGCCTTAATGCCGCGATGGGCGTGGCCCTGCAGCTGTCGGGGCATACCCACGGCGGCCTGATCGCCGGGCTGGACCGGTTGTTTGCTAAACCCAACGGCGGCTTTGTTTCCGGGCTCTATCAGGTGGACGGAATGCAGCTCTATGTCAATAACGGCACCGCGCTCTGGCCGGGCATGGCGGTTCGGCTGGGCCGCCCGTCAGAGCTGACCCGCATCACGCTCAGACGGCAACCCTGATTCACCCGGCCGGGCCTGCTGCGGGACACAGCCGCAGCAGGCCCGGCAAGAGTGATTAGCCGCCCTTCACCACCCGCACACGGTGGCAGTCTTCCGGCCCCAGCGGCTCTCCGCTGGCGGATACCACGGCCAGCGGCTGCAACGGCTGTTGGTCCCTGTTATCTCTCAGTACCGAATGGGTCTCGCCTGGGGTGAACATATTCTGCTCGCCCCACTGACGCATCGCCACGATAATCGGGAACAGCGCGCGGCCGCGTTCTGTCAGTACATATTCGCTGTAGGCGCTGCCGTCAGAGGCGGGCCGCAGATCAAACACCTCCAGCTCCACCAGCAATTTCAGGCGTGCAGCCAGGATATTTTTCGCCAGCCCGAGGTTTTTCTGAAACTCACTGAAGCGGCGGACGTCGTCGAAAGCTTCGCGAACGATCAGCAAACACCAGCGCTCACCCACGGCTTCCAGGGTGCGGGCTACCGGGCATTCACTGTTTAACAATGCGGTTTGCTTCGCCATCTTCTCTCCTGCTCTGTTCTGCTTTCGCCTGAGTATATCTTAGTGTCGTAATCTGGTTGCTAAAAAAAACCAAAGCCGTTAATAATGGCCAACCTGGTTTTAATTTGAAACCAAATCCGCAGGAGGTAAAAATGGCTCAGCCCGACAGCACACCCCGTTCGCTGGTATCAGACGGTGACCGTCTGGTCTCATCAACCCGCAGCAAACCGGTGCCGCTGAAACTGGTGATGCTGCTGGGCGTAACCTGCGCGCTGGCGGTGGGCAACGTCTATTTTGCGCAACCGCTGCTGACCGCCATGGCGCAAACCTTTGCCGTCTCCGCCGGTTCGACAGGCGTGGTGGTAACCGCCACCCAGGTCGGCTATGGGCTGGGGCTGCTGTTTGTCGTGCCGCTGGGCGACCTTTTTAATGGCAGGCTGCTGATTGTCTGCCAGCTGCTGATGCTTGCGCTGGCCGTACTGCTGGTCAGCCTTGCCCCGGACTTTTATGCTTTGCTGATCGCCATGAGCCTGGTCGGCCTGATGGCGGTGGTGGTTCAGGTGGTGGTGGCTTACGCCGCCTCACTCTCTTCTGCGGCGCAACGCGGTCAGGTGGTCGGTATGGTTACCGGCGGAGTGGTGCTGGGAATACTTTTAGCCCGACTGACCGCTGGCGCAATCGCCGATCTCGTTGGCTGGCGGGCGGTTTATCTCTCCTCTGCCGCGCTGCTGGTACTGCTGGCCGCGGTCCTCTGGCGAACCGCGCCCGGCCAGAGCGTGCCGATGAAAAGGCCCGCCTGGCGAGCGCTGATGCGTGCCTTCTTCCGGCTATTTTTGGATGAGCCGCTATTACGGGTGCGCGGCATCCTCGCCTTGCTGATTTTTGCGGCTTTCAGCGTATTCTGGACCGCCATGGTGCTGCCGTTAAGCCAGCTTAACTTTAGCCATACCGAAACCGGATTGTTTGGCCTCGCCGGTATCGCAGGGGCGCTGGCCGCCATCCGGGCCGGACGCTGGGCGGATCAGGGATATGGCCAACGTACCACCGGCATCGGCCTGCTGCTGCTGACGCTCTCATGGCTGCCGCTTGCGTGGCTACATCACTCAATCTGGCTGTTTATCGCCGGGGTGATCCTGCTCGATTTTGCGGTGCAGGCGGTACACGTCAGCAGTCAGAGCCTGCTGCTTCATGGCCGGCCCGACGCAAATCACCGGCTGATCGCTGCCTATATGTGTTTCTACTCTGTCGGTAGCGCCCTCGGGGCCAGCGCCGCCACCCGGGTCTATGCCGGCTGGCAGTGGCCGGGAGTCTGTCTGCTCGGCAGCGCCATCAGCCTGGCGGCACTGCTGTTCTGGTGGGCCACTTCAGGTCCCACCTCCACTGACGCTCACTCTGCTGCAGGATCGATAAAATGAAAACCCACCATTTGCTGCTGGCGCTACTGATCACCGCTATCTGGGGAATTAACTTTTCAGTGATTAAACTGGGGCTGAAAGAGGTTGACCCGTTTGTCCTTGCCGGCATCCGCTTTCTGCTGTGCGCCCTGCCCGCGCTGTTTTTTATCGCTAAGCCCGCGGTGAAATGGCGCTGGCTGATCGGCTATGGGCTGGTATTCGGCGTCGGCTTATGGGGCATGGTCAATCTGGGCATCCGGCTCGGATTGTCTGCCGGCGTCGCCTCGCTGGTGCTGCAATTCAGCGCGCTGTTTACCCTGTTACTGGGAAGTTGGGCGTTTCGCGAACCGCTGTCGCGCTTTCAGTCGGCAGGTATCGCCATTGCGCTCACCGGTTTGTCGTGCATCATTTTTCTGACCGATGGCTCTGTTTCAGTGCTCGGGCTGGGTTGCGTGTTGTTCGGCGCTATCGCCTGGAGCGTGGCCAATATCCTGTATAAGAAAGCGAATAGTCATCAGGTATTCGCTTTTTTAATCTGGTCGAGCCTGTTCGCCCCGATCCCGTTATTCATTCTGTCTTATGCTGTTAATGGGCTGAGTGGCTTTCACGGTTTACTGACTCACGCCCATGGGATAACGCTGCTGTCGATCCTTTTCCAGGTCTATCCCAACACCCTGTTCGGCTATTGGGTATGGAATGTCTTACTAAAACGCTATCCGGTTTCGACCGTCGCGCCGCTTTCGTTGCTGGTGCCGGTGTTTGGTTTACTGGGATCGTTCTGGATTTTCGACGAGCAGCTCCCCGCACTGAAACTGGCTGCGCTGCTGATCGTTGTCAGCGGACTGACCATCGGCCTGTATGGCGCACGACTGATGCAGGCGTGGCGCGACAGGCTGGCATCATAATTCACCCCATTCCCTGCCGGGAGAGAAGGAGGACAGTATGATCAGGTTATGTACCGCCTGTGGCACCGCGTATCAGCCCCCTTACAGCCTGTCAGATCGCTGTAAAATCTGCGATGACCCGCGTCAATATGTGCCTGCAGGCGGCCAGAGCTGGATCGATTTCGAGCAGCTGACCGCCCGCCACGCCAACAAATGGACGGCACACGGCGATGCGCTGCTAAGCATCAAAACCGTGCCGAAATTTGCTATCGATCAACGGGCCTTTCTGCTGCGCACGCCGCACGGTAACGTATTGTGGGACTGCATTGCCAATCTTGATCAGGCAACCCTGACGCTGGTGAACGCGCTGGGTGGGCTGCAGGCCATCGCTATTTCCCATCCGCATTACTACACCACGATGCAGGAGTGGGCCGCCGCGTTTAACGCACCGATTTATCTGCACGCCCGCGATCGCGAATGGATTGTGCGAGACAGCCCGCATCTTAAACTGTGGCAGGGTGACGCATTCTCGCTGCTGCCTTCACTGACGCTGTTGCGGCTGGGCGGCCATTTTCCCGGCGGCTGTGTGCTGCACTGGGCTGAAGGTGACGGCGTGATCCTCGCGGGCGACATTTTGCAGGTCACGCCCGGCGCGCATGGTGTTTCATTTATGTGGAGTTACCCGAATATGCTGCCGCTCCCGGCTGCCGCGGTGCAGCGTATAATGCAACGGCTGTCGGGCGTGACGTTCGGCCAGGTTTACGGCGCATTCGAAGGTCAGGATATTCGCCAGCAGGCGAAAGAGGAGGTGATGCGATCGGGGCAAATCTATCTGCACTGTCTGCAGGACCGCGACGAGTAACCGCAGAACCGGGATAAACAGCGGCCCGCAGGCCGCCGTCCGGGAATGATAATCAGGCAGTCTGGAACCGCGCGACCCTATTCCGCAGCTTTCCGGCACGATCGGCCAGCTCATCCGCCGAGGAAGCGGACTGTTCAACCCGAACCGCATTTTACTGGGTGACCTGATCCATCTGGTTAGCCGCAATGTTGATTTGCGCAATGCCACTGCTCTGCTGAAGATGCAGAGATATCACGCATCAGCTGAGAGGTCTGTTCAATGGCGCTGACGCTTTGTTTTACCTTGTCGACGGCATTTTGCGCCATGGAGATCCCTTCCTGCGCGTGACCCACTGACTGCTCAATCAGCTCTTTGATCTCTTTCGCCGCGCTGGCCAATCGCTGCGCCAGTGCCCGGACTTCCGATGCCACCACCGCAAATCCTTTACCCTGCTCCCCGGCGCGGGCGGCTTTGGCTGCCTGCCTGAAAGCTACCAGCGCCGACAGGGTTTCGGCCTGCTCTTCAGTGCGGGAAGAGAGATCGTCGATGCTGACAGCAATCCGGGTCGAACCGGTGCTCGGCGGCCGGCTGTTTAGCGTTATCCATCAAGCTTTGATGACCATATAACGCAATACCGAGCTGATTGGAGCACTGATCGATTTGTTTAAATCACCAATGCTGGGAATCGCGTTCACCTGCACATATTTAAAACGAGACTGGAAGCCCGATATCACTGTGCAATCACGGACATTGCAAGCAGTGAAAATACCAATAACAGTCGCCGTGTAATGGTTATAGGTGCTCTGTGTAATAGATTAAAAAAAGAACAAGGTGATTAGCTGAATCGATCTTATCGGCGCTGTTTAACCTGACTTTAATTAATTACCGCTACTGTATTTTTTATTCTGGCTTGCACGCTGCGTATTCTGAACTAAGGGCCATTCTTGATGACGTCGCTATTAAGACCGGATGAGAAACATTATTTTTCATCGCGGTTTATTGATTTTTTGCTTAACGCCACAATTAACCTGCCGGGCGGCTGGAGCTCTCCGGCGGTCACTTTTTGATCCCTGATGATTAGTCCGCTTATTGTGCAAATTTAATTTTGATTAACGGCAGCGGGAATTATTCCAGGCGGGGCGTCGTCGGCTAAAAGAGTGGACCGCAGCCCCGACTCTTAAGGTTTATTCGCGGGTCAGGCGCTGTGGAGCCGGTCACCGCGCAGACAACAGGGTTGCCACATATCATCAGAATATCTGATCAAAAAGTGGGACATTCTTTTAGCCTGCCTGAACAACTGTGACCAGAATCTGACTGAATCTGTCAGGACCAATTTAAAACTGTGATCGGACTGGCAGAAACAGAATAGTGGTCTATGCTCACTGGCCCGACCAGGCTTCGGCCAGGTCCACAGCAATAGCGCTTACAATAAAAAAAGGAGTGATTATGGATTTAGCAACTTTTGAAGCCAGAACCGGCCTTTGGCCACATATGCACTTTACCGATGTAGAATATGAAGTCTGCGGCGACCGTGTCGAGATTTATGCCATTGATGTCAGCCGTCAGACCAAGAGTAAGCTGTTCATCTGCCGCGTAGTGAATGAACAGCAGGCAAAATCGCTGACCGTCCAGTTCAAAGAGTGGTTGCCTAAACTGCGGCTTAAAAAACGCAAAGTGGCGGTTAACCTTGCACGTCTCAGCTGCGAAAAGAATTTCCCAGCCAGCCTGAATCGCCCCACCGGGCATTCAGCCAGTCGCCTGCTCTGATAGCCGCGACGGCTCTTCTTCAGCCTGATCGTTACCGATCAGGCTGGTCAGATAGCTGAATCGCGGTGGTGGCTAATGCGGGTATTAACGCGCTGTCCGGCAGTTCAAATAACCGATAGTCACCCGCCTCAATCGAGATGTCACGAAACAGCGTAATGTGGATCTCGATCCACTGATTAGCAGCCCGCAGGCTATGTGGCCAGTTGCGCCGTTTCAGTTCAGCAACAAAATCACGGGTACTTACCGTCCATCCGCCCTTACCGCTCCGGCGCATGACCTGACAAAACGCACTATAAATCTCATCCGGCTGTGGCATTCATCTTTTCTCACACAGACTGTATAGATAAACAGTATTACCGATTAACAGGATGATCAAGCGGCTTCTGTTTTCTGCTGCGTCATTGCTGGATGCGCAAGGCTTGCCTGTGGGTTGTGTCGGCCAGCTTCTGGTGGACTGGCAGCTGCCATCCTGACGATCTCGTTCTGTTCACCTTTCAGCTGCGATGACTTTAAGCCAAATCTTAGAAAACGTTTTCATATAAGCGTAACGCGTTGATAAGCAAGAACATAACTCACCCTTCGCTTATTAATCATTTGATATCTAATTAAAAAATCAGAAAAGCGTAACGGCAAAGCTGACGGTTTTGCCCTATCTTTAAATGGCTCTGTAACGAAATCCACTCCAGTTACAGAGTGATCTAACTCCTACCCTTGCCCCCTTTTACAGGGGGCTCTTTTTTTGGTCCCGGTTATTTCCTGCGGAGCGGATGTTTATTCAACATACAGTCTTTATCTCCCGCTTCGCTATCCGCTGAAAGTGGCTGAATCGTCGCGTGATAACGCGGATCAGCACGTGTCAGAATTCAGAAAAATTGCGCATTTATCGATCGAAACAGTTAAGAACGGTTATTTATTTGTAACGTGATAATTCAACATTCTGGGTTATTACCAAAATCACTGTTGTTATTCCGTTGAAAGTAATCATTTTTTCTCTTTATACTGCTCTGGCGCTTTTTTTACGGCTAATAATTAGCCAGCTGAGATATGGCAACTGTCGAAAAAAACGCGTAATAATCAATCAGCCCTTATTATCCGGCGCCTCACCAGGGAAGCCGTTAGCCTATAAAAATATGTTCTGCCCGTTTTTTGCCCCTGCCTGTCTGGCGGGGCTTTTATTTTGTGCCGCTTCCCATTGACTTTATGGCGCTAAAAGAGTCGTCGCCAGCGAGCAAAACGGGTGACCTGCCCGATGGCTGAAGCGAGCCATGCGCCCAGTAGCAGCATTAAAACGCCGCTGTTATGCCGCTAACCGCGTATCGCGCTGTGCTATGGTTGCAAAGCAACCACCAGCCATGCGAGTCCGCCTATGCTTTCCACCATCATTTACCGCAGCCAGCTTACGTCCTGCGTCTCGTCTGAGAGACTGCAGGTGCTGGTCGATCATGCCGGTTCGAAAAATGCGGCGATTCAGGTTACCGGGATCCTGCTATTTGATGGCCAGCATTTTTTTCAGGTGCTGGAAGGCACTATGGAGGCGGTTCTCACTGTCTACCAGCGTATCAGTCAGGACGATCGGCATTTCAATCTGATTGAATTAATGCGTGATTACGCGCCCGCCCGTCGCTTTGGTCACGCCGGTATGGAATTGTTTGATCTGCGCGATTACCGGGACAGCAACGTGGTTGATGCACTGCTTAATCGTGTCACGCTCAATGCCGAGCGGGTGAAAGGCGACCGGGTAGTGAAATTTTTACGCTCGTTTGTTGAAGGGCGTGACAAAGAGACGTTTATTGCGATTGACCCTGCAGAAGAGTGGCAACTGATTACCCCGCCGTTAGCGGATGCACCGTTAGCCTATCGCCCTGCCCCCGGCCAGCAATGTGAATTTGCATTACAGCCGATTGTCGATGTCGCCAACCGCAGGATTGTCTCCTGTGAAGCACTGATCCGCGGCCCGCAGGGCAGGTCGCCAGCGGACTATTTTGCCGCGCTGCCTGAAGAGCAAATCTACCAGGCCGATCTCGCTTCAAAGGACTATGCGTTTCTGCTGGCCCGTCATGTGGGTATGCAACATCAGACCCTGTCGGTCAATCTGCTGCCGATGTCGCTGGTGGTGATTGAACACGCGGTTGACCGGCTTATCCGGCAGATCACCCGCCAGGGGTTACGTCCGGAGCAGGTGGTGGTCGAAGTCACTGAAGATGAAGTTATTTCGCGCTTCGATGAGTTTCAGTTTGCCGTTCGGCAACTGAAAGCCGCCGGGATCAGTCTGGCGCTCGACGATTTTGGCGCGGGCTTTGCCGGCCTGTCGCTGTTAGCGGACTTTCAGCCGGATAAAGTTAAAATCGATCGAAAACTGATTATGGATATCCACCGCAGTGGTCCCCGTCAGGCCATCGTGCAGGCGATTCTTAAGTGCTGCAGCGCGCTGGAAATCACCGTCATTGCGGAAGGCGTAGAGAAGATTGAAGAATGGCTGTGGCTGGAAAGCGCCGGCGTCCGCTATTATCAGGGCTTCCTGTTTGCCCGGCCAGCGCTTAATGCCATTCCGCCGGTAAGCTGGCCTGCGCGGCGTCTTCTGCGTTGATCGACTCTTTTAGCTGAATTTTGACCTTGCTCACACCGCTTCGCTGCAAACAGCAAAAGCTGTGCCAGGCTTAATCCATCCGCAGGCATAACGCCTGACCGGTAATGATTGAGTCCCCTGGATAACAGCCTTAAAGTGGAGGTTCACCATGAATGAAGATCGCATTGGCGGTAACTGGAAGCAGTTTAAAGGTAAAGTTAAGGAAAAATGGGGCGATCTGACGGACGACGATATGACCGTTGTTGAAGGGAAGCGCGATCAGCTGGTCGGTAAAATTCAGGAACGCTACGGTTACGAGAAAGATCGGGCCGAAAAAGAAGTGAAAGAGTGGGAAGATACTAATAAATACCGCTGGTAATACGCTGTTCACGCCGGGCCTCGTCGCGCCCGGCTCGTTATCTGCTCCCGCCTGCGGAGCGCTTTTTTCTCTCTGTCCCGACTTTCTACCTTCATCACATCTCCTGACCGCAATTATTATGGAAATGATTGTTTCTTTATCATGGCGTGGCGCGCATACTGCCGGCATTGTCCCTGTCAACGGGATCTGAATCGCCTGCGGAAATCTTACATGCCCCAACACTCTACCGACACGGTCTGTGGCCTCGTCGGTGTTCTGCCTGAGACGCTGCGCCGCTGGCGACGTGCCGGACTCATGACGTCTCCGGGCCCGGCCGGTTATTCCGACAGCCAGCTAACGCGTGCGCTGTGTGTGCGCGACCTGACTTCGGGTGGGCATACTCTTTTTGATATTCATGCTTCGCTTCGCTGGCCTGCGCTTACGCTGCAGGGCGGCTGGATCTGTCGGGAAGAAGAGTTGTTGCAGCTATTGCGGCATGACGATGATGACGATATCGCGCGTGAATTACGCATAATGGGCGCGAACTACAGTGGCGATGATTATGTTAATCGTTATCTGCGACCGCTGAATCTCTGGTTACGTAGCGACCCCAGTGAAGGAGCAACAGGGCGCCAGCAGCGCTTTCATTCTGCTATTGTCAACCAGTGGGAACGACTGGCGCTGGCTGCCCAGCGTCGCAGTACCGTGCCGCTTTTTCTGGAAGCGGTGAGCGTCACTGATGAAACAGAAATCTGGATGGAGGCCATTCGACTGAATGGACAGGGATTCCGGGTTGAGGTGGCTGCAGTTGCGTCTGGTGAACCCGCCGTGGCGCATCGCCGGTTTGAGCACCATCTGATGTGGTGCGGTGATGGGATCACTCCGCTGATGAAAGCGGCGTATCAATCGATGCTGGAGGCGGGCAAACCGGTAATGCTGACCGGAACCGACACCCGGCTCAAAGCTGAAACTGAAACCAGCCTGCTGGCTGCCAGCGCCTGATGCTGGCCTGCCGCAGCATCACGAGCGGATAAAACCCGGCCGAATCTGACGATAAAAAAGGCGGAAGGCCACCTGAGTCACCTTCCGCCATTGTGTTTACCCCAACAGCTTATTTCTGATGTTCCAGCGTCCGGGGTGCCCCGCCAACCTCAATCGGAATACGGCGAGGTTTCTCGCTTTCCGGGATCTCCTGCAGTAAGCCTACGTTCAGCAGGCCATCCGCCAGGCTGGCACCGGTAACTTTCATGTGCTCAGGGATCGAGAAGCTCAGCCGGAAATCGTGACGCGCGATGCCGCGGTAGATCCAGCCGCTTTTCTCCTCTTTCGCTTCCTCAGACGCGTCGGATGCCGTGGTTTCTTTCTTACCGGCGACCGAAAGGCGTCCGCCGCTCAGTTCAATTTCGAGCTCGTGCTCTTTCCAGCCGGGCACGCTCACCGTCAGTGCATAGCGGACATCGTCAACCCGCTGTAGATCGTAAGCCGGTACCGAGGCGATCTGACTGTCGCCGGTTAGCTGGCTGAACAGTTTATCGATACGGCTAAAGCGGTCTGACAAAACGGAATCGGCCAGCGATGGGAAGACAGAAAACTGATGTAAAGACATGGTGACAACCTCCTGAATAATGTTCATCCAAAAGCTCATCTGACCGGTTTTCAATCGCCGGTCACTACTCCAGATAAGGTCTTTTACTGCGCTTTCAAGCCCGGCAAATAAATTTTTTATTCCAGTAAAACCAAAGTTTTATAAAGATAATATCGTGCCTGTAATCCGCTATTTTTTTGCATGGGGAGCGAGGCAAAAATGCGGGTGTTGGCCGGCCAGTAGCAGCAGTAATTCATATTCACCCTGACTTAGCGGTGTCGGATTTACTGCGGCTTCTTTGGTTTGCCAGACACGCAGGCTGAGGTCGAAGCGCTCGGCGGCACTTTGCTGAGAGAGTCCAGCAGCAAGACGAAGTTCACGCACATTATTCTGAACCACTACAGGCTGCCGGGGAGGACGATTAACCAAAAAAAACTCCTTTGAATGAGGGGGCCCGCGCAAAAATATTTCACGCCACTTTTTATCGAAAGCGAAGCGTGAAGAACGCGGTCCGGACGTTTTGACATGAGAATAATTGACCATTTTAATTAAATGTCAAATGTCGGGCTTATCTTTTAAGTACAGTCAGTGAATAAGCGAAGCGGCTAAATCTGTCGGTAAATCGTCATTTTTCAGATTTTTAGAATGCCTTATTTCCAACACCAGGAATTTTCCTGATATTTTCTCGCGCGTTAATTCAGGGATTATTCCGCTACCCTGCCTCTCCATCCTTCACCAGGATAGTCGGTTTAGCCTGGGAAAATTTTTTCAGGACAGATAACCGAAAAAAACAGAGGAGAATAAATAGATGAAAAACCCTATTCAGCGCCGTATGCCTGAAGACCTGTCGCGGGTGGAGATACGAGAGCAGTGGCAGATCACTTACTGGACTCAGGAGCTTAAAACTACCCAGGATCGACTGACACGCGCCATCCGTGAGACCGGGCCGCAGGCAGACCACGTGCGCGACTGGCTGGAAAAAAACCCGCCGCCACGGCATCCAGAGCAGTCCAAAACAGAACACAAGCGTTAAACGGACTGCCGCTGGAGCATCAGCGCCAGCGTTGCTCCTCCTGTTGACTGCGGTGAGGGTAACTCAGATCGCGGATCTATCCCGGTCTGGGTGCCCTGCTGAATTTTCATCATATAATTTAGAAAGTTACCCACACCTGTCGTCCAACACAGTGACGGTTTTATCGCTGACTTCAATTTTAACAATTAAAATAATCCCAACTTAATTCTCTGCAGAATGAATGATAATTGATTACCAATCGGGTAATAAACGATTAGCCGCTTTGGAGAGTATTGCGGCCTGACGGTGAAAATAAAAACGACTGTCGATAAAATTATCGAATCGTAAACAGGCATCAAATGCGTTAAAGAAAATAATAAGAGACACCCGCCGTCGAGTCACATATCATCGCAGTGAAAACTATAATTACGCATTATTTCCTTTCGCCCGACCCGCACATCGTTCCGGTCAGTTACCGTACAATTTCTCTTTTTATTTCGTGCCGTCACCAGACAGTACGAAGGACACACACAGATGCTAAAAAATTTAAACGGCGACGACGAACGCCGTACCCGTGCTTTGCAGGCGCTCAGCCGCCCTGACGAAAGCCGCGACGATGTCCTCAGGAAATTTGTCAGGTTAGCCAGCCAGGCACTGAGTATTCCGGGCAGCTTTATTTCCGTGCTGGATGATGAATATCAGACGGTACGCGCAGCACACAACTTTGCTCTTGAGCGTTCATCGCGCCAGGACTCCTTATGCCGTCATGTAGTCGACAGTGATAGCGCCGTTATCGTGCCTGATACCTATCTCGATGCGCGCTTTGTTACCCATCCGTTAATTACCGGCGCGCCCTTTATTCGCTTTTATGCCGGCGTGCCGTTAAAAAACCGCGAAGGTATTATTCTGGGTACCCTGTGTGTTACCGATACGCAGCCCCACCCTTTTAGTGCCGATCAGGTCACGACGCTGAAATTACTTTCTACGCTGGTGATGTCGTTTCTGGAGGCGTGGCATTCCGCTGGCTTTGCCGATCCGGTCACGGGCCTGCCAAATCGTCAGCGGCTGATCCGCGATCTGCAATATCTGGCCGTGGCGGGCGATACCACGCCGCGCCGTCTGGTGCTGATTGATTGCATCGATATGTCACGCGCTTACGAGCTGGCTCGCACCATGGGTATGGGACCGGTTGAAAGTCTGCTCAAAGATATGGCGACCCTGTTGCCGCTGCGTCTGCGTCCGGCGGTCGGTGAAATGCTCTATACGGTTGCAACCGGTCGGTTCGCTATTCTGACCCGCGCAGACAGCCGTCTGAGTGCAGCGTGGGTCGCAGGACGTCTGGAAGGGATTAGCGCCGATATGGATGAAGGGCTGTCGGTGGCGCTCACCACGCATACCGGCGAAGCCGACTTTACTGCGGGCAGCGTGCCGGCACCTGAAGTGCTCCGTCGCGCGGTCAGTGCGCTCAACGAAGCCGTGGGCCGGGGAGTGCCATCGCAACGCTTTGACGCCGCCACCGAAATGCAGCGCACCGAAGATTTCGTTCTGATGACCGATCTCAAAATGGCGCTGCGTGACAATATCGGGCTCTATCTGGTCTATCAGCCCAAAATTTGTCTGCACAGCGGTAAGCCGGTCGGTCTGGAAGCGCTGGTCCGCTGGCATCACCCTACGCGCGGTGAACTCTCTCCGGCCAGCTTTATCCCGCTGGCAGAGCAAACCGATCTGCTGTCGACCCTGACGGCCTGGGTGATCGATCAGGCGGTGGATCGTCTGCGGCGACTGCGAAATAACTGTATCCAGCTGCCTTTAACCGTCAACGTCAGCGTGCGTGACTTCTCACGCGAGGGATTTGCCGCCGCGCTAGAGAATAAAATGCTGAAGGCAAAATTGCCAACGTCGCTGCTGGGTATCGAATGTCTGGAGACGGAGCGCATCATTGAAAGTCCGATGGCATTACGCGGTCTGGAAATGCTCAAACAGCGTGGTTTTGGCATTTCGCTTGATGATTTCGGATCGGGCTACAGTAATATCAGCTATCTGCGAAGGCTGCCGCTTGATGTGATTAAGCTGGATCGTTCACTGATCAGTGAGCTTTCCTCAGATACCGCTTCCCGTATCATCGCCCGCAGCATTATCGCCATGCTGAAAGAACTGGATTATGTGGTGCTGGCGGAAGGCGTCGATTGCCCGGATGCCGTGACCTCGCTGACCGAATATGGCTGCGATCAGGCACAGGGTTACTTTTACTCAAAACCGTTAACTGAAGAAGCCCTTAACCACTGGCTGCACTGGAAGCTACGCGGCGAATGCCGTTGAGGCTGCCGCTGGCCTGGCTGAAAATAGCTAAAGCGTTGTCTGTGACAGACAGCGCTTTTTTATTGTCAGCGATCGGGCAGCCCGATCAGGCACCATTCAGTCATTCAAAATAATTGACCTTTAATAGCAAAATAAGGCTATTTTTCTTCTTCCTCATTGCGCCTACTATTCATTCCATCGAGGCAGAACGCCTCTTCCGAATTAAAATGAACTGAGGAAATGACCATGAAAAACATCAAAACTTTCGTTGCTGCTACTGCACTCTCCCTGATTTCTTTCGCTGGTTTTGCCCAGAGCATCACGGCGACCGCCTCTACTCTGGACGCGGCTGAAGCAAAAGTCGCTGCACAGGCGAAAGATGCTGGCGCGTCCTATAAAATCACTGGCGCCCGCGTCGACAACCGCGCCTATGTGTCGGCTGAGCTAATTAAATAAGTGCATTTGTTCTGTATAAAGGCTGCCTGTAAGGCGGCTTTTTTTTTGCCTGCTGCTTTAACGACGCTCCGCCAGCGTCCCTGTTCGCACTCCGCATTATACGTCATTAGTGCCTCCGGTTCAGGCGGACCGGATCGGGTCAGCATTTAGCCGCTACGGTTAAAAACAGGTTAACGGCAAAATTGCCGTTTCGCTTACTCCCACCTGTGATGGTGCAGTGTGTGCGACAGCAAATAAGGTTAGATGCAACATTATTTGAACAATGTTAGCGTGTGCCCGACAATCACATAAAATCGGAGCTGCACATGCTGACCACAATAATATATCGCAGCCATATTTCGGATGACTTTCCGCTTAAAACGGTGCCCGAAATGGTCGAAAACGCCAGCAAAATTAACGCGGCCCACGATGTCACCGGCATTTTACTGTTCAACGGCACCCATTTCTTTCAGCTGCTGGAAGGCCCTGAAGCCGGAATACTCGCCGTTTATCGACGGATCTGCGCCGATAAACGCCATCACAACGTAGTGGAATTGATGCGCGACTATGCACCTTCACGTCGTTTTGGTAATGCCGGCATGGAACTGTTCGATCTGCGCGAGCACGACCGTTCCTCCGTGCTGCAGGCGGTACTCGATAAAGGGACCTCGAAATATCGCCTGACCTATGACGATCGGGCACTGCAATTTCTGCGTACCTTCGTTGAGTCGCGCGAGAAAGAAAATTACTACGAAGTTCTTCCGCCGGGTTACTGGGAATTCATTTCTGAACGCAGTGATGTGCCGGATTCCAGACCGCTCACCGAAGGGGTCAGCTTCCGCCCGGTCGTCGATCCGCTGGCCCGTCAGGTCACCGCTATTGAAGCGACCATTAACCGCCCGGCAGGATCGCTGTCAGAAGATTCAGCCAGCCAACAGCTCTATTTCGACGATCTTGAAACAGTGAAAAAGAGCTTTGCCCATGCCGGTCTGGTTTGCCCGGACGGCATGACGCTCTACGTCAGCCTGCTGCCTATGACGCTGGTGGTGGTGCCGGATGCGGTGAAGCTGATTGTAGCGGCGATTGAGCAGGCGGGTCTGGTGCCTGAGCAGGTAGTTATCGGCGTCAGCGAAACAGCTGTCATCTCCCAGCTTGATGCGTTTTCCAAAGCCGTGCGCGAACTTAAAGCGGTAGGGATCAGCTTATCCGTCGACAACTTTGGTGACGGTTCGGCCGGTTTGTCGTTACTGACCCATATTCAGCCAGATCGTATCCGCATCGATGCCGGTATCACCCGCGATGTTCACCGCAGCGGACCAAAGCAAGCGGTGGTACAGGCGATTATCAAATGCTGCTCGGCGCTGGAAATTACGGTGATCGCAGCCGGTATCGTGCAGGCTGAAGAGTGGATGTGGCTGGAAGCGGCGGGCGTGATTAACTTTCAGGGGACGCTGTTCGCCGCCGCCGGACGTTATGATCCAGAGTCGGTCGCCTGGCCGGAATACCGCGAAGCGATGTAATCACGGCACAGTGGGCTACCCCCTCAGCAGGGCTCGCCGGATGGCGGGCTTTTTTTATCGTGATCCGCTGCGCCTGTTGCGCTATTGATCGCGCACAGCTGACAACCTTGCCGGGAGTGCATACCACAATGAATGTTCACGTCAGAACCGCGGCCGCTACCGATACAGCCGATCTCTTTCACATCCGGACTGCCGTGACTGAAGTTCCCTGGTTTATCCTTCGGGACAGCAGCGCTGGCCTGTGGCTACCTCGCTTAGCCTTCCGCAATCATGGTTATTACATCTAACCACTATAGCGAGTAAAAAGTCAGACTAACCACTGTAGCGAGTGATCGTATCACTTCTGAGATCTGTTTCGCTTTGACATCCCGCAGCACCAGGTGGCAGAGCTATCGACCAGAGCGCGTGAAAAGTCGGCCAGAGACATTAACAACCACTATAGCGAGTGATTCTGCGCAATTATGCTCCTGAGCTCCCGACAGAAGAGTCTTATCCGGCCAAATTTCCACCGGTAACCACTGTAGTGAGTGCCCGCCTACCGGTGCCCCGCCGCCGATAACCACTATGGCGAGAAATTACGTCCTTCCCACCAACGCTGCCCAGCAGAGCGTCAGGCAGCGACTGACACAATAACTCATCGCAGTGGTTAACCCTCTTCGCTGCTTTTCGCACTTAGCTAACCACTGTAGCGAGTAGCCTGAGCGCAGGTAGTCGATAGCATCGCGTTTATAGCCTGTTCTGACAGGTTCGTTCAGTTAGGGAGGCGCCGATTCGACCAGATTTGCGTGGTAATGGCCTGCATTCGTTGTCAGCTAACCGCTATAGCGAGTAAAACACCGCGCGATGCGTGGTTTTTCTCGCCCGTCAGTGTCAGTCAGTGTCATCCTGACAGCTCAACAACCACTATAGCGAGAAGCTCTGCCTATCAGGCAACTAACCACTATAGCGAGTAATAGGCCGCTATTAGCTTAGAAAACAGGCCGGTGACCAGGCAAACAGGAGAGATCAATTCAAATCCACCGTTCTGACTAACCACTATTGCGAGTATTTAACCTGTTTTAGGGTATCCGTTCTCATTTGCTAACCACTGTAGCGAGTACTTAACCTGTATTAGGGTATCTGCTATCAATTGGTAACCACTGTAGCGAGTATTAACTTACTTCACGCTGACCGTTCTCAATTGATAACCACTGTAGCGAGGAAGTAACAGTGTAACTCAACATTTTCTGAACAAAAAATCAGCCGCTATAGGTTAGAAAAACAGCAACCAACCACTGTGAAGCGTAAAGGGGCCAAAGAACATTCATTTCGAGGCGGAGAAAAGAGGAGTCAGACAGGGCTGCCACGGGTAACAACCACTATAGCGAGAATGGTCAAACTGGCGATCGCGATATTATCAGCGTGCCAGAGCAGAGTGTGAACGGAAGGACGTCTCATCAGCGCGCCACCCATAACCACTGTAGCGAGCATCTCTGACGCGCTGACTGCCCAGCAGCAGCTTGATATATGTGCAGCAGAGAGGAAAAGCAATGTCAGTAACCACTAACATCATTCATAGCACGGGCTGACAGGTAAGTGAATACCAGGGGTGGAGGTGAACAACCACTATAGCGAGTGATCTTGCTCACTATAGTGGTTAGTGCTCACTACAGCGGTTGCCCGAAACGGTGCCCTACTCGCTACAGTGGTTAGTTTGCGGCCTTGCTCACATTCTCACTCGCTGCCAGGCGTCGTAGAGCCGCAAGGAGGTTAGCCTTTTTTCTCTTTGCGGATTTTATTCAGTAGCTCTTTCTCTTCACGTGACACCATCACCAACTCACTGCTCTCTTCTTCCGGAATAATATCCGGCAGACTCATATCCATGATCTCTGCATCGCTGTCGATATCATCATAATCATCCATATCATCGTCAATTAAACCTGACTGACTAAGCGGCAGTTCTGCCGGCCGCAGCTTAGGATGTCGATAATGGACCCAGAAGTAGACTGACGAGCCGCGCTTAGTTTCGGTGTAGTCGAGATACCCAATCTCTTTCAACTGCTCCATCGCTTTTCTGACGGTCGCATTTTGCGTGATCACGCGGGAGGTCAGGTTAAGCCTGGCGCGCAGTCGGGCCATGGATATCGGCGCAGGCTTCGGCGGCAGGCTTTCAATGAAGGTATAAAGCGCCTGGGCGGACTCTTTACGCGCCAGCTCATTAATCGCCTTGAGCTGCAACAGCACTTTTCGGTCGAACTGATACAACTCAAAAATCTTCGGATCGGCCTGCAACGTCACAGTATCTTTTTTAATACTGTATTTGGCGGACTGCACCAGGTGAGTCGTGTAGTTTTCGCCGCCTTTGCTGGTAAACGTTAATGTATTAGAGGCAATACGCGTCAGTGATGCGTCCAGACGGTTCCTGAGCTTCGACGAGAGGCGAACAGAGGGAATGCCACACAGTTTGGCGAATTCGACGAAAGAAAGCGTTACCGTGTCTCCCAGACACTCGTGCGTGGCAAAAGCACGAATGATCCCCACCCATGTTTTGAAATCGTTATCCATATCCAGCCGGGCGCCGAGGATCTTGATGTTGTCATACCCTTCCGATCGGACCAGAGATAACTGTTTAAGGTCCTGCGTGACGTCCATCGCATTCATCTGGTTTTTCTGACTGCGCGCCGTGGACTTTAGCGTAGGAACAAACAGACCCAGTCTCATCAGAGCCACCGGCTGCACCGTGTTATTGCTGTTAGGCGTCAGGGTAACAACTTCACCGGTACGTTTGTCTGTTTCGCTAAACGCTTCAGCTATGTTCAGGATATCTGGTTCTTTTCTGGCCATGCGGAAGATCCGTGATGTGAACAAGCGAGAGTCGCCGTTACTCGATACAGTGGATACTAGCACTCACTATAGCGGTTAATCTACTCGCTATAGTGGTTTTTTGTCTCGCCACAGTGGTTGATTTACTCACTACAGTGGTTAGCGATCACCTCCCAGGGCAGAAATACCATGGCCTCAGGCCAGATGGGGATCTCTTAGGA
>NZ_AP035946.1:0-689654 GCF_059730575.1 Pantoea sp. X-Soil-YNGN-775 | reverse complement strand
ACTACAGTGAACATTAGCACTGTTTATAGTGAACATTCTACCTGGTACAGTGAATAAAGTACTGATTACAGTGAACACTTTACTGATTATAGTGAACGCGATCACCCTTTCAGCCCTTGTGGGGTGCGGCCTGCGACGATCGGGGATCTCTTAGGATCTCTATATGATCTCTTTAGGATCGTTATATAGGAACTAATCACTGTATAAGTGGATAACTGCCGGCAGCACATAACATTATGTCTGGTAACGGCGAGAGTCAGGATTATTATCGCGATCGCTGCCAGTCAAGCGATCCTGACAATCTGACAGACGGCATCAGCAGGATATTAATTCTCAAACCCTAAAGAACTTCCTCATTATTATTCATTTTTCATCACTAAGGGCGGCGCGTATGGTGGTGGAACTGTTTTCTGAATGAGGAAAGTGCATCATGACTGACTATGCCATCTCACGTAACCCTACCACTGGCGAAGAAATTGCACGCTATCCGCTGCTGACTGCCGAAGAGCTGGAACAGAGCCTGAGCCGCAGTGCTGACGCTTTTTCACAATGGCGACACAGCACAATGGCAACGCGGGTTGCAGTTCTGCGTCAGCTGGGCGAACAGATCCGCCTGCGTGAAGCTCAACTCTCACGCACCATTACCCTGGAAATGGGTAAACCTATCGCTCAGGCGCGGGCTGAAGTACTTAAATGCGCTAACTTATGCGACTGGTATGCAGAACATGGCCCGGCAATGCTGGCTGACCAGCCAACTCAGGTTGCCGATGCGTGGCAACGTTTCCGTCCGCTCGGCGTGATCCTGGCTGTGATGCCGTGGAATTTCCCTCTGTGGCAGGTTCTGCGCGGCGCAGTCAGCATGCTGCTGGCAGGCAACACCTATCTGCTCAAACACGCGCCTAACGTCATGGGAAGCGCGACGCTGATGGCTGAGCTGTTCGACGCTACCGATCTGCCGGCGGGTGGCTTTAACCTGATCAACGTCGACAATGATGGCGTCTCCGCCGCGATCAAAGACGATCGCATTGCTGCCGTCGCGGTGACCGGTAGCGTGCGGGCTGGCGCTGCGATTGCCGCGCAGGCCGGTGCCGCCCTGAAAAAAACTGTATTAGAGCTGGGCGGATCCGATCCGTTTATCGTGCTGGCGGATGCCGATCTGGATGAAGCCGTGAAATCAGCGGTGATTGGTCGCTTCCAGAACACCGGACAGGTCTGTATGGCGGCTAAACGCTTTATCGTTGAAGCGCCCGTGGCGGAAGCGTTCGAAAAACGTTTCACCGCTGCCGTTCAGGCGTTGACGATCGGCGATCCGCTGGATGAAAACACCTTCCTCGGACCCATGGCACGCACCGATCTGCGGGATGAACTGCATCAGCAGGTCGAAGCCACGCTGCGTGAAGGCGCGCGTCTGGTGCTCGGCGGTGAAAAAGTAGCGGGGCAGGGTAATTACTATGCGCCGACCATTCTGTCAGACGTCACCCCTAACATGACCGCTTTCCAGCAGGAACTGTTCGGACCGGTGGCGGCTATTGCGGTGGCGCGGGATCCGCAGCATGCTCTGGCGATCGCCAATGACAGTGAGTTTGGTCTGAGCGCAACGGTGTGGACCGCCAATGAAGAGATTGCCGATCGGCTGGCGTCAGAGCTGGAAGTGGGCGCCGTATTTATCAATGGTAACGGCGCTTCTGATCCACGGGTGACGATCGGTGGCGTGAAAAAAAGTGGCTACGGACGTGAACTGTCACACTTTGGCGTGCACGAATTCTGTAACGTCCAGACCGTCTGGAAAAATCGTCGCTAGCTTTTACTGCGCCGCCGGCAGATAGGCTGGCGCAGCAACATTCTGCTCGTCACTGAGCGGGCGCACTAACCGATCCGGCGCAAAGTCAGCCAGCATCGCGGGACGTGCGCCGCTCATCATCTCCCCGGCCACCAGCTTGCCGAGTAACGGTGCCAGCGTCATACCGCTGTGGCTCACCATCAGATAAACACCTGGCAGGCCGCTGACATAGCCAATCGCCGGTAATCCATCAGCCGGGCGTGAGCGTTGTCCGACCTCAATCCGTTCGATCCGCGCACTGTCACTGTTGGCAAACAGCCGCCGCAGGCGACGCAGCAGTTCGTTACCGATCATCCCATCTGCCGCAACCGGACGTGCCGGATCGGCATGCTGATCCAGATCCAGCGCCTGCAACATCATGCGACCACCGCCATCGGGCCGCACGTTCAGTTCCGGGGTAATGATGTTGCAATTGAGCTGAACCGGCAGGGGCTGCGTATGCGCCAGAAAGCTGCAGGCAGCGGGGTCGGCACGATTAGCATCGGTCATCGCCAGTTCAAGGCCACACTGCGCCAGCAATTCGGCTGACCAGCGGCCGGTTGCCAGCACCAGCTGATCGCCATGCCAGCAGTTGCCACTGGCCAGCGTCACTGAAACTCCCTGGTCAGCGGTAGAGAGCGTAGTCACCTGATCGTGACAGATCAGCTCGCTGCCCAGCAGGCGCAGATCGGCCAGCATTCGGGCGATAAACAGGCTCGGATAAATCAGGCATTCAGAGGGAAAATACCATCCCTGCTGCACCCGGGGATCGAGTCGCAGTTCCGGCAGGGCAGCCTGCAGTCTGGCGCGATCGTAGGGTTCTGACGGGTAATCGAGCGCCTTAAGTTTTGCTACCCGTTGTTCCAGCTGACGCCGGGTCGCCGGATCGGCTGCCCACTCCAGCGTGCCGGTTTCCAGCAGCCACGGCGCTGGCGTGGGATGCTGAGCCTGCCAGCGCTTGTGCTCGTCTATAGCCGCCGCATTGAGCCGATGATAGCTGGCCGGATCTTTGCCGTTGGCATTCACCCAGCCATAGCTGATCTGACTGGTGCCGCTACCGGGATCGTGTTGCTCAAACAGCGTCACCTGCGCGCCCTGGCTGGCCAGCGATCGGGCGACCGCTAAGCCCAGCACGCCCGCACCGATGACGGCAATACGTTGTGGTCCGGTATGTTGTCGCACCGTCTTTTGAGGCATAGTCACTCTTCTCCGGAATTGATCGACGCAGCGATAGCAGCCGATGGTTTGATTCAGGTGGCCTGTTCAGTACAGTCTGAACAGACAGGATTAACTTAACCGGGAGTCGGGAATGCAACAACTCTCAATCGTGCCGCGCCTGTTGCCCGCCGTCCGACGCGGTGAAAAAACCCATACTCTGCGCTGGCAGGAAGGGGATATCCGCCCCGGCCCGCTGCGCTACTGTAATCAGCAAAATCCAGCTGACGCGCTGGTGGTGTGGGTGACGAGCGTTGAGACGCTGCCGTTGAGTGCGGCAGCGGAGAGATTAGGAAAACAGGCAGAGTGGCCGGATGCGGTGCTGCTGGCCGGGATGCGTGAACACTATCCGGCGATTGAGCTGAGCTCACAGGTGCAGCTGGTGCATCACCTCACACCTGAGGCGACGCGCAAGCGCATGGCTGAGGGCTGAACGACGCCTAGATATGCTCCATCACCAGCAGCGCCAGGGTATCGGCTTCCAGCGCGCGGAAAATATGCGGCTCGTCGCCGGGATAGGTTATGTAATCGCCCACTTCCAGTTCGACCGGTGAATTAACCGGACCGACCAGCGCCCGGCCTTTCGCCACGATGATGTGCTCAATTGTATTCGGGGAGTGCGGCTGAGAACAGCGATCGCTACCGGGCTGAACCTGCAACAGATAGATATCGCGGCGTGCGCCTGGCGGACAGGTCGCCAGCAATACCGCCTGATAGTCGGCCAGATCGGCGGTCACCGTCGGTCCTTCACCCCGGCGAATTACCTGCATACGGCGCGCTTCCGGCTCCATCAGACGTGAAAAAGGAATATTGAGGGTCACGCAAAGCGACCACAGCGTCTCGATGCCGGGATTACCGTTGCCCGCTTCCAGCTGTGACAGGGTGGATTTGGCGATACCCGCGCGACGTGCCACTTCTGCCAGCGATAAGCCGGCCCGCTGACGTTCACGGACTAAAGCGTTGGCGATAATGCTGATAGGGGTATTCAAAGGAGCTCCTGCAGTGTGATCGTTTTTTATAACGAACGTAACGTTCATCTTGTAAAACAGCCTGGCGATGTTCATTATAATGGATAATTCGTTCATTATGAGATCAGGTTATGCTGTTTCCGCAAACAAAGTTGCTGGACAAAGGAGTGGTGAAGGCCATTTTCCTGGTCTGTCTGGCTGATGGCATTGTTGGTTTATCGTATGGATCGCTGGCAACCGCCGATGGATTTCCGTTGTGGGTGCCACTGGCGCTCTCCACCCTGGTGCTGGCCGGCGCCTCGGAGTTTTTGTTTATCGGCGTGGTGGCCGGCGGCGGCAGTCCGTTCACCGCAGCAGCGGCGGGTCTGCTGGTTAATGCCCGCCACTTGCCGTTTGGCATTGCGGTGAAAGATCTGGTGGGACGCGGTCCCTCCGGCTGGCTGGGTTGCCACATTATGAACGATGAAAGCGTGGTGTTTGGTATATCTCAGCCGCAACTGGCACAGCGGCGCAGCGCCTACTGGCTATGCGGCATCGGTATTGGCCTGATTTGGCCGATCAGCGTTATGACCGGCGCGGCCATCGGCCAGTTCATTCCGGATACCTCGGTCATCGGACTGGATGCGGTGTTTCCGGCCATCCTGATTGCGCTGATTTTCCCGGCGCTGCGTCAGCGGCGAACCCGAATTCCCGCCGTGCTCGGCGCTGCTCTGTCGCTGCTGGCGACGCCGCTGGTGCCGGCTGGCATGCCGGTGCTGTTTTCGTTGCTGGGCCTGCTGGCATGGAGATCGCGTAAATGAGCCACCCGATGATGGTCATCGCCGGTATAGCCCTGCTGGCCGCCGGTACCTGGCTGATGCGCTTCGCCGGGGTCAGGCTGGGGAATCGCTTACCGCTCAGTGAACGCAGTCAGCAAATGCTGTCGGACGCCGCTACGGTCTTGCTGTTAGCTGTGGCTGCCACTACCACCTTGTTTGAGGGTCAGCATTTTTCCGGCATGGCGCGGGTCATCGGCGTTGGCTTTGCGCTGTTACTGGCATGGCGTCGTGCGCCACTGATTATCATTATTCTCGGTGCGGCGCTGATGACGGGGTTATTACGCTATTTCGGGCTGCCTTAAGCCGGGATAACCCCAGCAACAGCGGGATTTTATTGTGGCAGATATTTGTTAGCATGCCGGTCAGTTAATTTTTGTTAATGAATAAACAGGCGCTGCTGAATGAATTCTGCCCGTAAAACCTTCCATTATTGCCTTCCGTTGCTGCTCTCTCTCGCTGCCCTTTTTTCGGTGATGCCAGCCGAAGCCCGACCCGACCTGCGCCCGTTAGGTGAAAATATCGCCGACAAAGGCTCGGCGTGGTACCGCTTCGAAAGCCGGACCTTTGACTCGCAGGACGGTGAACGGCACTACCGGGTCTGGCTGGGCATTCCGAAAACGGCGGCTCCGCCCGCGGGATATCCGGTGCTGTATATGCTGGACGGTAATGCGGCAATGGATCATCTGACCGAGAACCAGCTAAAACAGCTGCGCAATGGCAACGCGCCGGTGCTGGTGGCGGTCGGCTATGACACCCGGCTGCCGTTTGACGTGGTGGCGCGCAGCTACGATTACACCCCACCCAACGATGCACCGAATCCGGAGGTGATTCAGCCACACGGTCGTAAGGGCGGCGGCAGTCAGCAGTTTCGTCAGCTGCTGCTGGAAAGTATTGTTCCGTGGGTCGAGGCTCAGGCCGCCAGCGATCCGCATCAGCGTGGCCTGTGGGGCCACTCCTACGGCGGGCTGTTCGTGCTGGATACCTTTTACCACGCCGCCTGGTTCAGTCATTACTTTGCTGCGGCTCCGTCGCTGGGCTGGAACCAGCAACGCATCATCGGACTGGCGCGACAAGCCGATCCGCGTGCGCTGCAGCCGCTGTCTCTTTATCTGATGGAGAGCGACGGCGTCACCGAACGCCGTGCGGGTCACTCCGACGATTTACAACGGGAAGAAGCTGAGCTGACCGGTATTCTGCGTCAGTCGGGAGCCAGCCTGCATCTGACCCATTATGCTGGCCAAAGTCACGGTCAGATCCTGCCCTCATCGCTGCGCGATACCTTACTTCTCTTTGGCGGCGCAAAAGATTGATCGGCGCGGGCTAATCATCGCATGATGTTTTCTTATGATCCGCAGGGAGTTTTACCATGAGCCGCCCGCTACAGATTGGTCTGTTGCTGTTTCCTGATGTTACCCAGCTGGACTTAACCGGTCCGTGGGAAGTGTTTGCCCGTGCGCCACAGTTTGCCTGCCATCTGCTGTGGAAGGACCTGCAGCCGGTGCGTTCCGATCGCGGCATGTCGATTCTGCCTGACATGACGTTCGACGCCTGTCCGCCGCTGGATGTGATCTTCGTGCCGGGCGGCCCGGGACAAATCGCGCTGATGTCCGACCTTGAGACGCTGGACTTTCTGCGTCAGCAGGCGCGACAGGCACAGCGTGTCACCTCAGTCTGCACCGGCTCGCTGGTGCTGGGCGCGGCGGGATTGCTACAGGCTGATCAGCTTGCGGACACCGGGAATACGCAGCATCAGCAGTGAAATAGCCATCGAAAACAGCAGCGTCAGGGCGATAACCAGCAGTTTGTCGCCCAGCGTCTGAATTCGGATCGCCGCTGCCAGCAGATTGAAAATCAGATAGTGCAGGATATAGACGCCGGTCATGGTCTTGCCCAGCGTGGTCAGGAAACGGGTAATCCACGGTTTATTGGCCGGTAGCCTGATGGCATTAATGCTGATCACAATCAGCACCACCAGCAGGTATACCTGCGAGCCGGTGAGTACTATCTCATTGCTGGTGGCAAAAAAGCGGGTGATAAAGTAATAACGCTCATACAGCCAGGTAAACAGCCAGACCGCGGGCAGCAACAGCAGGCTGCTTTTGATTATTCGCGGCGACATCAGCAGGCTTATCACCTGCGGCGCTGCCATCAGCCGGCCAGACAGGTAATAGAGCACCCAGGTCCAGATACGGTACTGCGGCAACAGTGAAAATGCCCGCTGACTGGGATAGAGGCTGGCCAGCAGGTCATAGCCAAAGGCAAAAATCAGCAGCCCCAGCAGCCCCAGCGCCATCCGGCCAGGCGTCCGGATCAGCCGTTCGAACAGCGGATGTGAAACGTAAATCACCATTAACGCAATCACAAACCACGGCTGGATTAAATAGCCCTTCTTGTGCAGGCCGGCAAACCAGAAAAAGCCAAACCAGAACAAAAAAATCAGCAAAATACGCCGGATTTTGCCCAGTTGCCACGCCGGGGTAGGCTGCTCGCCCGCATCCATATAGCCGTTGAGTAAAAAGTAGAGCGGCGTAGCGATGGTGGACACAAAGCTCAGCACATTCAGCGCCAGGCCCGGGTCGTAGTGATAGCTGTCGTAGCTCTGATAAAAGGTAAAAAAGGAGACAGCAGTGATGCAGGCCAGCGTCTTAAGCATCGCCAGCCCGCTTTTATTCACTTTTCGCCTCCCGCCCATGCAGGCAGCGGTAGAGCACCGGTAATACCAGCAGGGTTAACACGGTGGCGAAGCCCAGCCCAAAAATAATCACCACCGCCATGCTCTGAAAGAAGACGTCACGCAGCAGCGGCAACAGGCCCAGCACGGTGGTAAAGGCGGTCAGCAGGATAGGGCGCAGACGCGAGGTTGCGGCATCAATAATTGCCTGTTGCAGCGGTTTTTCCTGTTGCAGCAGGCGAATCTCCTCAACCAGCACGATACCGTTGCGGATCAGCATGCCTGACAGGCTGAGCAGGCCAATCAGCGCCATAAAGCCAAACGGAATACCGGTGAGCAGGAAGCCGCAGGTGACGCCGATCAGCGCCAGCGGCACCGTTGCCCAGATCGCCAGCGCGTCACGCAGCGAATTGAACATCAGGATAGTAATCACGAACATCGCCAGGAATCCCACCGGCAGCGAACTCAGCAAACCGCGCTGCGCGTCGCGTGAACTCTCCAGTTCGCCGCCCCACTCAAGCCGGTAGCCCGCCGGCAAGTCCAGCCGATCGATCTGTGGCTTAACCCGGGCGACAATCTGCGCGGAGGTTAAACCTGCGGCGGGATCCGGATCGGTCTGCACCGTCAGCACCCGCATCCGATCACGCCGCATGATCAGCGGGTTTTCCCACTCCAGCCGGAAGTCCGCGACCACATTACTGAGTGGAATCACGCGCTGTAAGGCGGCACTCCACAGCTGAATATTGGCGATATGATCGATATCCTGACGCTCCTCATCCGCCGGATAGAGCATCACCGGCATCAGTCGCGAGCCGTCACGAAACATGCCCACCGCATCGCCGCTGAAATTCATTCTCAGAGCCTGATCGATATCGCGTTTATCAATGCCCAACTCCTGGCCGCGCAGCGCAGAATAGAGCGGCCGGATCACTTTGCTCCGCTCCTGCCAGTCATTGCGCACCGGGAAGGTGGTGCCGTCCGCGAGGAAGATGGCGTCCAGCTGGCTGGCAATGTGGCGCAATTTTTCCGGATCGGGACCGATGACGCGCAGGGCGATTGCACTGTCGCTGGCGCTGCCAAACTGAATGCGTTTAATCCGCTCATTCACCTGCGGGTAGTGCTGCTGAATAAAGTGTTCAGTTTGCAGCGCTAACGCATCCAGCTGACCGGCATCTTTGACCCGCACCATGATCTGGGCAAAGTTGCTGTACTGGCGAGCGCCATCATAGGTCAGGGTAAAGCGCAGCGCGCCCTGACCAACCGTGGTGACCGTCGCCTCTACCGCCGGATCCTGATTGATAAAGCGCGCAATTGAGGCCGCCGTCTCTGCGGTGTAGTGAATATCGGTGCCGTAGGGCAGCCACAGGTCGGTAAAGAAGATTGGCGTGCTGGAGGAGGGAAAGAAATTCTGCTTAACCAGACCAAAGCCGTACAGCGACACGGCTAACAGCGCCACCATCAGGGTCAGGGTAGTCAGACGAAAACGCAGTAAGCCGCTGAGCATCTGGCGGTAAAGGCGGAAAACCACGCCCTGGTAAGGCGCGTCCTGCTGCACCGGCTGGCGGTGGGAGGGCTGGCGTTTCTCGCTCCAGCGAATGAATACCGGGGTTAAGGTCAGCGCGGTGACCCAGCTCAGCATCAGCGAAATCAGCAACACCTGGAACAGCGATTTGCAATACTCGCCGGTGGAGTCCTGTGACAAACCAATCGGGGCAAAAGCGATAATGGCGATCACGGTCGCACCCAGCAGCGGCAACGCGCTACGGCGTATCATCCGGTTCATTGCCTGCTGTAAGGGCTGGCCGCGCTGATGGTCAATTTTGACCCCTTCAACCACCACGATAGCGTTATCGACCAGCATACTCAGCGAAATGATTAACGCCCCCAGTGATATCCGCTGCAGCTCCAGGCTGAATAAATTCATGATCAGCAGCGTGCCCAGCACGTTGAGCGCCAGCGAGGCGGCAATCACCACGCCGCTGCGTAAGCCCATAAACAGCAGCAGCGTACCGATCACAATGGCCAGCGCCATCAGGAAGTTAAGGATAAAGCCATCAACCGACTGCTTAACCTCGTGCGCCTGGTTATAAAACACCTTCAGGCTAATGCCTGCCGGCGTGTCCTGCTGATAGCGCGCCAGCTTGCTGGAAAGCGCGTCGCCGACGTCAATCACGTTGACGCCTGGCGCAAACGAGACGCCTATCGCCAGCGCGGCCTCGCCATCGGCAAAATAGAGATTCGCCGGTTTATCCGTCACGCCGCGCGTCAGGGTGGCGATGTCGCGCAGATGAACGTTTTGCGGGCTGCCGGCTGGCAGAATTGGCAGGCTGGCCAGGTCATCCAGCGTCTGCAACTCGCCGGTTGAATGGAAGCGGATGGATTCACTGTCGACCCGCACGCTACCGGCATTGGCTACGCTGTTGTTGCGGCTGAGCAGTTCGGCCACCCGCTGTGGCGTCAGGCCGTAGGCGGTCATTTTAGCGGCGGAGAGGGCGATTCGTATCTCTTCCTGCTCGACGCCCGCCACCGCGACTTTCGCCACGCCGGGCACCAGCACCAGATCGCGGCGCAGCTGATCGGCATAGTTGCGCAGTTCGCTGTTGGTGAAGTCTTTGCCATGGATGACAAAAAAGTAGCCATAGACATCGCCGAAATCGTCGTTGACCAGCGGTGCCTGAACGCCTGGCGGGAACTGGCGGGTGGCATCATCAACCCGCCGCCGCAGTTCGTCCCAGATCTGCGGCAGCTGATCGGCCAGGTAGCTGGTATGAATGTTGACGGTGATTTGTGACAGACCATTGGCCGAGATGGAACTGACGTTATCCAGCGACGGCAGGCGCTGTAAGGCATTCTCCAGCGGCAGGGTGACCTCTTCTTCCACCTGCTGCGCCGAGGCACCGGGATAATGCGTCACAATCACCGCTGATTTGATGGTAAATAGCGGATCCTCCAGCCGTCCGATATTGAGCAGGGCGTAAATGCCGCCCACGCCCAGTAACAGAATAATCATCCAGTAGCGGATCGGCTTATCAAGGAAATGCTGCTGAATACGCATTATAACCCCCGCTCGCGCTGCCAGATCCGCACCGCCTCACCGTCGCGCAGCTCACCTACGCCAGCGGCGACAATCTGGTCACCCGGTTTCAGTCCGCTGACGATCTCCACGCCTTGGGCACTCAGCCTGCCGACCTCAACCTGGCGATCTTTGACCCGCAGACCATCGCCCTGTTGCTCCACCAGCCAGACGTGCGGCTGATTAGTCGGGCTGTGATCGGGATTAAATACCGCGGCGGCGGGCACTACCAGGCGCGGCAGTGCCGGGGCATTGGGCAGATTATGCAACTGAACCCGCACCGAACCGCTCAGGCCCGCCACGCCGGGTAAATCTGCCGGGCGCGGCATGGTCAGCACTACCTGGTAGGTCAGGGTAGCGGCATCGGTCTGGCTGGTGTGCTCCTTGTACTGTGCTTTAAACACCCGGCCCGGCAGCGCATTGAACTGCACCTCGGGCTGATAGTCGATGTTCTGGATATCGAGACTGGCAAACAGGGTTTCGGGCAGCGTAAAAATCACATCGAGTAAATCTGCGCGGGTCAGCAGCGCCACCGGCTGCCCGGCCGCAACCACCTGGTGATTACGCACCTGAACCTGCGCGATCACCCCATCAAACGGCGCGCGCAGCGTCAGGAACTGTAACTCCTCCCTGGCGAGTTTTAACGCCGTCGCCGCCGCATCGCGATTGGCTTTTTGCACATCCATCTCCGACTTTGAGACGGCGCTGCGCTGTGCCAGGGTGCTGAAGCGTTGATATTGCCGTTCGGCGAGTTGCAGACTGGTCTGACGGTCCCGCACCCGTAATTGTGCTTCGGCGTCGTTGAGCGTGGCGAGGGTCTGACCCGCTTTTACCGCTGCGCCGTCGCGAATATTCAGGGTGATCAGCTGACCTGCGCGCTTAAACGCCAGATCGGTATTGTCACCGGCCTGAATACGTGCAGGAAAAATACGGATATTTTGTGCAACATCAGATTCAATTGTGAATGTTTTAATTACGCGTGGCGGTGGCGCATCCGGCTGTTTTTTCTCGTCGCAGGCTGTCATAAAAATACAACAGAGCAAAATAGGGATAACTTTGTGTTTGATCATTTTCCTCGCCTTAACTTCAGCTATTTTAGCCGCGGTTTAATAAGCGTTAAGGAATAATTCAGCCCGATGCTTATTGCCACCGATTTAAAATAAATTTTAATTTTCTTAAGTTATTTTTAAGCCAGACGGCACTGCCGCTTCGTTTGTTACCTATCAGATTGCCATCTGTGAAACCACCAGCCAGGTTAATAACCCCACCAGCGTGGTCGCGGCAACCGCGAGAATAACGAAACCGCAAAGCACGATAATGCTCTGTTTTTTCATCAAAGTTTCCTTTTGTAGGCCACGATATAAACCGATGCACACTGCATGAGTCAGGCTAAACCTTAGCTAAACAAAAACAACGTTGTCATTCTGATAATATAGGTTAAATTTAATTTAGCCATTCCTGTCATTCACCAGGCCTTTTTTGCAGAAAAATGATGTCGGTCATTACCTGTGGGTTTTGCATCCCGCAAAATGCGTTTTTTTTAAATTTCGCCTTTAATTCATCGCTTAATGGCACGGGGTTTATATATGCTAAACAACGAAAAACAGGGTAAAGCGCCTGCTTTATCCGAGCGTCCCTGGTATCAGCGCAGTGTGGCCGAGATATTTTCTGACTTACAAAGTTCGTCAGCGGGATTAACCTCGGCCACCGCACATGACCGTCTGCAGAAATATGGTCCAAATGCCCTACCGCAAAAAGCAGAAAAGTCTGCGCTGCTAAAATTTATCGCACATTTCAAAGACGTACTGATTTATATCCTGCTGGCTGCGGCGGTGATTACCGCGATCATGGGCCACTGGGTTGATACCTTTGTCATTCTCGGCGTTGCTGTCATTAACGCACTGATTGGATTTATCCAGGAAAGCAACGCCGAGAAGTCTTTGAAAAGCATCCAGAATATGCTGGCAAATGAAGCCATGCTGGTTCGTGATGGTAAACAGGTCACCGTGCCAACGCGCGAGATCGTGGTCGGAGACGTGGTGATGTTGCGTCCTGGCGATAAAATCCCGGCAGATCTGCGGCTGTTTGAAGTAAACAATCTGCGGGTCGAAGAGGCGATTCTCACCGGTGAATCGACAGTAGTCTCGAAAAGCGTCGATACGCTGAGCGGCGAAAAATCGCTGGGCGATCGCCTTAATCTGGCTTTTTCCGGCACCACCGTCAGTTCAGGCACGGCGGCAGGCGTGGTCATTGCCAGCGGTGGCGATACTGAACTCGGTCATATCAATGAGATGATCAGCGGCATCAAAGAGGTGAAAACCCCGTTGCTGGTGCAGATCGATAAGCTGGGTAAAGCGATTTTCTTCATCATCCTGCTGATGATGGTGGCGCTGTTTATTTTCGGCTATCTGCTGCGCGATATTCCGCTGGGCGAGCTGTCGCTGTCGGTGATCAGCCTGGCGGTTGCGGCGGTGCCGGAAGGGCTGCCAGCGATTATTTCGATCATCCTGTCGCTGGGCGTGCAGTCGATGGCGCGCAGCCAGGCGATTATCCGCAAGCTGCCGACCGTCGAAACCCTGGGTGCGATGTCTGTTATCTGTTCCGATAAAACCGGCACCCTGACCATGAATGAGATGACGGTCAAAGCGGTGGTGCTGGCGAAAAGTCGCTGGCGCGTCAGCGGCAACAGTTATGAACCCAAAGGCGAGATCGTGGCCGAGCAGGGCGCTGCAGGCAGTATCAGTGCCGCGCAGGATCCGCTGTTCCAGCAGTTCCTGCGTGCGGTCGACACCTGTAATGAAAGCCAGCTTCGTCAGGATAGTCAGGGTCACTGGACCATCGTGGGCGGCCCGACGGAAGGCGCGCTGAAAGTGCTGGCGGCCAAAGGGCTGACCGCCACCGGGGCGGTTGAGGTGGTCAGCAAACTGCCGTTTGACTCCCTGTATAAATATATGTCGGTCAGCTGCGTGGCGGGCGATGAATCCTATGTATTGCTGACCGGCGCGCCAGACGTGCTGCTCAATTTGTGTCAGCAGCAGCAGACGCCGGAGGGCGCAGAGCCGATCGACCGTGCCTACTGGGACGCCGCCATTACCACCTACGCCAGTGAAGGCTTACGTACCGTGGCGGCGGCGTGGAAGAAAACCGCTGCACCGGTTACCTCGCTCGATCATGATGAGCTGAAACATGACATGGTGCTGCTGGGTCTGGCCTGCATGATGGATCCGCCGCGCCCTGAGGCGATCGCGGCGATTGATGAGTGCCAGCAGGCGGGGATCCGCGTCAAAATGATCACCGGTGACCATCAGGAAACCGCGATGGCAATTGGTCAGATGCTGGGGATTGGCAACAGTCAGGCGGCCATTACTGGCTACCAGCTGGAACACATGAGCGATGCCGAACTGGCTGAAGCGGCCAAAACCTACGATATTTTCGCCCGCACCAGCCCGGAACATAAACTGCGGCTGGTAAAAGCGCTGGAAGCCAGTGGCGAAATCGTCGGCATGACCGGCGATGGCGTCAACGATGCGCCCGCGCTGAAACAGGCCAACGTCGGTATCGCGATGGGGATTAAAGGCACCGAGGTGACGAAAGAGGCGGCAGATATGATCCTGGCTGACGACAACTTCGCCACCATTGCCGCTGCGGTGAAAGAGGGACGTCGGGTTTATGACAACCTCAAGAAGACCATTCTGTTCATCATGCCCACCAACCTGGCGCAGGGGTTGCTGATTATTATCGCCATCCTGATGGGCAACCTGCTGCCGCTTACCCCGGTACAGATTCTATGGATGAACATGGCCACCTCCGCCACGCTGTCATTTGGCCTGGCGTTTGAACCCGCTGAAGCCAATGCGATGCGACGTCCGCCGCGTAATGTGAAAGCGCACGTGATGGATGGATACGCCATCTGGCGCGTGGTGTTTGTTGGCTTGCTGATCTCAATCAGCGCCTTCGTACTGGAAGCCTGGCTGCAACCGCGTGGCTATAGCGCGGAATTTATCCGCACTGTGCTGCTGCAGATGCTGGTAACCGCACAGTGGGCCTATATGCTCAACTGCCGTAACGCGGATGGCTTCTCTCTGGATCGCGGTCTGCTGAAAAATCGCGGCATCTGGCTGGTTACGCTGGTACTGATTGTGCTACAGGCAATTATTATTTACGTGCCACTGATGAATACGCTGTTTGGTACCCGCCCATTGCCGATCAACTACTGGTTGATCTCACTGATTGTCAGCGTAATCATCTTTTTCGTGGTGGAGATCGAGAAACGTCTTACCCGTTCATGGCGACTTAAAACGCCTTCACGGCGTTAAGTCTGACTGAAGGTCCTGCTGCTGCGGATAACCCGCCAGCAGGACCTTTTTAATCAGATAGGTTAACGGAATCGCCAGAATCGCCCCGGTTATCCCCAGTAGAGCCTGCCAGAACAGAAATGCCAGTAACTGGCTGGTCAGCGACATATCAAGCCGCTTGCCCACCAGCAGCGGTTCAATCACTGAACTCAGCCCCAGATTCAGCACCACGAAAAAGCCGGCAACCGCCAGCGCCATCTGCAGATCAAACATGATGTAGCTCTGGATCACCGGTGGGATCGCCGCCAGAAACGAGCCCAGCACCGGCACATAGTTAAACACAAACATCAGTACGCCCCAGAAAAAGGCAAACTTCAGACCCAGCAGATGCGCGCCGGTGCCGACGATCAGTGCGCCAAGCAGGCTGGTCAGGGTTTTTACCCGTGCATAGACGATCACACTCATAATCCCTTCCTGCAGTGCCTGATAAAGCGCCTGATGTTTTCCGGCTACCCGCCGTTGTAGCGTCTTTTTCAGCAGCGGCAATTCATACAACATAAACAACAGCATCAAAAACACCATGATCCACCAGGAGATGACGCCAGGTATCTGCGTCAGAAAGGCGGTGACTATCCGTACCACGGCACCCGCATCAATAAAGGTCAACAGCTGGTCGGGCGTAATACCGATATCCAGCCGGGCAAACGCCAGCGTGAGCTGCTCCAGTCGGGCGGCCAGCAGCAGCGGTGCCTGACGGCTGAGCTGCATCAAATCGGGGGTCAGCACCGTCAGTTTAATGATGGTGACCACCACCACCATCAGCATCAAAATAATCACCAGTATCGTCGACACAATACGCGGGATCTTTTTCCTCTCCAGCCAGCTAATCAGCGGATCGAGCATGATCGACAACAGCATCGCCAGTAGCACCTGGTTGATCAGCGGTGCCGCCAGATAGAGGCCGCTAAGAATGAGGGTTAACGAAGCGAGAACAAACAATACGCGTGCCAGTGGCGGCCAGAGGGTAAACCAGCTCAGTCCCATGAGGGAGCTCCTTTAGCAAAGATAACCTGCAGTATAGATGAGCGACCGCTAACGGCGCTTTGCGTCAGGTCAGTCGGGCTTAGCTTCCCGCAAAGCGGACCGGCCGCTGTTCAGAGCCTGGGTTTGCCGAGGGCGAAATACGCCTCTTTTATTATGGATAGATTCCGGCTATCTTTAAGGAAATGAACGTTTCCTAAAGGGCAGGCAATGCGCAATGATAATCGGGTCAGAGAACGGGGCCGACCGCGGGCATTCCACACTGAAGCGGCGCTGGACAGTGCGATGCAGATTTTTCGCGAAAAAGGCTATCACGCCACCTCGATAGGCGATCTCAGCCGCGCCATGCAACTCACCACCGGCAGCATTTATAAAGCCTTCACTGACAAACGCTCGCTGTTTGCCCAGGTGTTTGCGCGCTATCTCTCATTGCGTCAGGCTGCGCTGCGCGAACGGCTGGCGCAGTGTCAAACCGGACGTGAACAGCTGACGGCGGTGCTGCAGTTTTATGTTGAATCGGTGCGCGAAGTCGAAGGCGAGCGAGGATGTCTGGTGGCGGGCAGCGCAGTAGAAATCCAGACCCTGGATGACGGTCTGGCCGAGGCGGTAAGCCACGCGGTGATGCGTAATCAGCAGACGCTGCAGCAGCTTATCGTTCAGGGACAGCAGGATGGCTCGATCAATCCGGCGCTGAATGCTGAAGCCAGCGCCTCGCTGATGTTGTGTATTGTGCTCGGCATGCGGGTGGCCGGCAAAGTGGCCGCGACCCGGCCGGATGAAAGCGTTATCCCGCTGGCCCTGAAAATACTCGACTAAATTTTTTAACCAATATGGAAACGATCATTTCCTAAAATTCGGAGCAAATCAATGCAACACAATCCGCACTACCAGCATCACTTTGCCAGCGTGGAAGCGCTGCGCCTCCATTATCTCAGCGCCGGACGCGAAAACGCGGAGGTGGTGGTTCTGCTGGCTGGATTTCCGCAAAGCAGCTATGCGTGGCGCGAAGTCATTCCCCGGCTGGCTAGTCGTTTTCGGGTGATCGCACCGGATCTGCCCGGGCAGGGTGACTCTGATTTTCCGGCAGACGGATATGACACTGACAGCATAGCGCAGCGGGTAATGGCGCTGTTACAGCAGCTCGGCATCACGCGCTTTCATCTGGCGGGACACGATATCGGTGCCTGGGTCGCCTGGTCGCTGGCGGCGCAGTTTCCGCAGCACGTCAGTCGGCTGGCGCTGCTGGATGGCGGCATTCCGGGCATTACGCTGCCTGACTCGCTGCCCGTGGCCGGCGGTAATGCCTGGAAAACCTGGCATTTCGCCTTCCACTGCGTCAGCGATCTGCCGGAAGCGCTGATTGCCGGCCGGGAGGCGATCTACCTGGACTGGTTCTTTAACCGTAAAGCGGCCAGTCCGCAGCGGATAGATGCGGCGGCGCGCGCCGAATATCTGCGCCTGTATCAGCAGCCCGGCGCGCTGCGGGCCGGGCTGGCTTACTACCGGGCGGTTGAGCAGTCGGCCGGCCAGAATCGCCAGCGCGCGCAGGCCGGAAAGCTGGCGCTGCCGCTGCTGGCGGTCAGTGCCGATCAGGGATCGATACCGGATATGGCGACCCCGCTGCGCGCCGTGGCTGAGCAGGTCAGCGGGGCGGTTATCGGGGAATGCGGGCATTTTATTCCCGACGAACAGCCGGAAAAACTGGCGGAAATATTAACGGATTTTTTTTCTCACTGATCCGCTAAGCGGGTAACCGTGGCAGTGTGCCTGCCGTATCGCCTCAGGCCGCCAGCGGGGCTGCTGATATCCTGAGACAGGAAATAATCCAGCCAGCTGACAGCAGAGTTGAAACGGCGCAGAGCGGACCGTTCACGCCAGTCGATTGCCGGATAACCTGCCCGGTGGTTTTTTTCACCTTCAGCACTGACCCTACGCGTTAGGTATAACAGCAATCGTGACAACCGCCAGGGTGAACGCCATCGCTGTTATGCTGTTTTTATTCGTGATAAATCTGGCTACGCCCGCCATCGATCAGAATATCGGTGGCGTTGATAAAGCGTGCTTCGTCAGATGCCAGAAACAACGCAGTGTACGCAACTTCGCTCGGTTCACCGATGCGTTTACACGGCAGTAATGCCGCCTGACGCTCGCGTTCGGCCTGCGGGTCCGCACAGCTGGCCAGCCACGCTTCGGCTGCGGGCGTCATTATCAGTCCGGGCGAAATACTATTGATGCGGATACCCTGTGCGGCATATTCGACCCCCAGAGAGCGGGTCAGACCAATCAAACCGTGCTTCGCCACCGGATAAGGAAATGCGCCAGGGATGATTTTATGTCCGTGCACCGACGCGACGTTCACAATGTTTCCGTACTGGCGTGCCAGCATCCCCGGCAGCACGCTGCGGATCAGGTTGTAAGGACCTTTCAGATTGGTCGCCATGCAACGCTGCCACTCTTCCTCTTCCAGCGCCAGCGGATCGCGAAACACGTTAATGCCTGCGCAGTTAATGAGAATATCTATGTGACCCAAGGTTTGCTGTGCCTGCTGCACGGCGCTCTGCACCTGTTGCGGCTGTGTGACATCAGCTTCAACGGCAACACAGCGTTTTTTGTGCTGGTGTTGCAGTCGGCTAGCCAGTGCCTCGGTTACGTCGCTATCGAGATCAAGCAACGCTACGCTGGCGCCTTCGCGAACAAACAGCTCGGCAATTGCACTGCCGATACCGCTCCCTGCGCCGGTAATAAGGGCTGTTTTATTGGGTAATCGTTCAGACATAGTCGCGTCCTTATGATGATGTCGGTAAAACCAGCCAGTCGGCGAGCCGGAATGTCTGCTCGCCACGCTGGAGCGTGATCAGCGGCCAGCTGTCAGTTCGCGTCAGCGCCTGAAGGCCCGGTTGATTAATTAAAAATGTGTCTTCGCTTTTTACACCGCTCAGGGTCGGGTTCCACGCCACAGCAGTATGATTTTGTACCTCACCCTGCGTTTCAGGCGTAACAATCCAGTCGCGACAGCCATAGCCTGCCGGGCCGCCCTGATGATGTTGACGCCAGGCATCGGCGTAGCCATGTTGTTGATACGCTTTTGCAATGTCGCTAAACAGTGCTGCCCAGCTGCGCGGTGGCTGAGTTGCCGCCAGCATATCGGCATGGATATTGATCAGCGACAGGAAGCGCTGGCGCAGGGAAGCATCGGGTTCACCGATCTGGACCATGCGTGAAAGACTGACGTGCAGACCGTGTCGCTCTGCTCCCAGCGTAATCAGCATCTGGCGTTTCAGCTTCTTCTGTGTTGGCACCGGGTGCTTAAAAGCGGCGATGCGCTCATCGGCCGCGACCAGGGTACAAACCGGGCGGATACCGCACGACAGGCAGGCCGCCGCTATAGCCGCTTCTGCCTCGTATTCCGTTACGCCAGCGCGCAACTGACGTGCCACATCTTCGACAATTCTGGCCGTTTCTGCGCCTAACGCCTGAAAACGCTCTCTTTCCTGCTGATTCAGCCCCTGGCGAAGCACGATCATTTTTTGCTGAATATCTGCTGTGGCAGCAATGGCGGTATCACTGCCAATATTGCCGCCAGGCAACACTGTGCGCAGTGACTGATACCAGGGGTAATGTTGTGTGGCGCAGGAAAACGGCAGCGGCTCCTCAGCAACAATGCGCGGCAGTTCGTTATCCGGTGCGAATAACAGAACATTATCGCGGGTAACCAGCAGGCTGGCGACACCGGTTTCGGCGCGCTCAACCACATAATAACTGGCTCCTTCTGTCAGCCAGGCGATGTTATCACGCCGCGTCAACAGCACCGCATCCAGCTGCCACTGATCCAGGGCGTTTTGCAGACGTAGCAGTTTTTCACTCATCAGGTGTTTCCTTCTAACAACAATTCAGCGGCGCGGTGTGCCACTGCCATCACAATCGCGTTGGTATTTCCGCTGATAATATTCGGCATCATTGAGGCATCAACCACGCGCAGCCGCTGCACGCCGCGCACACGCAGGTCATCAGTCAGCACTGCCAGCGGATCATCATCATGCCCCATCCGGCAGGTACCAACCGGGTGATAACCGGTCTTCACCATGCGTTTACAGTGCTCAGTAATCGCCTGTTCCGAGGTCACATCCGCGCCCGGAAAAATTTCCTGCCTGACCATGGCGGCAATCGGCGCAGTGGCTATCACCTGACGGGCAAAACGGAACCCGGCGAGGGTGCGGGCCAGATCTTCCGGATGACCAAAAATTTGCGTATCTATCACCGGAGGGGTGCTGGCTTTCGCATCCCGCAGTGTCACTTCTCCGGTAGCTTTGGGTCGTAACAGCAGCGAATTAACGGTAACGCCATGGCCCGGATCGGCACCCATCACATCGCGATCAAGGTAGACCGTCGGCACACAGAACATCTGAACCGTGGGCGTGGCACTGAAGTCGAGCGGATCAAAAAATGCGCAGGTTTCCACCCCGGTGGTTGTTACCGGGCCGGTTTTAAACAGCATGTATTGCAGACCCGCTTTGAACATCGGCCAGCCACGATCCTGGCCGTAATAACCGAATGCGCCTTTGGTGCTGGCAACGACCGGGACTTCGTAGTGGTCCTGCAGGTTTTTCCCCACGCCTGCCAGGTGATGGCGTAACGCGATACCGTGCTGCTCAAGTTGCTCCTGTGGACCGATGCCGGATAGCATCAGCAGCTTTGGCGTCTGATACGCGCCAGCGGCCAGTATCACTTCCTGTGACGTGCGCACCTGCTGCGACTCACCCTGTTTGCTGTAGCGCACGCCGCAGGCACTATCGCCGTCAAACAGAATCTCCTCAACCACTGCCTGGGTGACAATCGTCAGACGCTCATCCTGCCGCAGCGGATTGATGAACGCATCAACCACGCTACAGCGCTGTCGCGTCTGACCATTAATGGTGTGTTGCATAAAGCCGACGCCGAACGGGTTTCCCGTGTTGAAATCTGGCGTATAAGGAATGCCAAGCTGCTGCAGGGTCTTTACGTAAGCCCGGCTCAGCGGGCTAAAATGCCCGAGATGCGAGACTTTCATCGGGCCGCCAACGCCATGAAAAGGTGCACCGAGATGGTCGTTATCTTCAATAGCAGTGAAGTGCGGCAGCAGCGCGTCCCAGGACCAGTCGGTGCCCTGATTGCCCAGCGCACTGTTCCAGTCGGCGTAATCCTGCTTATGTCCGCGCATATACACCATGGCATTGACCGTTGAACCCCCACCCAGCACTTTGGCCTGCGGCACAATCACGCCACGACCATTGAGCTGTGGCTGATTTTCGGTCTGGTGCAGGGTCAGATATTTATCGCTGGCGAGAAACTTCATATAACCCGCCGGCATTTTCAGCAGCGGATGATATTCATCACTTCCTGCTTCCAGCAGCAGCACGCGCGCGTTGCCTTGCTGCACCAGGCGGGCTGCAACGATGCAGCCTGCGCTACCCCCGCCCACCACCACGTAATCAAACTCTTTCATAGGTCACTCTTTACTCCGAAACGACAGAATCTAAACGACGCAGACGCTGCGCGTTGGGGTTGTGCTGCTCGCCGGGATCAAGCGGGCTGAGCAGGTAACGCCAGGAAACGCCAGCGCTGACCAGATATAAAAATGCATACCCCCAAATCACGCCTGATGTACCGAACAGCGAATTAATGGCTGCATACAGCGCCGGACCAAAGAAGGTCGATAATCCGGCGGCAAAGCAATAAATTGCCATCGCATTGCCTTTGTCTTTCGGCTGGCAAAGGGAGGAGAACAGCGCGGCGGCAGGCACGTAGCCGCACAGCGTGATGCCGTACAGGCAGGCGCAGATTACGCTGAGAATAAAGCTGCCGTGGCTCCACAGCGGCACAAAGTACATCAGCATCATTGAGACACCCGAACCGAGGCCGCCAAACACGGTGAGCACCTTACGCCAGCCGATACGATCGCTGATTTTTCCGACTATCGGGTTAAAGCTCATCCCCACCAGTCCCATGATGGTAATCAGGCTGAGATACTCAGTCTGGGAAAAGCCAATCTGCTCGGTAAAAAATCCCGGCAGGAAGATGAAGAAGCCAAAGTAAGGTGTCGTATTGATGATGCGTACCACCGCGGCGGCGGCAATACGCGGCTCACGCCACAGAATATCAATGCCGCCCATCAGCGTGCGCCACGTACCCTGTTGCCGGTGCTCCTCATCCAGTAATGACTGATAACCACTGCGCTCTTTCAGCGCCAGCAACATCACCAGCAGACCGACAGTCACCAGCACAAGCGACAGCCAGAAAGTGGCGTATTCGCCAACCAGCTGAATTGAAAAGATCGCCACCAGCGAACCCAGCGTCGGCAGGCCGCCGGTAAATGCCAGCCAGAACCAGCCGGTGGCCGAGCCGCGCATGTTGGCAGGCGCCGCGGCCTGGATCCAGACCAGAAATGCGTAAGCAAACATCGGATAGGCGATGCCGCGTAAGCCATAGGTCAGCGCCAGCAGCAGCACGCTGTGCGAGGGCAGCGCGACGGCCAGAAACAGCACTTCGAACACAATCCAGATCAGGCCGCCAGCCAGCATAACTTTACGCGGACCAATGAGGGTTGAGAGCGAGCCCGCCAGCCAGGAACCCAGCGTGACGGTAACGCCGTAGAAGGCAATAACCGCTGCTGCAATATTGAGTGAGAAGCCATTTTTATGCAGGTAAGGCGCGAGATAGTTTGATTCAACTCCGTCGCCGATCATAAACAGCAGAACAGCGACGTAGCCCCAGGCCAGCGCCGGTGGAATACCGAGGCGTATCAGCCACGGATGGTTTGCAGATGATGTTGTCATTATATTTTTCCGGTAGGTATAGGTGTCAGCTCAGGTAGATAAAGCGTTCTCCCGGCATCAGCAGATGGAATTTTTTGCCGGGATAGCGAGTCAGCATGTCGTCAACAAACCAGGCGGGGTTGTCACGATTACAGCTGAAGAGGTCGTAATGGCAGGGAAGAAGTAATTCGCTGCCAAGTGCATGATTTAAATCCGCCGCGTCGCGGAAACTCATGTTAGGCATGATGCCCCGGGCCACACGGGCAGAGTCACCACCGTTTATCGGCAGCACGTTAATGGTGGGCTGAAGTTGCTGCATCTGTGCCCGTAGCTGTGGCGTCACCAGCGTGTCGCCGCTGTGCCAGAGACTGATGCCATCAGTGCTGATCAAGTAACCAAGGTAGCGATCGTTGCCCGCCTCGTCGTGTTCATACTCACTGTGCGCCGCCGCAATCGGTAATATGCTAAAACTGCCGATTTCGAAGCGCTGACCCGTTTTAGCTGGGCGGCGATTGCTTTTCGGCAGCCGGTGAATATCCGGTGCCGGCAGCCAGACCGGAAGATCGGGCGCGGCAAGGGCCAGCGGCTCAAGCGTTGCAAGGTCCATATGGTCGTCATGAAAATGGCTGATCAGCACCGCGTCACAGACGCTAAGCGCCTGCGGCGGCAGCACCGGCGGAAAATTCCGCACAAATTCGGTTTTAGGATCGTTGCGCTCAATGGCATCGCTCAGATAAGGGTCGATGGCCAGCATGTTGCCTGCCTGATTTTTGATTATCAGGCCTGCCTGACCAAGGCTCCAGATAGCCAGAGCCTGAGCAGGGACCTGGGTTTCGGACAGCTCATTCGCCAGTTCCTGAGCATTGCGTAACATAAAAGCCATAGTCATTTTCCTTCAACATGATAAGGCCGGACTCTAAAGCAATGGTTACAGCGAGGATGGCGTAACCATCACAGAAGTCAGTAAACAATGTTTAGTAAACTCTGGCTGACCCGAAGAAAGGAGGCAGGATGAAGCTGTCAGGACTTAATAATTCCCAGGTACGTAAACATAACAAGGCGTTGTTTATGCACCTGATGTGGCGGAATAAGCGGCTGAGCAAATCGCAGCTGGCACAGCTCAGTGGGTTAACCATTCCCGCTGCGAGTAAAATTTTGCAGGAGCTGCTGGATGAGAAGAAGGTGGAATATTCCAGCATGACGCTCAGCACACGCGGTAACAGCAGCGGCAGCTTTCAGTTGCCGTCAGAAGGTGCGTGGACGCTCTGTCTGTGCGTAAAGCCTTCCAGCATAGAGTTGCAGCTGGCAGATGCGCAGCTTGTCGCCCAGGGGGAATATCAGCAGATCGCTATCCATGCGCTTTCGCCCGAGCAGCTGCTGCTCGACATTGAAGGGGTATGGCGGCAAACCTGCAAACAGTGGCCGAAGCGACGCATTAACCTTGCCCTGGCGGTGCACGGTCAGGTCGATCCGGTTACCGGCGTCTCTCAGCATATGCCGCAGGCGCCCTGGAAAAGCCCGCTGCAGCTTAAGTTCCTGCTGGAAGAGAAACTGAATGTAGACGTGCGCGTCGATAACGATTGCGTCATGCTGGCGCTGGCGGAGAAGTGGCTGAACAGCAATGCACTCAGTGAATTCTGCGTGATTAACGTTGATTACGGCATCGGATCTTCCTTTGTCATCAACGGTGAAATATTCCGCGGTAATCTCTATGGCAGCGGTCAGATCGGACACACCATCATCGATCCGCATGGCAAACGCTGTAACTGCGGCCGTCAGGGCTGCCTGGAAACGGTCGCCTCGCTGAGTACGCTAAAGCAACTGGCGCAGCTCCGCGTCCCTGATGCGACATCGCCGACCAGCCGTGAATTACTGGCGGCATGGCAGGCTGGCGAGTCGTGGATCGTTGAGTGGGCTCAGCGCAGTGCAGAAGCGATTGGCATGAGTCTGTACAACTTCCTCAATACATTAAATATCAATCAGATATGGATTTATGGACGCAGTTGTACCTTCGGCGAAAGCTGGTTACGGACTATTGTCAGTCAGATTGACTTCAACCCTTTTGATCCACGCGATGCCCTGAAAAGCAAAGCCACGAATGTGCATTTTGGCCAGCTGGACCGCGCGCGTCAGGTTTTGGGTATTGGCTATTTATTTGTCGAAGCCGATCCTTCCGCAGCATAGATTACTAAACTCCTGTTACTAAAATCTGTGAAGACCTGAACTTTCACCTGCTGGTAACAGTGGTGATATAGCCGCACTTTGACCCTGTGCGGAGAATTCGCGTGAACAATAATCAAAACCTCAATATGCGTTACGTCTGGAGCATCTGCCTGGTAGCGGCCTGCGGCGGTTTGCTTTTTGGTTACGACTGGGTAGTCATCGGGGGCGCAAAACCCTTTTATGAAGCCTGGTTTGGTGTTACCGATCCGGCGATGTCGGGCTGGGCAATGAGTTCTGCGCTGGTTGGTTGTGTTTTCGGCGCACTGGTTTCAGGCTGGTTCGCCGATAAACTGGGACGCCGGATACCGCTGATTACCGCCGCTCTGCTGTTTGTGGTCTCCGCCATTGGCACCGCACTTGCCAGTAATTTTGAGATTTTTGTCTGGTGGCGAATTCTGGGCGGTGTGGGCATTGGGATTGCCTCGGCATTAAGCCCGATGTACATCGCTGAAATCAGCCCGAGCGCGAAGCGTGGGAAATTTGTTGCGGTTAATCAGCTCACCATTGTGATAGGTGTACTGGCCGCACAACTGATTAACCTGCTGATTGCCGATCCGGTGACAGGCGAAGCCTCCCAGGCCGCGCTGCGTGAAACCTGGAATGGTCAGTACGGCTGGCGCTGGATGTTCGCGTCGGCAGCGGTGCCTTCAGTGCTATTTTTAATGCTCATGATGTGGGTGCCGGAATCGCCACGCTGGTTAATGCTGGCCGGCAAAAACGATCGCGCACTGGCTACGCTGAGCAAAATCGGCTCATCTGGCTATGCGCAGCAAACGCTCCGGGAGATTGCCCATGCCATACATAATGATCGTCAGCAGACGCGCGCCAGCTTCGCCTCTCTTTCAGAACCCCGGGTACTGCCGATAATGATCACCGGCATCATACTGGCCGTTTTTCAGCAGTGGTGCGGCATTAACGTTATTTTCAATTACGCGCAGGAGATTTTTGCTTCGGCTGGCTTTGATATTAACGGTACGCTCAAATCCATTGTCGCAACCGGACTGATCAACCTTGTTGCCACCGTGCTGGCTCTGCCTCTGGTTGACCGTCTGGGTCGCCGTAAGTTAATGCTGATCGGTGCAGGTGGTCTGACGGTGTGCTATGCGCTGATTGCGGGTGCGTATACGCTGGGCATAACCGGCTGGCCCGTCCTGATTCTGGTGCTGGCAGCGATTGGCGTGTATGCCTTGACGCTGGCACCCGTAACCTGGGTGCTGCTGGCGGAAATCTTTCCGAACCGTATTCGTGGCCTTGCGATGTCAGTGGCAACCCTGGCACTGTGGATAGCCTGTTTCGTGCTGACCTACACTTTCCCGATTTTAAATGCCGGCCTCGGAGCCGCAGGCAGCTTTATGCTGTACGGGGTGATTTGCGCGGCAGGTTTCCTGTTTGTCGTGAAGCGAGTGCCAGAAACTAAAGGTAAATCGCTGGAGGAGCTTGAAGAACAGCTGTGTGGTAAAGCCCCCGTCGCCTCAAAGCAACGCATCGTTTCCTGACGTTAAGGGTGGCGAGCGGTAGATTCGACTGGATAAGCCGATGGTGACCAGAGCTTCAGCAGCATGCATCCATGAGTCGCTTTTCCGCATTAAGGGAAACAGGGGATAAAGCGCGGTAGCCGGGGTAACGGACTGCATCACGTGAGGTTGGTATAAGGCCTCACGGTGATGCAGTCCCTGCCAGGTATCAGCCTATTCGTTTCACATCCCCCACCAGCAGGATGTAGGAGAGCGCACCTATCAGCGCGACGGCCGCGATATAGATGAGAGCCGGACCAAAACCGTAATCCTGCGCCAGATAGCCGATAACCAGGGGAACGGTGATGCCGCCAAGACCACCGACGAAATTAAATACCCCCCCGGTCAACCCGATCAGACGCATCGGGGCCAGCGAAGAAACCAGCGACCAGGTTATTGATGCAAAACCATTACCGAAAAAGGCTACTGCCATCAGTATCATGATCCACATCGGGTCATTCGTGTAGTTCGCACCCATAATGCAGGTTGAGATCAGCAGACCACATATTATCGGGGTTTTACGCGCCACGCCCAGCGAGAAGCCTTTTTTAACCAGTTTATCCGCCAGCCAGCCAGAAAGCAGCACGCCGAAAAAAGCGGCCAGGAACGGAACCGTCGTCATAAAGCCGGCTTTAAGTGCGGTAATTCCTTTCTCCTGGGTAAGGTAATTCGGGAACCAGGTGAGAAAAAACCATAACGTCGAGGTCACGGCGAACTGTCCCAGATACACGCCCAGCAGTTTACGGTGGAATACCAGCTTCCAGTCGGCCTTGCTCAGTGGCTGACGCCCCTCTTTGACCAGCGGTGCATCGCCGTCAACCAGGCCGCCTCCGGCCTGAATATAATCCAGTTCGGCCTTACCGATCCCCTTCGTAAGACGGGGTGGCTGATAAACCCTGAACCAGACTAATGACCAGACAATACCGATACCGCCGGTGAGGATAAACACCCAGTGCCAGCTTAATAGTTCCTGAATCCAGATGAGCAGAGGCGTTAAAAAAGCCAGACCGACAAACTGGCCTGAAGTGAAAAAACCCACCGCGGATGCTCGCTCCTGTTCCGGGAACCAGCTTGTCACCATGCGATTATTGGTCGGGAAGGCGGGAGCCTCAAAAACGCCCGTAATGGCCCGCAGGCTAATCAGAGAAATCAGCCCGGTGGCGAATCCCTGCAGCAGGGTTGCAACTGACCATCCCAGGATAGCAATAAAGTAGGTCAGTCGTGAGCCGACCCGATCAAGAAACCAGCCGCCGGGGATCTGACATAAGGTATACAGCCAGGCAAAAGCGGAAAAAACATACCCCATTTCTGCTTTGGTAATACCGAACTCTTCCTGAATGTGTGCCGACGCTACCGCCAGGTTTGCCCGGTCGACGTAACAGATAACCACCGTAATAAAGATCATAAATAGCGTCAGATAACGACGACGCCCTGGTTTTTCAGCATTAATCGGAATATGCATCGCAATCTGTCTCCAGATTTTGGGCATAGCAAAGCCATTCACCATGCCCGGTAAATTACAGAGGGTGTGTTTTAGTTATTTAAAATTTACTACCCGGGAGCGCGTAAGCCCGGGTTACAGAGCAGGGATCACCATTCCGCGACGGAACCATCCGCATGTCGCCAGAGCGGATTACGCCAGTCCTGAGCAATTTTACTGAGCTTAATCACCTGGGCTTCATCAATTTCCACACCGAGACCCGGTTTAGTCAAAGGCTTAAAGAAACCGCCTTCCATGCTGAAATCTTCTTTATTTTTCACAAAGTCGAGCAGCTCTGCGCCCTGATTGTAATGAATACCCATGCTTTGCTCCTGGAATACCGCGTTGCGCGAAACAAAGTCGACATGAAGGCAGGCAGCAAGCGCAATCGGACCGAGCGGACAATGAGGTGCCAGCGCAACATCATAGGCTTCTGCCATGCCGGCAATTTTATAGCATTCAGTTATTCCCCCGGCATGCGACAGGTCGGGTTGTAAAATGGCCAGCCCTCCGGCTTCAAGCACTCTTTTGAATTCAAATCGCGAGAACATCCGCTCGCCCGCAGCGATAGGTATATGCGTCTGAGCCGCCAGTTTTGGATAATACTCAGCCTGCTCCGCCAGCACCGGCTCTTCAATAAATAACGGACGATAGGCTTCAAGTTCTTTTATCAATACTTTTGCCATCGGCGCGCTAACGCGTCCGTGGAAATCGAGACCGAACTCAATTTCATATCCGAACGCTTCGCGGATCTGGGCAACGGTATTGACCGCCGCGTCAATCTTGCGGTAATCGTCAATGATGCCAAGTTCTTCGCATCCGTTGAGTTTGAAAGTATCAAAACCAATTTCACGCAGTTTTTTTATGCCACCAATGACTTCCGCCGGACGGTCGCCGCCAACCCAGCTGTAAGCTTTGATTTTGTCGCGTACCAGTCCGCCCATTAACTGCCAGACCGGAGCATTCAGCACCTTACCTTTAATATCCCATAAGGCCTGGTCAATACCCGCAATGGCACTCATCAGAACTGGGCCGCCGCGATAAAAACCCCCGCGGTACATCACCTGCCATAAATCGTTTATCCGGGCGGGGTCCTGACCGATCAGGTATTCACTCAGTTCGTGTACGGCGGCCTCGACGGTGCGTGCCCGGCCTTCAATAACGGGTTCGCCCCAGCCGACCACACCTTCATCGGTCTCAATTTTCAAAAACATCCAGCGTGGGGGTAAACGATATGTGGTGAGTTTAGTTATTTTCACTTCACTGCCTCCTGATAAGCTTTAACAAATGCCGCTGCCTGCTGCGCGGTGCGCTCAACCGGTTGTCCGGCGCGATAGAGATCGCTGCCAAGCCCTGCTCCGGCACAGCCCGCATCAATCCACTCCGACAGATTTTCCGGGGTCACACCGCCAACGGCAAATACCGGTACGTCGTCGGGAAGAACGGCTTTAAGCGCTTTGATATAGGCCGGACCAAAGGCGGACGAGGGGAAAATTTTTAACGCCTGCGCACCCGCGTCCAGAGCGTTAAAGGCTTCGCTGGCCGTCGCGCAGCCAGGGCAGACGGTCATGCCAAGGTTCACGGCGTGGCGGATCAGTTCTGGCTGAATATTCGGCGTAACGATCAGCTTGCTGCCCATTCTGGCGAGCGTATCAACCTGCTCCGTCTTTAAAACCGTGCCCGCACCAATCAAAGCCCGTTCACCATACGCCTGCAGGATGAGGGGAATACTTTTTTCCCACTGCGGAGAGTTAAGCGGGATTTCCACCGCGTCAAATCCCGCGTCAATCACGGCGCCAACGTGCGCCAGAACCTCATCGGGCTTTATCCCACGCAAAATCGCGATGAGGGGAAGTTCAGTTTGCCATTGCATTAACGATGCTCCTTATTCCTGCCTGAAATGCGGTATCGCCTGAAATCGACGTCACCTGACGTCCAAGGGCGGTAAGCGCCTGTTGGTAACGTTTTGCCAGTGCGTCCCCGGCAACCACGGTAATCTGCTGTTCGCTAAAAAATGCGCTCATCGTCATCACCTCCGCGCCAATCAGCAGGCCTGATAAAAACTCGCTGACCTGCTCGGGCGGAAGACGTTTGAGTACGTGTGAAGCGCGAACTTCGAACAGTTCTGGCAGCAGGGCTGGCGTTGCCATCCCGCGCTCCAGACCGGCGGTAAAAGCAGCCTGTGAGCTTTGCTGCTCGGGTAAACCGGCGCCAATCAGTGAGTGATGCAGCAGTAAATGGTGCAGCTCACCGGTCATGACGGTCCTGAAATCACTGATTTGCCGATCGTCAGCCAGCACCCATTTACAGTGTGTTCCCGGCATAACGTAAACGGCAGCAGGGGCAAGGGTACGGGCACCGATCAGCTGGGTTTCTTCACCCCGCATAACGTTCTGGTTATCTTTTCTGTCAGCGCTCAGGCCGGGAATGATCCAGACGTTGTCGTCAACCTGGGTTAATTGCTCACCTATTGCCGAAAACTTAACCGGCAGCGGCAGGTACGGCGCTATTTTCCAGCCGACGTTGCTGCCTACCATTCCCGCCATGACAATGGGAGTGTCGTCATTGCGCCATGTTTGGGTGATCTCATTTAACACCGCTGGTGGAGATTTACCGTTCAGACGCGTTACGCCTGCCTCGGATTGCCGGCTCTGCAGACATTTTCCGTCCTCAAAGAGCCAGGCCCGCAGATTGGTCGATCCCCAGTCAACAGCAATATAGCGAGATGTCATGTAATGTCCTTCAACCTTGATGTTGAGCTGGCGATCATGGTCAATGCCGCCTGCTCTGCCGCCTCGCCGTCCTGATGCCGGATTGCATCGTACAGCGCTTTATGTTCCTGCAGTGTCTGGGGCATATTTGCCTCGTCTCCCTGCCATGTGCGTTCAAAAACCGCCCGCTGTAACGAACTCATCGCCACGCTAAGCTGCTCCAGTACCGGGTTATGTACCGACTGCAATACCGCTTCATGAAAGCGAATATCTGCTTCATTAAAGGCATCGCGGTGCTGGTTATTGGCAATCATCTCGTTCAGCGCTGACTCAATCTGCGCCAGATCGCTTGATGTCGCACGCTCTGCCGCCCAGCGTGCAATGGTGGGTTCGACCAGATTGCGGACTTCGCTCATCGCAGCAATCAGTTGCGGGTCGTGATCATTTTCAAGCACCCATTTCAGTACATCTGTATCAAGGTAGTTCCACTTATTACGCAAGGTCACATAAGCCCCACGGTGGCGCTTTAGTTCTATGAGGCGCTTGGCCATTAGCGAGCGAAACACTTCACGGATGATGTTGCGCGAGGTTTCAAACTCCACACACAGCTCAGTCTCAGTGGGCAGTGCTGCGCCAGGCAGATACTTGCCGCTGATAATCTGGCTGCCCAGCGAGATCACAATGCGGTCAGTTTTGTTGATAGTCATGGATGATCCTTTTTCTCTTTATTCCCATGTCTACTTTACCCTGAGCGCTGATTTTCACCTGCCTTTTGACCGGGAGAGTGTGAACCGTCTTAGTTAGCATGACGCAATGTAGTACAAAGTGGATGTGTTGTACTACAATGTGGATCACAAAAAGAACAGATGGCGGGTAAGACGATGAAAAAATTAACCGGGTTGGCGGTTTAATGAAGGGGGGTTGTCGTGATTTAAACCGTCAGCCTGGGCTGATTCTGGCGTTATCTTCACAATGCAGTCCTGCGGTGTCGGTCACTATTACCAGACACAACTGAGTCGTTTCGGCACTTCCGGCTGAGGTCTGATGGCATACGGTGCGGGCGATCCTGACTCTGGTGCGTCAGCTGAACCTGCTGCCTTAAAGGCGGGCGAAAAACGAGAAAGTGAATTGAGAACAGTGTTACCCGTTAAGACTGCGTTGCGCAGACACTCTTTGCCAAAAGGACCTGACTTATCTTTTCATAGCCAGCAAAGGGCTAAACGGTGATGTCAGACCGCTCAGGCAGGCCGGGAAAAATGCTGGACTATAAATCATCCGCAGGGCGGTGTAATCCGCGTGTTGCCTCCGTGGTGTCAACTCTCAGCGAAAAGCAGACATTAAAGAATTATTTTCAGTTGCTTTTATACATCCTGTTAAACCATCGGTAACCGACCAGCCCGCCATCTACAGCATATTGGCTGCCGGTAACAGTGGATGTGTCCCCGGACAGGAGGATAGGTACCACAAACTGCTGACGCGACTCCTCTGCTATACAGTACCTGAAGTGAGTTGCAATCGGACCCGGTACCCCACTGCCAATGCAATACAATGCAGCATCATACTGTTGAAAGCGTCATGAACCAGCAAAGCCATGTAAGACAGCACGAGCACTCAGTGGTTTCGATCCTGGCCTGCAGCACCGGTTTCATCGCCTGGACATATCAGGTCAGCTTTTTTCTGCTCCTCTCCCGGTTCCACGCTAGCGCGGCTTGTACACGCAGTCAGTGCATAAGCCGGCGCCTTCATTTCCCTTATTTGATCTGGTCTCAACTTTCGGCAATTAAATCTTGAAGATTTTCGTTATGAACTAATGTTAAGAATTAGTAATTGATGTTTTCAAATATGTAATCTTATTACAATCAGCTGGTAGTTGCGCTTCGAGGTCCGAGATGAACAAAGTTTACCGGTTAATCTGGAGCTGTACCGCGTCTTGCTATGTCCCTGTTTCTGAACTTGCTTCTGTAAGAGGTAAAAAAGCCTCTTTAACCACCTCACTGTTACTTTCCGCGCTCATCACAGGCGGCGCTGGCTATGCGCAGGGGGCTTATGCGATTGATGCAGAATGGAATGCATCAGGTCATCCTTCCTATCTGTTCCCGGAAAATCAGGGCATCAACTACGACAGCGTGATTAATACGGGCTTTGCCTTTACGCTGGACAGTCAAAACGCGCCTGATCATTACCCCCCAGGCACTGCGCTGAACATTATCGGCACTATCCCTCAGATTGGCGCTGGCAGCACAGGCAGCAGCACCTCAGTCGCGGTCGGGCAGGCGTTACCCGGGAACACCGGCAGCGATCCCAACCGCATTACGGTCATTACAGCCACCGATTCATCCGGTAATCAAACAGCCATCACAGCCAGCAATATTGATCAGTTTACTTATTCACCCAACCCGGCCAATCCTCAACAGAATCAGGAGTTGAACGTTGTCATTCCCGGGCTTGAAGGCAGTAATCAGATCATCAGTATTTATGATTCCACTACTTTTGTTTCATCGGACGATACGCCGGTCAGTGCACTTTTACTGCCGGTATATGACCCTGATTCCCTGCGCATTTTTAACAGCTTTGGCATTGCCTCAGTCAGTTCGGAAGGGGGGAGCGCCAGTATTAATATCGGCTCAGATACTGCGGGTAGCACAGCCATTGCCGATTCCACCAACACGCTGGATTTGCTGGCAAAAAATTCTGTCCTGGCGAAGGCCGACGGCAGCGGTACAGCAGCCAGCGCGACCCGCTGGCAATCCGATAATTATATTCATTTCCGTCCGGCACCCGTTATTTCCAGCAATACCCAAACTATCACCGCGCAAAGTGCGCAATACAATTACACCATCACGCTGCCGAATTACACCCGGATAGGCGAGCGAGTAGTGCAGGTAGGATCGCGCGCGTTTGATATTACGTCTTCAGCCGACATTGCTACCGTCAATGATTACCTTACGGGCCAGGGCGATTATGCCGGCAAACCGCAAATCCAGTACTGGCTGACGGCTGGGGCAACGGTGAATGGCGAAACCATCGACTCGGCGGTGGAGGCGCAGAACACATACAATGCCATTATTACCGGCTTGCTGGCGAAGGAAGACCAGACCACCATCAACCTGACTTACCACGTATGGGATGACAAAGGCACACATATCAATAATGGCACCTTGCCGGTCGGCGATCTAAACGTGATCTACGCAACCGGCGCGAATGCCAGCGGTGCGGTAACCTCAACGGGTAGTCTGGCGGTCGATGGTGCATCAGCCGTCATGCGGGCAGATCAAGGAGCAATAATTACTAATGATGGCGCGATCAATGCCTGGCGCAGCAGTAATAGCAGTCCGGCGACCGTGGGGATGATCGCAACAGACGCGACAGCCATTAACAACGGCACCCTGAATGCTGGCTTGTTTATCGAGAAAGACGGCACTAATCAGAATGCAGGCAATGCGGGCAGTGTCGCAATCTCCGGACTGGGTGCCAGCACCTTAACCAATAACGGTCATATCAACGTCGCACTTACCGATACCACAACGGCTAATGCCATCGGTATTCGCGCGTCGGGAACTACCCTGGCAACGAATGCTGCAGGCGGCACAATTGCGATTGTTGGTAATGCTAATAATGTTGGCGGTCGTGCAACAGGTTATGGCGTGTATGCCGATCAGGGCGCGACGTTCACCAACAACGGTAATATCTATCTGGGTGTAGACCCCATCCTGACCGGTGGCGTGACACCTGTAAGCGTTGCCATGACCGGTGGCGGCAGCCTGGCGGCGGGGATCTACAGTAAAAGTAGTGGAGCTATCGTTAACAATGGTTTGATTTATCTCGGTGAAAATACCCGAAATGCGGCAGGCATTTTTTCTGATAGCGGCACGGGAGACGTGACCAACAGCGGGAATATTGCAGTTTTGGGCAAATTAACCAATGGCGCTGCGGCCTCCAGTTATGGTCTGTATATTGCCGATAATAGCGGCGCGGTGGTGAACGACGGGGATATTTTGATTGATGGCGACAATAATATCGCTATCTACCTGCAGGCCCGCACAGCGAATGCTTCAGTCACCTCGACGCAAAATAGTGAAATTACCGTTGGCAGCGCCGGCGATACTGGCGGAACGGATAACAACCCTTACACCTACCGCAATTACGCAGTTTATGCCGAAGGCCTGAACACTCATCAATCGGTGGTCAATCTCTCTTCTACTATCAGGTTACTCGCGGCGGGTGCCATTGGGGTACATGCGCGTGGCAACGCGATTATTAACGTCACCAACCAGTCCAGCCTTTCACTGGAAAACAGCCAGCAGATTGGTTACTACGCCTATGGCAATGCGGCCAATATTAACGTGGCCAATGCCTCCATTAATGATAATGGCCAGGCGGGTTCCGTGCTGTTTGCAGTAGATAATGGCGCCACCTTTAGCGGTGACAATGGCAGCGGAACGCCCTATCAGTTAACGCTGACCGGGACAGGCTCAACAGGGGTGTTTGCCAATGGTTTTGATGACAAAAATAACAGTGATGCCAGTGACGATGTGCTGACTACCCTCAACACAGGCCCGGCTATTATTGATGTAAACGGTGAGAATGCCGTCGGCGTTAAAGTCACTGGCGGTGCAAAAGGAACTATTGCCGACGGCGGTATCATCCTTAATCACGACAACACGACGGCAGTACTGATTGATGGCCGGAATTACAATATTGATGGCAGCAAAGGGACCGATCAGTTTGTCACTAATGTCACCTCAGACGCATCAACAACCAGCGGGGTCGCACAAAGTGGCATTGTCGGTTATGACGTATCACACCTCGGTAATCTGCTGTTACAGGGCGCTTCAGGTATTCAGCTGAACGGCAGTAACAGCAAAGGGATCGCATTGCATGATAACGGCAGTGCCGTGGTTAATGCGCCCGTTCAGGTACTGGGCGCTGGTAATAACGTTGGTGTGGATATCCTGAACGCGGGCGTGCTGACCAACAACAGCACCATCAGCGTTGGCGGTGGCGCTGGAAATGTGGGTATTCGCGTTCAGGGCGCTGGCGCGATTGTGCAGAAGCTGGGGGCGGTAACGGCAAATGGCGGGCTTGCTGCCGTTCAGTTACTGGGTTCAGGCGCAGCGCTGACCATTAATGGGTCGGACAATACGATTACCGCCTCTGGCGGCGCTGACGGCGTGTTGATGGACATCGGTTCTTCGTCCTTTACCGCCAGTAACAGCATCATTGGGATCAGCGGATCAGGTGCGGGAATCAATAATAAATCCAATACCGGCAATATTAACCTCAACAATGTCACCATCAATGCCGCGGATGGCCCGGCAATCCGCACAGCAGTGACGTTCAATGCTGAGGGGACCAACAACATTCTCAACGTCAGCGGCAGCGGTCAGGGCTTCGCTTTTGAGAATGATGACGGCTCGGCCACAACCGGTAATCTGGCCATCGGCACCGGATATACCATTAATGGCACGGGCGCGGGCAGTATCGGTATTCTCGGTAACACCGCCGGGAATGTAACTTCTGGTGCCAATATCACTATGGGTGGCAGCGCGGGTGCGGCAATCGATGCCACCAACGCCAGTAGCCTGATCAACAATGGCACGATCGTGACCAGTACCAATGCGGGCAGCACCATTCTTGCCGCCAATACCTCACAGTTCGTCAATACCGGCAGCATCACAGCCAGCGGAGCCAGCAATAGCAACAGCATGATTGTGCTCAACGGAACGGCGGCGAACCGGACCCTTGTCAACAGTGGCAACCTGACCAACGCCAGCACCAATCTGAATGCGGCAGTGATTGACGCCTCGGGAAATGCGAACAATACGATCACCAACAGCGGGACTTTACTGGCCGCAGGCAGCACCTCTCAGGCGATACTGACCGGCGGTGGCAACGACGCGATTTCTCTTACCGGTGGCAATACGCGCGGTGAAATCAATCTCGGAAGTGGCAACGATCAATTCAGCTGGACCAGTGGCCTGCTTGCGGGTGGCGTCACATTCAGCGGCTCGGATGGCAATGACAGCGCGACAATCGGCGATGTTTCACTGGCAAATATGACTCACCTGGTGAGTGAAGGCGGCACGGGCAGCACGCTGACGTTTAATAATACCCATCAGGGCGACAGCCCGGCCTTAGTCGGATCTTTCAGCACGGACAATCAGGTCCGCGGCACCAATATTGGCAGCGGCTGGAGCACCTTAACGCTTAACGGGGCAGCTACGGACGTACGCCTGGTCGATGATTTAACGCTTTCCGGTACGCCGCAAATTAATGTCACGGGCGGGGCGACGTTACGCAGTGGTGACAGTGTCGCCAGTTCCAGCGAAGCCACTCTGCATAACTACAGCCTCTTTACTGATGGTGCGGACAGTCTGGTGTCGTTTGATGGCGACGATGAGCAGGATTACGCCGGAATCATTTCGGGTAATGGCGGCATGGAAAGAACGGGCGCAGGTAAAACCAATTTGCTGGCCGATAATACTTATACCGGTAATACGCTGATTGGCAGCGGCGCTGAGCTTTCTCTCGGCAAGGGAGGCACCACAGGCAGCCTTTCTGAGGTTACAAACATCACCGACAACGGCATTTTGACCGTTAATCAGTCCGATAGTGTCACGCTTAATGGCATCATTTCTGGCAGCGGCGCATTTCATCAGATTGGGTCTGGCGTGACCCGGCTGGGCGGTAACAATAGCTATGCAGGTGAGACGTTGCTTTCCCAGGGGACCTTATTGATCAATGGTGATCAAACTGCCGCCCGCGCGCTGACAACGGCAGGTGATGGCACGACGCTGGGCGGTAACGGCACGTTAGGCGGTGCGGTTGTGTTTGGCAACAATACGGTACTGACGCCAGGCGATAACAGCAGAGGCACCCTGACCATCAATGGCGATTTAACGCTGAATGCCACGACCAACAGTCAATTTGAGCTGGGACAGTCCTATACGGCAGGCGGCGCCCTGAATGATTTTGTTAATGTGAAAGGGACCCTGATCCTTGATGGGATCCTTAATGTCACCCTCTCACCAGGCGGCAGTTTCCTGCCTGGCGTCTATCGATTGTTTAGTTATGCAGGGGCCTCCATCAACAATACGGCGGCTAACCGGGGTCTGGATATCGGCTCTTTACCTGCTAATGACGGCGGTACCAGCCGTATTCAGACCAACATTGCTAATCAGGTTAACCTGATCCTGAACTATCTCAATCCGGCTTCTGAACTGCAATTCTGGGATGGCGGCCGTACCACCAACCACGGGGATGGCACCAGCGGTAACAGCAATGTTGACGGTGGTAATGGCATCTGGCGCGCCAATATCGCCGGGGTAACCAATGACTGGACGACGTCAAATGGGGTGGGAAATGCGCCCTGGTCACAGACGGCTTTCGCTATTTTCCAGGGAACGGCAGGCGTGGTAGTAGTCAGTAACGTAAACGGCAGGGTGATCAACTCAGGAATGCAGTTTACCAGTGACGGCTATGCAGTGAATCAACTCAACGCCGACTCACCGCTTTATTACATCAGTACCGTCACGGACTCTTTCCCAGAGTCCGTTCCTGCACCAGCCAATAGCTACAGTGCGCAAGGGGAAGCGGTTGCCGATACTTATTACATCGTTCGAGTCGGTGACGGCGGCACGGGCAGCGATGTCACGACGACAATTAACACCGATCTGTTGCAGGACCCACTGGATGAGAATCGCATCAGGTTGCTGAAAACCGACCCCGGCAGATTAATTCTTAATGGAGAGAATGATTTCTCAGCAGGGATAGAAGTCTGGCAGGGAACATTACAGGCTTCCCGCGATGCCAGCCTGGGCCTTAGCGGTACGTCACTGACGCTGAAAAATGGTGCATCGCTGCAAGCTGGCGCAGATTTCGCGACTAGCCGGTTAATTTTTCTTGATGCGGCTGGCGGCGGCACGCTGGATACGTACGGCCACACGTTTACCCCAGCCGGGGTTATTGGCGGGAATGGTGCTCTGAACATTGTGGATACCTCTGTCAGCACAGGCAATGGCGTGCTCGAGTTGAATCAACAAAACAGCTACCTGGGTGATACCAGGATCGCCGGCAAAAACGGTAATGGACAGCTCAGCGTGAATGCGAATACCACCGGTGCGTTGGGGACTGCTGAAAGCAATATCAGCCTCACCGATCTCGCACAGTTGAATTTTACCGGCGCTGCTCAGGCGGAAGGTCATGCTTTCAGCGTAGATAACGCAACGCTGCAATTCATTGGCTCCAGTTCAGCTGCTCAAAGCAGGGTTAACCTGATAAACAGCGGACAGCTTAACTTCGCCGATCAAAGTTCCGGCGGTACGTCGCAGGTGACTGTTGATGCTACTTCTGGTCTGGCCTTTACCGATGCGGCTGATGCTGGCACTGCCGCTGTCACTAACCAGGGCGAGGTGATCTTTGCCGACAATGCTCAGGCTGGCAATGGCCGCATAGATAATCAGGCAAACGCGCGGGTAGACATCAGCGCAGCATCGCAACCGACGGCCATCGGTTCACTCTCCGGTGCCGGAAATGTTGTATTGGGTGCCGGCACACTGGTCGAAGGTAACCTGGGGCTGAGCGATCTTATCTCTGGGGTTATCAGTGGCAGTGGCGGTAACCTGGTGAAAGTCGGCAGCGGCACGCTGACGCTGACCGGTGAAAATAGCTGGACAGGAGACACCCGCGTGCTGCAGGGAACGTTGTTAATTAACGGCGATCAATCCGCTGCAACCGGCGCGATCGCTGTTGCTAGTCAGACGACGTTAGGGGGAGAAGGCATCTCAGGCGGCAGCGTAACGGTAGCGGATGGCGCTCATCTCGCTGCCGGACGCGATTTAAACAGCGTCGGTGTATTGACGCTAGGCGGGCTGACATTGGATGAAAATGCTCAGCTCGACTTCCAGTTTGGTCAGGCTTATTCGCCAGGTGGGACGCTGAACGACCTGATTAACATCAACGGCGATCTCAACCTGAATGGCAAATTGAATATCACTCAAACCACCGGTGGCCAGTTCGATGTTGGCCTGTACCGGGTATTCAATTACAGCGGCAGGTTAACAGACAAACAGCTTGATATCGGCACGGCACCTCAGGCAGCTGCTGATCTTTACGTGCAGACGTCCATCGCGGGCCAGGTCAACCTCATTAATCATGCGGGCACGGTAATGAGATTCTGGGATGGTGCCGGTGGAAATAACAGTGCGGACAAAAACAACGGAGTGATCGACGGCGGAAGCGGCATCTGGCAAAACAGTACCGGTAACGATAACTGGACCACCGATCAGACCTCACCAGACGGGCGCTTTAACACACCGTTTAGCGATACCTCTTTCGCTGTTTTTGGTGGCCAGGCCGGGACAGTGACCGTGAATAATAGCCTGGGGGTTGTGGCGATCAGTGGCGCGCAGTTTGCTACTGATGGTTATGTCTTGAATGATGGCGTAATTACAACCAATACTGCCGATACCATCCTGCGTGTGGGGGAGGGTTCCCTTCAGGGGGCAGGCTATACCGCTACGATTAATTCCTTGCTGGTGGGATCGGGTGGCATACGAAAAACTGATTTAGGTACGCTGGTGCTTAACGGCAACAACACCTACTCAGGCGGCACCTCAGTTACTGCGGGCACGCTTCAGGTCGCACAGGATGCCAGCATGGGAGCGCCAGAAACGGCACTGACCCTGGGCGGGGGGACTTTGCGTTACGGTGCAGCCTTTGATACTCCCCGTGAAGTGAAGCTCGCTGACAGCGGCGGCACTGTCGATACCAATGGTTTTAACGTTTTATTACTGAACAGCGTTACCGGCTCAGGAGATCTGACTAAAGCGGGCGCGGGAGTGCTGACGTTGACGAAAGACAGTAGCTTTCAGGGAACGACGATCGTTAACGGCGGAACGTTACAGCTGGGTGATGGCAGCGCGGGCGGTAACGTCACGGGCAACATTCAAAATCAGGCTGTTCTCTCTTTTAACCGGTCTGATGAGATGGCGGTGAACGGGGATATTTCCGGCAGCGGGCAGGTCTGGCAACGCGGTAGCGGCATTACCACCTTAAACGGCAACAACCGCTGGAGCGGCACGACGCGGGTAGAAAATGGCACGTTGCGAGCGGGCAGTGCTAACCGCTTCAGTTCAGCTTCAGACTATGTTGTCAGCCAGAATGCCACGCTGGATAGCGGTGGGTTTAATCAGCGTATTGGCAATCTGGTAAACCAGGGCACGGTAAACCTTCAGGGCGGGGATGTCGGATCAACGCTTACCGTTAATGGCGACTATGTTGGGGTTAACGGCAGGTTGAACATTGCTGCTCAGCAGCACAGCCCCGGCGTTGCCGACCGGCTGGTGATTTCCGGCGGCTCGGCATCCGGCCTGACGCTGCTAAATATTGATGTCAGCCAGTTAGGTGAACCAACAGAAGGTGATGGAATCAAGGTGGTAGAAGCGCAAAATGGCGCAACCACTACGGCGCAGTCCACCAGAGATGCGTTCACCATCGGCGCAGATAAACTGCTGGCAGGCGCATACCAGTATCAACTTTTTGCCGGAAATGCAGCTGGAGCGGGAGAGGACTGGTTCCTGCGGGCAGGTTACCGGCCGGATGTGCCGGGTTTTAACAGTCTGGGCTCAATCATCCGTCAGGCCGATCTGACCGTATTAGGTACCCTGCATCAACGCGTCGGGGATGAGCAACCGTGGCAGGCTGCAATTCCGGAAGATCAGGAAGGCCGATTCTGGGCGCGCTATATCTATAAAACCGTCGATCAGAAGATGAATGATGCTACCGGTACCACCAGTGATTCCAGTTATAACGGAATGCAGATGGGGCGCGACTTCTGGCAGAAGGATCAATGGCGTGCGGGCATCTATGCCACCTTTATGGATACTGATAGCGCGATTTCTGGTAACACCGGCATGGGCGGCGGCTCAGCCTATAATTCGACCTTTTCAAGCTATCTGGGCGGTTACGCCACCTGGACAGACAGTGACGGATTTTATGTCGATAACGTGATTCAGTATGGTTACCACCAGGTCGACCTGAAAAACAATGTGGATCGGATTACCTATCATCCGGACGGCAACTCGCTGGTTGCCTCGGTGGAAGTGGGTAAGCCGTGGAAAATAGGTAACAGTCGCTGGGCTCTTGAGCCTCAGGGCCAGCTCATTTATCAATACAGTGATTTCAGGGACGTCACGCTGAAAGGGGCGGCGAAAACCAATGTTAATGTAGACACTGACGCAGCGGTGATTGGCCGGATAGGCGCCAGATTAATGGCGGATTATGATACGGATTATGGCAAAGTTAAACCTTATCTCCGGGTGAACCTGTGGCAGGAAATATCGGACGGGCAGGACACCGTGACCTATCGCAACACCCGCAACAATGACGGAAAAACCAGCCTTAGCGCCGATCAGCGCTACAGCGCGACTGAAGCTGCGGTGGGCACCACCTGGGCGGTGAGCAGTAAAGTGCAGGCTTACACCGAAGTCGGCAAAGTCTGGGACAATGGCGGTGACAGTAAAATGACAGCGGATATTTCAGCATCGGTCGGACTTAAAATGCGTTTCTGATGCTCTGATGATGACAGCGCAGCGGGTAATAGTGCTGCTACAACAGCTCCGCATCATCCGTTGTCATCCTATGGGACACGTTCTCGGTGCGTGGGCCGCCTGGAAGCTGGCAGCCCGGTTTCAGCACCTGGCGCTGCTGATGCTGGCGGTGAGTGCCGATCAGGGCTTGAAAGCGGATATGGCGACACCGCTACGCGTAGTAGCGCATAGATTACCGGCGTTTCTGGCGCAGAGGATGTGCAGCTTAAAAACGAACAGTAGCCGAATATCTGCCGGGCACCCGGTAAGGTCTTACTGACAGCATCTCTATCTTTACCACTGACAACCTTTAGCGGAGAAATGTGTTGGGAAAGGGGTTGCGAGCTATGTATGTTTCAGGATTACGACGGTCCTTGTATGCTGCATATTGTATTCACAGCACATAACGGACACTTATCCGGCGAAGCGGCCAGGCGTACCGCATCCCGGTGCGCCTGGCTTCCGGAACAATGGGTTGGTGTAATCTTCCGCCGTCCAGAAACGGGCCTGGAGAGCAGGCCGGCAGCCTGCCAGATGACGGGCTGCCTGAGAAATCAGGGAATAAGTTTGCTGCTTCGCATCGCATCCAGATGTTCAATCAACACCTCATCAGAGCGCTTGATCATGGCGTTAAACCCTGCCTGACGCGCTTTGGTGACGTCAAAGATGGCATCTTTCTCAACATGGAAGATAAAGTCACCGAAACCACCTAACGCCAGTTTATCGATATCTCGCTCCTGCAGTTGCGCCTTGTCGGCGATGGATGACCAGAGAGGCTTAAGCGCGCTGAGACGTTCGCTAAGCGAGACAGGCTGCGCCTCGCCAACCGGAACGCCGAACCAGTCAGCCAGTTTCGGCCAGACGTGACACCAGCGAAACACGTCGCCATTGGTGATATTGAATGCGCCGAATCTGGCCTTTTCGGCAGCCCAGACAGCGCTTTCACCGAGGATGCGGCTGTCAGTGATGTTCACCAGGGTATTGCGGTAAGCGTCATCCGGACCGGGAAAATGCAGGGCGGTTGCGGTTTCGCGGCAGATTGTACCGTACACGCCGATCAAATTTCCCAGGTTCATCGGCGATCCGAATGAGTGACCGATGACAATATCCGGGCGCAGTGCAGTCCAGCCGATGCCTTCATCGCCAATCTTTCTCGCATAGTCCTCATGCCGGAAATAGAGGTTCGGCGGAAAATGACGGCTGTCCTCTTCCCGCGCCGGGGTGCGGTAAACGCCCAGATGGGCCCCATAAACCTTTCCGCCCTGAATAAAGATAATATGTTTCAGCGAATTGCCTGACGAGCGTACCGCGCCGATCAGATTTTCAAACATCAGCGCATTGATATCCGCCTCCACGCCCGGATTGGCATCCTGGCGCAATGCCGCATAAAAAATGTGCGTTACCGTTTCAAACGCTTCCCGGTGTTGATTAAGATTTTCGGAAGAGGTCAGGTCAGCGCTGATATGAGGAGAAGGGTGAGGGCTGTGCGGCGAACGCCCAAGGGTAGTGATTTGCCAGCCCGCTTTTTGGAAGGAATCATGAGCGGCAAAGCCCACTACGCCGGCAGCACCGATCAGCAATACGTGCTTATCATTCATACGTCTCTCCGTTTTGTTTCATATAACCCGTTTTAGCGGCAACATACAGAGGGTATTACCCCTGACAGCAAACCGAGTCGTTGCTGAACGCCGTTATTAAAAAGTGATCGAGATAAGGTAATGCGTCAAACGACGATCGGCAGGCGAAACGACCGCCGGCACTGCAGGGGATCTATTCGACTCGCCGCAGATGTTTGGCCAAAGCGCCAATACAGGTCGCTGTGAAAAAGCAGTTGCACCCGCTCTCTCCAGCAGCTATCAGGCTGGAGCGGACATCAAACTGATCAATATTTTTTGCAGAGAATGGTTTGATTTACCTTAAGGGTATTTTACCGCCGCCAGACGTTTCTCTTCTGACAACGGTTTGGTATACAGCAATCAGAGGAAGCGTATATCTTGCCGATTATCATTGCGCATACTTGTGGGCATCGAAGTTCGAAAAAAGGCGGCGAAGTCAACACCATGGCGGTATGATGCTTATCCCGGCGTTTATCCATGAAGAATAGCATGGGGGCTTATAGTCAACCTGCACTTAATCAGAACAAGAGTTATTCATTATGACTAATGAGAAAGTTAATACCGAGTCTATCAAAAAACTTGCGGCTGAGTTTGATGCGAGCGAGGATGCTCACTACAGGTATTCGCGTGAGAAATCCACCAAGCAAGTTATTAAAGAGATACGTGATACCGTTTTATTTATTAAAAGAGAAAAAGAAAACGAAAAATACAGTGAGCAATGGGGCTGTTCCGTTGCGCTTAATATATTGGCCGTTGTGGCGATATTGGTATTTATATTCTCTACATCCAATGACTCTGATTCTGAATTTATTGAATCGTTAAAATTACCTGCGTACATTATATCAATCATGCTATCAACAGTATGGATCGGCATTAATATTGAAAGAACTTTATTATTCAAGGAGCTGTGGCGGTTTAAAACAGCAAAAATCATACTGTCTCTATCATTTACCGGTTTGATTTTATACTGTACTGCTGATGCCTCAGCAATAATAAATGATATATTTAATATTGATCCCTCCTTTTTCCCTTTTACAAGAAGTTTTCTTGTGGCCTATCTTTTCTTCAAAAAAATCTCTATCCTTGTCTATTTGCTCGCTATTGCAGGTATGATTTGCATAATAAACATCGCTTCTTACGTTAAGTCAAAGTGGGACGGAGACAGCGATATTGATTTTCCCGTTGGGGCATCCATTTATATCTTCTTTACATGCACTTTTAGTTACTTTGCTCTGGGCTGGGTTGATAATAATTTTAATGGTGAGGTACTCAACCAAAAAGTCTATTCATTAGCTCACCAGCTGGATTTCAACAAAAAAAATCCGTGCTCAAATTTAAAAGACCTTGAGGTAAGCGTAATTTTCCTGGGGCAAAATCAGGATAGGGTTCTTGTTGATTTCAGTAAGGAAGAGATGTTAACTGCCTCCGGTTTTCTTGAGGGAAAGTACTGGTATACCTATGACAAAAATCAATTAAAGATCTTGCAATGCTTACATTAATGAACAAGGGTAAGCAGTCCATATTGCTGCTTTACAGACTTTAAACGTTGCTGCCAGGTTCTACCGGTCAGGTTTTCTATAGAATATCTATAACTCTCCTTGAGGCCCCATTCTCTGCCAGATATTTGCAGATGCCGGTAAAGCAGCCGATCGAGGGGCATTTTTGCTTTTTCAATCCCTGCCATAATGCCAGTCTGAATAAGGCGACCGCCATAATCGAGCGAGTGAATATTCCGTTCGGAGCAGGGCGCGCCGATGAAGTCCAGGATAAGATTGACACCCTTACCGTCGGTTAATTTATTGACGACTGCTGAAAAGTCTTCATTTTCATAGTCTGTTAACCGGTCCGCACCGGGTATTGTCTGCGAACGTGGCATTCACGTAAGCGGAGGCGGTAATCGCCGCCGGGAAACCGGCGTAGAAGGCCAGATGCGTGATCACCTCACTCAACTCATCTCATCTTCGGTCAGGCCATTTTCAACGCCGCGGCGCAGATGCGCAGGCAACTCATTGGCATGATCAGGCGCAACCAGGCAGGCGATGGAAATCAGGCTGCGATCGCGAGAGGCCTGCGAACTGTCGGCCCGGACGTCGGAATACCGCGGGGACTCAACAAAATCCGCAAGTTTCGGCGTAAACGGGCGGGCGGTGGCGCAGTGTCCGCACCACATCAGCCGGCAGGCAGAGCAGGTCAGCAGTCAGGATTGCCTCAAATACCGGCATTTTATTCCCGACCAACCGCCGAAAAACTGGCGGAAATATTAACGGACTTTTTTTAATTCAACAGTTCACTTGCAACTTTTAGCACCCGATAAGTAGCGAAAGTAATCTTATCTGGCGGATTATTAATATTATTGCTGATCCGCCTGATTCTCATTCAATATTCCTATGGTTGCTCCTATCTTATTGATTTTAAATGGGCTGTAACCGGTTATTGCGCGTTGCTTTCTGCGCCGTGCTGTGAATAAATAAATGGTCGCAAATACCAGAAATCATGATCACATAAAAAAAGAGTCTGCATTACGATGCCGACCCAATATTGCCGGGGCTGCTATGAATCAGGATAAAGCACTGCTGGCCAGGGAAATAAAAGCCAGAACAGAACAACTGGAATCCCATTTAGTGGCGATTCGACGTGATATTCATGCCCACCCTGAATTAGGTTTCGATACGCTGCGTACCGCCAGCCTGGTGACGCAACAGTTAGAGGCGCTGGGGCTGACGCCAAAAACCGGTATCGGCCGCAGCGGCGTGATGGTGGATATCCAGGGCGCAGAGCCGGGTAAAACCCTGCTGCTGCGCGCTGACATGGATGCTTTACCGATCCATGAACAGACCGGGCTGCCTTTTGCCAGCGTCTGGCCGGGCAAAATGCACGCCTGCGGACACGATATCCACACCGCCACCCTGCTTGGCGTGGCGGCGATCCTGCCGCATTATCGTCAGCAGCTGAAAGGAACGGTGCGGTTGATTTTCCAGCCAGCCGAAGAGACACCGGACAGCGGCGCGCAGGCGATGATCGCCGACGGTGCGGCGGATGGCATCGACTGGGCGATCACCCTGCACAACAAACCGGAACTGGCGGCCGGTGAAGTGGCGCTGACCCGTGGCGCCAGCACCGCTTCCAGTGACGAATTCGACGTGACGGTGCATGGCGTATCGACCCACGCCGCGCGCCCGCACATGGGCAACGATCCGATTATCGCTACCGTGCACCTCATCAGTCAGCTACAAACCATCATTTCGCGCGAACGCGATCCGGCCCACTCCGCAGTGTTAACTATCGGTCATATTCAGGGCGGCACCACCCACAATATTATCCCCGACAGCTGCCTGTTCCAGGGCACCATCCGCACCAAATCACCGGCGGTGCGTGCTGATATGGAAGCCGCGTTTAAGCGAATGTGCGAGGGCGTGGCGCTGGCCCAGAACGTGCGTGTCGAGGTCAATTTCCAGCGTGGCGTCCCGCCGTTGATGAATGACGATCGCCTGATTGATGCGCTGGAGTCGATCCTGTCGCACCAGTTTGACAAGCCGATCATCGCGCAGCCCAGCGACAGCTTTGGTGCTGAAGATTTCTCGCTGTTTACCGAACGGGCGCCGGGTTGTCAGATCCACATTGGTTCTGCCACGCCGGGCCGTGACGATCACCTGCATAACTCCGACTATCAACCGGATGAACGCAGCATTGCCGCCGGGACGCAGGCGCTAAGCCGTCTTGCGATTGATCTGCTCTGTTAATAATAAAATGAGGTTTTATGATGATGCACAACCGTCTGTTTGCGGCTTCCCTCACTGTGGCGCTGCTGGCAACCTCCGTGGTCAGCCAGGCAAAAGATTTTGGCACCCTGAAATTCGCTACCGAGGCGGCCTATCCGCCGTTTAACCAGACCACGCCGAGCGGCAAAATTGTCGGCTACGAGCCGGATATGGTGGCGGAGCTGGCGAAACGCGCTGGTTTTAAATATGAAATCATCGCCCAGAAATGGTCAGGCATGATCCCGGGGCTGATCGACGGCAAGTATGATGCGGTGATTGATGCAGTAACCGTTACGCCAAAGCGCGCCGAAGCGATCGACTTTACCCATCAGTACACCGTCAGCGTCTCCAGTTTTGTCACCTCTAAAACCTCGCCGCTGGCCACGCTGCCAGGCAGCGGCACGGTGGTCAGCGCGGATGATGAAGCGGGCATGAAAAAAGCGATTGATGATCTGAAAACCAGCTTTAAAGGCAAAACCATCGCGGTACAGGTCGCCACCATTCAGGCCGATTTCCTGCAAAAATACCTTGGCGATGTGGCCACCATCCGCACCTATCAGGCTGGCCCGGAAACCTTCGCTGACCTGATGAATGGCCGGGTTGATGCGGTGATGGCCTCACGGACCAACCTCAACGCCTTTGTGAAAAAACACGCTGAGGCGATCAGCAGCAGCGGCTACGGCTTCTCCGGCGGCGTACTGGGTGCGGGATCGGCTATTGGCCTGCGCAAAGGTAACAGTGAGCTGCAGCAGGTGCTGAATCAGGCGCTGGACTCGATGATCAAAGACGGCACGCTGAGCAAACTGTCAATTAAGTGGTTCGGCGAAGACGTCGCGCCCAAAGCGTAACCGCTGATGTTGATGAATATCGACTGGCAGATACTGGGCTTTGGCGACGAAGGATGGGGCGGGGTGCTGCTTAACGCCGCCGCCGTCACCGTCACGGTCTCACTCTGTGCCTGGCTATTGGGCGCGGTGCTCGGCAGCGTGCTGTGCTGGATGCAGATTGCCGGCTCGCGCTGGCAACAGCGGCTGGCGGCCAGCTACATCACTCTGTTTCGCGGCGTGCCCGAGCTACTGGTGATCTACCTGTTCTATTTCGGTGGGCGACAGGTGGTCTCGACCGTCGGCAGCGCGCTGGGTTTGCCGGGCCCGTTTGAGGTGAACGGCTTTGTGGCCGGCGCAATTGCCATCGGGCTGATTTCCGGTGCCTATCAGAGCGGCGTGTTTCGCGGCGCGTTCTACGCCATCCCGAAGGGCACGCTGGAAGCGGCGACGGTCACCGGTATGGGGCGCTTAATGATGTTCCGCCGGATTATTGTGCCGCAGGCGTTGCGCACCGCATTGCCGGGAATGGGCAATCAGTGGCAATCGGTGATTAAAGAGTCGGCGCTGGTGTCGGTGACCGGACTGGTCGAAACCATGAATCAGGTTTCTACTGCGGCCAACTCCACTCAGATGTCGTTTTTCTTCTACAGCGTCGGCGCGGTAATCTACCTGATCATCACCACCTGTTCTGACATGGTTTTCCGCTACGTGGAAAAATTTGCGATGCGCGGTCAACAGCGCGTGAAGGAGTAAGGAGTCCACGTGGATATCACTTTTTTACAGCAAACCTTGCTGGCGCTGCTGAAAGGGTTGCCGCTGACGGTTAACCTTGCGCTGTTATCGCTGCTGGGTGGCGGCCTGCTGGCGCTGCTGCTCAATTTGCTGCGCATGACGCGGATTGGCAGTCTGTTCTGTCGTTTCTATGTCTGGCTGTTTCGCGGTACGCCGTTGTTAATCCAGATTTTCATGGTCTATTACGGACTCGGCAGCTTACCGGCGGTGCGCGAAAGCCTGTTCTGGCCGCTGCTACGCGATCCCTACTGGTGCGGCTTGCTGGCGCTGATTCTTAACGATGCCGCTTACACCTCTGAGATTCTGCGGGGCGGGCTGCGTGCTGTCAGTACGCAGTCACTGGAGGCGGCAAAAGTTTCCGGTATGGCGTCACACAAAATCTTTACCCGGATTACCTTACCGATTGCCATTCGTCAGGCGTTACCGGCCTACAGCAACGAAATTATCTCAATGATTAAAGCCACCTCGCTTGTCAGCACCATCAGCCTGATGGAGATGACCGGGATTGCTGACTCGATAGTCTCGTCAACTTTTCGGGCGCTGGAGGTGTTCCTCAGTGCCGCGGTTATCTACCTGATACTGACCATGCTGGTCAGCAAAGGCGTGTCGATGCTGGAACGTCGTCTATCACCTTACTATTTTGGAGCGCGCTCATGACGGCACCGACTATCATGCTGAGTCATCTCAGAAAAAGTTATGCGGGGCATGAAGTGCTGCACGACATCAGCCTGACGGCGCAGGACGGCGACGTGATTTCGCTGATCGGCGCCAGCGGCTCCGGCAAAAGCACCCTGTTGCGCTGTATACCGTTCCTTGAAGTGCCGCAGGCGGGGGAAATTGCGGTCGGCGAGGTGTCGGTTACGCTGGATAACGCCGACGAAAAACTGAACCGCGAGCAGCGTCGCCGTATCAAACTGATGCGGATGCAGCTCGGCTTTGTGTTCCAGAGTTTCAACCTGTGGCCGCACAAGACGGTGATGCAGAACATCATTGAAGCACCGATTCACGTGCAGAAACGCAGTCACAAAGAGGCGCTGGAAGAGGCTGAAGCGTTGCTGCATAAGGTGGGGTTGTATGCAAAGCGCGATGCCTGGCCATCGCAACTTTCCGGCGGTCAGCAGCAGCGCGTGGCGATTGCCCGGGCGCTGGCGCAGCAGCCGAAAGCGATTCTGTTTGATGAGCCGACTTCCGCGCTCGATCCCGAACTGGTGGGGGAAGTGCTGCGGGTGATCCGTAGCCTGGCGGAAGAGGGACGTACCATGATCATCGTGACCCATGAGATGGGCTTTGCGCGCGAAGTCTCCAATAAAGCGATTTTCCTGCATCAGGGCATGGTTGAAGAGTCCGGCGCGCCAGAGCAGGTGTTCCTCGATCCGATCTCCCCACGCTGTCGCGCCTTCGTTAACAGCCACTTTGAGCGTAATGCGGGTTAAGGACGTTGAGCCTTAACGGCATCGGGTCTGGGCGACAATGTTCATCGCTCATGATCCGATGTTATCCTGCTACTCTTCTGAATTCGTGTGATGATCAACGTGGGCGGCGTTGCTGCTTTTTCCGGCAGAGTCAGACATCATGCGAAATAACCCAAAAGAATAAACCAAAATCAGCCATCCCACTTTTAACATCCGTGTTTTGTTATCGTGGGTTAAGCAGCACGTTTAAGTTTCTGTTGAAAATCGAGAGTGAAGTCGCCTGTCTTAGAGAGTGAGCCGGCCTGAGAAACCATTTGCCGCGTGTGCATCATTATTAATTGGATCGCCGGGAGGGGATTATATCGAAAGCCAGACCTGAAAATAAGTTTGATAAAATCATCGACCTGGAAAATTAACTCGTTCTCGCTATTGCCAATTTTAATTCATTTTGAGTTAAATTATTTTATTAATGTAGTTTAACGAGTTCCATTATGCAGACATAAAGGAAATGACTACGTAAAAGATACGGGTTATGCCGGAATAAATTCCCCCGGGGTGTGTTAGCCTGAAATCATTATCCAATCAGTTCAGCAGTCCTCAGTATCGCCAGTCCAGACAAAATGTAGCATATCAGGTACAATAATTTTGCTTTCGTTAGAAAGATTGATGTCCGGAAGTTGGTATATGATTGTTAAATTCATGTAATTTTAAGGGGGGTTGGTGATAATACAGAAATTACTGATTTACTGAAGCAGGTGAAACTATTTTAATTACATTCTTATTTATTTTTAGGTATTAAATAGATTTTATAATTGATGGATCTTTCAATGCGTGGGTTTGAATCTGGATTGGTTATTATCGGGTTTACCATGTTCTGATTATATATATCAAAGCCATTAAAATAACAACCGCAGCAGAGATGGCGAAACTTACTGAATACTCTCTGAGTGAATCCAGATACCCGCTATTGAAATTATTAAGTTTCACCGCGGCTTCCTTTTCGTTTTCGGCTTCAATTTCAATATGGTGTTTCCTGAAGCCTTGCTGTTTCATTTGTTTTATGAATTCAGTCGTAGCAGTTTCTTTCCGGATAATTTTAGAGGTGTTTTTACCTATAAAAATCATATATTTATGCATTGGTTTTTTTCCTGAAAGCACAGGAAAAGGCTCCCGTGCTTAGTTTGACAAATTAGTGACTAATGATTATCGCCAGCATGGCGCGCGTTTGCATTATAACCATAGGTGCCGTTTCCACTATAGCCATTACCTGGGGGCGCATAGCTGGCAGGCCCCCCAGATACCACTTGCGCTTGAGCCGCTGCCATACGGGGGAGTTTTGCGAAAGGAAAGACTGTAAATTGTGATTTCCGCTATGGCCACCGGTGTGGGTTTCACCTGAACGAGAGCCTCCATTAGTGACTGAATGGTGCCCGCTTCCATCTGCGTCTGCCTATGCCTATGCCGCTGCTAGCGAATCTGACTGATGACTTAAAATCTCTTTCATATAAGTTCTTCATAACTTTTTAACATGACTCTGCGGGGTCAAAAATAGTCTACCCCTGAATATTTTTATAAGAAAATTTAATTAGTCACGTTGTGGCTCACCTCTCACTTTATTATTAATTTAATCGCTTTTGACCGATGTTGAAGATGGGTTGCCTTCATTTAAAAGAATTATTCCGCCAGATTTAAATGCCTATTGTAAAATGACAAGTCATGTTGCCTGAAGGAATATACGATGACTTCGCCGTTTCGTTAACATTAATAACTAACGGAGTAACCGATGTTGCGTGAACATAGCCTGATATGCCAGGCATGCCTTAAAACCGGTAATTAAGTAATCTGGTTGTTTTTAAACTTCATTCAATAGTTATGTGGCAATTACGGATAAACTATCCCGTAACATCAGAGGACTATTTTTAAGTAAGGGTTGGTTTTTGCCACAAACAGCTCAGCAAATTTATCCTTGGTTAACAGCCACTTTGAGCGTAATGCGGGTTAAGCCTGTGGGACGCAGAAAGGAGCAGACATTGCGTCAGACCACTTTCAGCGGCCCCTCTGCGTTCCCGCCCGCTATGACATACCGCTCTGGACGCCACTGTTTCAGCCATTGACACTCCTTTCGGATCGCTCATCGTTGGGCTGGTCACGCAATTTTGTTGCCTGAAGGAAAACACTCTCTTGCTTCCCGTTGAGAAACAGGCGTGATCAACGTGATTAAAAGCTGGAAGCATAAGGCATTGCAAAGGTTATACCAAAAAGGTGACACGCGCGGTCTGCAGGAAAAGGATAATGGTCGGATCAAGCTGTGGCTGATGGTGCTGGATAATGCCATGACAATTAACCCATTCAGTCACTTTCAGAGGTTTAACTTTCACACACTGAAAGGTGACAAATGCCATCTGTACGCGATTAACGTGCGTGCTAGCTGGCATATCACTTTCGAACTTTTCGACGGCGATGCCTCTATTCTGAACCCTGAGGATTATCACTGATGACGATGATTAACCCACCCCATCCGGCAGGCTTGATTACGGAATACCTCGACGATCATCCGATGAGTCTGCGCAGTCTGGCCCGCCATATTGGCGTCTCACCGTCGGCGCTGAGCAAGGTTGCAGCCGGTAGAACCGCTATCAGCCCCGAAATGGCGCTCCGGCTTGAGGCCGGTTCAGGCATTGCCGCCCGGCTCTGGCTGGCAATGCAGGCAACCTACAATCTTAAGCGGGCACGCGCGTCGGTTGATCTCTCTGGCGTCAGACTATTAACACCCGCTGATAAACCACCGGCGCAGTGAGTCAGCCAGCTGGCGGCGCAGTGGTCTTACACTGAAGAGACCGTTACTTTTACCCCGCGTTCTCGGGTTGATCAACGACTGCTGAGATAAACAGAGTGGTAGCGGTTGATCATCGCGCTTCACTTGACGAACCTGCCTGCTTAACTTAAAACTAGAAGCCGTCAGGGGAGTCTCGCCAGAGAGACTGAGAGGCTAATAGCGCACTGCGCGGCTTAGCGACCCTTCGAACCTGACCCAGTTGATACTGGCGTAGGAAGACGGGCATCCGCTCTCTGCAGATGCTTGCCGCAAGGGCATCTCGATTAACGCTCTCGCCTTTTTCCCTTCTGGTATCCCGGGTCTTCGCGTAGTTACGACGAGGCCACTATGAACCCTCCTGTTCTGAATGACGTAACGCCCGCACGGTGGGCAACATGAGTCGCTGGTCGGTACTCGGCAGCGGCGTGGCCGGACTGTGTGTCGCCACACTGCTGGCAGAGCGGGGCGAAACGGTTGAAGTGATCACCCGGCCTGAAATTCGTGCAGCCTCGCACTGGGCGGGCGGCATGCTGGCACCCTGGTGCGAAGCGGAAAGTGCGCCGCCGCAGGTGATTGAGTGGGGCCAGCATTCGGCGGCCTGGTGGGCGAAACGCGTTGACGGCGTGGAGCAGCACGGGACGCTGGTGGTGGCACCGCCGCGCGACAGTCGCGAGCTGACCCGCTTCGCCAGTCTGACCCATAATCATCAGTGGGTGGTTCCGGGCGAGGTCGAACCGGCGCTGGAAAATCGCTTTGCCCGTGGCCTGTTTTTTGCCGCCGAAGCCCACCTTGATCCGCGCCAGGCGCTGCGGCAACTGGCGCAACGTTTGCGCCAGGCTGATGTGCCGTTTCATCCCGGCGCGCCCGGAGGTCAGATTATTGACTGCCGCGGTATTCACGCCGTCGCGGCACAACCGGCGCTGCGTGCGGTGCGCGGCGAAATGCTGATCCTGCACGCGCCTGAACTGCATCTCTCCCGACCCGTCCGCCTGCTCCATCCGCGTTTTCCCTGTTATCTGGTACCGCGTGCCGACGGTATTTTCATGCTGGGCGCCACCATGGTTGAGAGCCACGACAGCAGCCCGATCAGCGCACGCGCAATGATGGAACTGCTCAGCGCCGCCTGGTCCCTGCATCCGGCGCTGGCCGAGGCGCGCGTGCTGGAGAGCGGCACCGGGCTGCGACCGGCTTACCGCGATAACCTGCCGGAAGTGCGCTACGAAAACGGGGTCTTCTCGCTCAACGGACTCTATCGCCACGGTTTCCTGCTGGCACCGCTGATGGCGGAACAATTAATGCAGCAACTGACTCAGGAGGTGATTCATGCGGATTGAACTGAATGGACGTGTCATTGATACCACGGCGCGCACGCTGGACGAACTGTTGCAGGAGCAGCAGATCGATCCCGCCACGGTCGCGACGGCGCTCAACGGTGAATTTGTGCCGCGCGCCCGCTATGCCAGCCAGCCGCTTGCGGCGGGTAACCAGATCGAAGTGCTGTCACCGATGCAGGGAGGATAATCATGTTTTATCAACATACCCCATCATCACGATTTTTGCTGGGCACGGCAGGCTATCCGTCGCCCGCCATCCTGCAACAGGCGATTGAGACCTCAGGCGCAGAGATTATTACGGTCAGTCTGCGGCGCGAAGGCAGCGCGGGCGACGCTTTCCGTGAGCTGTTGCAACAGCTCAACACCCGCATTCTGCCTAATACCGCCGGTTGCCACACCGTGAAAGAGGCAGTAACCACCGCACAGATGGCCCGCGAGCTGTTCGGCACCCCGTGGATCAAGCTGGAGGTGATTGGTCACGCCGATACCCTGCAGCCCGATCCGTTCGCACTGGTCGAGGCGGCACGTATTCTCTGCGCTGACGGTTTCCAGGTCTTTCCCTATACCACTGAAGATCTGATTGTTGGCGAAAAACTGCTTGAGGCTGGCTGCGAAGTGCTGATGCCGTGGGGCGCGCCAATTGGCTCAGGGCAGGGGCTGCGCAATATTGAAGGACTGCGCAGCATGCGAGCCTGGTTTAAAGATGTGCCGCTGATTATTGATGCCGGCATCGGCGCGCCTTCGCAGGCCGCACAGGCGATGGAGATGGGCTTTGATGGCATTCTGCTGAATACCGCCGTAGCGAAGGCGCGCGATCCGGTGCGCATGGCCGCCGCATTCTCAGCCGCCATTGATGCCGGACAGCAGGCGTTTCAGGCGGGTTTGATGGAGCAGCGTGATATGGCCGCAGCATCAACCCCGATTTTTGGGCTGGCACAGTTCAGCTAAGGAGCCGTGATGGATCGTTATCAGCGACAAACCATACTGCCGGAGATCGGCGAGGTGGGGCAGCAACGTTTACGCGCGGCGCGGGTGCTGGTGGTCGGCGCGGGGGGGCTTGGGTCAACCGTGCTGCCGTTGCTGGCCGGGGCGGGCGTAGGCTTTATCCGTCTCTACGATGGCGATCGGGTTGAGCTGCATAATCTGCATCGTCAGACCTTGTATGGCATGGCGGATATCGGCGAGCCTAAAGTTTCAGCCGCCCGGCGCGCGCTGCTTCAGCGTTATCCTGACTGCGAGATTGACGCCCGGCCGCAGGTGCTGAGTGCCAGCCTGCTGCCGGATGCGCTGGAGGCGATCGATTTGGTGATCGATGCGGCTGACAATTTCGCTATTACTTATCAGCTGTCGGACGCCTGTCTGCCGCGCGGTCTGCCGCTAATCTGTGCATCGGTGCTGGGCCGCAAAGGCTACGTCGGCAGTTTTTGCGGCGGTGCGCCAGGCTACCGCGCGCTGTTTCCACAGTTGCCGACTGCGGCGGGCAACTGCAATACGGCCGGGGTGATGGGTCCGGCGGTGGCCACGCTGGGCGCGTTGCAGGCGCAGATGGCGCTCAGCCTGTTGCTTAAGCTGACGCCGTCACCGCTTGGCTGCATGATCCATTGTGACTTCATCAACTGGCATCTGCGGCAGTTTCGTTTTGATGATGCGCCGGAACCGGAAAGCGCTGGCGTACCGTTTATCGATCCGCCGATGCTGAGCGCCGATGACTGCATCGTGGAGTTACGTAGTCGGGAGGAAGCGCCGGTCAGCGTGGCAGATGCGGTGCAGCGGATCCTGCCGCAGCAGATAGCGGACTGGCAGCCGCCGCGGGATAAACGCATCGTACTGGTGTGCGCCAGCGGGATGCGCGCCGCCCAGGCGGCTGAGAACCTGACGGCGCGCGGTTTTTCACGGCTGGCACTGATGGCGGCAAACAGCCTGTAGCGCGGATTGGCTGGGTCGGCTCAGATCACTTCGACCAGCTGGAAGGTTTCAAACACCAGCTCCATCTCGGGATGGAAATAGCCTTCGCGCTGGAAAAAACGCTGATGCTCCTGCTGCCAGTATTCCAGGCTGAGATCGCCTTCGCCTTCCAGCATCGCCATTTCAGGCGTCACGCGGTCAAAGCGCGTCAGGAACAGCCCGGTGGTACGGATGACACACACAGGCCGCTGCTCACCGTTGAGGATAATGCTGTAACGGCCCGGCTCAGGTTTATCTTCATCATCCTGCCAGCTGTGCAGCGAACCGCAGCTGGCCACCTTTTTGCCGGCAATCACCAGCGTCGCCAGCTGGCTGGCGAGTTCCGGGGAGTCACCGAGCGCTGCCGCGTTGGCATCCGGGTATTTGTCTTGCAGTTGTTCCAGCGTCATTGCCATCAGGAAATCCTCGATTCAGGGTTGCCGCTGACGGCTGTTTTGCGCCTGACGTCGGGTAAGCGCGAAGCAGGCCAGCGGGAGCGGTAAAGTAAACAGCAGTAACCACGGCAGGAGACAGACCGTAGCTACGCCTTCATTCTGCACATTGTTGAACAGCTTAACCGGCATCTTCGACGGAAAACAGGCAAAGATCATCACGATAGCGAATTCGCCCGCCGCCCCGTTCTTAATCCATCACGCTGCCGATTAAGACCGACTCTATAGCGTTACCGGCCTGAAGAGGCGGGAACCTGACAGCCGTACCGCGATTTATAACATGGGCGCCGCTATCGCTATATAAATTAATTTATAGCGAAAGGTGGATCTGAAATCCGCGCGGATCGGCAACCAATAGCCTCACTCTGACCGTCAATACCTGTAGCCAACGCTGCTGACTGTCAAATGAGGCTAAATTTTTACGCTGTGACTTAACCTGGCGTCGATCTGCTGCGAATCTTCCAGAAAAGGGCGGGGTAATTGTAAAAGGCTCGCCACATCAGCCAGTTAACAACGCGGTGCAATTGTTAAAAAAATCGACAGTCAAACGGTTCGGGCCGGTTTAAACGAGACAAAAATGGCCAAAAGCATTTAAACTTGTCGGCTTTTAGAATTCTGACGGTGTCGTCCGGCGCAAGCGTGCAGAAACAGCTATAGTTATTTCCAGACTTTAGAGCCATGACGTTGCAGACCCGTTGCTGCGATAATTTCCGTAATCCTTGCCCGGAGCCGATGAGCGTTAAAAGAGGTTAATTTTGCAGACAGATCTCTCCTGGAAAACACTCCACCACATTATTAATCAGACCATCTCTGACATGCTGGATGAGCAGCAGACGATAAACGTCCTTTCTTTACGGGCGAAGCTGAGTGAACTGGCTGAGAAAGAAGAGGATGAGATGATGGTGCTGTGTTACTGGCAGGCGAGTAAAATTCTGATGCGATTACCGACCACCGTAACGGCCAGCCAGCTGATGGCCGCGGCGCGCCACGCCTTCCGTACCCCCCTTAATCACGACCCGCTTTAGCTGACAGCGCGCAGCATCCGCTGTGCGGCAGTAAAATTCCGCATTTAACCGATGAAAGCCTCGCATTTACAGCAGCTTATGACTGCTGTCTGTTGCTATGCTGCCGGTTACGTTGCCGTTGTATTGGTCTGCGACGCCTTCATCCGTTGATTGAGGAAAGAGAATGGGTATTAAAAGTTATGCCGCGCTCCAGCCCGGCGAAGCGTTACAGCCTTATGAGTACTCTCCCGGTCCGCTGCAGCCTGACGACGCTGAGGTCGCTGTTGAATATTGCGGCATCTGTCACTCCGATCTGTCGATGATTGATAATGCCTGGGGCGGATCGACCTATCCGCTGGTGGCGGGACATGAGGTGATCGGCCGCATCGTGGCGTTGGGTGACGGTGCTCAGCACAAAGGGCTGCATATCGGTCAGCGCGTCGGCATCGGCTGGACGGCCAAAAGTTGCCTGTACTGCGACGCCTGCCTGGGCGGCGATCAGGTTAATTGCCGTCGCGGCAAAGTCTCCACCATCAATAATCACGGCGGATTTGCCGAGCGACTGCGGGCGAACTGGCAATGGGTGATCCCGCTGCCGGACGCGCTGGATGCCGCCACCGCCGGTCCACTGCTGTGCGGCGGCATGACGGTGTTCAAACCGTTGCTGATGCATAACATCTCCGCACTCAGCCAGGTCGGGGTGATTGGTATCGGCGGCCTGGGACATCTGGCGATCAAAATTTTGCGCGCGCTGGGGGCGGACGTGACCGCTTTCACCTCGAGCAGCGACAAAACGCCGTCATTACTGGCGCTGGGGGCAAATCAGGTGGTCGACAGCCGCGATCCGCAGGCGCTCAATGCGCTGGCGGGACAGTTTGATTTAATCATCAACACCGTTGCGGTCGATCTTGACTGGCAGCCCTATTTCAGCGCGCTGGCGCCGCATGGAAAATTTCATACGCTGGGTGCGGTGATGACGCCGTTCAGCGTGCCGGCCTTTAGCCTGATTGTGGGCGATCGCAGTCTGAGCGGTTCTTCCACCGGTTCACCGGTTCAGCTACGGGCGCTGTTAAAGCTGGCGACCCGCGCTGATATTGCGCCGGTGGTGGAGTATTTCCCGATGTCGCAGATCAATCAGGCGCTCGACCATTTGCGCTCCGGAAAAGCTCACTATCGCATTGTACTGAAGGCGGATTTTTGAGGGTTATGCGATAGTTTGCGGCAGCCGGGTTCTGGCGCCGCTGTTTTTCCTGAACTCTGTTAAAATTAATCCTTTACGCCACTTTGCAGGATGCAGCTTCAGGAGAAACTATGTTGTGGATTTGGAATGCCCTGATTGTTCTGGCCACCGTTATCGGAATGGAGATAACGGCTGCGCTGGCGCACAGATATATCATGCATGGCTGGGGTTGGGGCTGGCATCTGTCACATCACGAGCCGCACAAGGGCTGGTTTGAACTGAACGATCTCTATGCGGTGTTGTTTGCCGGACTGGCGATTCTACTGATCTATCTCGGCAGCGTTGGCGTCTGGCCGCTGCAGTGGATTGGTGCCGGGATGACGGTTTATGGCCTGCTCTATTTCATGGTGCACGACGGACTGGTACATCAGCGCTGGCCGTTCCGCTACATTCCACGTCGCGGCTATTTCCGCCGTCTCTATATGGCGCACCGGATGCATCATGCGGTGCGCGGTAAAGAGGGCTGTGTCTCGTTTGGCTTCCTCTACGCGCCGCCGCTGTCAAAGCTGCAGGCGACGCTGCGCGAACGGCACGGCGCTAAAGCGGGCGCTGCCAGAGATGAGCGGGACGAGGAGCATGACGCGCCAGCCGGGAAGTAATCGCCTGGCCTGAGGCCGACACCAGCAGCGCCAGTTTCTCGGGTGTGCTGGTGGACTGACGTTGATCCCACGCCTGTTGACCCGCTTCATCAACCTTCATGCCAATCTTACGATAAACCTGCTTCGCCGTGGCAATCGCCCATGCCGAGCGCAACGGTAATCCAGTCAGGCCCGCCGTGGCTGAGTGATAATAGGGTTCGGCGTGCTGCACCAGCCGTCGGGCAACCCGGCTCAGGGCCGGACGATGTTCAGGCGCGGCCAGGTTTTCGGTCGTCAATCCCTCTTCTGCCAGCCAGGTCGCCGGCAGATAACAGCGTCCCACTTGCGCATCGTCGACGATGTCACGCGCAATATTAGTCAGCTGAAAGGCGAGACCCAGATCGCAGGCGCGATCCAGGGTGGCGTTATCGCGCACTCCCATAATCTGCGCCATCATCAAACCCACCACACCCGCCACGTGATAGCAGTAGCGCAGGGTATCATCCAGCGTCAGATAACGTGCGCCACGCACATCCATCGCAAAACCAGCCAGGTGATCGAAGGCGTACGCGGGCAGGATATCGTGCGCCATTGCCACCTCCTGAAAAGCGGCAAATGCCGGTTCGTGCATCTGCGAACCGGCATAGGCCTGGCGTGTTTTCATCTCCAGCTGTGCCAGCCGCTGCTCGGGTGATTGCAGCGAGGGGGAATCGGTGCTGAAACCCAGCTGCTGATCGTCAATCACGTCATCACAGTGGCGGCACCAGGCGTACAGCATCAGCACGCTGCGCCGGGTTTTGGCATCAAACAATTTCGAGGCGGTAGCGAAGCTTTTCGAACCCACCTCCATGGTTTCTACGGCATGATCGAGTAATGACGCATTATTCAAGCCAGATCCTCCAGCATTAAACCTGCGGTTGCTTTAGCCGAACCTATCACGCCGGGAATGCCGGCACCGGGATGTGTCCCTGCGCCCACCAGATAGAGGTTGTCGATGTGCTTATCGCGGTTGTGCGGCCGGAACCAGGCGCTCTGGGTCAGAATCGGTTCCACTGAGAAAGCCGATCCCTGATAAGCATTCAGCTCATCGCGGAAATCAAACGGCGTGAACATCCGATGGGTCACCAGCTGGCTGCGCAGGCCCGGCATATAATGCTGCTCAAGATAGTCAAAAATGCGATCGCGCAGCCGCGGACCCTCAACCGCCCAGTCAATATTGGCGGTGCCGAGATGCGGCACCGGCGCCAGCACGTAGTAGCTGCCGCAACCCGGCGGGGCCAGCGACGGATCGGTGACGCACGGGGCATGCAGATAGAGTGAAAAGTCATCAGCCAGCGCGTCCCGATTGAAGATCTCGTCGATTAACTCGCGGTAGCGCGGGCCGAAGCAAACGGTGTGGTGGGCGAGCTGATCATGATGATGATTAAGACCGAAGTAGAGCACAAACAGCGAGTTACTCATTCTTTTGCCCTGCAGCGTCCGGCCCTGTGCGGCGGAGGCCGGGTGCTGACTCAGCAGATCGAGATAGGTATGCACCACGTCAGCATTGGAGGCGACGGCAGTGGTCGGGAACACCCGGCCATCCTGCAGATGTACCGCGGCAATGCTGTTATCCTGGGTTTCGAGCCGCGCCACTCTGGCGTTCAGCTCCACTTCACCGCCCAGATCCTCAAACAGTTTCACCATGCCCTGCACCAGTGCGCCGGTGCCGCCGCGTGGGAACCAGACACCCCATTCGCGCTCCAGCGCATGAATCAGGGTATAAATCGACGAGGTGGCAAACGGGTTACCGCCAACCAGTAGCGAGTGAAAAGAGAACGCCTGGCGCAGGTGTTCATCTTCGATGTAGCTCGCGACTTTGCTATAAACACTGCGCCACGCCTGCAGTTTAGCCAGCTGTGGCGCGGCGCGAAGCATATCGCGGAATGATAAAAACGGCACGGTACCGAGCCTGAGGTAACCCTCGGCAAACACCGCGCGTGAGTAGGCCAGAAAGCGGCGGTAGCCTTCAACGTCGCGCGGATTAAAAGCGGTGATTTGCGCCTCAAGCGCCGGCTGGTCATTGTCGTAGCTGAACACCTTGCCGGATTCCCAGCACAGGCGATAAAACGGTTTTACCGGCAGCAGTTCAACGTAGTCGGACAGTTTTTTGCCCGCCAGGGTGAACAGCTCTTCAATCGCGCTGGGATCGGTGATCACCGTCGGGCCAGCGTCAAAAGTGAAACCCTGATCCTGATAAACATAAGCGCGACCGCCTGGCTTATCGCGCTGTTCCAGCAGCCTGGTGGGAATACCTGCGGCCTGCAGGCGGATTGCCAGCGCCAGGCCACCAAAGCCTGCACCAATTACTGTGGTTCTTTTCATTGCATCGCCTGTTGACGGTGAGGAGTCATAACAGCCTGTAACGCCGCCAGTACGGGAACTGGCGGCTTGCCGCTTAAAATGCGCAGCCGATCAGGCAAAGTGAGTTTTCCCGCATAAAAGCGGGCAATCAGGTCCTCGGGCAGGCCGTAAAAGCGCTGCATCACCTGCCAGCGCCCCTCGGCCGGACCGGCCAGAAACAGCATCCGATTCAGCATGCGAAAGAAGCGTTGCTGCTGCCATGTCTGGCTGGCGAAGTGCTGAATCGTGGCGTGCAGAGTATCGGAATTAAAGGTGGTCATCTGCGATAGCCGTTCGGCCAGCGCCACCGCCAGCGGTAATGAATATCCGGTGGTGGGATGGAACAGACCGGCGCGTAACCCGCTGCACGGCAGATCGCGCTGTTGCCAGAAGGCATCAATGTCACCGGTCAGGGTAATCGGTAGCGCACCCTGTTCTTCTCGCAGCAGTCGCGTTAACTGCCAGCCGTGGCGATCGGCATAGTCGCGGATATTCTGCCGGGCGCGATCGGCGCTCAGCGTGGCGTCATCAATATAGTGAGTATCTTCAATCAGTAAGGTGTCGGCTGAAAACGGCAGGCTGTAGACGAAGCGATAGCCCGCCTGTTGATCAACCGTCGCATCCATGATGATCGGTGTGGTCAGGCCGTGCGGCTGACTTAGCTGCCACTCCTGTCCGACAAACGCCTGAAATCCCATGCGTAGCGCTGCATCCGGCTGATAACCCCGACCGTCGATCACCGCGCTGGCCTTCAGCATCCGGCCATCGGCCAGCGTCACTGACCGCGAGGCAACGCTTTCAACCCGGGTGTTCAGCATCAGGTCCTGTTGAAAACGATCGTGCATCACCCTGGCGAAACGTTCAGCCGTGACGCAGAAGTAACCGCTGTTGAGGCTGCGGGTGCGGCGCGGAAAACGGACCTGATAACCCGGCCAGTGATGAACCACCAGCGGGGCGATCCAGCGGTGCTGGGTTTCGCTGAGATCCTCGGCGTGGAACGACCAGGTGTGTCCGGCACCCGGCTGATGCTCTGCATCTATCAGCAGAATGCGCAGCGACGGATGTTGCTGGCGCAGGCGCAGGGCAATTAAGCCATTGGCCAGGCCGGCGCCGACCAGAATCAGATCATACGGCGGCATACTCCCTCCGGGTCAGCACGGGTTTGCGGGTCAGCACCGCCTGCTCAACAATCTCTGCCGCCAGCGCGCTGCCACCCGCTTCGGCAACGGCGTTGCGCATCCGGGCCATCTGCTGCCGGTAGCTGTCGTCATCCAGCAGCGCCTGCAGCTGCCGCGTCATGGCATGGCTGGTGGTGAAGCGTGAGGCACGACGTCCTACGCCGTGATAGACAATGCGCGCGGCCACGCCAGGCTGATCAAAGGCCAGCGGGATCGCCAGCAGCGGCGTCAGATGCTGAATAGCATCCAGCACGGTATTCATGCCGCCGTGGGTAATCGCCAGATCGGCCTGCGCAAGCGCCGCCGCCTGATCGGCAAAATCCACTACCTGCGTCTGGCTGGCGCGTGCCAGCCTGGCCGCCTGAAACGGCGTCAGGCGACCGCAGTGTGCCAGCAGCAGCTGAGCATCCAGTTCCTGACAGGCGCGGACGATGGTTTTGAACAGGCCGTAACGGTGTCCCTGCAGCGTGCCGAGCGAAGCGAAAACGCGCGGCTTATCGCCGTGTGGAAAGTAGCGCGGCGCAGAAGACGACACTGGCTGGATGGCGCGCAGTGGCCCGACCGCGTGAAAATGATCCGGCAACGCCTTGCGCGGAAAGTCGAACGCCGGGATCAGCTGGCTAATCTGTGCCAGTGGGGAGAAACATTGGTGCAGTTTTTCCCGCGGTGCCAGTCCCAGCGCATGGGCATTTTGGGCGATAACCCGGTCATGACGGCGCATCAGCCAGTCATAAATTTTTTCACTGGCGCGATAACGCTCCAGGGCCGCATCGCGGGTGCCATAGTCAAACGGCATCACCGCCAGCGGGAAATCAGCTTCACGGTTGAGCGGCAGGGCGCAGGCGACCGAGACATAAGGCAGATCCAGCGCTTCCGCTGCCAGTGCGCCAGCAGGCTCCATCTGATCGACGATCACCCCATCGACCGCCAGCGTGTTAAGCACCACCGGCAGCTCGCGGCACAGCATATCGCTGGTACGGGCCATTTCGTTGATCAGTTTCAGCATCGACGGACCGAGCGGATGCGCTGCCAGTTGCAGCGTCTGCGCCAGGCTGCCGGCCGGATGGCTGGCTAATCCCAGCGGGAAGAAACCGATGTTGCTGTCGCTCAGTAACGCCTTAACGTCGATCTGCTGGATAAACGTCACGCGATGGCCACGTGCGATCAGGGCCTGGCTAAGATGCTGAAGCGCGCGAACATGGCTGAAGAAAGGCGGCGCAATCACCGCAAAGTGGCTCATGCAGCATCCTTAACTGACGGCAGCGAGTTTTTTCTCAAACCAGGCCTGAATGAAATGTTGAGTGGCATAGCCGTCCTGGCAGGCCAGTAAAAGATGTTCACTGGCGCAACGCAAATGGTCGCGCAGACGGTTTTCCACCGCCTGGGCTCCCAGCAAATTGACCAGCGTCGATTTACCGGCATCCTGGTTACAATCCTTTCCGGTATCGCTCATGCCATCGGTTAAATCGTCCAGCAGCTGAAACGCCTGGCCGAGATTAAGCGAAAAGCGGTGCAGCTGTTCGCGCACGTCATCCGAAGCGCCGGCGGCAATCGACGCCATCTGCATTGAGGCGCAGAACAGGGTGCTGGTTTTAAAGTGATTGGTCATCAGAATAGCGTCAGCGCTGCGCGGTTTATCCCCTTCTGAGAGATCTTTAAACTGGCCCTGCACCAGCCCCTGCATGCCAATGGCGTGAGAAAGCTCGCTCACCGCCTGGGTTCTGGCGCTGGCAGACAGGCTCTCAGCGGTCGCAATCACCCCAAAGGCTTTACTCAGCAGCGCGACCGCCGCCAGAATCGCCACGTGTTCGCCATACTGGCAGTGGATGGTGGGGCGTCCGCGCCGCATCTGCGCGTCATCCATGCAGGGCATATCATCCAGAATAAGCGAAGCGGCGTGGACCATCTCTACCGCACAGGCGAGATCCAGCAAGCCGTCCGGACTTGCGTCACAGCCCAGATCGCGGGCCGCCAGCAGCAGCAACATCGGACGAATACGTTTACCCGGTGCCAGCGCGCCTTCGCGCATTGCCGCACCGACAAAATCACGTTCACCTTCAACCGGCAATAAAGAGTCGAGCCGTTGTTCAATATCATTCAACAGGTTTGCTGCTTCGCTGTGGATGGAATTGACGTGTTTTTCTGCGCAGACCGTCATTAAGGCTGTCCTTATCTACAGAGGAATTCACAGCAGGTCGAAATTATTCGATGCCATCTTTAATAATCGTCCCCGGCTGCCATAGCATAGTTGGCAGGTTTTCAAAGAACGGCGGGTCAATCCATTCAAACAATAATAGTTGAGGATCGGGAAAAAGTTGGGCAATTCAGCAGCATTCAGCGTTTCTTTACCTGAATTTTCATCGTGAATCGTCGCCTGATTCAGCCTGAATTATCCGAGTAAGCTGCGTAGTTGACTGATTATTCCGGCCACCTCATCAGCGCTTAATGCGCCATCTTTAGCGAAACGGACAATGCCCTGGCGATCAATCACCGCTACCGCCGCGTTGCCCGGTTTTAGCTGCCAGCTGTGCGCCGTTACGCCGCTATTATCAATAATAAACTGCTGCCACGGTGCCGCTTTTTTGCTGGCTGCGATACTGCGAACCACAAACAGGCTGCTGCCGGGCAGGGCATCATCGGTATTGACGATGGTGGTGGTCTGGAAACCCTGATGCGGTAAATTCGCCTGCTGAATGGCCTCGATTAATCCCGCGCTCTGCTCTTTGGCCGACAGACGTCCCGCGACATGAATAATTAATCTGACTTTGCCGGTCAGGGTCTGGCTATTCCAGCGCTGATAATTCACATCGCCCTGATCAATCACCATTTCGCCTTTATCGGCAATATAAACCGAGGGAACGGGCTGACCGGGCACCAGAGTATGTGCGCAACTCAAGGCTGAAACAAATAGCAGACTCATCAATCCATAACGGTGCACGATATTCCTCACTTCGTTGTCTGTTTGCGGTGGGCATCACAAATAATTTCATTAGCAGGCAGATGATTAGTAACACATCCTTGTTTCAGATCAATAAATGCCGGTAAGAAATGGACCAAAAATGCAGACTGGTATTTTGTTCAGGAGGTTGGAAATGACTACAGCATTAATGACATTACCTGAATTTGCGCAGTATATCGGCATCGAAACACCGACGCTGGCGCGTGCGTTTTGCTGTCGTGGATCGCTGGCCGGCGTGCCGCTGCCGCAGTCGCTGGATGACGCGCCCCTGACCCAGCGTCACTGGCTGCTCGACGATGTGCGTCAGTTTAAACATGCATTTAAGCGGGTAAAGGCGATGCAGCAGCAACGGGCGCAATAGCAGAAGATCAAAGCAGCCGATAAATGGCGCGGGAAAGGTTCCCGCGCATTGTTATTGCACGCTGTCAGGTTTGATCAGGAAGCAGATCAGATTGGCGTCGCGATCGCCGACAATTTCCATGCTTTCATCCACGCCGCTGACCGCGTCACCGCGCGACAGCCGCTCCTCACCGATCCGAATCACGCCTTCCAGCACGGTAATGTAAGCGACAAAACCGGGCAGCGATGGCACCTCAAGCGTATGGCCTCGCTCCAGCAGGGCGTCGTAGATAAAGGCATCCTGCCGCAGTTCCAGCGGCGCGTCAGAGGTTTCCGGCCCCGCCAGTTCAGTCCAGCCGTTGGCCATAATGCCCTGGTCACGTTCCAGCACCTGTGTCATACCTTCACCGCCGCGCTGAGCTGGTCGGATCACCGCCTGCAACAGTTCTGCTTCGTACAGCGGAACCGACTCTTCGTACTGCACGCCATCGCCGGCGTTCACCAGCATCACCCGTTTCGCGGAGAGTGAGGTGCTTTCGCCATTGCTGTCCTGATGACGCATTGAACCGCGCCACAGATAGGTAAAGACCTCTTCATCGCGATGTTGCTGCATCGGAATGCGTGCATCGAGTTTCAGCGTCATCAGGTCAACGCTGACCAGCGGGCTTAAGCTCTCGCCTGGCCGCTGGCGGCGTACGGTAAAAGGGCCGTACTCAAACAGTTGTTCAGGATTCGCTCGCACGATGTTCATGATTTACTCTTTCATCAGGGGATCAATGATAACGATGATAACCGTTACGCCGGGAATGAGAAGCCGGCAGATTTGCCGGGCCTCGTCAGTTAATTTGAATAACAGCCTGCCCGCCGGAAGAGCGGGCAGGGCGCTTTACTTACCTTGTTCGTCGCTTTCGCCCAGGAAGAAATACCACAGCGGAATGGATAACAGGCCGGTAAACACCGTGGAGTAAAGCAGGATCATCATCGCCTGGGTGATGTACATGGTCAGCGACCAGCTGCTGAACGGGATCTGATACTGATCGATCACTCCGCCAATCATCGCATTTGCCATCACGGTAATCACAATCAGCGCCAGCACCGTCACGCTACGCAGGAAATAGCGCATCTCTTTACGTTTAACCGCAAAGCGTGACTGAATAATCGCCAGCGGTGACTGTTTATCCGGCGCGGTATCAACCCGCCGTTCGGCGCTGCGCTGCGCACGACGCCAGCGCTGAATATCCAGCAGCACCAGCACCAGCAGGCTAATCCCCATCAGCGGCAAGGCATAGCCCAGCGCCAGCGCCACAATCAGACTGGCACCCTGACCGTAACGCGGCAGCGCCAGCCAGGCTGACAACAGCGTTTGCGACGGGCTGAGCTGCGGCACCGCGGGACGGCGTATCCACCACATGCGGTAGCCCAGCACGATCATTGCGCACAGACCAAAACCGAACAGCGCCAGAATCAGCTGGTTCGGCAGGCCAAACAGCACGCCCATATGGGCATCGACCCCCCAGCGGGTCAGTTTTGCCACCAGTGGGAAATGAGCGAACTCCACCCGATCAACCAGACTAAAATCGTTGGGATTAATCGAAACTGCATCGACCTGACTCGGCCAGCTGCGATCAATCTCAGAGATGGTCCATGCCTGATTGGGGGCTTTCGGCTGACGTAACTCCAGCTTGCTGGCGTGCAGACCGGCTTGCCGCGCGGCGTTGAGTGCGCGATCCCAGTTGCCGTCCGGCTGATTTGGCAGCGCGGGCGCGGCTTTTCGGGCCGGCATCGCCATATCGCCCATGGTCATGCCCTCGCCGCTGCCGCGATGGTCAGCGTGCGGATCGGCCGGGACTGCCGGTGCGTCACCGTTCAGCGCGGTAGTGACCTGCGGCGTCATCCAGCCGAGATCGCTGCGCATTTTTTCAATATTATTGCCTGCCCACTGCGACCAGGTCAGTCCGGTAACCGAGAAGAACACCAGCCCGACCGCCAGCACCAGTCCCAGCGTAACGTGCCAGTGACGCAGAGCGGTAACTCCCCGGCGCGGTTTTCTGGCGGAACGGCGAGGTCGGGTGCCGAGCCATAACACCACCCCGCCGAGTGCCGCTACCCACAGCCAGGAGGCGGCCAGTTCACTGTAGTTGCGGCCGAAATCACCTAACAGTAAGCCGCGGTGCAGCTGATCGAGCCACATCCGCAGCGGCAATACCCCGCTGGTGCCGTAAACCGTCATGTCACCCTTCACCTGCAGGGTATAGGGATCGATAAACAGTGAACGCGATTCCGACGGGCCGAGGTCGCGCCCGGTGAACTGCACCCGGGTGGTCTCCTGCGGACCCGGTGCCGGACGAACCGCATAGATGCGCGCGTTTTCACCGGCACGCTGGCGGGCTGCGGCGATCTGCGCCGACAGCGGTTTCGCCACGCCCTGTGCGTCAGTGGTTAAGGCGTCATGGTAGATCGCCTGCTCAATCTGCGGCGTCAGAACGTAGAGCGTACCGGTCAGCGCGGCGACAAAAATAAACGGCGCGATAAACAGGCCAATATAAAAATGCAGGCGGCGAAACAGATTTAACACTGCGCCGCGCGGCGCAGCGGTGGTTTCCTGAATAGAGGACATAGCATTCCACACTTTTCAAAAGACAGGACAAAGCTTCTGACGCCGTAACGCGTAAGAAGTACAGGTCAAAAAACAGTGAGGTTTACGCCAGCCGCGGGGGCGCACGCGGACGATGGGTGCGCAGAGAACGTCGCCGCCGGGGTGGAGCGGTGGCGGGCGGTGGCGGTGCCCGGGAGATCAGGCACATCCACCAGATGAACGGGATAAACACCCATAACATCAGCGGAACATGAATCAGTAAATCGCAGTAGCCGCAGGCGAAACCGGGCGCCATCATCTCATGGCCGGCCATCGGCATCTCGCTGTGATGATCCATCATCGGCATCTCACCGTGATGCGTCATCATCGGCATCTCGCCACTGATGGCGGAGAGGCGCTGCAGACTGGCGTGATGTTCCGCCAGGTTTTTTGACACCATCGGCGCAACAAACAACAGCAGCACGGCCAGGATCGCAATACTGGCGGTGAGTCGTTGTCGGCAGGCGGGTGTTTGCATGATTTACATCAGAATAATCGGTCAGAATTCAGGGCGGCAGTGTAACGCGAAGGGGATAAAAGGGTTAAAGAAAGTGGCATAAATTCTGAAAAATTTCGCACAGTTTGAACATATTCACTTTAATTCTGCTGTCATTTAACCTGTTTGTTACTCTGGAAATACATAAGGCTAACATTGTTGCGCGCCAGAAGCGGGTCGGCTGCGTTTATTGCTGTCAAAAAGGATGAAAAATGAAAATTGTGATGCTGGATGGGGCCACGTTACCGGTTCCGTTGCCCGCGCTGCCGGGCTGCACAGACTGGCAGGTGCGGGAGCATACTGCGGAAAACGCCATCGTGAGCGCGCTGAAAGACGCCACGGTAGCCATCACCAACAAAGTGCCGCTGCGGGCGGCCACGCTTGAGCAACTGCCGGCGCTGCGCTTTATCTGCGTTGCCGCGACCGGTTACGACTGTATCGATCTCGATGCCTGTCGGGCGCGAGGCATTGTGGTGAGCAACGTGCCGGGTTACTCAACCCAGAGCGTATCGGAAGGGGTGATTGCGGCGATTTTTGTCCTGCGTCGTCAGCTACTGGATTACGCCAGCAGTAGCCGGACGGCGTGGCCAGCAGCGCAACATTTTTGCCTTCATCGTCAGCCGATTCAGGATATTGGCGGCGCGACGCTGGGCATTGTTGGCAAAGGCGCTATTGGTCAGGCGGTAGCAAAACTGGCGCAGGCATTAGGCATGAAGGTGCAGTTCGCCGAGCGCAAAGGCAGCCCGACGTTGCGTGACGGCTACGTCAGTTTTGAGCAGATGCTGGCCAGCAGCGATATCATCTCGCTGCATTGCCCCCTGAGCGAGCAGACCCGACAGATGATAGACCGCGAGGCGCTGGGTAAAATGAAGCCGCAGGCGCTGTTGATCAATACCGCACGCGGCGGGCTGATTCACGAAGCGGATCTCGCTGCGGCGCTGCGGCAGGGCCAGATCGGCGGGGCCGCGCTCGACGTCCTGAGCAGCGAACCGCCGGCCGCCGACAATCCGCTGCTGCAAACCGGCTTAGCGAATTTGCTGCTGACGCCGCATATCGCCTGGGCCAGTCAGAGTGGGGTGCACAATCTGGTCGAGGGCATCACTGCTAACCTCACGGCCTTTCGCCACGGCCAGCCGATCAATGTGGTGAGCTGATTCAGAAAATTGAGCGGCCCAGTTTGTCGGTCAGACACTCCAGCGCGGCAGTTCCGGCCAGTGAATTGCCCGCGCTGTCCAGCCCCGGCGACCAGACTGCAATGCTCATTTCGCCGGGGATCACCGCAATAATTCCACCGCCAACCCCCGACTTGGCAGGCATCCCGACGCGCCAGGCAAACTCACCCGCACCGTCATACATGCCGCTGGTGATCATCAGCGCGTTAATCTGCCGCGCCTGACGCGGCGTAATCATCCGGCTGCCATCCAGCGTCAGCCCCTGGTTCGCCAGGTAGACGAAACTACGCGCCAGCTCAATACAGTTCATTGACAGTGAGCAGTAGTGAAAATAGGTTTGCATCACGCTGGTGACATCGTTATCAAAGTTGCCAAACGATTTCATCAACCAGGCGATGGCAGCGTTGCGGGCGGAATGCTCAAACTCAGAACGGGCGACGTGGCGGTCATAATTGATATCCGGCTGCTGACTGAGCTGACGCACAATCTCCAGCATCCGCTGACGCGGGGCGGTCAGGCGGGTTTCCAGTAGGTCGCAAATCACCAGCGCACCGGCGTTGATAAACGGATTACGCGGCTTGCCCTGTTCCAGCTCCAGCTGCACCAGCGAATTAAACGGCTGACCCGAAGGTTCTTTGCCGACCCGCTGCCAGATTTCACTGTCGTCATAGCGGGTCAGCGCCACCGTCAGCGACAGGGCTTTGGAGATCGACTGAATCGAAAAGCGCGTTTCCGCATCACCCGCCTGATACAGGGTACCGTCGCGCAGACAGACGGCAATGCCTAAATGATCGGCTGCGACCTCCGCCAGCGCCGGAATGTAATCGGCCACTTTTCCCTGATGCACCAGAGGACGTACCTGGTCCAGCACCTCCAGCAGCAGCTCATTACTCAGTTCAGACACGCACGTTTCTCCCGTCAATGAAAACTGGCCGGATGATGCGTGTCAGCGGCCAGCGAATCAAGGCTAATTTCTTGCCATTGTGAGCCCTGCAGAACCGCAGATTCAGCTGATGGGCTTTGACTGAGCGGCCAGCGGTGCCAGCAGCATCTGCAACAGGCTCAGTCCGGTGAGCACCGTGAACGGTAAAGTCCAGTTACCGCTGTAATCGTGCAGCACGCCAAAAAACAGCGGACCGAGCGCCGCCAGCGCATAACCGACACACTGGGCCATCCCCGATAACTGCGAGGCCTGGCGATGGTTGCTGGCTCGCAGATTAAACAATGACAGGCAAAGTACCAGCGAAGCACCCGCGCCCAGACCGGCCAGCGTCAGCCACGCCACCGCCGCCTGCGGCAACAGCAGCAGGCCGAGCATGCCGAGGAAAATGGCGGTTGAGGCGATAAACGCGGTCAGACGCGCGTCTTTCACCCGCTTCAGCGCCACCATACAGCCGAGGTTGGCGACGATCGCTATCGCCTGATACCAGAACAGCAACCAACCCGCGGCCGCCTGACTAAAGCCGCTGGCCTGAGCATACAGCGTGAACCAGTCAATCAGGGTATAGAACGCCAGTGATTGCAGCGCCATAAACAGCGCAATCTGCCAGCCGCCGGGCGAGCGCCAGGGATGACGATGCGTGACCGTCTCTGATGAGGTCGGCAGTGTGGTAACGTGACGGCGTAACAGCGGTAGCCAGGCAATCAGCGCCACCAGGCCCGGCAGCGCCCAGACCACCAGCGACAGACGCCAGCCCGCTGCCGACAGCTGGCTGAGCGGCACCGCAATGCCCGAGGCCAGGCTGGCGGTAATCGACATCGTGGCGGCATAAAGGCCGATATATTTGGCGGTGTGAGCGGTGAAGTCGCGCTTAATCAGCGGCGGAAGCAGCACATTGGCCGCTGCGATGCCGGCACTCAGCAGCAGGGTTCCGCCCCATAATGCGGCTTCGGCAGGCTGCCAGCGCAGCAGCGAACCCACGGTGATCAGGCACAACGCGCCCCACAGGCTGCGCTCCAGCCCGATCCGATTGCCCAGCCAGGCCGCCAGCGGGGCCAGCAGGGCAAACAGCATCAGCGGAATAAAGTTAAACAGGCCCGCGTCACCGGCACTGAGGCCGAACGTCAGGCGAATATCCTGCAGTACCGGGCCAACAGCGGTGATCGGTGCGCGCAGGTTGGCGGCGGTAAGCAGCAGAACAAACAGAAAAAAAGCGGTGCCGGAAAAGCGCGAATGAGATTTTGCAGGTTGTTGAACAGGGGTCATCAGAATGATCATCACAGGCAGCAATGCTGCGGGGGCGTTGGTTGACGTTAACGCTTACGCATCAGATTTGATGTCTGGACGCTACTCTACTGACCCAGCTGTGAAGAGTAAAGCCTTGTTATCCATTCACATTTGCGCCGTCACGCTTTGGTCCACCTGCAGGCTATTGTGATGCAGCAGGTGGCGACGCAGCGGTTCAGTGAAATTCAGGCTCTGGAAAATGACCGCAGTCGTTTTGGTTGGGGTTACTGCCTGGCTGGCAGGTTTGCTGGCGGGTTTCTCCGGCAGGTACCGGTTTTTCAGTGCCCCAGGGAGAGCTGCAGGCGGTTAAGGACGTGACCACAATTATCAGGCTGAGAAAACGCATATCCGCTCCTTATTGGGATTATCATGAGCAAACAAACGTCCGGTGGCCACACTTAGCTGGCCAGAGGCGTATTACCTGAGTGTGGTGGCAAAGGCTAAATTGTCAATTAAAACAGGGCAAACATCAGTGCAACCGGAAAACTCATCGGCCAGGTAGCGCCGACTAAAAATGCGCTCAGCAGTTTAATGCTCAGCTTATCTTTAGCGATAAAGAAGGTGATTAGCGTAGCGACCAATGCAACAACGGCATAAAAAATTAGCATACCCTGGTACAGTGTCATTGATATCTCCGCGGCGTCATTAAGGTTTTCGCTGCGCATGATGCGGATTTTTGTGATCCAGATCAAGTCGAACGCCGTTAAAAATCTAAAGTAACTGCGCGCTGTGGCTGATGTTTTACGGCTGGATGACGGCGTGGGTCCTGGGCGATTTCAGCCTGAAACCGCAGGGGGGAAAAGTGGCTCAGGCGTTGCGGGCGGCGGGTGTTCACCCTGCTGGCGCGCTGGCGAAACATCAGGCCCGGTTAAGCCGAGCGGCACAGCATGATAACCGTTTGCTGTCCGCCTCAGCAGGCAGCAAGGTTGCAGATACCGCGCCATGATGTCTTGCTGGTGGAATTGACGCCAATAGAGAGAACGTTCGACGCGCCAGCCTCTGCAACCTGGCATCCTTTTCTCCTTCTTCAGGTGCAGCGAGCAGGCCCGCAGGCCCGGTGACGCGCAGATTGCGCATTGCAGGAAGGGTTATCCGGACTGCCTGGGTGACAGGATCAGGGTTACCAGCCGTCATTCAGTCGTCAGAATCTGCGTATCACGTCTCAGAACTCCACCAGAGCCGCCGGCAAAAACAACGGATTAAGCCCTAATCAGTTTGCCCCTCCTGCTAAGGCCCTGAACAGTGTGCAGATCGGTTGCCAGCCGAACTGTCTGATTTCTGCGTATAAAGCGGTGATATTCCCCACAGCGCCGCTTGCTGTGCAACACTTCGTGATGAGCAAACTGACCCCTTCAGAAGAGGAAAAGCCATGACCCGGTTCGTAATGAACAAAAAGGATGACCTTGTCGACAGCGCACTGGATGGCATGATCTATGCCAGTCCGTGGGAAAACCTGGTACGGCTGGCGGTTGCGCCACGGATCCGTATCGTGATGCGTAAGGACTGGAAAAAGCAGCAGGTTGCACTGATTTCCGGCGGCGGATCGGGCCATGAGCCAGCGCACGTCGGGTTTATCGGTAAAGGCATGCTGACGGCGGCGGTGTGCGGCGACGTATTCGCCTCGCCCAGCGTCGATGCGGTTTATAACGCTATCATCAACCTCACCGGAGACGCGGGCTGTCTGTTAATCGTCAAGAATTACACCGGTGATCGGCTCAACTTTGGTCTGGCGGCGGAGAAAGCGCGCAAGGCCGGCTTTAAGGTCAATATGGTGATCGTCGGCGATGATGTCGCGCTGCCGGAGAATCCCCAGCCGCGCGGCGTGGCCGGTACGCTGCTGGTGCATAAAGTCGCGGGTTTTGTCGCCGAGCGCGGTGACGATCTGGCGGCGGTAACCGCGGCGGCTGAATCAGCCAGCCAGGCGATCGCGACCATGGGCGTTGCGCTGTCGAGCTGCCATCTGCCCGATGAGCAGACCGCACAGCGGGTGCCGGAAGGCAGCGTCGAAATGGGACTGGGTATCCACGGTGAACCGGGCGTCGACGTGCTGAAAACCCAGAACAGCGAGCAAATCGTCCAGCTGCTGCTGGAAAAAGTGATGCAGAAGGGCGACCCGCAGCAGCCACGGGCGCTGCTGGTGAACAATCTGGGCGGCATGTCGGCGCTGGAGATGAGCCTGGTAACCCGCGATCTGATCGCCTCGCCGCTGAGCCAGCAGGTCGACTATCTGATTGGGCCTGCACCGCTGATGACGGCGCTGGATATGAAAGGTTTTTCGGTGACCAGCATGATCCTGACCCCGCTGTTTGAGCAGGCGATTTGCGCGCCGGTAGAAGTCTCTGGCTGGGTTAATGCCGTCAGGCTGAGCGCGCTGCAGCCGGTGACGGCCGAACAGCAGGTGACGGAACATCCGGCCACGCCGTCGGAAAACCCGGCGGTCGCCCGCAGAGTAAATATCATATGCGAAACCCTGATCGCCTGTGAAAGTGAGCTGAACCAGCTGGATGCGCAGGTGGGCGACGGCGATACCGGATCGACTTTCGCCGCCGGTGCCCGTCAGATCCAGCGCGAATGTGCCGACAACCAGCTACCGCTCAACGCGTTACCCGATCTGCTGGCGGTCACCGGTGAACGTCTGGCGACGGTGATGGGCGGTTCCAGCGGCGTGCTAATGGCGATCTTCTTTACTGCCGCGGCGCAGCAACTGGCAGCGGGCGAGGCGTTGCCCTCTGCCCTGCAACAGGGACTGGAGAAAATGAAGCAGTATGGCGGCGCGCAGCTGGGCGATCGTACCCTGATCGATGCGCTGCAACCGGCTATCGAGGCGATGGTTGCCGGCAAATCGCTGGCTGAGGTAGCGGAAGCGGCGCAGCAGGGCAGTGATGCCACCGCCAGCATGGGCCAGGCCAAAGCGGGACGATCGTCCTATCTCAACAGCGATAACCTCAACGGCGTGCCCGATCCGGGTGCGGTTGCGGTGGCGCGGGTGTTCGCCGCCCTGAGTCACGGTTAATCTGACAGGCGCGGTTACGCCAGCAATCGCGCCTGTAAAAAGGCCAGAAACTGACGGTTTACTTCGCTGCGCTGACGGTGCTGCGGGTAAACCGCATTCAGCGCCAGCGACGGCGGATGAAACGGCTCAAGCACCGTCACCAGTTCACCCCGCTGCAGCGCCGGACCAACAATAAATTCCGGCAGCAGCACCAGCCCTAAACCCGCCAGCGCCGCGTCACGTAATACTTCACCGTTATTGCTCACCATCGGTCCCTGTACCGCCAGCAGTTTACGTTTTCCACCGACCTGCAACTCCCAGCCATTCTGGCCTTCACGACCATAGCGCAGACAGGCGTGCTGCAGCAGCTCGTCCGGCTGTTGTGGCGTTCCGGCCCGGACTAAATAGGCCGGGCTGCCACAAATGACCCGCTTCAGTTCGCCTAACGGACGGGCAATCAGCGTGGAGTCGGCCAGCGCGCCGATGCGGATCGCCATATCAACCCCTTCGCCAATCACATCGACATAGCGATCGGCCAGTTCAATCTGGAACTGCAGCGCCGGATGCTGGCTGAGAAACTCGGCGATCAGCGGCGAAAGATGATTCATCCCGAATGACATCGGCAGGTTGATACGAAAGCTGCCGCGCAGGATCTGACGATGTTCCGATACCGCCAGCTCCGCTTCCTGAATGTCATCGAGAATGCGCTGGGCGTGCTGAGCAAACAGCGAACCGGCATCGGTTACTGACAGTTTGCGGGTGTTGCGAATCAGCAGCCGTGCGCCAAGCGACGCTTCCAGCGCGGCCATGCGGCGGCTTACATACTGCTTCGATAACATCAACTGGTCAGCCGCGGCGGTAAAGTTACCGGCATGAATGACGGCGACATAAATCCGAAGGTCTTCGATCTGCATAAGGTCTGCTTTCTGGTGACCCTGCGGCGCACGGTCACTGATAAGGGAGCACAAGCGTTAACTTATAACGATTAACGCGCCAAAGGACAACGTAGCGCTGCGGCATGCGGCTATTCGACTCGATAGCAGCGTTAAGGCCGTGAAAATTTTTAAAACCGTTATATTTAACAGGCAGCTTTAACCGGCAGCATTCGGCAGCGGACCGTTCATCTGCCGCAATTTACCCTGATACTGACCTTACAAAGGAGTGGCTGGTGAAGAAATTACTCTGTGCAATGGTGCTGGCAACGCTGCCTGCAACCACCCTGGCAGCATCCGTATTTACCCTGCAGTCCAGTGACTTCAGCGATAATGCGCTACTGGATAAAAAATTTGCCGGTGCGAATAAAAGTAATCCTTCCTGCACCGGTGAAAATATCTCACCGCAACTTAACTGGTCTGCCATGCCCGCCGGCACCCGCAGTCTGGCGCTGATGATCACCGATCCGGTCGGTGCCAAAGGGCTGGGGGTGACGCATATGGTGGCGTATAACATTGCGCCGACGCGCAGCGCCTTTGCGCAGGGCGAGCTGACGCAGGGCAAAGGCTATACCGGCGGCAAAAACACCCCCGGCACCGCGCATTACTATGGGCCGTGTCCACCGGCTGGCAGCGGTCTTCACCACTATAATTTTGTGTTGATCGCCACCGATCTGCCGGTGGGGCAGCTAAAAGCGGGATTAACCCAGAGCGAGCTGTTAAGCCAGCTGAAAGGACACGCACTGGGTGCCGCCAGCACCGTGGGCCGTTTCAGTAATGAATAACCCGGCATCAATCTGCTCCCGTAAGCGTGTTTGCCCTGCGGGAACAGCGGCGGTCACTCGGCGCTGAACATCTCGCGGATGCGCTGTGCGATGTAAGCGGTATGGGTTTCCAGCGCAAAATGGCCGCTCTCCAGCATCTCTACCACCGCCTGCGGATTATCCCGCTGCCAGGCCGCGGCGCCAGGTGGAATAAAGAACGGATCGTGCTTGCCCCATATCACCAGCGTCGGCAGCTGCTGCTGACGGAAGAAGGCCTGAAAGGCGGGATAGAGCGTCAGGTTGCTGGCGTAATCCAGAAACAGCGCCAGCTGAATCGCTTTATTGCCGGGGCGATCCATCAACAGCGTGTCGAGGGTATAACTCTCCGGCGCGATCAGCTGAGGATCGCTGACGCCATGCAGATATTGCCACTTAATGCCTTCCGGCGTCAGGATGGCATCGCGGATCACCTCGCCATTTGCCTCACTCGGATCGTCCCAGTAAGCACGCACCGGCGCCCAGGCGTCACCCAATCCTTCGAGATAAGCATTGCCGTTTTGTGAAATCAGCCCACTGACGCGCTCCGGATAGGCCAGCGCCAGTCGCAGCCCGGCAGGCGCACCGTAATCGAAAACATACATCGCATAGCGTTCCAGCCCCAGAGCATCCACCAGGGCAGTCAGCGTCTGGCCGAAGGCATCAAAGGACCAATGATAATTGCGTTCCGCAGGAACTTCGGTAAAGCCGAAGCCGGGCAGGTCGGGGGCAATAATGTGGAATTTATCGGCCAGTAGCGGAATCAAATCGCGGAACTGATGGGAGGAAGTGGGGAAGCCGTGCAGCAATAACAGGGCAGGCAATGCGGGATCGCCCGCTTCACGATAAAAAATATTAACGCCGTCGGCCTGCTGATAACGGTATGAGATCGGGTGCGGTTGAATCGACATAGCCTGCTCCTGTAACTGTTAAAATGAATTTTAGGGGTTACCTGTAGCTCATTATGCGCCAATCATGTAACCAGTAAAGATATATTTAACTGGTTACAACGGCGGTTTGTAACTGTTCAAAGGTAATTTTATCGGTTACATTAAGCGCAGATAAGGGGGTCGGGACAGGATAAAAAGATGGCGGACAAACAAGCATTCAACCCGCAGGGGCCGTGGTTTCTGGCCGATCATCCGGCGCTGGATTTCATCAATACACTGGCGATAGTTGATGGCCAGCCGCACGATTTCTGGCAAACCGATGGCGATGTCGAGGCGTGGCTGCAGCAGGCCAGGCTGGCACCGGATACGCCCCACGGCCGCTATGAAGCGGGTGCGCTGTTGCAGGCGGCGCGGCAGTTACGGCAGATCATTCGTGACGCGGTGCAGCAGCGTAAAGCGGGCGCTGCCGTTGACCCGCAGGCGCTGAATGGCTATCTCAGCGAGGCGGACAGCCATCTACAGTTGGTTAATGACGCTGAGGGTGTGCTGCAACTGCGGCAGATCTATGCGGATCGCACTGTGGCACAGCGGCTGGGACGGGTCGCGGAACAGGCCGCGAGGTTGCTGACCGAGGAAGATGTGAGCAGGATACGTGCCTGCGAACATCCGGCCTGTATCCTGTGGTTTTACGATCGTACCAAAGCGCATCGTCGTCGCTGGTGTAGCATGGCGCTGTGCGGAAACCGGGCTAAAGTGGCGCGGTTCAGGCAGCTGAACCCGGCGGGAAAGTAACGGACGGCAGATAAAAAAACACCCTGCAAAAGCAGGGTGTGGCTCAGGTTATTTAGCCGGTGCCGCCGTCGGCTTAGGGCGTTTACGCAGCTTATCAATCAGGCGCTGCGCTTCCGCTTTGGTTGCCACTGCGGGTGACGAACCGGTCAGCGGCTGGCGGGCGGTTTCACGCACCGTGAGGATAGTAATCAGACCAATCACCCCGGCACCCATCATGTAATAAGCGGGCATCATGTTGTTTTTGGTGGTATCCACCAGCCAGGCGGTGATCAGCGGCGTGGTGCCACCGAACAGCGAGACTGACAGGTTGAAACCGATCGCCAGTGCGCTGTAGCGAATGTCAGTGGTAAACAGCGCTGGCAGGGTAGAGGGCATGGTGCCGCTAAAGCAGGTGTGCAGCACGCCCAGAATCAGCAGTCCGCCGAATACTGCCCACATATTACCGGAACCGATCAGCATAAAGCTGGGGATCGCCAGCAGAATCAGACCGACCGCGCCAAAACCAATCACCGGACGACGGCCGATGCGGTCCGTCCAGCGTCCCCACAGCAGCGTCAGCGGCATCATCACGAACATCGCCACCATCACCAGCAGCAGGCCGCTCAGTTCAGGCAGACCCAGCACACCGGTCAGATAGCTCGGCATGTAGGAGGTCAGCATGTAGTTGGAGACGTTAAACAGCAGCACCAGGCCAATACATTTCAGCATCGGTCCGCGGTATTTGCTCAGCATCTGCATCAGCGTCAGACGCGGCTTGCTCTGCTCCAGCGCCTCCTGTTTTTCCATGTGCTGCTGGAATGCCGGCGTCTCTTCCAGTTTCAGACGGACGTACAGCCCGAACAGGCCGAGCGGCGCGGCGATAAAGAACGGTACGCGCCAGCCCCATGACATCATCGCTTCATTCGACATCAGGGTTGTCATCACCGTCACCAGGCTGGCGCCCAGCAGATAACCGCCGATGGTGCCAAACTCAAGGAAGCTGCCCATAAAACCACGACGTTTATCGGTGGAGTATTCGGCGATAAAGGTTGCCGCACCGCCATATTCACCGCCGGTGGAGAAGCCCTGAATCAGACGCGCCACCAGCAACAGGATCGGTGCCATGATACCTATCGACGAATACGCCGGGATCAGCCCGATACAGAAGGTGCCGATCGACATCATAATCATGGTCATCGCCAGCACTTTTTGTCGGCCGATTCGGTCGCCAAGCGGACCAAACACCAGACCACCAATCGGGCGCACCAGGAAGGCGGCGGCAAAGGTACCAAAGGTGGCGATCAGCTGAACCGCGTTATTGGCATCCGGGAAGAAAACTTTGCCGATAATCACGGCGAGATAGCTGTACACGCCAAAATCAAACCACTCCATCGCATTACCCAGCGCGGCAGCGCCAACGGCACGCTTCAGCATGTCGTTATCGATCACGGTAATGTCATCAACAGTCAGCTCTTTTTGCTTCCTGTTCCAGAAGTGCTTCTTTGGATGTTCAGACGATGAGTTTCTGGTGTCCATATTCTCCTCAAGTGCTTCAATAAAGGAGTCTTATAGCTTTCGCAGCCGCAAAATAATGTTCAGAAGAAACCGTGGAAATGAAAGCTATAAGAAGCCGAATAATGTTTAAGTGAAGCGGCAATTAACCGCAGCCGCCAAACCTTAGACCATTATTGTAAGTTATTGCAAGTTTTCGGGGGAAATAACCGCAATTCTTGACAAATACAGCACGCTGCACTTGTTCATCGGTGCTTACGCTTATCAATATTTTGTTACTGAATTGCCGATTTTATTATCAGCACGGCTGGCACTGATTATTATTGTCGGTCGCGTCAGCCAAATAATTTCAGCGCTGCAACACGATCGAGGGCGCGCATAATTAAATCCGTCTCTGCCGTCAGGCTGATGCGAATATAGTGCTGACCCGCCGGACCAAATCCTTCGCCAGGCGCGACCAGCAAATGTGCCTGCTCGAGTAGCAGGGCGGCAAACTGCTTGCCGGTCATGCCTGGCGGGGCCGCCAGCCAGAGGAAAAAAGTCCCCTGGGCGGCGCGTACCGGCCAGTGCAGGGCGGCCAGTTTAGCCAGCACCTGCACCCGCCGCTGATGCCAGCATTCGGTCAGCTGGGCGACCTGTTCAGACGGCAGTTCCAGCGCGGTGATGGCCGCATCCTGCACTGCGCCAAATACCGTGCTGTAACTGTGGGTGTGCAGCTTTTTAAACGCGGCGATAATCGAGGCATTGCCGACCGCAAAGCCGACCCGCCAGCCGGCCATCAGAAAGCTTTTCGACAGGGTATAAACCTCTACTCCCCAGGCTTTGGCGTCGGGTTGCGCCAGCAGGCTGATCGGCTGCTCGCCGCGCTGACTGCCGACGGTGGCATAGGCGAAGTCGTGCACCAGCGGAACGTGATGCTGGCGGGCGAACGCCAGCGCATCAGCAAACAGGTCGGGGGTCGCCAGCGCACCGGTCGGGTTATGTGGATAATTAAGCAGCAGCAGTCCGGCACGCGCCGCAATCTGCGGCGGGATGCGGCTGAAATCGGGCAGGAAAGCGTTGCGTTGCTCCAGCGGAATGCCATAAAAGTCGGCATTCGCCTGACGCGCCGCAGAGCGATAAAGCGGATAGCACGGATCGGTTGAAATCAGCACCTGGCCAGGATTGAGCAGGGCGCGCGGCAGGCCGGTGACCGCAATGTGCGACCCCTGAAACACCGCGATTTCGCTTTCAGCATCGAGCGTCACGCCATACTGGCGCTGATAAAAATCAGCAATCGCCTGGCGCAGGGCTGGCTTGCCCCAGAAAGAGGGATATTCATGATTATCAGGCTGCGTCACTGCCGTCTGCAGTGAGGCAATAATCGGCGGTGGCGTCGGCTGACGCGGGCTGCCTGACGAAAGATCGATTAACGGCAGGCGCGGATCATCCACCTGCGCTGCCTGCTTTTCTAACCGGCTGAAAAGGTTTTCCTCCAGCCCTGCTACCAGTTCTGATGCTGCAAACTCCGCCATACTATCCCCGCAAAATCGCCTGCTAAGCGGCAGAGCATGCCACAGCCGGGTGATTAATATTTAGCAGAAATAACGCTATCGATTGCCGTTAAATGAATTTCCAGCAGGCAACTATCGTTAGCATAAAAAAGCCAAAGCGACGGGCGGATTTTAACTATTCCTGGTTATCGCGGCTGTGATTAAATCGATTTTTCTCACAATAATGAATAAGGTTTTTTTATGCGCATCAGTGTTAAGGGAACGCTTTATTTACTGGCCGCCGCCGCAACGTTAATTTCTGCCGCCCAGGCAGCCGAAGAGAAAGTGATTCGGATTGGCTTTAATCCCGGCCCGTATAAAGAGCAGTTTGAACAGGGTGTCGCGCCCTGGTTAATTAAGCAGGGATATAAAATTGAATATAAAGATTTCAGCGATGGTATTCAGGTTAATGACGCGGTACACCGTGGGTCGATTGACGCCAACATCATGCAGCATCCGGTCTATCTCAAATCGGTGAATGACCGGCTCGGCATAGATAACGTCGGCATTGTTCAGGTGCCGACTCCGCCGATGGGGCTCTATTCTGAACGGGTTAAACAGCTGCCAACCCCGACGCCGGGCACCACCGTCTCGGTGCCTAATCAGCCCTCTAATGAATATCGCGCGGCGCTGCTGTTGCAGAGCATCGGCTGGCTGAAGATCAGCCCTGACAGCGACGCAGCGACCTTTTCACAGAAAAATATCAGCGACAATCCGTATAAAATCGTGCTGAAAGAGATGGACAACGCGCAGCAGGTACGGGCACTGCCAGACGTCGATTTTGGCGTGATTCAGGGAAATTTCGCCGTATCAAGCGGCATGAAACTGAGTTCAGCGCTGAAGCTGGAAGCGCCGACCAGCCAGTTTATTAACGTGGTGACGGTAGCCGGTAAAAATAAACAGGCGGCGTTTGCCCGCGATATTATTGCCGGTTATCACTCCCCGGAATTCAGGCAGTATATTGTCAGCCAGCCAAAATATAGCGGCTATCTGCTGCCAGACTATTTCAAATGAGTCAACCGGCTATTGTCTTCCGCCAGCTGAGCAAAACGTTCTCGCGCAATGGCGTTGAGGTTCGGGCACTGGATAACATCAACCTGACCATTAATCAGGGGGATATTTTCGGGGTGATTGGCACCAGCGGTGCGGGAAAAAGTACCCTGCTGCGAATGATTAATCATCTGGAAACGCCGACCGTGGGCACGGTTGAGGTGCAGGGTGAAGCGCTGCACGGCATCAGTAAATCGCGGTTAATCCAGGTTAAAAAGCAGATCGGCATGATCTTCCAGCACTTCAATTTACTGAATGCCAGAACGGTGTTTCACAATGTGGCTATCCCGCTGATTTTACAGGGACGGGATAAGGCTTTTATTCGCGCACGGGTCGACGAGCTGCTGGCGTTCGTCAACCTGAGTGACAAAGCCCACAGCTACCCGGATGAACTCTCCGGCGGCCAGAAGCAGCGCGTCGGGATTGCTCGCGCGCTGGCAACCAACCCGGCGATCCTGCTGTGTGACGAAGCCACCTCCGCGCTGGACCCGCAGACCACGGTTCAGATCCTGTTGCTGTTACAGGAGATCAACCAGCGTTACGGCATCACTATCGTTCTGATTACCCATGAAATGTCGGTGGTGCAGAAGATTTGCAACAGGGTGGCGGTGATGGCGCAGGGCCAGATTGCTGAACAGGGCGACGTGCTGGCGGTGTTTGCCGATCCGCAACAGCCGGTCAGCGCCAGTTTCGTGCAGTCAGTGATCCACGATCGTCTGCCACAGCAGACGCTGGCGCTGCTGAGCCAGCAGCCGAACCTGCAGTCGCTGCGGCTGGAGTTTGTCGGCAGCACCGCCCAGCAGCCGATTATTCATCGCCTGATCCGGCACTACGCGGTGGAGGTCAACATCCTGTTCGCCAATATGTCCGAAGTGCAGAGCACCATCCTCGGCTTCATGATCGTGCAGCTCAGCGGGGAACCGGCGCAGATCGCGGCGGCGAAGGATTTTCTGACGGAAACAGGAGTGAAAATCAGCCATGTCTGATCTGTTTGAAACGGCGGTGACCGGCGACCAGTTTCTGATCGCCTTGCAGGACACTCTGGTGATGGTCAGCGTATCGCTGGGGTTTGGCGCGCTGCTCGGCCTGCCGCTCGGCGTGATTCTGGTGATTTGCCGTCCCGGTGGCATCATGCCGCACCGGCTGGTGCATCAGATACTGAATCCGCTGGTGAACATTATCCGTTCGCTGCCGTTCATTATCCTGCTGATTACTATTCTGCCGCTGACGCGCCTGCTGGTGAATACCACCATCGGCACGGCCGGGGCGATCGTGCCGCTGGTGATTTTTATTGCGCCCTATATTTCGCGGCTGGTGGAGAGCGCGCTGCTGGAGGTGGATGAGGGCATTCTTGAATCCGCCAACGCCATGGGGGCCACCACGTTGCAGACCATCTGGTACTTCATGCTGCCGGAAGCCGCCTCGTCGCTGGTGCTTGCCCTGACCACCGCCACCATCGGATTGCTGGGTGCTACCGCTATGGCCGGAACGGTCGGCGGCGGCGGGATCGGGGATCTGGCCATCACCTACGGCTATCAGCGCTTTGATGCCTTTGCCACCATCACCACCGCGCTGGTGCTGATCGTTATCGTTCAGCTGTTACAAACCCTGGGGACGCGCCTGTCGCGTCGTATTCGCCGCGAGTAGCCGATGAAAAACAATGATTTAGCTGTGATGCACTGGGGCACCTATCACGTCACCACCGAACAGGGACGGCTGACGGCGGTCAGACCGGTGGCGTGGGATCGTAATCCTTCTTTGATCGGCCAGTCGCTGCCGGAGGCGGTACAAGGCAACAGCCGGGTAAAATATCCGGCGGTGCGGCTGGGTTATCTGCAGGGCAAGCCCGCGTCGCGCCAGTCGCGCGGCAAAGAGCCGTTTGTTGAGGTGAGCTGGGATCACGCGCTGCGGCTGGTGGCGGACGAGCTGGCACGGGTACGACAGCAGCACGGCAATCAGGCGATTTACGCCGGGTCATATGGCTGGTCGAGCGCCGGACGTTTTCATCATGCGCAGAGTCAGCTGCATCGCTTTTTTAACGGCTTTGGTGGCTATACTGCCAGTACCAACACTTACAGTATTGCCGCCGGTGAACGCACCTTGCCGCATATCCTCGGCGATCTGGACACTCTGCAACGTCAGCACACTCACTGGCCGGTGCTGGCGCAGCACTGTAAGCTGTTTGTGGCCATCGGCGGGCTGCCACTGCGTAATGCTCAGGTGAATGGCGGCGGAGCCAACGATCACGCGCTGGCGCACTGGCTGACCACGTTGCGCCGCAACGGCACCCGCTTTATCAATATCAGCCCGGTCAGAAACGATCTGTCGGCGGTAGCGGATGCGGAATGGCTGGCGATTCAGCCGGGTTCCGATACCGCCCTGTTGCTGGCGATAGGTCAGGTATTGATTGCCGAATCCCGTTACGACGCCCGCTTTGTTGCCCGCTGCACGGTGGGATTCGATCACTATGCCGCTTATCTGAGCGGCGCGCGGGATGGAGTGGTCAAATCGCCGGAATGGGCCGCGCCGCTGACCGGCCTGCCGGCGGCGCAGATCCGCCAGCTGGCACGGCAGATGGCGGAATGCAAAACAATGATCAATATTGCCTGGTCGGTGCAGCGTGCGCGGCAGGGCGAACAGGCTTTCTGGGCGGCGGTGGCCACTGCCGCGCTGCTGGGTCAGATTGGCACGCCGGGGGGCGGGCTGGGTTTTGGCTATGCTTCGACCAATCTGGCGGGGGCAGCACGGCGTCAGTTTTCCGGTCCGCGACTACCTGCCGGTCACAATCCGGTGCAGCAGAACATTCCGGTGGCGCGTATTGCTGACATGCTGCTGAACCCCGGCGGCGGCTACGCGTTTGATGGCCAGCAGCGGACCTATCCCGATATCCGCCTGGTCTACTGGGCGGGCGGCAACGTTTTCCATCACCATCAGGATCTCAATAAGCTGGTGCGCGCCTGGCAACAGCCGGAGACCATTATCGTGCATGAGCAGTTCTGGACCGCGCAGGCAAAGTTCGCCGATATTGTGCTGCCCGCCACCACCTCGCTGGAGCGCGAAGATATCGGCAGCGCCAGCAATGACGGTTTTATCATCGCCATGCCGCAGCATCTGGCACCGCTGGCGGCATCGCAGTCTGACTATGCGATTTTTGCCGCCCTGGCGCAGCGGCTTGGCTTCGCTGACCGCTTCACTGAAGGACGCGATGAACGGCAGTGGTTAGCGGAAATCTACGATCAGGCCCGACCCCGCGCCGCAGAGCAGGGCATCACGCTGCCCGACTTCGGGGCGTTCTGGGCGAGCGGCAAGCTGGAATATCCGTTACCCGACACGCCGCAGGTGCTGTTGCAGGCGTTTCGTGACGATCCTCAAGCGGCACCGCTAACCACCCCGTCAGGCCGGATTGAGCTGTTTTCGCAGACGGTCGCCGATTACGGTTACGCCGAAGCGCCGGGTTTCGCCTGGTGGGACCCGGATGAATATCAGGCGCAGCAGCAGGAGAAGCAGCAGTGGCCGTTGCATCTGCTCTCCAGCCAGCCGCGTACCCGACTGCACAGTCAGTACGATCATGGCCGCATTAGCCAGCAGACTAAGATTGCCGGACGCGAGCCGCTGTGGATGCATCCGGATGACGCCAGCCCGCGCGGCATTGGCGAAAACAGCATCGTGAAGGTGTTTAATACGCGCGGAGCGGTGCTGGCGGGCGTCCATCTGACGCGGGATATCCGGCCTGGTGTGGTGCAGATGTCGACCGGTGCCTGGTATGACCCGCTCGAGCAGGAGGGCGAGCTGCCGCTGGATAAACACGGCAATCCCAACGTGCTGACCCGCGATTGCGGCAGTTCACGGCTGGGGCAGGGATGCAGCGCCCAGACCTGCTTTGTCGACATCGCGCTTTATACCCAGCCACTGCCTGCTATTACCGCCTGGCAGCCGCCGGAGTTTGTTCACTGGCCGGAAGAATAATCACTGAATATTGAGCGGGTTAAGAATAATCGGGATATTCCCGCCGACTGAATATCGATAGCAGGATTAGTTGGTAGTTAAACACCCGCTGAACTGGCAAGGTTAATTCATTCCATGCCAACAGGGTGTCAATAATGAGTAAGATAGCGCCGTCAGAATTACCGATAATTGATTTCGCGTTATTGTCCGGTAATAAACAGCAGCAACAACAGTGTCTGGAAAAATTAGGCCAGGCAGCACGTGATGTCGGCTTCTTTTATTTAATTAATCACGGTATTGATGCTGAATTATTAAATGCGGTACAGCGCGTCGCCCGGGATTTTTTTGCGCTGCCCGAGCAGGAAAAATTATCGGTACAAATGGCCAGCTCGCCCCATTTCCGCGGCTATAACCTGGCCGGTGTGGAAATTACCCGGAGCCAGCCTGACTTCCGCGAACAGTTTGATATTGGTGCAGAACGCGAAGCTCTGCCGGTGACCGCCGATTCACCCGCCTGGCAGCGGATGCAGGGACCCAATCAGTGGCCCGCCGCGCAGCCCGAGCTGCAAACGGTGGTGACCCGCTGGCAGCAGGAGATGACCGCGGTTGCGCTGGAGCTGCTGCGGGCCTTTGCCGAGGCGCTGGATCTGCCGCGTCACGCCTTCGACAATCTGTATGGCGACTACCCCAACGAGCATATCAAGCTGATCCGCTATCCCGGCCGCACGGATGGCGAGTCACGCCAGGGCGTGGGTGCGCATAAAGATTCCGGTTTCCTGACGCTGCTGTTGCAGGACGATCAGCCGGGATTGCAGGTTGAGGTCACGCCTGACCACTGGATTGACGCCTCGCCGTTGCCAGGCGCTTTCGTGGTGAATATTGGTGAACTGCTGGAGCTGGCCACCAACGGCTATCTGCGCGCCACCGTACATCGGGTGGTGTCGCCTCAGCAGTCCAGCGAGCGGTTATCGATCGCCTTCTTCCTCGGCGCACAGCTTGATGCGGTGGTGCCGGTCTATCAGCTGCCGCCTTCACTGGCGCAACAGGCGCACGGACCGAGCAGCGATTCGCTAAATCCGCTGTTACGTGAAGTCGGCTGGAACTACCTCAAAGGGCGTTTACGTTCCCATCCTGAAGTCGCGCAGCGTTTTTATCCCGAACAACTTCAACACTAAAAATCCTAAGAGAAAAATGATGATTAAAAAGCGCGTTTTAGCCCTGGCCGGGCTGAGTTTACTAATTGCACAGAGTTTACAGGCAGCACCCTTACGTGTGGCCGCCGATCCGGTGCCGCACGCCGAAATTCTGGAATATGTTAAAACGCTCGATCCAAAACTCGATTTTAACATCGTCGAGCTGAGCGGCGGCGTGAATGCCAACGAGCTGCTGGCGTCGGGTGACGTTGACGCCAACTACTTCCAGCATCTGCCTTACCTGAAAGATCAGGAAAAAGCGCTGGGGAAAACCTTTGCGGTGGCGGCCAGCGTGCACATTGAACCGCTGGGCATCTACTCCCATAAAGTGAAAAGCCTGTCGGCCCTGCCGCAGGGGGCCAGCATCGCGGTGCCCAATAACACCACCAACCTGAGCCGGGCGCTGTGGCTGTTGCAGGATAAAGGGCTGATTAAACTTGGTACGCAGGGCGAAGCGGGTTCTACCCTGGTGACGCCGAAAGATATCAGCGACAACCCGAAACAGATCAAAATTATCGAGATCGAGTCACCGCAACTGCCGCGGGCGCTGGATGATGTCGATGCGGCGGTGATCAACGGCAACTACGCGCTGGAGGCCGGACTGACGCCAGCGAAAGATGCGCTGGGACTGGAGTCTGCCAGCCACAATCCTTACGCCAACCTGCTGGTTACCACGCCAGCGCTGGCAAAAGATCCGCGTATTCTGCAGCTGGCGAAAGATTTGCGCTCGCCACAGGTGGCCGACTTCATCCGTAAAAACTATCACGGCTCGGTGATACCGGTAGCGGACCCGCAGCATGATTAAACTCTCGCATCTCAGTAAACACTACCCCGGCGCGGCGACCCCCGCGCTGGATGACCTGTCGCTGACCATCGAAGAGGGAACGATTTTTGGCATTTTAGGCCGCAGCGGTGCCGGAAAAAGTACCCTGCTGCGTTGCCTGAACCGGCTGGAAAGCCCCTCCAGCGGCCAGATTGAGATCGACGGCCAGGATATCGCCGCCATGAGCCTGGCGCAGTTGCGCCAGCAGCGACAGCAGATGGGCATGATCTTCCAGCACTTCAATCTGCTGCACTCGCGCAATGTACACGACAATGTCGATCTGCCGCTGGAGATCGCCGGTGTGCCAGCGACGGCGCGCCGTCAGCGGGTTGGCGAACTGCTGCAACTGGTCGGGCTGGAGCACTTTGCCCGTGCCTGGCCGTCGCAGCTCTCCGGCGGACAGAAGCAGCGGGTCGGCATTGCCCGCGCGCTGGCCGCCCGGCCGCGTTATCTGCTGTGTGATGAAGCGACCAGCGCGCTCGATCCTGAAACCACCGGCTCGATTCTCGACTTACTGGCTGATATCCAGCAGCAGCTCAAGATCACCATCGTACTCATTACCCATGAGATGACGGTGGTGAAGCGCATCTGCGACGGTGCCGCGCTGCTGGAACAGGGGCGGCTGGTGGAGAGTGGTTCCCTGAGCCAGATCATGTCACGTGAAGAGGGACGCCTGCGGCAGATGCTGCTGCAGGATGGCGCAGCGGATCGGGCATTTATCGAGAAATATCAACGTGGAGCCGTAACACGATGCGTAGCCTGACCAGCGAACGTTTTCAGCAACTGCTGCTGAACGCCACCGCAGAAACGCTTTACATGGTGCTGCTGGCCGCGCTCTTTACTGTGGCAATCGGTTTGCCGGTCGGGGTCGTGCTGTTTCTGACCCGCCCGCAGGGCATTCTGCCTAACCGGGGCGTGTCATGGCTGCTGAATGCACTGGTTAACATTGGCCGGGCGCTGCCGTTTGTGGTGCTGTTGATCGCGTTGATTCCGTTTACCCGCTTGCTGGTCGGCACCACGCTGGGCAGCACGGCGGCGATCGTGCCGATCACCCTGGGCGCTTTTCCCTTTTTTGCCCGCATCGTCGAAAACGCGCTGGATGAGGTGGATCGAGGACGGATTGAAGCGGTGGTATCGATGGGCGGCACCCTGTGGCATATCGTCAGCCGCGTGCTGCTGCCGGAAGCCTTACCGGCGTTGGTGGCGGGCATTACCCTGACGATTGTGATGCTGATTGGCTTCTCGGCAATGGCCGGTGTGGTCGGCGGTGGGGGATTAGGCGATCTGGCGATCCGTTACGGTTATCAGCGTTTTGATAACCAGATTATGGCCGCCACCATCGTGGTGCTGCTGGTGCTGGTGATGCTGATTCAAAAACTGGGCGATCGGCTGGTCCGCTCGCTGGCCTATCGTCGCTAAGGGGGATTGATGTTTCGTGTGATGTCGCCGAAAGGCTATCTGCAACGTCCCGGCCTGCGGGCAGAGGTGGGTGAAATCATCCGGCCGCTGGCCACACATATTCACATCCTGACCTCGCCGCGCGCCTGGCAGGCGGTCAATCCGCAGCTGAGTATCAGCCTGGAGCGGGCCGGCATACGCTGGCAGCTCGACGTTTTAAACGGCGAATGTACCGAGGCGGCGATTGCCGGGCTACAGCAGCAGGTGCAGACGCACGGCGCATCGCTGATTCTGGCGATTGGCGGCGGGCGGGTGCTGGACTGCGCCAAAGCGGTCAATGATGCGCTGCCGCAGGTCCGGCTGGTTAACATGGCGACCGTAGCAGCGACCTGTGCGGCCTGGTCACCGCTGGCGATTATTTACAATCAGCAGGGCGGTCATCTGCGCAGCCAGCCGCTCAGCAGCATGCCGGAGTGGATTCTGGTCGACAGCGAGGTGATTGCCGCCAGCGATGTACGTTATCTGCGCGCCGGAATGGTGGATGCGCTGGCGAAATGGATTGAGTTTGAACCCTATCAGCGGCAGACGCCGCATCAACTGGCACTGGATTTGAAAGTTAACGCCGCCAGGCAGGCGCTGGAGTGGTGCGATCGCTGGGGCGAGGAGGCGGTGGCAGCCAACGTCGCGCAGCAGGTCACGCCCGCGCTGGAAAAGATTATCGACGCCAATATTGTGCTGGCCGGGCTGGCGAACAGTATTCAGGACAGCCTGGCCACGCCAGGATTTGCTCATGTTATTCATGACCGTCTGACGCATCAGCCTGAGCTTCACCCCTGGCTGCACGGTGAAAAAGTCGGCTTCAGCCTGCTGGTACATTCTCTGATCGAGCAGGATAACGGGCAGGTCGAGCCGACGCTGTTATCGCTGCTGCGGCGTTTCAACAGCCCGCTGACGCTGCCCGCCGGGATCGACGACGCCACGCTGCAACAGATCGCCCGTGAGATTCATTTCCCCGACGCCAGCCTGGCGGATCTGCCCTTTACTATCGACCCGCACAAGCTGGAACAGGCGCTACGGGCGACCTCGACCTTTAAACCGTAAATGCGGTCTGCACCATCGCCGATAAACATCGCTTGCTAACCTACTAACCGTAACCTACCTTTAGTAACTTAATAGTGATGAAGGAGGTGACGACCATGCACGCATTAATTGTGACGGCCCATCCCGATCGGGATGCACATACTCACCGCGTTGCGGAGCAGCTTGCGCGCGGCATCATTGCCAGCGGTCAGCATAGCGTTGAACAGGCTGACCTGGCGGCTGAAGGGTTTGATCCGCGTTTTACTCTTCATGACGTGCGGCAGTTTAAAGGCCAGGCTGCTTCGCCGCCTGATGTGCTGGCTGAACAGCAGCGGGTGGATCGCGCCGACGCGCTGGTACTGGTCTATCCGATCTACTGGTGGTCATTTCCGGCGCAGCTGAAAGGCTGGATTGATCGGGTCTTTACCCAGGGCTGGGCTTACCAGGAGCAGGAAGGGAGGATAGTGAAACGTCTCGGCCATCTTCCGGTTCATCTGCTGGCGCTGGGGGCGGCCGATACGCGGACTTATCTGCGGCACGGCTACTTCGCCAGCATGCGCAATGAAATTGAGCACGGCATCTTCGATTACTGCGGCGCACCGGTGGTGACCAGCGAACTGTTGCTGACCGGCGATGAGGGCTATCCTGAGTCGCACTATCAGCAGGCCCGGCAGTTGGGTCAGCGTTTGTTTGTCGATCGGAGATCTCATGACCAGTGAAAAGTCCGCCAGGCCGCGCCTGTCGCGTGAAGCCCGGCGCAGACAGTTGTTAGACGTTGCATGGCAGTTAATGCAGGCCGAAGGCAGTGATGGCCTGACGCTGGCGCGGGTCGGTGATGCCGCCGGGGTCAGTAAGCCGGTGGTGTACGATCACTTCACAACCCGTCATGGTTTGCTGGCGGCCCTGTATGCTGATTTTGATCGTCGCCAGACCGAACTGATGGAAGCGGCCATGCGCGCCGCGTCACCGCGGTTGCAGCAAAAAGCGGCGGTGCTGGCCGCCTGTTATGTGGATTGCGTGATGACGGAGGGGCGTGAAATCCCGGAATTGTTGTCTGCGCTCAGCACCTCGCCTGAACTTGCCGCCGTTAAACGACATTATCAGCTCGACTTTATCGCCCGCTGTCAGCAGTGGTTTGCGCCTTTCAGCGGCAAAAACCGGATTGCTGACGCCGGAATGTGGGGAATGCTGGGGGCGGCCGATGCGATAGCCGGCGCGGTGGTGCGCGGCGATATTCGTCAGGCAGAAGGTGAGCAGACGTTAACCGCGATCATCCTGGCACTGGTGGCAGGCAGCGGGGCGTCCGAAGGCTGACAGCATAAAAATGGCGGCCCGCAGGCCGCCTAATCCTCAACCACAACAGCTGTTGTGTAAGCAGTGGCAACGTACAATGATGATCGTTTAGCCTTTCACACCGCCGGCGGTTAAGCCGCTGACCAGCCAGCGTTGCGCCAGCAGGAACACCAGGGTGATAGGAATGGCTGAGAGCACCGCCGCGGCGGCGAAATCGCCCCACAGGTAGTTCTGTGGATTAAGGTATTGCTGCATCCCCACCGCCAGGGTGTAACTGTTGACATCGCGCAGCAGCAGCGACGCAACCGGCACCTCGGTAACGGCGGCGATAAACGCCAGAATAAACACCACCGCCAGAATCGGCACCGACAGCGGCAACAGCACCAGCCGGAACGCCTGCCATGGCGTGGCGCCGTCCAGCGCAGCGGCCTCTTCCAGCGAACCATCGATGGTTTCGAAATAGCCCTTAATGGTCCAGACATGCAGCGCGATACCGCCCAGATAGGCGAAAATCACCCCACCGTGAGTATTCAGCCCGATAAAGGGCAGATACTGGCCGAGTCGATCAAACAGCGCATACAGCGCCACCAGCGACAGCACCGCCGGGAACATCTGGAAAATCAGCATTCCCTTTAACAGGCTGGCGCGACCGGTAAAGCGCATGCGGGCAAACGCATAAGCGCAGGTGGTGGAGAGCGCCACAATGCCCAGCGCACTGATGGCCGCAATCTTGACCGAGTTCCACAACCACAACAGCACCGGGAAGGGCGGTGGCGTCACCCGGCCATCGGCGTGTTCAACGCTGAAGCCCAGCGCCAGCCGCCAGTGTTCCCAGGAGATCTGCTCCGGAATCAGGCTGCCGGTGGCGAAATTACCGGCGCGCAGTGAAATGGCGATCACCATCAGCAGTGGAAACAGGATGGCGGCAATAAATAACAGCAGCAGCAGATGCGTCGTCAGCAGACGCAGCCGTTGCGATTTTGGTTGTACCATAGCCATAACAACTCCTTAGAGCCTGGTCCATCAGGCCATTTTTTTGTCAGTCTGAAGCCGGGCAGTGCTCACAATCCTCAGCTACTTCGGGTAGGCGCCGGTTGTTTCACGCTGTCCGTGTTCCGGCTGCCTGCAACAATTACGCCTGGCGAGCCAGGCTCCTTAGTCGAATTTCATCCGTGACGCTTTCAGGTTAATCACCGCCAGCGCACCCACCAGCAGGAAGATCAGGGTGGCAATGGCCGCCGCCAGACCAAAGTCCTGGCCGCCGCCGCCTTCAAAGGCGATACGCCAGGTGTAGTTGACCAGCAGGTCGGTATAGCCCGCCGGGGTAGTGGTACCGATCCGATCCGGCCCGCCGTTGGTCAGCAGTTGTACCAGCACAAAGTTGTTAAAGTTAAAGGCGAAGCTGGCGATCATCAGCGGCATCAACGGCTTCAGCAGCAGTGGCAGGGTGATCAGGAAAAAGTTTTGCAACGGTCCGGCCCCGTCCATCGCAGAGGCTTCATACAGATCGTCAGGAATCGCCTTCAGCAGTCCCATGCACAGGATCATCATGTAGGGATAACCCAGCCAGGTGTTGACGATAATCAGCATGGTGCGCGCCAGCGTCGGATCGCTGAACCAGGCGGGCTTCACGCCAAACAGCGCGCTGAGCATCACGTTGATCTCACCGAAACTCTGGTTGAACAGCCCCTTGAAGATCAGAATCGAGATAAACGCCGGTACCGCATAAGGCAGGATCAGCATCACCCGGTAAACCGCTTTGCCGCGCAGCGCCTCCCACTGCACCAGACAAGCCAGCACCATACCGACCGCCACGGTCAGCACCACGGTGATCAGCGAGAACAGCAGCGTCCAGCCGAAGATCGCCAGGAACGGCTTCTGAATACCTTCATCGGTAAACACCCGCAGGAAATTCTTCCAGCCGGTATTGACGGTGAAGCCAGGGCTCAGGGTTTCATTCGCCCAGCTACCGTCGGCGTTAATCGCCTGATAGAAACCGGTTTGCGGGTTAGCGCGATAGTGCGTTCCGCTCTGCTGGTTAGTCAGCTCATCCTGCGCGCCAACCTGATACAGCGGCTGGGTGCCGGAGAACTGCCGCAGTGAACTCATGCGTAACTGACGGCCATCCGGCAACACCGCACTGATCTGACTCAGCGCCTGGCGATTGCCGGTGATCACCCGCAGCGTGGCGCGCTCGCCAGCCGGTTGCGCGGCGGGCTGCATTTTCAGCTGCTGTTCACCGCCAAAGCGGAACGGCGGCGAGACAAAATGGTTGCCACCTTCGTCCAGCATCAGTTGCCAGCGATCGCCCGCCGGATAGAGCGAGAAACTGACAGCTTCACCCGACTGGAAGGAACGGCTCAGCAGTACCTGCTGCGCCCGCTCAAAGGTGAGCTGGTTGGTGCTGCTGTAGTTGGTAAAGGCGATGGCGATGGTACAGGCGAGCGGAAACAGCACGAATAGCGCCATCCCCGCCACGCCGGGATAAACATAGCGCCAGGCATAGGCGCGACGATTAGCGTAGATCCACAGGCCGAGCGCACTGAGGATCAGCGTCAGCAGCGCAAACAGATATTCACCCTGCGCATACATCAGCACCAGCAGATAGCCGACCAGCAGACAGCAGATCCCGATGAGAACGCTTTTAATCAACAGACCTGGCGTTTTCGGTTTTCCTGACATGATGCGGTTTTCCTTAACGGTCACTCAAGCCGGGTTGCCCCGGCTGTAAAGGGAGGATTACTTTTTCAGGCGCGCCTGGGCATCTTTCAGGGCAGCGTCAACGCTCTGACGACCGCCCAGCGCATTCAGGGTAGCGGTGCGCATGGCGTACCAGAACGCCGCCATCTGCGGGATGTTCGGCATGATATCGCCATGGCGGGCGTTGCTCATGGTGGCGGCGATACGGGAATCTTTCTCCAGCGTCTGCTGGAATGATTTCAGCGCCACGGCACCCAGCGGCTTGTCTTTGTTAACCGCGTCCAGTCCGGCGTCGGTCAGCAGGTAGTTTTCCAGAAACTCTTTTGCCAGTTCTTTATTGGGGCTGGCGGCGTTGATACCGGCACTCAGCACGCCGACAAAGGCTTTCGACGGTTTGCCGTTCAGCGTCGGTAACTCAGCAACGCCATAGTCGATGCCGCTTTTATCGATGTTGCTCCACGCCCAGGGACCGTTAATGGTCATGGCGGTTTGACCCTTGTTAAAGGCAGCTTCAGCAATCGAGTAGTCGGTATCGGCGTTGAGGGTTTTGGCCTTGACCTGATCGACCAGGAACTGCATGCCCGCTTTGGCTCCGGCGTTATCCACTCCGACATCCTTCACGTCATAACGGCCGTCATTCAGCTTAAAGGCATAAGCGCCACCCGCGGCCAGCAGTGGCCAGGTGAAGTAGGGTTCCTGCAGGTTAAACATGATGGCGCTTTTGCCTTTGGCGCGCATTTGCTTGTCGAGTCCGGCAATCTCTTCCCAGGTTTTTGGCGGTGTCGGCAGCAGCTTTTTGTTGTAAATCAGCGACAGCGACTCAACCGAAATCGGATAGCCGATCAGCTTGCCGTCAAAGCGCACTGCATCCCAGGTGAAGGGGAAGATTTTTTGCTGGAAGCTGGCGTCAGGCGTGATCTCAGCCAGCAGGCCCGATTGTGCGTAGCCGCCAAAGCGGTCGTGAGCCCAGAAAATGATATCCGGGCCATCGCCGGTGGCGGCCACCTGCGGATATTTCTCTTCCATCTTATCAGGATGCTCCACCGTCACTTTAATGCCGGTCTCCTGTTCAAACTTCTTACCGACCTCGGCAAGGCCGTTATAGCCTTTGTCGCCGTTGATCCAGATGACCAACTTGCCTTCCTCAATTTTTGCCACTGCGGATGCTGAAAACAGCACGGCAGAGAGGGCAGAGAGGGCCAGAATTCGTGCACCGGTTTTCATCGTCATAAGTCCATCCTGTTTGCGGAAGCGGTGATTGCTCTTCCGGCAACATTGTGCGCATCCGTCACCGCTTCTCATCCTCCTTCGCTCTACGCCCTGTGGCTGAGGGGTGTGATCGGGCTGGCAAAAAACCGGCGAAGCGGGCGGTTACGGGCTAAAAAATCCGGCAGGTCTGCGTTAGCGATCACAAAAAACCGCCGCCCGCCGCTCACCGCCGCGTCAGCCCGCCTTTCTCCTCCTCCCGTCTCCTCCCCCAGCAGGTTGCGCTGCGGCGGAGGATGTTAGCCCGGCCATCCTTGCGCATAGTGAGCCCCGGAACCCGTCTGCCGAGAGCAGACACCAATGAGCAGCTAAGAGGGAAGGGATCATGGCGAGCGTTGTGCTACGCAATGTCACAAAAGCCTGGGGCGATACGGTGGTGTCGAAAGATATCGATCTCACCATTCGTGAAGGGGAATTTGTCGTTTTTGTTGGCCCATCAGGCTGTGGCAAATCAACACTGCTGCGCATGATTGCCGGACTGGAAACCATCACCAGTGGGGAGCTGCTGATTGGTGACCGCCGCATGAATGAGGTGCCGCCCGCCGAGCGCGGTATCGGCATGGTATTTCAATCCTATGCGCTCTACCCGCACCTGTCGGTGGCGGAAAACATGTCTTTTGGCCTGAAGCTGGCCGGGGTAAAAAAAGCGGAAATCCATCAGCGGGTCAACCAGGTGGCGGAAATCCTGCAGCTGGCGCACCTGCTGGATCGCCGTCCCAAAGCGTTATCGGGAGGACAGCGTCAGCGCGTGGCAATTGGCCGCACGCTGGTGGCGGAACCGCGGGTTTTCCTGCTGGATGAACCGCTCTCTAACCTTGATGCGGCGCTGCGCGTCCAGATGCGGATTGAGATCTCCCGTCTGCATAAGCGCCTGAAGCGCACCATGATTTACGTCACCCACGATCAGATCGAAGCGATGACGCTGGCCGATAAGATTGTGGTGCTCGACGCCGGGCGCATTGCGCAGGTCGGCAAGCCGCTGGAGCTTTACCACTATCCCGCCAACCGCTTTGTGGCTGGCTTCATCGGCTCTCCGAAAATGAATTTCCTGCCGGTCAAAGTGACCGCCACCGCCATCGATCAGGTGCAGGTCCGGCTGCCGAATCAGCAGCTGGTCTGGCTGCCGGTCGACAGTGCGGGCGTGCAGGTCGGCAGCAATATGTCGCTGGGCATCCGCCCTGAACATCTGCTCTCCAGCGATATCGCCGACGTCACCCTTGAGGGTGAAGTGCAGGTGGTGGAGCAGCTGGGGCATGAAACACAAATCCATATCCAGATTCCCGCCATTCGTCAAAACCTGGTCTACCGCCAGGAAGACGTCGTGCTGGTAAAAGAGGGCGCCATCCTCGGTATCGGACTGCCACCCGAGCGCTGTCACCTGTTCCGTGAGGACGGGAGCGCCTGTCGCAGGCTGTATCAGGAGCTGGGTGTTTAGCCCTGCCAAAACAATAAAAGCAATGACCTCAGGAGATAGAAAATGTTAACTCTGCGCAAACTTCCCCTCGCCGTTGCCGTCGCGGTGGGAACCCTCTCCGCCCCGACGATGGCGGTCGATTTTACCGGGTACGCCCGTTCCGGCATTGGCTGGACCGGCAGCGGTGGTGAACAGCAATGTTTTCAGGCCACCGGTGCTCAAAGTAAATACCGTCTGGGTAACGAATGCGAAACCTACGCCGAATTAAAATTAGGTCAGGAAGTGTGGAAAGAGGGCGATAAGAGCTTCTATTTCGACACCAACGTGGCCTACTCCGTGGCGCAGCAGAATGACTGGGAAGCGACCTCCCCGGCCTTCCGTGAAGCCAACGTGAAAGGTAAAAACCTGATCGAGGCGCTGCCAGGCTCAACCATCTGGGCCGGTAAGCGTTTTTATCAGCGTCATGACGTTCACATGATCGACTTCTACTACTGGGATATCTCTGGTCCGGGTGCCGGTCTGGAAGATGTCGATCTCGGTTTCGGTAAGCTGTCATTCGCCGCCACCCGTTCGTCTGAAGCGGGCGGGTCTTACACCTTCTCCAGCGATCGGATCCGTGACTTCGCCACCAGCACCGCCAACGACGTGTTTGACGTGCGCCTGGCCGGACTGGAAACCAACCCCAACGGCGTGCTGGAGCTGGGGGTCGACTACGGTCGCGCCAATGCCCGTGACGACTACCGCCTGGAAGACGGGGCCTCTAAAGATGGCTGGATGTTCACTGCTGAACATACCCAGAGCATGCTGAAGGGCTACAACAAATTTGTGCTGCAGTATGCCACCGATGCGCTGACCTCACAGGGCAAAGGCGTGCCGCAGGGCACCAGCCTCAACAACAACGGCGATATGTATCGCATCCTCGACCATGGCGCGATCTCGCTGGCGGAACGCTGGGACCTGATGTACGTGGCGATGTATCAGAATATCGATCTGGATAATAACCGCGGCACCGAATGGTACACCGTCGGCGTGCGCCCGATGTACAAATGGACGCCGATCATGAGCACCCTGCTGGAACTGGGCTACGACAACGTGAAGTCGCAGCAGGCTAACGAACGCAACGGCCAGTATAAAATCACCCTGGCGCAGCAGTGGCAGGCGGGTGACAGCATCTGGTCACGTCCGGCGCTGCGCGTGTTCGCCACCTACGCTAAGTGGGATGAGAAGTGGGGCTACAACAAAGACAGCGCCGGCGATCTCACCACCTTCGCCTCCGCTGACAGCAGCGGTAACGGCATCCTGACCAACAGCCGTGGCGACAACGACGAGATTACCTTCGGTGCGCAGATGGAAATCTGGTGGTAAGCCGACGCTCTCCAGCACAGGCGCGGCGGCGCGCCTGATTCGTCTTTTTGGTCACGGTGCGCCATTGCCTGGTTCGTGCCGTGGCCTGCAATAAGGTAGGCATAATGAAAATGACAAAAACCCTGACGGCGCTCTGCCTGAGCGCAGCGTTACTGGCCGGACACAGTCTGCCAGCCCTGGCGGACATCAATCTGGTGCCGCAGGATCTCTCCTCGGCTCCGCAGGTTGCGCCGGAAACGCTGCAACACCTGAGCTGGCTGCCAGTTGCCGCTTCTCAGACCCAGGTTACCCAGCTGGAGACCAGTGGACAGTCACTGAATGCTCCGCACGTTGCCGGACCAGTGGCGGCCTACAGTCTGCCGGCCAATATCGGTGAACTGACGCTGACGCTGAGCAGCGAAGTGGCGAACAATCAGGTTTTCGCCCCGAACGTGCTGGTGCTGGATGAAAATATGCGGCCCGCCGCCTGGTTCCCGAGTCGCTACTTCACCTACCAGAAACCGGGTGTGATGGCGGCAGACCGGCTGGAAGGGGTGATGAAGCTCACGCCGGCGCTTGGCCAGCAAAAAATTTACCTGCTGGTGTTTACCACCGAGCAGGATCTGACCCAGACCACCACGCTGCTTGACCCGGCGAAAGCGTACGCCCAGGGCACCGGTCACGCGGTACCGGACATTCCCGATCCGATCGCCCGTCACAGCCGTGAAGGGACGCTGAAGCTGAAACTGCAAACCAGTTCCGGCTCATCAATTCTGGTCGGCCCGCTGTTTGGTTCTTCCGGCCCTGGTCCGGTTACCGTCGGCAACACTGCCCCGGTCGCGCCAGCCGCCTACAGCGCTGCACCGGCCACGGCGCCAAAAGCCAAAGCTGAACCGATCATCAATGAGACCGAAAGTTACTTTAATCAGAACATTAGACAGGCAGTGAACAGCGGCAATATCGATAAGGCGCTGAAATTGCTGGATGAAGCCGAGCGGCTGGGATCGACCTCCGCCCGGCAGACCTTTATCAGTAGTGTTAAAGGCAAGGGGTGAAACGGCCCCGACAATACTGATGTTGTCCCACCTGGTGCGCTGCGGCGCACCTTTTTTATGCTTATCACGCCAGATTACCCGGAAGCATAAAGCCGTAAACAACGCGTCATACCCACCCTGTAAGCCCATATAATGCATTTGCATTGCCAATGCAGGTGCATTATTATGAGGTTATCTTTTTACCTTTTTGTGGGAGCGAGTGATGGGAAATTTAACTCAGGCTGACGTATCGCTGCGGGCTTCTTCGAGACTGACCGCACGTAGCCAGACCACTATCCCGGCTGCCGTTCGTGATGCGATGAACCTGCAACCTGGCGAAAATATTGAATATGCGGTTCTTCCTGGCGGTAAAGTGCTTATCAGCCGGCAGGAAACGGTGTCGGATGATGATCCGGTTATGGCGAGTTTTCTCAGTTTCCTTGCGGATGATATGCGCCAGCATCCAGAGAAGATTAAAACGCTGGACGCCACATTAGTCACACGCATTGCATCCTTAACCGCGGGAATGGATGTTAATCTGGATGCACCGCTTACGGACGACGAGTAAATCTGATGATTGATCGTGCTGCTGTAAAGGAATGGAAAATTTATCTTCATCCCTGCTTTGGGTCGCAACTGATCGCCTTAGTGGATGAAGTAGAATCACTCCGGATTAAACACCCGGAAAGCTACCAAAAAAAAGCAGCCACCAAACTTTTAGCCGCGGTATTCAAAGTCATTAACAGTGAAATCGGTGCCGATCCGACTCAGGCGAAGTTCCGCCAGGGGAGCACGCTGGGCGATCACAACAGGCATTGGTTCCGTGCAAAATTTCTAATGCAGTATCGATTATTCTTCAGGTACAGCGAACAGTACAAAACCATCATTCTGGCGTGGATGAATGACTCAGAGACTAAGCGTGCTTATGGCAGTAAGCGCGATGCTTATAAAGTCTTTGCCATGATGCTTGACGGCGGCTATCCCCCTGATGACTGGGAAACGCTGTTAAAGCAGGCTCAGGCTATGGACGCTTATCATCAACCTGATGCTGAACGCTAAATGACCCCGGCCAGTAGCCGGGGTTTTCTTTCATTCAGCCTTTATCTCTTAGCGAGGCGTTTTCGGCGAGCCGTCAGATCACGCAGCAGTGCGTCGGTGGCGGCATCGCTGAACAGCGTTTCCAGCGTGGCGCTGAGCTTACGTCGCCAGTTCGGATACTCGTCGCTGGTGCCGGGAATATTGACCGGAGCCGCCATATCAAGCCAGTCCTCCGGTTGCAGACCCAGCAACGCACTGTGGCTGTCCGCCAGATACCGCTGCATCGCCCGGTTCAGGGCTTTGCTCATCTGGGTACGGCGTGCATCGCGTCCGGCACGTTTGGGCAGGGCACCGACCCGGTGCAGACTGTGCAGCAACGCCTGCTTCGCCCGCAGCCGATCCTGATACAACCCGGCCAGCACCACCTTGTCGGGGTAGAGGCCAAGCCGGTCTCCGGTGGTCAAATCATCGCTCTGCCACCAGCCTCGCAGCGTCGGGAGATCGTGGGTGGTGGCCACCGCCATCGCCTGACGCGGCCACTCGGCCGACGGACGAAAACCCTGAGCCGAAGTCTGCTCAAAATAGAGCACCTTGTAGGAATAAACCCCGCCGTCACGCAGCTTATCGACAATGGCCTCCGGCACGGTGCCAAGATCTTCGCCGATCACCATGCAGCGGTTGCGCTGACTTTCCAGCGCCAGTATCGCCAGCAGATCATCAATCGGATAGTGCACGTAAGCGCCGTTAGCAGCGCCCTGACCGGCAGGGATCCACCACAGGCGCAGTAACGCCATCACGTGATCGATACGCAGCGCACCGCAGTCTCGCATGTTGGCACGTAACAGGGCGATCCACGGCTGCCAGGCCCGCTGCCGCATCACCTGCGGATCCATCGGCGGCAAGCCCCAGTCCTGACCGCGCGGGCCCAGAATATCGGGCGGTGCGCCGACGCTGGCATCCAGGCAGTAAAGATGGCGCTCGCTCCAGGTTTCGGCCCCGCCTTGCGCTACGCCGACCGCCAGATCGCGATAGAGTCCAATCGGCATCTGCTGCTGCTGACAGCACTGCCAGCAGGCGGCGAACTGCCGGGCGGCCAGCCACTGTAACCACAGCCAGAATCGCACCTGGTCGCCGTGCTGCTGAAGAAACTGCTGCACCGCCGGACTGTCGGGCTGCTGCAACGCCTCCGGCCAGACCGGCCAGCCCCAGCGCTGGCTATCCTGCGCCATCTGGTCGGCGTGCAGCGCATCAAACAACGCCTGATGTAACAGGCTTTCGCCGCCCTGCTGAACAAAGTCGTTGAACGCTTTTACCTCCGGGTCGGCGGCATCGCGCTGCCCGAACTGCGGCCAGGCTAAGCTGAGCGCATCAATTTTGAGCCGGGTAACGGCCGGATAATCGACCCACTCAGCCGTACGCGCCAGCTCAAGAGCCTGCCGGGTGTCGGCCTGTTGCCACCACGCCTGTGCCGCAGGCGATTGCTGAAAATCCGCCACCGCCGCTACATCGATGTAAACCACATTCAGCCAGCGGCGCGACGAGGGACTGTAAGGGCTGGCACTGTCAGGCGTAGCCGGGAACAGCGCATGGATCGGATTAAGGCCGATAAATGCGCCGCCGCGTGCGGCTATGGCCGGCAACATCCGGCGTAAGTCGCCAAAATCACCGATCCCCCAGTTCTCTGCCGAACGCAGGGTATACAGCTGGACGCAGGCACCCCATAAAGCCTCACCCGCCATCAGCGCGGGCGGCTCATAGCAGCGCGGCGGCGCGATAATCAGCTGGCAGGACCACTGCTGATGCGCCTGCTGCAGCGACAGCTGATGATAGCCCTCTGCCAGCGGCGGCAGATGCAGCGGTTGCCCGGGCTGGCAACGCCCGGCGGTGATTTCACCCGACTCGCGGGTGAGCTGCCAGTGCGCGTCCGTGCTGAGCTGCGGGGCGAGACTCGGTACTTCGCCGCTGCGAAAAATCGCGACCGGCGGCAGCGGCGTGGTCGCCGGTCGCGGCGGCTGCATCACCGCCAGCAAACGCTGGCGGGTGTCGGTCGGAATCGCCTGCGGCTGGCCGTGGGCATTAATATACTCGGCGGCAATACCTGCCAGAGAAAACTGATCCAGTACCTGTTCGGTTTTCATGGCGTTCCTTAGCGCGTGGCTTGCCAGATGCGCTGCTGATAGTCGCGGATGGCCCGATCGGAGCTGAACATGCCGCAGCGCGCGGTGTTAAGGATGGTAGCGCGCGTCCAGCCATCCCGATCGCTCCACAGCGCTTCCACCTGCGCCTGCGCATCCAGGTAGGGCTGGAAATCGGCCAGTACCAGATACGGGTCGCCGCCTTGCGGACCGAGGCTATGCAGCATTTCCTCAAAGGCCGCGCAGTCGCCCTGACTGAAGGTGCCATCTTCCAGCGCCTGCAGCACCTGATTGAGCTGATGATCTTTCTTACGCCACTGCGCCGGAGCATAGCCGTCAGCCTTTAACGCCACCACCTGGTCTACGGTGTGACCGAAGATAAAGATGTTCTCGCTGCCGACCTGTTCGGCGATTTCAACGTTCGCGCCGTCCAGCGTACCGATGGTCAGCGCGCCGTTGAGCGCCAGCTTCATGTTGCCGGTGCCGGAGGCTTCCTTACCGGCAGTGGAAATCTGCTCGGAGAGATCGGCCGCCGGGATCAGGCGCTCGGCCACCGAGACGTTATAGTCCGGCACAAACACCACCTTCAGACGGTTGCCGACCCGCGGGTCCTGGTTGATGGTTTCCGCGACTTTGTTGATGGCATAAATGATGTTCTTCGCCAGCGCATAGCCCGGTGCCGCTTTGGCCCCGAACAGCACCACGCGCGGCACCCGATTCGCCTGCGGATCGGTGACCAGCGTTTGCCACAGCGCAATAATGTGCAGCAGGCTCAGATGCTGACGTTTGTACTCATGCAGGCGTTTAATCTGCACGTCGAACAGCGCCTCAGGATCGATCTCAATCCCGGTACGGCTGGCAACCCAGTTGGCCAGCGCCACTTTGTTCTGCTGTTTGATAGCGCGATATTCGGCGCGGAACGCCGCATCGTCGGCAAACGCCTCCAGGCCCTGCAGCGCATCAAGATCGTTCAGCCACGGTTTTTGCAGCGTTTTATCGATTAACGCGCTCAGGGCCGGGTTGCACTGATTGATCCAGCGACGCGGCGTGATGCCGTTGGTAACGTTATGGAATTTTTCCGGCCACAGCTGGTGATATTCCGGGAACAGATCCTGCACCACCAGTTTGGAGTGCAGGGCGGCAACGCCGTTTACCGCAAAGCCGCTGGTGACGCACAGGTTCGCCATGCGTAGCTGGTTGTTATGCACCAGCGCCAGCTTCGCCCATTTGGCTTCATCGCCCGGCCAGCGTGACTCAACCAGGGTTTTCAGTTGGGTATTGAGGGTATTGATGATCATCATATGGCGCGGCAGCAGGCTGCGCACCAGACGCACATCCCAGCACTCCAGCGCTTCCGGCATCAGGGTGTGGTTGGTGTAAGCAAAGGTGTGCTGAGTAATCTGCCAGGCGCGATCCCAGCTGAGCTGATGCTCATCCAGCAGCAGGCGCATCAGTTCAGGGATCGCCAGCGTCGGGTGCGTGTCGTTGAGCTGAATCACTTCGTGATCGGCCAGCGATTCAATGCTGCGTCCGGCCTGATGATGGCGACGAAGAATATCGGCCAGCGCACAGGCGCACTGGAAATATTGCTGCATCAGACGCAGCTTTTTGCCGTTCTGATGATTGTCATTCGGGTAGAGCACTTTAGTCAGTTTTTCAGCGTCGATTCCCTGCTGTTCAGCGCGCAGAAAATCACCGTCGTTAAAGCGGTTCAGATTGAACGGCTGCGCATGCTTCGCCTGCCACAAGCGTAACGGCTGGCTGACGCCGTTCTGGTATCCCACCACCGGCAGATCCCAGGCTTCACCCTGCAGCACAAATGCCGGTTGCCAGTGCGGGCGTCCGTCGACGGTGGTGACTTTGCCGCCCAGACCGACGTCGACATTCAGTGCCGCATTATGGTTAAACCACGGATAGCGATCGCGCTGCCAGTCATCAGGGGTTTCGTGCTGCGCGCCGTCTTCGAAGCGCTGGCGGAACAAACCGTACTGGTAGTTCAGCCCGTAGCCGATGGCAGGCTGTCCGACCGTTGCCATCGAGTCGAGAAAACAGGCGGCCAGTCGTCCGAGACCGCCGTTACCCAGCGCCGGATCGGTTTCATTTTCCAGCACCTCAGTCAGTGAAATATCCCAGCCCGCCAGCGCCTCATTGACCGCGTTGTACCAGCCGAGGTTCAGCAGATTGTTGCCGGTCAGCCGGCCAATCAGAAACTCCATCGACAGGTAGTTGACGTGGCGCAGCGAACTGTCCGCCGCCACCGGAGGCTGTGCCGCCAGCAGATCGGCCAGCGCGCCGCTCAGCGCCTGCCACCACTGGGCGTGAGTCATTTCACGCGCATCGCGCAGACCAAAACGTTGCCACTGACGCGTCAGGGCAGCAGTAAAATGTTCGGGGTTAAATTCGGGCTGTGTCATGGTTTGTGTCCTGTCAGAACAGTCAATGGGTCAATGTGACACCAGTTTGCCCGTGCGACAGATACGGCTCCTCCTCCTGAAGCGAATTAGACCAGGAGGATAGGGAGGGTGGAGAGGCTGAGGCTAATCTGAAAGCGCGCCAGGAGTGTGATTCCGCGCGCTTTTGTAAAGTTTAGTTAATGGGTTTGCTTGCATTCGCCAGGCGAATGGATGAACGTGTAAGGAATAATTACGAAGCGTAAAATAATGATGCGCTTGACGTGAATGGAGAAACGTGCGCCCATGCTAATTCCCTCAAAACTCAGCCGCCCGGTTCGCCTTGAAGGCACCGTCATCCGTGAAAGATTGCTGCAAAAACTGACCGCCGCCGGCAATTACCGGCTGGTGCTGATCACCAGTCCGGCGGGCTACGGCAAAACCACGCTGGTGTCGCAGTGGGCGGCGGGTAAAACGCATCTTGGCTGGTATTCGTTAGACGAGGGTGACAATCAGCCGGAGCGGTTCGCCGACTACCTGATTGCTGCACTGCAACAGGCCAGCAACGGCGGCTGTCCACGCAGTGAATTACTGGCGCAAAAGCGGCAATACGTTAATCTCAATGCCCTGTTTTCACAGCTGTTTATAGAACTGGTGGAGTGGCAGCAGCCGCTGTGGCTGATCGTTGACGACTACCACCTGATCACCAATCCGGTTATTCACGACGCGATGCGTTTTTTCCTGCGTCATCAACCCGAAAATCTGACCCTGATCCTGCTGTCGCGAAATCTGCCGCAGCTCGGCATCGCTAACCTGCGGGTGCGTGAGCAGCTGATCGAACTCGGCAGCCAGCAGCTGGCGTTTACCCATCAGGAAGCGCGTCAGTTTTTCGACTGCCGGCTGGCCGCGCCGCTGGAAAGCGAAGAGAGCGGCAAGCTGTGTGATGACGTCGCGGGCTGGGCCACCGCGCTGCAGCTGATCGTGCTGTCGGCGCGCCAGGGTGCCAGTGCCGCACATGACTCGGCGCGGCGTCTTTCCGGCATCAATGCCAGCCATCTTTCCGATTATCTGGTGGAAGAGGTGCTGGATAATGTCGACCTGCCAACCCGCCATTTTTTGCTGAAAACCGCGCTGCTGCGCTCAATGAACGATGAGCTGATCGCCGGTGTTACCCGCGAAGAGAACGGACAGATGCGGCTGGAAGAGATTGAGCGCCAGGGGCTGTTCTTGCAGCGCATGGACGATTCTGGTTGCTGGTTTAGCTACCACCCGCTGTTTGGTAATTTTCTGCGCCAGCGCTGTCAGTGGGAGCTGGCGGCGGAGCTGCCGGCACTGCATCGGGCCGCAGCGGAAAGCTGGATGGCACAGGGCTTTCCCGGCGAGGCGATTCATCATGCGCTGGCCTCCGGCGATGCCAGTATGCTACGCGATGTGCTGCTGAAGCACGCTTGGACGCTGTTTAATCAGAGCGAATTACCGCTGCTGGAAAACTCCCTGAAAGCGCTGCCGTGGGAGATGATGCTGGAAAATCCAATGCTGGTGCTGCTGCAGGCGTGGCTGATGCAAAGTCAGCATCGCTTTTCCGAAGTGGACAGCTTGCTGGCCCGCTTTGAACAGGCCAGCCGCTGCGAGATTGACGATGCGCTGCGCGGCGAATTTAATGCGCTGCGTGCCCAGGTGGCGATCAATGATGGCAACACCGATGAGGCGGAGCGACTGGCGAAACTGGCGCTGGATATTTTACCCACCAGCCGTCACTACAGCCGCATTGTGGCAACCTCGGTACACGGCGAGGTGATGCATTGCAAGGCGATTTAGACAATTCACTTAACCTGATGCGCCAGACTGAACAGATGGCGCGTCGCGATGAGGTCTGGCATTACGCGCTGTGGAGCCTGATTCAGCAGAGTGAAATTCTGTTTGCTCAGGGTTTTATACAGGCGGCCTATGAGATCCAGAGCCGGGCGTTTGTGCTGGTCGATGAGCAGCATCTGGCGCAGTTTCCGCTGCATGAGTTTCTGCTGCGGATCCGCGCTCAGCTGCTGTGGGCGTGGGGTCGGCTGGAGGAAGCAGAGCAGGCGGCACGCGAAGGCATCCAGGTACTGACCGGCTTTCAGCCGCAACAGCAGATCCAGTGTCTGGGGCTGCTGGTGCAGTGCTCGCTGGCGCGTGGCAATCTGGATAATGCACGCAGCTACCTCAACCGGCTGGAAAACCTGCTGAATAACGGCAACTGGCACAGCGACTGGATCGCTAACGCCGATAAAGTGCGGGTGATCTACTGGCAGATGACCGGCGACAACGAGAGCGCCAGCAACTGGATGCGGCAAACGCCGAAGCCGGCTTTCGCCAATAACCATTTCCTGCAGGGACAGTGGCGCAATATCGCCCGGGCGCAGATCTTACTCGGCGATGTCAGCCAGGCGGAAGTGGTACTGGAGGAGCTGAATGAAAACGCCCGCGCCCTGCGGTTAATGAGTGATTTAAACCGTAACCTGCTGCTGCTTAATCAGATTTACTGGCAAACCGATCGCAAAGCCGACGCGCAGCGCACGCTGATCGAGGCGCTGAAACTGGCGCGCAGTACCGGCTTTATCAGCCATTTTGTGATTGAAGGCGAGATGATGGCTCAGCAGCTGCGCCAGCTGATCCAGCTGAACACCCTTAATGAACTGGACAACCATCGTGCCCGGCGAATTTTGCTGGAGATTAACAAATACCACCGTCACAAGTTCGCCCATTTTGATGAGGGATTTGTCAGCCGGTTACTCAACCATCCTGACGTGCCGGAATTGATCCGCACCAGTCCGCTGACGCAGCGTGAATGGCAGGTGCTGGGGTTAATCTATTCAGGCTACAGCAACGATCAAATCGCTGGTGAACTGGCGGTGGCGTCCACCACCATCAAAACCCATATCCGCAATCTCTATCAGAAGCTGGGCGTGTCGCATCGTACCGAAGCGATGAATCAGGTGCAGTCGCTGCTGAAAATGATGGGTTACGTCTGATGATATGCGTCGCTACAGGCGGGCATCCGCCTGCTGATGCTGAAGGGAAAGCTGAAGTCTGAGTTCAATGAGGAACTATCCCGGGCTGACTCCATCCGGGTGATTAAACTGCGGCCGTTCTGGCAGGCGTGAGCACCAGCGCATATCTGCAAACCGGTTTTCAACTATTAAAGCGCGCGCTGAAGTGGAGCAGACACTGCGCTGATGCAGGCACCGATCAGGCTGGCCGCAGGACTGGATTATGAAACAGGACATCCATCGCATGACCACAAAGCCCGGCTTCTCTGGTGATTACCCAATGACCTTACCGGCTCAGTCTCATCAAATACTGAAACATCTATTGGTTGAGTTCCCAGCATTGATAGCAGGCGTTAACCTCGCGGGGAAACGTCAGCATTAGCCTGGGGATGGTAATCTGCTCATACAGCGTCCTGTAGCGAAGGCGGTTTGCAGGCGCAATAAGCGCAATGTATTTGAGCATCTCCCAGCTAACATTCTCCCTGCCGGTTTTGAGCCCGCCGATTCTGGGTTTTGATGAGTAACATCTGCGAATATAGCGCAGCAACGCTATCGGCACCGGTACATCAAGCAGGATTAGCCCAGTGGCACGTTCGAGGCGTGGATGTATGCATTTTGTATAGTTGCCCTCCATCACCCATTTTTCCTTTTGCACCGCCTCAGCATGTAACCGATAAAAGTCCTCTGGTTTCCGGGGGACCCATTTTGAATCCGGCAGATGATGCAGTTGATCCAGATGGATTAAAGGCAAAGATGTTTTACGCGCTATCGCATCAGCCAGCGTTGATTTACCGCTGTTTGAGGGTCCCATAATGCAGATGCGTGGGCCCAGTTCTTCCAGTGATAACGATGTATTCATAAATCAGTCCTTCAATGTTCCCGGAAAAAAACACCACTAAGGGTAACAGTATTAATAGTTTAGAGTTTTTTTCGGTGCGGCAACAGGCCATAAAAGGAAGCCGGTTGGGGCACTAACCGACAGGATTGCCAGGCGTCAGATTGTATACGGCAAGCTCAGCTTCTGCCGTTGGGTTACAGTCGGCGTTGAGCGCAGGGCGGACGCAATCGCACGAAGCGAAGTCCGTGCTGAAAAGCATCAGCACTGTGGCCCGCGCGAAATGGCCGTCAGTACGACCGGCCCTATTACGTGTTCCAGCGTACTCACTGTTTCAGTCGCGGATTAACCATCCGTTGAACGTGTTATTGCTTCCCACTGTTCCATTTCCTTGCCTAAAGCCGTGAGCTTTTGCCGCACTAAACCTAATGCATCACTGCCTAACAATAAATGCACTGGCGGGGTCTGGCTCTCAATGATTGCCAGTATGGCGCGGGCTGCCTTTACAGGATCGCCAGGTTGCTTACCGCTTTTTTCCTCACGAGCCTGGCGAATAGGATCAAACAACGCGTCGTAGTCCGGAATGCTACGAACGCTGCGAACCATTGATCGCCCGGCCCAGTCGGTGCGAAACGAGCCAGGTGCCACGGCTGTCACCTGTATGTTGAACGGGGCAAGCTCTTTGCTTAACGTTTCAGATATTCCTTCCAGTGCAAATTTGCTGCCGCAGTAATAACTGATGCCGGGCAGGGTAATGAAACCGCCCATTGAGGTGATATTAATAATATGGCCACGACGGCGCTGGCGCATATCTGGTAGCACGGCTTTGATCATCGCCACTGCGCCAAACACGTTCACGTCAAACTGGCGGCGCATCTCTGTGATTGATGATTCTTCCATTATGCCTTCATGGCCGTAACCGGCATTGTTTACCAGCACATCAATCGGACCGACGTCAGACTCAATCTCGCCAACGACCTTATCAATACGCTCAAAGTCGGTGACATCAAGCAGACGGCCAAAAGCCCGCTGCACATTGAGCGCCTCGAAAGCCTGCTGTGCTTCGCGGGTGCGAACGGTACCCACCACCCGATGGCCTGCGGCGAGGGCTTCCTGTGCCAGCGCCTGACCAAAGCCGCTGCTGACGCCGGTGATTAAAATTGTTTTTACAGATGTCATAAAAAAACTCCCCTGAGCTGTGGAAGTTGCATAGTATTTTATGTTCTGCTGCATTTTCAGGCCGTATCTTCTCTTTTTCTTGCCTGATTTTATGAGGTGGTGTGATGTCGGGGATGGTGACCTTAGTGAAAGCACTGGCGGCGCAGGAGGGGTATAATCTTACTGCGTTGCCTGACGTGAGAATTTTACGTGCCGATCGCCCGCTTGCCAGAACGCCTGTGCTTTACGATCCGGGGATCGTGATTGTCTGCCAGGGCAGCAAGTGCGGCTATTTTGGTCAGCAGACTTATTTATATGATGAACAGCATTATCTGGCAGTTTCGGTGCCGGTGCCGTTTGTGATGGAAACCGAGGCGTCAGCAGAACATCCGTTGCTGGCGATTTATATGCATCTGGATTTTCAACTGGCCGCTGAACTGATGCTGCAGATTGAACAACATGATGTCCCGCATCCTCCCGCCGCGCCGCAAAGCATGATGTCCAGCCCGATGGACGACGCAGTAAAAACGGCCGTGCTGCGCTTGCTTGAAGCCCTGAACAATCCGCTTGATGCGGCGATCCTCGGCCCTGCGCGGGTGCGTGAGCTTTATTATCGCGTATTGACGGGCGCACAGGGCAATGCAATGCGCGCCGCACTGGCCCTGCAGGGACAGTTTGGCAAAATAGGTAAAGTGCTGCAGCGCATCCATGCTACCTATGCTGAGCCGTTAACGCTGACGCAACTGGCGATGGACGCCGGCATGAGTGTGCCGACATTTCATAGCCATTTCAAAGCGATAACCCGGATGCCGCCGATGCAGTATGTGAAATCGGTACGCCTGCATCAGGCGCGGATGTTGATGGTACGTCAGCAGATCACTGCCGCCGCCGCGAGTTATGCCGTCGGCTACGAAAGTCCGTCGCAATTTAATCGCGAGTTCAAACGCCTGTTTGGGCTGCCGCCGGCTGAGGAGATAAAACGCATGCAGCGTCACTTCGCCGTTCCGCCGGTACAGCCAGCGTCGGTATTTGTTTCATCGCATTAAGGTCTGTTCGACATAGCTGAATAAACCGTGACCCAGGCAACGTCTGATGTTGGCGCAGTATCGACTGTTACCAGGCACAGTGCGCGACGCGTCAGGCCGGCACGCGCAAAGTGGACTGACGATGCCTATTCTGATGTCCGAAATAAGCGAAAGACGCACATTGCTAATTTTGAAAAGCACAGTCATCAGGCAGAGGCAGCTTTTTAACATTATCTAGATGTCTTTTTCATAATTGATGGTTTCCTTCACCGCAGTGAGGGCAAGCCGAAGCCTGTCCAGGCTGACCGAGCCGAGCGCCAGGCGTATGGCGTGCGGCACATTTGATGATGTACTGAATGGCTCGGCGGTTGAAACAGATATCTGCTGCTCAAGTAATCGATGCAAAATTCGTTCAGCCCTGACCTCTGCGGGTAAGGGCAGCCAGATGAAATAAGCGCTGGCATGGCTTATCCACTGGCCGTCACCCATTATCTCGCGCGCAATGGCCTGACGCTGCCGGGCATCGTGCCGCTTCATTGATTCCATTTTTTTTATCGTTCCATCCTTAATCCAGCCACAAACAATAGCAACCATAAGGGAGGGTGTATTCCATGTCGTGGCCCTGATAGCGCGTTCGAGAGACTGTCGCATTCCAGCCGGAGAGACCACCACGCCGACACGCAGGCCGGTGGCGATATTTTTAGCAAAGCCGCTAACGTAGACCGTCCTTTCAGGCGCATAACGGGCCAGCGGGGGTGGAGGGCGATTAACCAGAAAAGCGTAGGCCGCGTCCTCTATCACCAGCAAATCAAATTGCCGGGCAATACCCGCGAGCTCACTACGCTGGGCGTGGTTCAGCACCCAGCCCATGGGGTTATGCAGCGTGGGCATTGTGTAGATCGCCCGGACACGCCTGCTTTGGCAGATTTGCCGGAGTGCGGTCAGGTCAGGGCCGTTCACGCCGGTGGGTATGGGCACAAGCTCCAGATGATAAAGCGTGGCCAGTGCTTTAAAACCAGGATAGGTCAGTGCATCCACAGCGACCACATCACCGGGTTTCAGCAAACCCATCACTGCGACGGTAAGACCGTGCTGTGCACCGTTCACAATCAGCAAGTCATCCCCGGATGCCGCCATGCCAGCAGTTGCCAGCCAGGATGCAATGATATCCCGATGGTTTTTTCTTCCGGCATGAGGGTGGTAATGCAGCAGCGAATCGAGATCGCCAGTGGCAGCCAGCTGGCGCATTGAATCGCGTAGTTGTTCTTTCTGGTCTGGCAGTGAAGGGGAATTAAAGTTGAGATCCAGCACATCAGCTGCCAATGCCAGCTGATCAATACCCTGGCCGGCAGGTAACGAGATATCTCTGACAAAGGTGCCGCGGCCTGTTTCTCCGCGCACAAGGCCAATGGCTTCCAGCTCTGCATAAACGCGGGTTGCAGTGGCAAGGGAGATGCCTTTATCCACTGAGAGTGCTCTGTGGGTTGGAAGCCGTGTACCGGCTGGAAGGTTGCCGTTGCGGATCGCAGCGGCATATTCATCCACGACAGCTTTATAGCGCACCTTCATGAGTTGTACCTATGACAATTTTTTGATCGTCATGAATCATGGGACTTAGCATAGGAACTGTCAATTTACCGTCGGGCTGATGATATAAGCACTTGAGGAGAGGGATGTGGTGGCGACAAATGATTTAAATAACGCTAATTCTGGTTCGCTGTCCGGCTGGATTAATGGTTTTCTGGGGGTGCTGATATTCAGCGGATCACTTCCGGCTACACGCCTGGCCGTGCAGGATATGAGTCCTTTTTTTCTGACTTTCATGCGGGCCTCTGTTGCCGGGGTTTTGGCGATTGCACTGCTTTTGCTCTTCAGGCAGAAACCTCCTCAGCGCAATCAGGTGTTCTCATTAATAATTGTTGTGGCTGGTGTCGTGATCGGTTTTCCGCTGCTGACAGCCATTGCACTGCAGCATATAACCTCCTCCCATTCAGTGGTATTTCTCGGACTGCTGCCGCTGGCGAGGGCTGTTTTTGGCGTGATCAGAGCAGGAGAACGACCGCGCCTGCCATTCTGGATATTTTCCGCATTGGGCAGTCTGTTAGTGGGCGGCTATGCTCTGTCGCAAAATGCTTCGGTTTCGCTGTTCGGCGACCTGCTGATGCTGGCTTCCGTGCTCGTCTGCGGGCTGGGTTATGCGGAGGGTGCCAGGCTTTCACGTGAACTTGGTGGATGGCAGGTCATCTGTTGGGCACTGATTATTTCCCTGCCGCTGATGCTGATGGCTGCCTGCGTAACGATGCCAGAAAATATCAATACCATAACCATCGAGAGCTGGCTGGCGCTGGGCTATGTCTCCCTTTTCAGCATGCTGATCGGCTTCATTTTCTGGTACAGAGGATTAGCTACCGGTGGCATTACGGCTGTAAGTCAGTTGCAGCTGCTGCAGCCGTTTTTTGGCCTCGGGCTTTCCGCTTTACTGCTTTCGGAAACGGTGAGTCCTTTGATGCTGCTGGTGACGCTGGGGATCATTCTCAGCGTCATCGGTTCGCGCCGGTTCGCACCTTAATGAGCTGAATAATGTAAATGCTACCGTTCCGTAGACAACGTTTTCTTGTTGCACAAAGCGGCCTGACATAAGCGAAGGGCGGACCTTAGTAATAATGAGTTGGTGTAGTTTTGCTGGTTATTCTGAAATATCAACATTATCAGCGGTGGTCGATATTGGTAGAAAAAATTCTTTTAACAGAGACGCTTGAAAACCCGCTTTCAGGTGATATCTTCAGTACATAATTACCTGATCAGGAAGAGAGCATGATTACTCTGAGGGATATGAATGAAGAAGAATTCGAAAGTTATCGTTCTCTTTTCATCAATGAATATGCGCAGGATCTACAAAGAAATCGGGAATATCGCCCTGAAAAAGCACGAGCCAAAGCCATAGAATCTATTGACACCGTGTTAACAAAAGGCGTTGCGACTCCAGCTAATCAGCTGTGGTGTATTCAACACCCTGATGAACCAGAAGAGATTATTGGCATTCTGTGGCTGTCCCTCACCGGGTCATCAGCGTGGATAAGTGATTTCTACATTTATCCTGACTGGCGCAGTCGTGGATTCGGCGGTTTGGCCTTGAGCGTAATGAAAACAGTGCTGAAAGAAATGGGCATCAATGAAGTCGGACTTAGAGTAGCGCCGAACAATGCCTCAGCCAAAGCACTGTATCATAACAATGGCTTTCATATCACCGGCATTAATATGACGCAAAATTTAAATTAAATCTTTTCGGCTGGTTTAGATAACTCAATTTCAAAATTAAAAATGATACATTTTCAACACTCTGCCGATCAGCGCTTCATAAAACGTTTGAATCAGTTTTTTTGCGACATGCTGCTTTTTGGTCAATAAACAGTTGAGTAAATAACTGCCACTTAATCACAACTTATTTTACCGCCGTTTCAGCGCTATTTTTGACTGACTCCATCTCAGGAAAGGACTCAGCTTTGTGAGGTGCCGCTTCTGGCACAGAGTGGACATGCTTGCGCGGCGTAGTCCGCTCTGAGCGAAGAGCGGACATCAGTAAGTCCGCGTTGTATCAAGTATAGGGTAGCAGGTCAATTGCTATGATGGAGACGCCTCTGGTTGGGGTGTTTAAAAAAATGCCCCTTTAGGATCATCACCTTTTTGAAGGTGAGGGCTCTGCTCATCAAGTTTATAATTAATCAGATGACCATCCTCGGTAAAAGATAAAGTAAGAATTTGTTCATGACCGAGTATTTTCGGCGAAAGCGGAACTATTACGAGTCTGCTTTGTTGACTCCAGATATAGCGCCAGCTCAGGGCTTCACTGAAGTTTTCAGGAAAATTGGGTGGCCCAAAACGGTTCAGGACTTCCCGTTTAGTTGTTTTTCCAGCAATTAACCAACTGCTAAGAGGTTTTTTTTCAGAAAATGTCTCCGGAAGATTATGTGAGCGCACGCCTCCAGACATACAGCCCTGCACGAAAGGTAAAGCCAGCATTAAAGTATAAATGATTAATTTAATTGAATTTGGTCGCAAAGTAATCCTCTTTTTTAAACGGTTTAGCTTTAAGGATTTTCACTCCTGTAGCTGGATCGGTTACAATTTCACTAAAGTGGAAAACACATTTAGTAAACTGTTCATGTGCATCAAAATTCACGTCGTAATCTTTTCCAGCCTCAAGATTAACTAACGCTGACATTGAGCAGCTTCCCTGTTCGGTATTGTCTGTAAGAATATGGAAAATAGTCTGACCTGGTTTTGCATATACTTCAAAATAATAATTCTTATAATCATTCTGGCGATAACTTATCTTAGGCATACCAATATCTCGGGTGTCATTATAATAACCAAATGAAGTATGCGGCACTAACTGTTGATATTCTCTGTTCTCTTTAGTCGATATCGATGTGCCGGTTACATTCCCAACAAAACGGATTCGAGCCAGATTGCTTTTTTCACCGACGGGGTCTTTATAAAGCGGCGCGGAATAATTAAAGGCTGAGCAGCCACTTAATAAAGAGATACTCAGGATAGTAAATGATAAATATTTTTTCATTATAATAGAAGCCCGGAATTAATTTACCTGGAACTATCGGCAAAAACAGCCAATATTTTAATTGTTTCTGCCTATTGCTTTTTATGTTATCTAAGCCTCAGGCTTTCAATTGTTTGCCAAAGAGAACCATGGTCAACCTTAAGCAAGTCACACAAGAGAACCGATCCGGAAGCAAAGAGACATCTTGCGCTGTGGACTGTTCGAGGTGACCTGCTTCCCGCACATCAACTTAACATGAAGTTAGCAGCGTCCGCTTCTGGCACATAACGGACACTTATCCGGCGAAGCGGCCAGGCGTACCGCATCCCGGTGCGCCTGGCTTCCGGAACAATGGGTTGGTGTAATCTTCCGCCGTCCAGAAACGGGCCTGGAGAGCAGGCCGGCAGCCTGCCAGATGACGGGCTGCCTGAGAAATCAGGGAATAAGTTTGCTGCTTCGCATCGCATCCAGATGTTCAATCAACACCTCATCAGAGCGCTTGATCATGGCGTTAAACCCTGCCTGACGCGCTTTGGTGACGTCAAAGATGGCATCTTTCTCAACATGGAAGATAAAGTCACCGAAACCACCTAACGCCAGTTTATCGATATCTCGCTCCTGCAGTTGCGCCTTGTCGGCGATGGATGACCAGAGAGGCTTAAGCGCGCTGAGACGTTCGCTAAGCGAGACAGGCTGCGCCTCGCCAACCGGAACGCCAAACCAGTCAGCCAGTTTCGGCCAGACGTGACACCAGCGAAACACGTCGCCATTGGTGATATTGAACGCGCCGAATCTGGCCTTTTCGGCAGCCCAGACAGCGCTATCACCGAGGATGCGGCTGTCAGTGATGTTCACCAGGGTATTGCGGTAAGCGTCATCCGGACCGGGAAAATGCAGGGCGGTTGCGGTTTCGCGGCAGATTGTTCCGTACACGCCGATCAAATTTCCCAGGTTCATCGGCGATCCGAATGAGTGACCGATGACAATATCCGGGCGCAGTGCAGTCCAGCCGATGCCTTCATCGCCAATCTTTCTCGCATAGTCCTCATGCCGGAAATAGAGGTTCGGCGGAAAATGACGGCTGTCCTCTTCCCGCGCCGGGGTGCGGTAAACGCCCAGATGGGCCCCATAAACCTTTCCGCCCTGAATAAAGATAATATGTTTCAGCGAATTGCCTGACGAGCGTACCGCGCCGATCAGATTTTCAAACATCAGCGCATTGATATCCGCCTCCACGCCCGGATTGGCATCCTGGCGCAATGCCGCGTAAAAAATGTGCGTCACCGTTTCAAACGCTACCCGGTGTTGATTAAGATTTTCGGAAGAGGTCAGGTCAGCGCTGATATGAGGAGAAGGGTGAGGGCTGTGCGGCGAACGCCCAAGGGTAGTGATTTGCCAGCCCGCTTTTTGGAAGGAATCATGAGCGGCAAAGCCCACTACGCCGGCAGCACCGACCAGCAATACGTGCTTATTATTCATACAGCTCTCCGTTTGTTTCATATAACCCGTTTTAGCAGCAACATACAGAGGGTATTACCACTGACAGCAAACCGAGCCGTTGCTGAACGCCGTTATTAAAAAGTGATCGAGATAAGGTAATGCGTCAAACGACGATCGGCAGGCGAAACGACCGCCGGCACTGCAGGGATCTATTCGACTCGCCGCAGATGTTTGGCCAAAGCGCCAATACAGGTCGCTGTGAAAAAGCAGTTGCAACAGCTTCATCCGGCAGCAACGAGCGTGAAGCGAACATGCTGTCACCCTGCATATAACTAAATTTGGCAAATATGGTGGGTTTATGAGGTAGAGATATGGTGGCCCAATATCGGGTTAACGATAACTTTCAGAAAATGAACCCTGCCTCTCTGGGATGATTAGGGTTAACTAATCATCTTATGGGATTGTAAAATCCCGCAGCAATTAAAACAATCTGTTCGGGATTGCCGTTTTATTAAGGCTGCACTGCAGTCAATTAAAGAGAGGAAGACTGAATATGCGTGTTCGTCTGGCCACTGAAAACGATGCTATGTCCCTGATTACTATCGACTCTGTTGCCCAGCACCAGCCAAAACGTGCGGCGCAAATCCGCAGCTGGTGTGCCCAGTCTGTCTGTTATATTGCCGAACAGCAGGGAATAGCGATGGGATATGGCGTGCTGAACACACATTTCTTCGGCTGCGGCTTTATTGAAATGCTGATGGTAGGGGAACACTACCGCCGCAGGGGGATCGGTCTGGCGTTGATTGCAGCGTTGAGGTCCCGCTGCCAGCACCCGAAGCTGTTCACCTCCACCAATCGTTCTAACCTGCCAATGCAGCGGCTGCTGTTGAACGCCGGATTTATCGCCAGCGGTCAGGTCGACAATCTCGATGACGGGGACCCGGAAGCGATATTTTTTATTCCAGCCTTAACGTAGCGCAGAGAGAAGGGGACACAGACACCCATATCCAGGGTGCCAGGCTAAGCGAGTCCAGGGTTTTAGCTAAGATTGCATCTACCGGGAAGTTGCTCTCTGATAAGGTTCTGGCAGTGAATCAGGCAAAGTCTGGCCTGATTTAAAACAACTCATCCTTTTGATAAATTGGGTCTTTATCTTCAAGCTGCGGCTAAGACCGCTGCCGATAATTGATAACTGCTTCACGCAAATATACCCGCAACGCTACCGGCTGCTGCCGCCCGGCTTGATGCGGCATCATCCTGATCTTTTCCCGGCTGGCTTTGACCGTCATCCCCCGCCAGCAGTCCTCAACGTATCCGATAAGAAACATCCCGATCGCCGTGCTGTCGATCGCGTTATCAATCATGGCAGCTAAGCTTAATTGACATTCACCCGGCCGGGCAGCCACACCTTTCCGGCCGCAAGCAGGAGAAGATCATGAAAGCAGTTATTTACAACGGCCCCTATGATGTAAGAGTAAAAGACGTGCCGGATGCAAAAATTGTTCGCCCCACCGACGTGCTTGTCCGCATTACCACCACCAATATTTGTGGATCGGATTTGCACATGTACGAAGGTCGGACCAGCTTTGAGCAGGGACGTATCCTGGGGCACGAAAACCTGGGTGAGGTAGTTGAAATTGGCTCAGGAGTGGAACGTGTTAAGGTCGGTGACTATGTCTGTCTGCCATTTAATGTCGGATGCGGTTTTTGCGAGAATTGTGAAAAAGGTCTGACTGGCTTCTGCCTCACCGCCAATCCCGGTACTGCGGGCGCGGCCTACGGATTTGCTGAAATGGGCGCGTGGGAAGGTGGCCAGGCGGAACTGCTTCGGGTCCCGTTTGCGGACTTTAACTGCCTGGTGCTTCCGCCTGACGCAGTAGAAAAAGAAGATGATTATGTGATGCTCTCTGACATTTTCCCGACCGGCTGGCATGCGACAGAACTCGCCGGATTAAAGCCTGGTGAAAGTGTAGCCATTTACGGCGCGGGGCCGGTGGGTCTGATGGCCGCACACTCAGCCATTATAAAAGGCGCTTCACAGGTCTTTGTGGTGGATACACACCAGGACCGTTTAGCGCTGGCAGAGAAACTGGGGGCGACGGCTATCAATGCGACCGGCGATGACGCCGTGCAAACAATTCTCGATTTAACTGACGGACGCGGCACCGACTGTGGCTGTGAATGTGTGGGCTATCAGTGCTGTAACAAACATGGCCATGAAGACAATTCAGTCACCATGAACAGCCTCGTTGCGTCAACTAAAGCAACCGGCGGCATTGGTGTAGTTGGTGTATTTATCCCTCAGGATCCGGGCGCTGCATCAGACCTTGCCAAAGAAGGGAAGATGCCGTTTGATTTCGGCAGTTTCTGGTTTAAAGGACAGTCAATCCGCACCGGTCAGGCAAACGTCAAAGCCTATAATCGTCAGCTGGCCCGTTTAATTCATCAGGGTAAAGCCAGCCCGGGCGACATAATCTCACACCGTCTTTCGCTTGCTGAGGCGCCTGAGGGATATAAGCACTTTGACGATCGCGATGAGGGATGGACCAAGGTTATCCTGAAGCCTTAACTGACGCCGATCGGTAATAAATTTAAATCGGAACAATTAAAACGGAACAATGTAGAAATGCCGACGGGATACCATTGCGTATCCTGTCATAATATTTATCTTCTGCTGTCAGGCTCGCCCCGGTATCTATTGTGATCTTTAATAGCGCATGATGACTATTAGCAGAATCTGTGAATAGCGCCCGACCTTATTCAGGCATAAACGAAACAAACGCTATTTATGGAATAACGAGCAGAGTGGGTGAGAATGAAGTGCGATATTATAAGAATTCTATGTAACATCAGGTCGGGATAGATCCAGAATCAAAGCCACCTGGGTATTACAGGTGGCTTTTAACCGATTCTGAGCCGCGTTTTTATCTTAAGCTGGTTTTGAAAAACTGTTCAAACCTGGCAAAAGGGATCTTACCGGCCGCGTTGTCGTATAAGTCCACATGGTTTGCGCCGGGGACGATAACAAGTTCTTTCTTAGTGCTGCCAACCGCTTTGAAGGCATCTTCTGCAAAATAGCGCGAGTGTGCCTTTTCACCGGTCACAATCAACGCAGGAATGGTGATTTCATTTGCGTAGCTAAGCAGTGGCATATTCATAAACGACAAAGGCATCGTTGCATTCCATGCGCCTGTAGAGTTAACAGAACGCTCATGGAAGCCGCGCGGCATTCTGTAATAATCAAAGAACTCTTTCAGTACCGGGTGTGGATTCGCGGGTAATGTTTCCGGCAGAATTCGCTCAGAAGCGCTTACGCTGCCATTCTTATCCACATTAATATCGTGACTACCGCGGGCGATAGTTCCGCTTTCAGCATCTTTCCAGCGCTGCTCGTTCAGGTACTGTAATACGGCACGGCGATCGGCTGTTGAATAACGGTCTTTGCCATCTCCAACGCCATGTCCCATTGCCCGACTCATATCGTACATCACGCTGGTCGCAACGGCTTTTACACGTGTATCCATCGCCGCCGCATTGAGCGCCATGCCCCCCCAGCCGCAAATACCGAGTAATCCAATACGCTGGCGATCCACTTCTTTTTGTAATCCAAGGAAATCAACCGCCGCGCTAAAGTCCTCAGTATTGATATCCGGAGAGGCGACATTACGCGGATAGCCGCCACTTTCACCCGTGTAAGAAGGATCGAATGCCAGCGTAACAAATCCCTGTTCGGCCAGAGTCTGTGCATACAGGCCGCTTGATTGCTCTTTGACCGCACCGAAAGGACCACTTAATGCAATCGCAGCCAGTTTACGTTCGCCCCGATTTTTGGGGAGGTATAGATCCCCTACTAATGTGATCCCGTAACGGTTCTGGAATGTCACCTTGCGATGATCAACCTTATCGCTCTCTGCAAAGGTTTTATCCCATTTTTCCACCATTGAAACAGGCGAGTTCGGATTAGATGTATCAGCATAACTCATTGTTGTCACTCCACTTAATGATGCGCATAGCAGCATGGCGGGTAGCGCGGCTGTCAGCTTTCTGGTGAAAACATTCATTTAAATTCCCCTGAAAAGAAAAGTGAAGTACAGGTTTCATACGGACAGTACTGCTGTGCTTTGATGCAATGCACTCATTATAGTTAGCAAAAATAGTGCTGATTAGAGGGTGAAAATTGCTAGGATTAATAGCATATTGTTATAAATGAAAGGCTGCAGCCGTCATCATTTGCGGCCAGATATTCTGAGGACGCGCAGATGGCGAAACGGGAAAACTATAATGAGCTCTACTTGTTTATGCAGGTGGTGCGGGAGGGCAGTTTCACTGCAGCTGCACAACGTCTTGGACTTGCACAATCAGGCGTTAGTCGTTCTGTCCGTGAACTTGAAGAAAGGTTGGGTTTACAGCTGCTGGTTCGCACTACGCGCAGGCTGTCATTAACACAGGCAGGTGAGCAACTGTATCAGACAGCAGAATCTGGATTTGATGCGTTAGATACGGGGCTTGCCACGCTGGCGTATTACCGGAATACCCCGTCCGGTACGGTACGCATCAATGCCAGCCAGCATGCCATTGATAAAGTTCTATTACCGAAGCTGGCGCTATTTAAGCAACGTTATCCTGATATCAGGCTTGAACTCATCAGTGAGAGCCGGTTCGTCGATATTATCGCTGAGCGATATGATGCCGGTGTGCGGCTGGGGCCGGAGGTAGGACAGGGTATGGTTGCGGTGCGTATTACACCTGACATGGAGATGGTGGTTGTAGGTACGCCCGAGCATTTTCGTCGTTATGGCTTTCCACAAACACCGGCTGATTTAGTGATTCATCCTTGTATCGCCTACCAGTTTGCCGATGGAAGCCTTTATCAGTGGGAACTCCTTCAGGACGGTAAAAAAATAACGCACCGACCACAAGGCCAGTGGGCCTTTTCCGACAGCTACATGGAAGCAAAAGCAGCCAGACTGGGGCTGGGGCTGGCTTATGTCCCGGAGGAACTGGTCGCTGATGATTTAGAACAAGGCAATCTTATCAGGGCGTTGCCACGTTACAGCCAGCGCCTGGAAGGTTCATTCCTGTATTATCCTCACCGCAATGTGTCGCCGGCACTGAGAGTCGTCATTGATATACTAAAAATCTGATGTTTAGCTAATGATATTCTTTATTGTTCAGCTCTTTGTTATCGGAATAACGTCCGCTACTGGCACTTAGCGGACATTGGTGTCAACAACCTGATGGCCCCCTCCGGCTCCCCGGCACGGTCGGGTAGTCAGCCCCACTGAGCTAACCGGCTGGGCCGGTAAGCTCCGCCGAATCCCTGCGGGGTTCGGGTCTGACGGCTAGTGTCTGATGGCAACAGCCAGGTCAACCCCTGCAGCGGGCGTTCACAGGCCACAAAAGGATGTGGCCGCTGAGGACCGGCCCGGCACCGTGCCGTTCCGTTCCGGGGCCGTGCCCTGTTCATCCTTTCGCGTTCTGTTTTTTCCCCTGAGCCTCTTCGCCGTGCAGAAACCTGGCACCGGGGCCTGGCAGGATGTAGACGTGGAAGTTGCCGGCGGCCACTTTAAGGCGAAAGAAAATCCGCAGGAAACGCTGCGTGCTTTACCGGCATTTCTTTGCTGAATCCGAAAATGATCTCCGTAACGATGCCGGAGATCTTACTGCTGCTTCCCGGCAGGGGCCGAAAAGTACCCCTGTAATCGCTATGGCATTTTCTCTGTCATCGCTACAGCACTTTGCTGCGGCAAAAGCACGGCAGGTTTAAAAAGAGCGCAATCATGCTTTGACATGCCAGCCTACCTACTAGTAGATTTACTGAAAGCGCCCTGCGTATCTTAGAAAGTCAGCCTGTTATCACATGTAAAAGATAATGGGATGAGCGATAACTCTAACTTCTGCCATGTTGAGTATATTCATGCATAAACGTTCTCTTACAGTCCGTCAGATAATAGTGCGCCTGGCGCTTATTGCCTTGGTCCCTTTGCTGCTGATTGTTCTGTTCCTGTGGGCTGGCGGGTGGCTGAAGACCAGCCGGCTGACGTCCGACAAACTGGTGGCAACGTTAGAAAAATCTGGCGGCCACCATCCGGGCTATCGCCGCAATCATGCTAAAGGCGTCTGTATTCTGGGTGATTTTGCTGCTAACGGTAACGCCAGTTTCCTTTCGCGTGCGGCTCTTTTCGCGCCAGGCGACACGCCTGTGACAGGCCGTTTAGCTATTGCGGGCGGCAATCCGAATGCGCCCGATTATGCGGTACCGGTGCGCAGTATGGCGCTGGCGTTTTATCAGAAAAATGGTGAGCAGTGGCGCACCGGTATGAATGCGATGCCGTTTTTTCCGGTGCAGAGCGTACAGGGATTTTACGATCTCCAGATAGCCTCGCTGCCGGACGCACAAACCGGTAAACGCGACCCTGCCAGAATGCAGGCTTTTGTGCAGCAGCATCCGGAAATCAAAACGTTCTTTGCCTGGGCAAAGCAATATGTGCCCTCTTCAGGCTGGACCCGCGATCGCTTTAACAGCCTGAACGCATTTAATTTTATTGATCCAGAAGGCCACTCACATCTGGTGCGCTGGAGTATGGTGCCACACGCCGACTATCAGCCGCTGGATGAGAAAGAGAAAGAAAACACTGATTTCCTTCAGCGCGACCTTGAGCAGCGGCTGGCGCAGGGGCCGCAGAAATGGGACCTGATTATCACCGTTGCAGGCCCGCATGATAAAAGCAACGACGCATCGATTGACTGGGCAGCCGATCGTCAGAAGATCAATGCTGGCACGCTGACCATTAACAAAATGACGCCACAGCAGCAGGGTGCCTGTAATGACATTAATTTTGACCCGCTGATTTTACCGGATGGCATTACTGCCTCAGATGACCCGCTTCTGAATGCCCGGTCATCCGCTTACGCCAAATCTTACAATGCACGCACTCATGAACAGGCGGAAACTCACTGATGAAACGGCATAACAGATTTCACCCGGCCCTGCGGGTCATCCACTGGCTGATGGCGGCGGCCATTATGGCCATGTTGTTTATTGGCGTTGCGATGGTGTCTACGGTTTCGTCCCTGCACGGCCTGCTGGTTGCCATTCACAAGCCGCTGGGCCTGATGATTTTAGTTCTGGTCATTGTTCGTCTGTGGATCCGGTTCACTACCTCGACGCCTGCACTTCCGGCCACGCTGCCGGGCTGGCAGAAAGCATTAGCGCACCTCTCACACTGGGCGCTGTATGCCATGATGCTGGCTCAGCCTCTGCTCGGCTGGGCGATGCTGTCGGCGGCGGGCTATCCTGTCACGCTGGGTCATCTGGTGCTGCCGCCCATTATTCCGGTAAGCAACGACACCTGGGCGCTGCTGCGGCCGCTTCACAGCTGGGTAGCACTGGCGCTGTTCGTGACCGTCCTTTTACATCTTGCCGCTGCGCTGTTTCACGCGTTGATCCTGCGCGATGGCGTATTCAGCAGTATGGCGGGTATCCGCAAAAGCTCCACGTCAGGGGCTCTTGACAACCCGGCTGACGGTCAGTAGGTTCAGGGCCGTTTAGAGATTTGACGCTATTTTTATTTTTGCTGCCGGAGCCCGGATGAGTACAGAACGTTCACAGAAAGCCGAAGAAATTATGCACCATACCCGGGAACTGCTTACCTCCGGTGGATATAACAGCTTCAGCTATGCTGATTTAGCTGAACGGGTTCAGATTCGCAAGTCCAGTATTCATCACCATTTCCCCGGTAAAGCGGGTTTGGTTCAGGCGGTTGTCAGTGACTATCGTCAGCAGGCACAGGCAGGAATGGCAGCTACCAGTCAGCATTTCGTCGGAGATGCGCTGGGCGAAATAAACAGCTATGTAAACTTCTGGGCAACCTGCATAAAAGAGAACAACTCCCCTTTCTGTATTTGTGTGACGCTGGCTGTTGAATTACCGGTTTTACCCAAAGAAGTGGCTCAGGAAGTCAGTGGTCATTTTGCCGATCTCACGGACTGGCTCACTGGCGTAATGAGCAGAGGCGAGAAGAGCGGCGTATTTACTCTGCGGGAAAATGCAGCCACTGAAGCTAAATCGCTCATGGCGACGGTACATGGTGCCATTATCTCTGCGCGTGCTTTTAATAACGCTGACGTATTTCTGGAAATTGTGAAACCGGCCATCGGAAGATTGGTGAAATCACACTGAGTCAACGCAGATAAGGTGTTGCCTGGCGGATTTAAAGGCCGTCTGACCGGTTTTATTCCGTCAGCAGCCAGGCTCACTGGCTTATTAAAACGCGAAACCGCAGGGCAGTTACGGCGACCGGGTTTCGCAACAATTAAAATGAGCGGTTACATGCCCCATATGAAGCAGGGCATCATCAGCCGGTGTGTTTATCACTGCCGAGCCTACCTTCTGATAGGTCGGATGATTTTACGGTGCGGACCTGAGTTCGCCTCACGAAAGTTAACGATTGAAGAAATACCCTGATGAAGGCTATTTCACTGCACCCTGACTCAGACGGAGAGGTTACAGATGACGACTATTCGAGCACTGTCTTCCATGCCAGATTTTGCAGCATTGAATACCGTAAGAATGAATGATCGGTTTCCCGATCCAATTGCCTCAGGTTTTCAGTCTCAGCTGCAAGAGCAGGTCCGGCTTTCCCGCTCTGAAGCCTCAAAAGAGCCCGTCATGCAAAAACAGTCTGCCACTGAGCCCCCGCGCCGGGCAGATATTGACTCGATGCTTGCACAACTGCTCGCCAGCAGAAAAATGCTATTACAGCCGGCCCGGACAGCCCCTGTTTCTGCAAAACCTATCAGGGAAAATCTAACCGCATGCAACCTGACTGATAATGCTTTCAGTGAAGCGTCTGACGCTAATAGCAGTGAGTCGGTTAAGCAGGCCGATTCAGGGGTATATGAGAAAATAAACAGAAAACATCCTGAATTAAGATGTGATTCCTGTTGTTATTCGCTTGTTTCAGATTTTTTCTTTGCCTGCCCGCAACCTTACCCGCCCGTAACCCTGACACCTTCAATCATTTATATCTGGATCGCACCTGAATTTGTCCGGGCGCCGGTGCCTTTTTACCGCGGCAATCCATTGCGTATACGCCGGCTTCGTCATTTAAACCAGACGGGATATCGCCAGGCGGGCCGTGGCTGAAACTGAGCACAGTAATTAAATATGATAACAGATTTTCATCGATGGCTTTAACGGGCACGCCATTCTGTTAATTAAAGGTCTGTTTCTGTAAATACACTATCAGAAATAGATAGCCTGGGGAATTTAGTGCCTGCTTATTTTATTACCTGACGAAATGAATACTGGATTAAATCAGGTGAATCCTCTCACCTGCATTATCTGTAATAAGTAAAATCAATCTGGAGAGTCATCATGCGAACCAACACATTACTATCTGCCAAAGCTCAGAATCAATGGCTTCATTCTTACTACTATATTCGTGCGGCGGGATCGCTTGTCTGGATTACCCTTGCGGTACTGATAGGAAAAAATAATCCCGCGACTGGTGCTGTTCTGCTTGTTCTCTATCCGGCATGGGATGCTATCGCGAATTATCTGGATGCCAGTCGATCCGGCGGATTGTCAGTTAACCCCCCCCAGAAATTTAACTTTATCGTCAGCCTGCTTGTCGCCGCTGCTATTATCTGGGCGCTCTCTATCAGTATGAATGCCACCATTAAAGTTTTTGGGCTGTGGGCCATATTTTCAGGTGTACTGCAGCTCTCGGCGTCCGTTCGTCGCTGGAAACAGGCTAATGGACAGTGGGCAATGATATTAAGCGGCGCGCAATCTGCATTAGCGGGTGTGTTTATGTTTAAACAGGCGAGCAGTAATATGGCTCTGGATGTGACCACGGTTGTGCCTTACGCGGCTTTTGGCGTCTTCTATTTCCTGATTTCGGCCATCACCCTGACCATAAAAAAGAGTCGTCGAAACAGGGCTCACTGCTGAACCCTAAAACTGGCGGTTTAACGGCCACTCATAATCTGGCGGCTAATAGCATTTCGCCGTCAGTCTGACCCACAATTAAATCAGGTTAATGTCAGAGGTGAAGCAATGTGTTCTCATGATCATCAGGCAGAGCTCTTCTCGTATCGGCTGACGATCGATAATCTCGATGCTGCGCTTATCCATATCCTTGCTGAGCGTTTCCGCTGCACGCATAAAGTGGGTGAGCTCAAAGCCGCACATCATCTGCCAGGAACTGACACAGGCAGAGAAACCCTGCAGTTCACCCGATTCAGAGAAATCGGGCAGAGTGCAGGTCTTGACGCGAATTTTGTGGAAGGATTTATGCGCACAATTATTGATGAAGTGGTCCGCAGGCACGGGGAAGTGAAAGCATCTCACACGGAGAGACCGGCCTGAGAAGCGGCGACCTGAGCGACATGACGTTCAGATCAGCATCCTGTCTGCAAGGTCCAGCAAGGCGCGCAGGCGGTCCATATGACGCAGATCCTGATGGTATCCGACCCAGATATCCCGTGAAGGTGGAAAATCGGACGTTGCTATGCGCTGCAGGCCAGGTGTGGTATCACCCAGCGGTTGAGGCAGTACGGCGACGCCCATTCCCCGCAGGCACATCTGTGCCTGCACAGCCCGGCTTGTGCTTTTAAAGGCAGGTCGTGACTGCGGAAACTTCTCCAGCAGCCAGGCGACGTCAGGAAAATGTGACTGTCCGGTATTCATCAGGATCAAACCCACCGATGAGGGCTCTGTCAGCAGCGCCTGTGCCGTTTCTGGCGTCCCGTAAAGCGCGTAGGGCACACTCATCAGGCGGCGCTGGACGATATCCGGATCGGTAAAGGGAACGATACGAAACGCGACGTCCGCATCACGGCGCGACAGATCAAGCAGGCGGAAACTGGCAATCACCTCCGGCACAATTGCCGGATGACGGCGCGTCAGTTCACTCAGCACGGGTGCCAGTACAGTGTTAGTAAACCATTCTGCGGCGGAGATGCGCAGTATTCCTTCAAGACGGTCGTGATTACCCGCCAGACGTCGCTCCAGTGCCAGCGCGGAATTTTCCATCGCCTCTGCCAGTTTCATGACGCCATCACCGGCATCGGTCAGCACCAGACCTTCTTTTGTGCGACGGAACAGCGCCTGCTGCGCCTCATCCTCCAGTGCTTTAATGCGGCGTCCGACCGTCGGATGACTTACGCCCAGACTCAATGCCGCCTTGCCGAACGAGCCGTTACGGATGACGGCAAGAAAGACCTGAACATCTCCCCACTCCATACGCTGAACCCACCGTTCAAAAATGAACGGCCAATATACAAAAGTGTCAGTTCTCAAACAACTTTGCAGGTATCACCATAGGTTCTTTCACTCCGTCGCCTCAGGCGGCTCTTACAGGAAGCGAAAGTATGAACAGACTCAAAGGCAAAGTTGCCCTCGTTACCGGTGGTTCAAAAGGTATAGGCGCCGGGATCGCCCGCCAGCTGGCTGCTGACGGTGCAGACGTTGTCATCAATTACCTCTCAGACAGAAACGGGGCAGAAAAGGTAGTTGCGGCGATTGAAGCTGCTGGCGGAAAGGCAACGGCCGTCGCGGCGGATGTCACCCGCCAGCCAGAGGTTGAGTTACTCATTAACACCACACTCGAATTTTTCGGACGGCTGGACATTGTGGTGAACAACGCCGGTGTTTATCAGTTTGCCAGCATTGAGGAAAGCACCGAGGCGCTTTACCGCAGGCAGTTCGACATCAATGTGCTGGGCCCCTTACTGGTCAGCGCCGCAGCCGTGCCGCACCTGGGTAAAGGCAGCAGCATCATCAACATCAGTTCGTTCGTCACCCGCGTTTTTCTTGCGGAGAGCGCCATTTATAGCGGGGCCAAAGGCGCGATCGACGCCATCACCGGTGTGCTTTCCAGAGAGCTGGGCCCCCGGCAAATCCGCGTCAATGCAGTCAATCCTGGCCTGATCGAAACCGAAGGAAGCCATAGCGCTGGTGCGATGAACTCAGACTTCCAGAGATGGAATGAGGAGCAGACGCCGCTCGGCCGCATCGGACAGGTGAAGGACGTTGCGCCGATCGTCTCCTTTCTCGCCTCAGACGAGGCGGCATGGATCAGCGGTGAGGTGATCCTCGCCTCCGGTGGCATGCGCTGACCGGGACGGCGTTACGTTTCAGCGGGGTGACCTGCCCTGCGAACTCAACATTCCCGATTACCACGTGTCCTTACCTGGGAAACTGTTCCATAAGGAGTGATCTATGTCGGCACACAGCATCCCGCACGCTGAGCCGCGCCGCTGGGCGATGTTTATTATCTTACTGGTCGGGGCATTCTTGCCGCCGCTCGATTTCTTTATTGTTAACGTGGCACTGCCTGCTATTCAGAATGAGCTGAGCACCACTTCCTCGGCGGAACAGCTGGTTATTTCATCCTATGCTGCTGTTTATGCCGTGACCCTGATCACCGGTGGCCGGCTGGGTGATATCTACGGTCGCGGAAAGATGTTCTTTATCGGGCTGATTGGGTTTGCTGCGGCATCGTTGCTGTGCGGTTTTGCCGGATCATCCTGGGTACTGATAGCCGGACGGATATTACAGGGCGCCACGGCTGCCATTATGGCCCCTCAGGCGCTGGCTTCTGTACAGGTCATTTTTCCCGAAGCGGAGAGACCCTTAGCACTGAGTATCTATGGCGCGGTGTTTGGTCTGGCCTCTGTGATCGGACAGGTCCTGGGTGGGATCCTGATTTCAGCCGACCTGTTCCATCTGGGATGGCGGGCGATTTTTTTGGTTAACCTGCCAGTGGCACTCCTGGTCGTTCTTTTTGGTCTGCCGCTGCTGAAAGAAACGCGGGCGCGGGTGGCGCAGCGGCTTGATCCTGTAGGTACACTGCTGGCCACATTAACGCTAAGCGCGCTGATCGTACCGCTGATTGAAGGGCGTGAAGCGGAATGGCCCTGGTGGACGTGGATGTTATTGCTTACCTTCCCGCTGCTGGCCGTGCTGTTATGGCGCTATGAGCAACGGCTCAGCCAGAAGGGCGGATCGCCCCTGCTGGATCCGGACGTATTACGCGCCCCAGGGCTGGGGCAGGGACTCGTAATTGTTTTACTGTTTTATTCCATTGGCACCTTCTTCCTTCTGTTTTCGGTTTATCTGCAGGGCGCACTGCATTTAAATGCGCTGAGCGCAGGCACGATTTTTCTGCCGTTTGGCGTGGGTTTTCTGATCGGTCCGTTACTGACGCCCTGGCTGAGGCGATTTACCGGTCATTACCTGAGCGCAATCGGGATGGGATGTGAAACCGCCGGGCTGGCGGGCATGGCAGGATTGATTGCCATGACGCTGACGGGCAAACCGCCCGCCATGCTGCCGCTCGCCGCGTTGCTTTTTGTGACCGGTATGGGGCAGGGACTGGCGATGCCAACTTTGGTGCGGATGGTTACGGGCCAGGTCGCGCCATCGTTCTCAGGCATGATTGCGGGAATAACCAGCGCCACCTTACAGATCAGCACGGCGCTTAGCGTCGCCGTGATTGGCGGCATTTTTTACAGCATGCTGGGCAGCAGTCACAGCGGCGCAGCCATTACCCATGCCTTTATTGTTGCGCTTCTCACAATGGCCGCCTGCTTGGCTATCGGGGCTGCGCTGAGTACACGACTTATCCGGCACGGCCCGGAGAGTTTCGCGAGCCAGGCCCGCGAATCCCAACGATAACATGACAGCCTCAGCTGGCTGCGAGGCAGCAGCCAGTTGATAAGCCCGCTGTCTTCGCTTACATGGTGCACCGCCTGTGCATTGGAATCTGATTGCTTCGTCATCATTTCACACGCAATATCAGGATGCTGGCTATGCAGTATGTAAAATCAGCCCGCTTTTACCAGCCGCATATGCTGATGGTTCGTCAGCAGATGACTGCGGCCGCAGCAGGATTTGAAAGTCTGTCGACGTTTAATCGGGAGTTTAAATGTCGGTCTGGCCGGTCTCCGGCAGAGAAGATAAAACACATGTAGCGTCATTTTTCTGTTGCGCCCGTACAGCAAACGCCGGTATTTGTATCATCGCCTTAGTAAGACGGGCATTGAATTTCTGGCTATTTCAGGGATAGCAAATCTGATAGCCGCTTTGTGCCAGATGTGAGCGTAAGGATTGCAGTCATCTTTTTTATTTATTGTTAAAAGACAGGGCCTGGTAAGAGGGTTAAAAGGTTGAGGCGCGATAGTGGTGTTTATGTAGTTAAAGAAAAAGTAAATTAACGGATTTTCTAAGAGATGGCATTATCCGGCCCGGCTTCCCGTGCGTAATGGATAATGACGTTTAACGACTATTTATTTTTCCCTGTCAAGGGGGCGCCGTCAGGCTTCATCTATTTTCCACGTGAGGTCGATGAGGAGGAACGTAAAGAGTCAAATGCCGGGTAGTCTTGCGAGCTCTGCTAAAGGGCTATCAGTAGATTATCTCACTGGCAATCAGTGTTATGCTAACGATGCAGTTAAATGGGGTAAATCGCTGATGCCAGTCCGGTAATCATACCCCCGGTAGTCAGGTGACGATAGCCAGGGATAAAATAATCAAGAACCTTTTTCTGAGTCAGGCAGAGTAGTCAGAAACAAGCGCTGGCGGAGTCCACTTTTCGCTTCTGACAGACCTCATCTGTATCGCAGGATTTATAACTATTATCCTCTTTTAGCCACAATCCGCATTTCCACCAGTGCATTCTCCGGGATAAATTCCGACACGCCTATGGCAGACCATGCCGGATAAGGCGCTTTTATATATTTATCTTTAACATGAGAAAACAGTGCGCTATGTTTTTTCAGGTCAATATGAAACGTTGTCATCTCCAGAATATGTTCATAGCCTAAACCGGCGGCTTTTAAATAAACGCCAAGCTTATAAAAGGCATCGTGAAACTGTTCTTCTGGATCCTTACTAATGGGTTTATCCTTTCGCGCTGCAGTTACACCTGACAGATACACCGTACCCTCTGCATCGATGACCGGAGAGAAGTGCCAGTCATCGAAATAATGCTTAAAGTCTTCAGGAACGATCGATTTTTTCATGCTTGCCTCAGGTTGATGATGTCATCCTATGCCGATGCTATTCAACGCTTTCATAACGTGCAAAGCGCCGCTGGCTTACTATTCATTTCTCTGACCCGGTTAACTTAATCTAAATGTATCGCCAGCATTTATCTTTTTGCGCCTGAATCAACGTCGTCATTCTGCCCGGTATGCAATGGGGACACCGCTTAGCGTCGCCGGGATGGGCGGCAATTTTTACAGCATGCCGGGCAACAGTCACAGCGGCGTAGCCATGATCCATAGCTTTATCGTTGCGCGTCACATAATGTCTGCCTGGCTGTCGGGACAGCGCTGAGTACCCGGCTTATCCGGCACGGCTCGGATTGCTCCGCGCGTCCGCCCCCGCGGATCTCAACGCTGACACAACAGGCTCAGCTGGCTGCGAGGCAGCGACCAGCAAGCCGCTAAACTCTCTGTTTTCGCTTACGTGGTGCACCGTCTATGCATCGGAATCTGATCGCGTCTTCAGTCCGGAAAGTCAGATCAGTGGCCGTCTGTTTCAGCCGTCAGCGGTTGAACGCGTAAGATCCTTCCACCAGACAATTTCCTGATTAAGGGCCGCCAGTTTTTGACCGGCTAACCCCTGGGCATCACTGCCTTACAACAGATGCGCCGGTGGCGTCGGGTTCCTCTCAACGCCAGTATGGTCTGCGCAGGCTTGCCGGAATTTCCGGATTGTTTTCCGCTTTTCGCCTCCCGTGCCTGACGAATATGCCCGAATAGCGTGTCAGGCATCATTCGGGCGCTTCATACCATCGAACGTCCCACGCGGTCCGTAAGGAATGAGCCGGGTGTCACGGTGGTGACGTGCATGCCGATGGCGCAATATCTTTACCCTGCGTTTCTGAAATACGCTCCAGTGCAAACCTGCCGCCGCAGGAGTCGCTCAGGGGATAGTGCAACAGGGAGTCGTGCTGGCATAAAGCCAAAAATAGTCACAGCCATAAATTCCGGGTACTAATCAGCACGCAGTGAAATGACTATTCCGGGTGCTGACCAGAGACGTCGTGTTCAGCGAAATAAACCAGTTAACCGCCATGTGTTGAAAGTCCGCTCCTGGCACAAAGCGGACGTTCCGGATGCAATGTCCGCTAAGAGCGAAGAGCCGACATATTATCTGAAGACAAACTGAATACGGCCTTAACGAGGATAATCTGATCCCCTCACCATCAATTTTTTGTTATTTTTTCCAGAACTATTTTTCAACCTATTGATCAGCCAAAAATAAGTAGGTAGCATCCGCTCTTTCGGATAAAGAAAATGTCAGTCACCGATTCACTTCTCGCTTTCTCCTTTGCAGCACTGTTGCTTACCCTTACTCCTGGTCTTGATACAGCACTGATCCTTCGAACTGCCTGTGCCGAAGGTGGGAAGAAAGCTTTTCAGGCCGCCATTGGAATCGATACCGGCTGTTTCATCTGGGGGGCGCTTGTCGCACTCGGGCTTGGGGCTCTGCTAGCGGTTTCAGAGCTTGCTTACACAATTCTGAAAATCTGCGGAGCGGGCTACCTGTGCTGGCTGGGCTTACAGTTGCTCAGGCGTCCCCGATCGTCATTCAGTGAAAATGATGGCAATACATCTTCTCAGGGAAACTGGTTTGTAAAAGGGATGCTTGGAAATGTACTCAATCCAAAAATTGGCATTTTTTATGTGTCGTTTTTACCTCAGTTCATACCTGCCGGGCACTCACCCTTAATCTGGACATTTATACTTGTCAGCATCCATGTCCTGATTGGCACGCTGTGGTCAGTCACTCTTATCATGTCTACACACTTTGCGTCCGGCATACTGAAAAAAAGCCGCGTCATCAGAGCAATGGATCGTGCAACCGGGGGACTCTTTTTATGCTTTGCAGCCAGGCTGGCTTTTAGCACTCGATAAGCGCTCTGTTCAGCCTACTGATTAAAACTAAAGTTGTCGTAAAGTCTGGGTTGCATCGACAATTGACATGCTCCCAGTTGATCCACACAAACTATCAGAAGTTACTTCCGCTTTTGGCACGAAGCGGACACATGTGCATGGCAAGGTCCGCTATGAGCGAAAAGCGGACGTTGACCATTTTGCTCTCCGTCATCCCCTTCAGCTCCTGGTGTTCAGATCTTCGCGAGTTGGACCCTGAAAATAGATGCTACTTATATGGCAACTTCGAGGCTGTATCAGCACAAAACGAATTGTTTCCCAGACCGCTCGTCCATTCATGAGACGTTCACCCATTCTGGATTGACTATCGACAGAAGTGTCTATCCCTGTAATTTCGAAATCCGGAGGGTACAACCCGGTAACACGTATATTTTCTTCAGATAACTGTTGTGCCAGCTTGGTTGTAAATCCGCTAAGCCCATGTTTACTGGCGAAAAAGGCTGGGTGCGCAATAGAATCCGTAAAATTCGGGACTCCACATGTAGATATAATTGAGACAATATCAGCATTTTCTGAACGTCTTAACCCAGGCAGCAGAGCCTGAGTAAGTAGAATCGAACCTGTGAGGCCTGAACTGACGGTATTGATAATTTCTGTGTCAGGCTGATCATCTAATCTCCCTGACAACCACTGAGCAGCATTCAGAATTAAAATGTCTATAGGCTTTTCTGAAGTTAACAGCTGTGAAGAAAACTGAGAAAGGGATTCAGGTCGGGTTAAATCACAGATATACCCTTTTGCCACGCCACCTTCAGCAGCGATGATGCTCCAGGTATCGTGAATATCCTCTGCCCGCCGCGCACAAAAATCCACCTCGATACCTTCTCGCGCCAGCCACACGCACAGCGCCTGACCAAATCCACTGCCGCCACCGGTGATCACAGCTCTTTTACCTCTCAGCATATTTGTGCATCCTTGATTAATAAATATCGATGGATGGAGATATACATAAGGAAGCGAAGTGACATCTTTCCATTAGTGCTATTTTTATCTGAGGAATAAATCAGCAGCATTGCAAACTGTTTAAGTGCGTATAAGGGGATTAGCAGTGTCCGCTGCTGGCACAAAGCAGACGTTCCGGCGGCAACTGATCTAACAGCGCGGGGAAGCGTTTCTTCCCCGCGTTTGACAGCAATAACATCCGCCGCACCGCAGGGTGATTACTGTTGCTTGCCGTTACCCAGCACTTTGTTAATTGCTTCGGTGCCACATTGATCGTCGGACTCTGCGCCACCGGTGCCTGCCATGCCGATAGCCCCGATCCACTGGCCGCGATATTGCACCGGTACGCCGCCGCCCAGCAGTAATAGCTCATTAACCGTGTTCAGGTTGGCGCTTTCCGGTGATGATTGCGCCTTGATGGTCAGTTGTCTGGTTGGGGTTTTGGTGGAGAGCGCTGTGAACGCTTTACGCCAGGCCGCCTGGGTATTGTGAGGTCCCACGTTGTCATCCCGCATCAGCGTCACCAGATTTCCGCCCCGATCCACCACCGCCACCACGCCCTGACGATGCATGCTATGGCAGGCAGACAGGGCCTCGGTTGCCAGCTGATTGCTCAGCGCCTGGGTCATGTCATAAACGGAGGCGGGCTCAGCAGCGAGCGCCACGGCAGGTCCGGTTGTCAGCATCACTGCCAGCAGTAAACGTTTCATTTATTTCAGCTCCCGCGATAGGTGGAATAACCGTACTGGCTGAGCAGTAACGGAATGTGATAGGTGGTCGTGGTATTGGTGATATGGAACTCCACCGGGATTTCCGGGAAGAAGCTCTGCTGTTGATGTGCCGCGAAATAGTGACCGGTTTTAAAAATCACCCGATAGTCACCCGCTGCAAACGGCTTTGCTGGCCAAAGGGCATCAATACGACCCTGCTGGTTGGTGTTGGCGGTGTTCAGCACTTTCCAGCTTTCTCCCTGTTTCTGTTCCAGCATCACCTCAACCTCTGCGGCCGGAAGCCCGGTTTGCTGGTTCAGCACATGAACGCTCAGCGGATTTTTACTGGCAGCGAAGCTGACTGCGGGAACGGCAAGCAGCGTGGCGAGCGCCAGCGCAGTGAGACTCTTTTTCATTTTTTTAATACTCCGGTGTTAATCGTCCTGCTGTTATACCGGTACGGTGGTTCCTTCTGCCTGTCAGAAAGATGACCATATTGTCATCTGGCGCTGAAACGTTGGGGCGGTGATAAATTTCATGGCAAACTGCGCCGATGAAACTATTACTGATTGAAGATAACCAGAAGGCCAGCGCCTGGGTGCGTAAGGGGCTGGAGGAAGCGGGCTACATCGTGGATCACGCCGCAGACGGGCGGGATGGCCTGCACCTTGGGCTGTCGCATCCCTATAGCCTGGTAATACTGGATATTATGCTGCCAGGAATGGATGGGTGGCAGGTACTTAAAACCCTGCGTACCGCCAGTCATATTCCGGTGATTTGCCTGACCGCCAGAGACTCGGTAGATGACCGGGTGAAAGGGCTGGAGCTGGGGGCAAATGATTACCTGGTCAAGCCGTTTTCCTTTGCTGAACTGCTGGCCCGGGTAAGGAATCAGCTCCGGCAGCAGCAACCGCACAGTAGCCTGCTGCGGGTCGGCGATCTGGTGATGGATTCCGCGCGCTTTCAGGTGATGCGTGACGGCGTCACACTGACGCTGACGCGCAAAGAGTTCATGCTGTTATGGCTGCTCGCCAGCCGACACGGTGAGATTTTGCCGCGCACCCTGCTGGCCAGCGAGATCTGGGGCGTCAATTTCGACAGTGAAACCAATATTGTCGATGTCGCTATCCGCCGCCTGCGCCGTAAAGTCGACGATCCTTTTCCTCAAAAGCTGATTACGACGGTAAGAGGCATGGGATATTGCCTGTCAGAAAAGGCGGTCGATGGTGTATAGCCCTTCTCTGACGCTGCGGCTGACGGTGATTTTTACGCTGATTATGGCGATGGCCTGCGGCGGCATCAGCCTGATCCTGTATAACGCCTTACGCAGCGAACTGGTCTGGCGTGACGATCAAACGCTGATTAACCGGGCGGCGCAGTTAAGGCAGCTGCTTGAAGATGGCGCGCATCCCAGTTCGCTGCCGCTCTATTTCAATCGGATGGTCGATATCCATCAGGATATCCTTAGCATCCGCTCGCAGCATGAGCAAAACGTCAGCATTAATCATACCGGGATTATCTTGCCCGACCTCTCGCCCACGCCGGTCAACAGTCCACCCAGTGAGAAACAACTGCACCGCTGGATCAACGCGGACAATACCGAAGCGGCGGCGTTAAGCCTGCGGGCAAATTCATCGCTCGGGCCGGTCACCATTACGCTCGCCCGGGTCGCACGCGAGCGAGCGCTGATGCTGGAGCGTTATCGCCAGCAAAGCATTCTGGTTTCACTGGCGGCCATTTTGCTGTGCGCCGCCGTCAGTCCGCTGCTTATTCGCCGGGGACTACGGGCGATCGGCCGGTTAAGTAAGATGGTGGCAGAAACGGCCAGTGACCGGTTAAATCAGCCGGTGCCGCTTCAGGCTATTCCGCAGGAGCTGCTGCCGATTGGCAACGCGCTTAATGCTATGCGCCAGCGCTTATCGACAGACTTTATCCGCCTGACGCAGTTTGCTGACGATCTGGCTCACGAAATCCGCACGCCGATTAATGTGTTGCTGGGCCAGAATCAGGTTGCGCTGGGGCATCAACGCTCAGCCGCTGAGTACCAGACGCTGCTCGAAGGCAACATTGAAGAGCTGGAGAGCCTGTCGCGGCTGACTGAAAACATTCTTTTCCTGGCGCGCGCCACCCACCACAATATCAGACTCAATAAACAGAAATTCCCGCTGCATGATGCGCTGGAAGCGCTGATCGACTTTCTTGAGCCGGTTGCGGAAGAGCAGGAGAAGGTGATTGAACTCAACGCCGAAGGCAGCCTCACCGCGGATAAAATGCTGTTCCAGCGAGCGATGAGTAACCTGCTGATCAACGCTATTCGCTACTCGCCACAACAGGACACGATTCGGGTCAATAGCTTTCATCAGGCTGGCTACGTTGAGATTGAGGTGTCGAACGCCGGGGAACAGCTGGCGGAGCCAGAAAAATTATTCGAACGATTCTGGCGCGGCGATAACGTCCGTCACACCGCCGGAAGCGGGCTGGGATTGTCACTGGTGCGCGCCATCGCCGCCTTACACGGAGGCAGTGCTTACTACCGGCACGACAAAGGGCGCAATATCTTTGGCCTGCGCCTGCTTTCCTGACAGAGACAGGATGCGCACGCTTTGCCTCCGGAAAGGGGATGATGAGTGGGTGATGGCGCTTTAATCCGCGAGGATCGCAACGCCATACTCTGTTACCCGCCCGCGCAAATTCACCCTCCGGGCCTGAACGGAAGCGGATCTTAGCCGGGATAACGCGGATGTCGCGCACAGAGATCTCTTTGAAGAGTGAGCCGGGAATTGACCTCTGGCATTTGTTTCCTGCATCTGATGAAATCCCTGACAAGAGGAAAGGGTATGACGGCTGGAACCGTCATCCTCCTTTCTTCCGCCAATTCCCCTGACGCGAGAAACGAATGACCACCACCTACCTTATTGTGCCGGGATATACCAATTCAGGCCCGGAACACTGGCAGTCTTTTATGGAAAGGAAATACAGCAACGTTGTCCGCGTTCAGCAGGATGACTGGAACTCGCCTTCTGCTGCATGGGTTGAGCGACTTGATCAGGTGATTGCTGAAACCCAGGGCGACATTGTGCTGCTGGGCCACAGCTGTGGCGCGGTAGCGGTGGTCCAGTGGGCCGCAACCCACGCATCCAGCCGGATAAAATCGCTGATTCTGGTGGCGCCGGCAGACGTCGATGCTGAAACCGCCATCGTGCCTATCCGACAGCAGCGCCCCTTGCCGTCGGGCCGGTTAGGGTACAGTGCGCTGCTGATTCACAGCGATAATGATCAGCACCTCAGCGAAGCACGGGCGCGCTCGCTGGCGCTGGAATGGGGATGCGAAACCCGACTGTTCAGCGGCGCGGGACATCTGCATACGGCCGCAGGCTATGGTGAATGGCCGGACGGTGAGCGTCTGTTTGAAAACTTTACCGGCGTTGCTTTACGCAAAACAGAACAGGCAGATACAAACGCTGTGCGGAACTAACCCCGTCAGTTGCCGTAGCCGATTGCGCGCTACCTTACCGCTTTTTAGTCAGGTAGCGTCGCTCATCAGATGATTAACCGTGGTATTTTCCGGCTAATCCGGGTGGTACTCCGGGTGCTGACGTGATTCTGCACCCCGGATTCGCCGCGAACGCAAAACAGATGAGGTAACGTTTAAAGGCTGGCTCCTTCAACCAGCACGAACGTTCCACGCGCAGCGCCTGCCCGCAGCAACCTGGCCGCCTGATAGGCAGGGCTTTGATAAAAACGTCTGGCCTCGGCAAAAGAATCGAACTCAAAAACCACATGCCGTTCATGCGCTTCTCCCTCCAGATTTTCATACTGCCCTGACCAGGCAACAATCTTTGGATTAAACGCCTGCATAGCCTCGCCAGCCGCTCTGGCATATTCAGCGTAGGCGACAGGGTCTGATACGGTGACATGAGCGATTAAATAACCTTTGTTCATTTTTCTCTATCCTTCCTGAGCGTGGATAAATTCCAGCGTAAGCCACCGCGACGGGCGTGAGCCTAATCTGGAGCGGGGTAAAGAGGTCGAATGGGTGTTGCGGGTCAGCAGGCTGAATGATGGCGAACCGCCTTTCACTCGCTGCCCCGGCAGACTCAATCGTTATCTGCATGAGGCGGGAACCTGCGCCATTGCTATTGCAGAGACGCCCGATCGCAACGGCATCAATCGCTTCAGAGAGACGATTCCCCCTGGCGGTCAGATCGCCTGGTGCGTTATCCGCGGTGTGAAAGCAGTCTATTAGCTATTAATATGGTGATAAATAACCGAAGAAATAACGCACTGTTACTCTCAGGAAGAACAATGAAAAACCTCGAGGCGCTGATTATTTTTGCCCGTGTGGCGGAGATGAAGAGTTTTACTCAGGCAGCTGAAAGCCTGGGTATTCAGAAAGGACGCGCCTCACTGGTGGTGCGTGAACTTGAAAAGGAGACCGGTGCCACGCTGCTGCACCGCACCACGCGGACGGTGCAGTTAACCGAAGATGGGCGGGCGTTTTATTCACGCGCACGAGACCTGCTATCGGAAGCCGAAGAGCTGCAGTCAATGTTCTCTCACGATGGGATGTCACTGCGCGGCAGGATACGGGTTGATATGCCGGCCGTGCTGGCACAAAGCGTGGTGATCCCGGCTCTGCCTCAGCTGCTGGAAGCCCACCCTGAACTGGAGATCGAGCTTTCAAGCACCGATCGCCGTGTTGATTTGGTCCATGAGGGATTTGATTGTGTCATCCGCCTGGGGCCGATCGTAGATGACCAGCTGATTGCCCGCCCTCTGGGGCAGCTACGCATGATCAATGCAGCAAGTCCGGACTATCTGGCGCGCTTCGGGATGCCGCAGACGATTGACGATCTTCTCAATCAGAAACACCAGATGGTGCATTACCAGCGGAGCTTTGGTTCGAAGCCTGATGGATGGGAATATCCGACGGGTGACGGCTACAAATTTCTGGTGTTACCCGGCGCGATGCGGGTCAAAAGCGTACCGGCCTATCATGAGGCGGGGCTGGCCGGGCTGGGCTTAATCCAGGGCGGTTACTCCACACTCGCGCCCTATATTGAGCGCGGTGCACTGGTGGAAATCCTTGCCGATCTGCGTCCCGAGCCGCTCAGTGCCAGTTTTGTCGTCGCGCATCGACGAAATCTGTCCCGGCGTGTCAGGGCTTTTATGCACTGGACTGAAGAAATTTTAAAACCCTATTTTGACTGATTGGCTGGGGTGACTCTCACATTAGCTAAGATGAAGCGCACCATGTCTGCTTGTGGTACAAAGCGGGCATAAAGTTAGAACATAAGGTCCGCTGTGAGCGAAAAGCGGACGTTGCCCCCCTTTTTGACGTCACCAGATTTAGCTCCGACATTCAGATCTTCTCGTGCTGGACCTTAAAAATAGATGCAACTTATAGGGAAACTACGCGGTTGAGCCAGCACAAGACGAATCGTTTCCCAGACAGAGCCCCCTTCATCAAGCGATCCCCCGTTTTGGATTGACTATCGACCAAAGTTTTTTCGCTGTCAATCAGCAGCTTGCTGGTAATTCGCTATCTTTAATGTCTGCTACAGGACCGAGGATGTCACGATCAAATTCTGCCAGCGGCCTACCGGTTTTTACGCGGTTTGGCCAGTCATGGTTCGCCAGCGCCCCCCGGCCCAGTGCTATCAGATCAGCGCCTGCTGATAGCACCTCTATTGCACGCTGTGGTTCATGCAGGCCGCCATTGGCGATAATTGTTAAATCAGGCGCATATTTATGAGCCAGCGCGACAAGTGATAGCGGTCCGCTCTCAAATGCAGGCTGCCAGGCTTCATATTCAGTCAGGTGCAGGTAATCAATGCCTGACTGGGCTAACAGCGTAAAAACAGTACGCGCATCGTCTTCTCCGTGAGCCCATTTATGATGAAAATCATTTACCTTACTCTGAGAAATCCGGATGCCAATAATCGACTCAGCGCCGAGTCGGGTACGCACAGCCTTAATGACCTCAAGGATTAATGTAAGACGCCCCGCCGTATCGCCACCCCATTTATCTTCGCGAAGATTGGTGTAATCGGTAAAGAACTGATCAAGCAGATAGCCGTTAGCTCCATGAATTTCCACGCCATCAAAACCGGCGTCATGGACCGCGTTCGCCGCTGCATCCGCAAAACTATGGATAATCTGCTGAATTTCGGCGTCATTAAGCTCACGCGGAACAGGGTACTTGCCCTTGCCACGGTAAAAAGTGAGTTGCGTGCCTTCAGGCTCAACAGCAGAGGCGCTAACTGTACCCTCCGTATGGAAATTATCCTGAGAAAGCGCACCGGAATGCTGGATCTGTGCGATAACCTTTCCCTGCTGAGCATGAACTGCCTCAGTGATTTTGCGCCATGCAGCGATCTGCATGGATGAAACAGTGCCCGACTGATACGCATAGGTCTGTGACCAGGCATTATCAATATAAATTCCTTCCGTAATGATCAGAGCAAAATTACCCCGGGCGAAGTCTTCATAATAAGAAAGCATGCGATTGCTGGCGATACCGCATTCCGAGGCCGACACGCGGGTCATCGGTGCCACTACCAGGCGATTATTCAGTTTGATATTTTTGAGCGTAAAGCTGTTAAAAAGCGGTGATGCAGACATATTTTTCCCCGGATCAGATAAGTAACAGTAAGGGAAAGATATCTTTTAATGATGCAGCTATAAACGCATGGGACTGATAAGCTGGTATATCATAAACTGATATAATCACCGTACGCCGCTGATGCATATTGGGTTGTGCTTAAATGAAATCCGGCTGACAGAGAAAATGTGGCGGGCATAAAGCTCAATGCACTCTTAGATGATCAATCAAACATGCTTTAAAAAGTATAAATCAACCTCCCTACAGGGCTTGATAATAACGTTTCACGGGTAGTGTAAAAACATCATGAACGTCTGTGACGTACAGCTTTTTCTGACCATCACTGAAGCCGGCAGCCTGTCCCAGGCTGCGAGACGGCTGGACATCTCGGCAATGGCCGTTTCACGCAGACTTGCCGGGTTAGAGCGTGAACTGGGGACTCGTCTGCTCCAGAGAACAACACGTTCGGTATCCCTTACCCAGGAAGGGATAGAGTTTATTCCGTATGCCCGTGCTTTGGTTGAGGCCGAAGAGGGTGCAAAGGGTCTTTTTTCCCCCGATTCGAAAGGCGCGTCTGGCCTGCTGAGGGTTACTGCGCCGTCAGGGTTCGGGCGGCGCTACCTGCTTCCACTGATTCCTGAACTACTTGAAACCAACCCTGACCTACGAATCGATCTGCAGTTCAGCGAAGACGTGGTCGATATTGTCGGACGCGGAATTGATGTCGCGGTGCGAATTGCGCCCTTGCGAGATTCCAGCCTTATAGCCCGCAAAATTGTGGATAATCCGCGTGTAGTCTGCGCCTCACCAGATTATCTCAGGCAGTACGGTGTTCCTGCCACACTCAGTGAGCTGACTGAGCATAACTGCCTGAGGCTTACAAATGTCCTGCAGTGGACATTTCAATCCAGCGGTCAGAGTACAAGCCTGAGCGTGGATGGGCGGTTCAGTTCAGGCAACGTTGAAAGCATTCGGGAGTTTTGTGTTCAGGGAATGGGGCTGGCGCAGCTTACTTTATGGGACGTCAAAAAAGAACTTAGCGAAGGTACGTTACAGGAGGTGACTTTCATGGATGTTGACGCGCAGAATCTACCGGTGTGGGCACTGCTTCCCACCTCGCGATATCTGCCACAGCGCGTTAATGTTTTTATAGATGCGCTAAAAGCTTCACTCGGCTAAGCCTGAGCAGGCATTGCCGTATGCTTTTCCGTAACGTGTTCGCCTCATGGGCTTACCGTGCCGTTGCAGCCATAGCCAGCGCTGAAAAATGACAGTGGCTGGCTGAAGTATACCTGTGTAAAAGCAGACCATTACCTGCTCACTGGTCTGCTTAGAACGCCAGACAACTGAATAGCATTCTGGCCGCTAACCTGATGACCCTGAAGACCTGACCAGAGCGGGCATTTCTGCTTGTCAGAAGGACCAGCGGCGCATGCCGCCATCAACTACGGCGACGGTCCCGGTGATATACCGTGAACGGGGAGAGACGAGAAAGGTCGCCATATTAGCGACGTCCTGAGCCTCGCCGAAATCTTTCATTGCAATCTCTCGCTCGGCGAATTCTTTACGCGCCTCACCAGGAAAAAGTCTGCGGATTTGGGCAGTATCAAGCAGCCCCGGCTGCAGGCAGTTAATGGTAATACCGTGTTTCCCAATCTGTTCAGAAAGTCCTTTCGACCATACGGCGATGGCTGCTTTTGAAACCGCAGACGCATTGACCTGTGTTGGCTCAGTCGTGCCCGTTATATTCAGAATGCTCCCTGACTGATTGTCGATAAAGTGTGGTAAGAGAAACTGCGTCAACTGGCGCTGACGGGTAAAGCCGAGGTTCATCGCCTCATCCCAGACCTCGTCAGGAGCCACCGGTTCCAGTGGACAGCTGGCACCGGCATTATTAACAAGAATATCAACCCGACCCATGGTTTGAAGTGCCGCGTCGGCTATGGCGTGAGGTGCTTCATGTGAAATCAGGTCCTGAACAAAAATAACCGGTTCAGGCAGGCCAGCGCAAATGAACTCCTGCTTTAATTCGTTCAGCAGAGAGGCGTTACGTGCTGTAGCAAATACCGTTACACCTTCTTCAGCCAGTGTGCGTGCAATGGCGCGGCCCAGTCCCTGACTGGCCCCGGTGACGACAGCCTTTTTACCTTTGAGATATAAATCCATAATGCTCTCCTGAAAAATTTCAGATATCAGCCAGATGCTTGTGACTGATCACGGTTGCTGGTAAAGATGAAATACAATGCGATTATCAGCAGAACGAGTGCTGCAATGCGGTTCCAGGTCAGTGGTATAGCGCTGTTACCAAACAACCCTAAAGTATCAATAAGTAAACTCATACCCAGCTGGCCGAGAATAACGCCGACGGTTGCAACCGCGGTTCCGATTTGGCGAACCGCGAAAATCATTAATAAGATGTACAAAATCCCGAAAAAAGCTCCGCTAAGTTGCCACTTAGGCACATCCATAAGTGACTGCGTGTGGGCGGGCTCAAGAAACATCACCAGCAAAACTGAAAGTACGGTTCCGGACAGGAAGTTAATAAATGTGGCATGAAGCGCACCTATTTCCTGCCCCAGCTTCCCGTTTATGGCAGCCTGGATGCTGAGCAGGCAACCGCCTGTCAGGCTTAATAAAATCATTATCATCAACATTCATTTTCCTCCGGCAATAAGAGCCAGCGCGCCAGCAATTAAGCACAGTGCAATGACTCGCCTCATGTTGACCGGGCGACGCCGGGTATCAAACCAGCCAAAGTGATCGATAAGCAGACTTTTAGCTATCTGCCCGGCAAGGATGCCTGTCATCGTCATTGCCACTCCAATTACTGGCGCAGCAACGGTCATAATGACGACGTAGCAGGGGCCTAATAGCCCGCCCGAGAGATGCCAGCCAGGCAAAGTCATAATGGATACAGGACGACGTCGGCCAAAAAAAATTGAAATAAAGAAAAGCAGTGCCGTTCCTGTGGCGAATATGCAAAGCGTGGCCCAGTAATGACCGACTACACCACCAAGCGGCCCCAGAATACCCGCCTCTGTTCCAAGCCCCATTCCTGCCACGATAACCAATAAAAGACTTAACCATTTCATAATCAGTTTCTCCGTCAGAAGGGAAATATTAGTCAGGAAGTCTATTGCGAAAAAGAGCATAATCCTGCAAACACCTTTGCAGATTACGCTCAGATGAAAGACTTAACTCACATTAATATTCGTGCCATGCAGCTGTTTATGAGCATTATGGAAACGGGAAATTTTTCTGAAGTGGCGAGGCGGGAAGGGATAGCGGTCTCCTCTGTTTCACGCACTCTTCAGCTACTTGAGGCTTCTCTGGAAACCCAACTGCTTTACCGGAGTACACGTGCTGTGGTGCCCACTGAAGAGGGGCGAATTTATGCCAGCGCTTTTCGGCAGATACTTGACCAGGTCAGCAGTGCGTCAGCGCTTGTCAGCGAACGCATGAATGTCCCATCAGGGCGGATACGATTTAATGCGCCGGTTTCTTTCGGTATAAGGCACATATCTCCCCTGATGGCGGAACTCAGTGAGCTTTATCCAAAACTGTCGATCGATCTGAGTCTCACTGACGAATTTGTTAATCCGCTGTCTGACGCCTCTGATCTGGTGTTACGTATCGCTGGCATGAAAGATTCGGCGTTGCATGGGCGGTTTATTGCAGATCAGAATTGGCATCTTGCTGCCAGTCCTTCATACCTGCATAAATACGGCATACCTGAGGTGCCGGAAGATTTACGGCAACACCATTTGCTTGTTTATCGTGGGCATATGGGAATACCACGCTGGTGTTTTTCAGGCAAAGAGGGACAGTACAACATTAGCCAGCATCCCAAAGTCATGTCTGACAGTGCTGAATCGCTAATCCGGATGGCCGAGGACGGAGCCGGTATTGTCCTTTTTCCGGACTGGCAGATAGGTAGCCTGCTTAAGTCCGGTCACCTCACCGAGCTGCTCATGGATTATGAAGTGTCTACAGGTGAAGCCGGCCAGTCGATTTTCATGCTGTATCCGGGCAGCAAATTTCCTGCATTAAATACGCGCACGGTCATAGATTACTTCTTGCGCAAATTTGGGCAGCCGGTTTACTGGAAATATGAGCAACAAAAAAGATAAGCCAAAAGTTCGACGTTGCAGTCAGGCACTGACAGCCTGCTTGTGGTACAAAGCGGGCTGTTACCCGAGACTCATTCAGGCGAACGGGGTTTGTTAGCAGTGCAGACGCGTGAGGTTTACCGTTGCAGCGCTAATTTAACAGGAGTGATGATGTTCTTCATTTTCAGTGGACTGCCGGGTTGCGGAAAAAGCACTATCGCAAAGCGATTATCCCAACGATTAAACGCGGTTTATTTACGCGTTGATACGGTCGAACAGGCGCTGCGGAACGGATCGGCGCATTTCAGGGAGATTGGGCCTGAGGGCTATTTCATACTGTATGCGCTGGCGCGGGACAATCTCAGACTGGGATCAACCGTGATCACTGATTCGGTGAATGACCTTAACCTGATACGTGATGCTTTCCGGGAGATAGCCCTATCGTCAGATATTCCGTTTCTGGAAATTGAAATTCTCTGTTCGGATGCTGAACAGCATCGATCGCGCGTAGAGAACAGACAATCCGACATCCCGGGCTTAAAAGTGCCTGACTGGCAGGCGGTGATCAATCGCCATTATGAACCCTGGAACAGAGCGCATCTGCAACTGGACACCGCAAAATTATCCGCTGAACAGTGCGTTGACCGGATCCTTACCGCGAGCGGGCAGAACTGAACGACTCAGGCGCGCATCATTGAAAGCGATGAACGCTTTGTCTCTGTCGCGCCACCCAGCCATCGATAAAAACCGTGACCGTAGCAGGCGGCAACGCGGTTTAAAGCTCGCCTGATTAAAGATTACCGGCTGCCCAGCCGATAAACTCCGACGCATTCTTCTGATGCTGAATGCCGTCATCGCTGATTTTTTGCACCTTCCGGCTGACAAATGATTACCGCACAAATCGCTGCCGCACAGGCCGGTGCCTCAGACATTGCGCAGGACTGACATTTGCCCGACTGAACCGCGTGGCGATGCCTCTTTCTGGCGGGCGGGGCGGTTATTATTGGCGATCACGAGGTCTGTCACGATGAGTTTTAAGCTTGTGTAGTATCGTCAGCCAACCACGGAGCCGACCACCATGAACACTGTGATCAAACCTACTTTTTCCGCTGTTTGGTCCACGGACGCCGAGGGAATTTGCATCGCCAGTCAGGAGAGTCCGACGGGCCTGATGCCAGCACTGAAAGGCGTTACGCTCAGTGCATGGTTGCGGTTTGCACAGGCTGATGATGATGCCCGAATCGCGTTGCAACTGACTACCGCGCTGGAAGGCGTGAAACCTTTTCATCTCGAAGTGCCGATCCGTTGTCTGGACGGCATGACGCGGTATGTGATTGTTTCAGGTCTGCCGGGCTGCCCGTCGGCTGCGTCTCGCCTGCAGTACAGCGGCTTCATTCTTGATATCACCGGGCAGCGCAAAGCGCTGGAGGATGCGCTGCGTACGGCAGCGGAATACCGGCTGCTGATTGAAAACAGCACAGACCTGATCGCCCATTGCGACACCGACGGTCGGTACGTTTCAATCTCGCCCTCCTACAGCGAAATGATCGGCTGGTCCGCCGGTGAGATAATCGGCCAGCGGGTGGTGGATTACCTGCACCCCGACGACCGTGCGCCAGCCATGGATGCGCTGCTACGCCTGTTCAACGGCGGCGTGCTTCCGGACGTGGTCGAAGTACGCAAGCTGCATCGCGATGGCCACTACATAACGCTGGGCACCAAGGCCTGCGGCGTCAGCGATCCTGCCACCGGCTGTAACATTGGCGCAGTGCTGGTTTCGCGTGACATCACGCGTGACAAGGAACGGATCCGTAAGCTTGAGAAACTGGCTACCCGCGACACGCTAACCGGCTTGCCTAATCGCGCCTGGATTAACGATCAGGTTAGCTGCATGCTGGCGCAGGACGACGATCTGGCTTACACCGCTGTGCTGTTTATTGATTTAAATGGCTTTAAGGCGGTCAATGATTCGATGGGGCACGCCACGGGAGATGCCTTGCTGCAGCAGGTCAGCGAACGGTTACAGCACTGCATGCGGCCGGGTGACTCGGTGGCCCGACTGGGCGGCGACGAATTTGTGGTGGCGGCAAAGTGCAGCAGCAGTGAGGCGGCATCTGCCATCGCGCAGCGCATTCTTGACAGCCTGAAACAGCCGTTGGTTATCAATAGCACGCAAGTTGCTATCGGTGCATCAATTGGCATCAGCCTTGCGGAGTCCGGAACGGTGTCGGCAAAAGTGTTGTTTGAGCACGCCGATATCGCGATGTACCAGGCAAAAGCGCGCCGTGATGGCTCATATCAGTTTTTCGATCCTGCACCGCAGCCAGCAGGCCCTTAGCTAAGCCGGTATCGTTTCCCTGATAAATCGGGGCGTCGGTGGCCGTGAAGGCAGCTGGTCTGGCAAAAGCGATGAGCGGCCGCAGACTGACCGCATAATTGGGTGTTAATGACCATCAAATTACAGTTCGTTTTAAATAAGTCAAACCAGACGCAGCCCGTCTTGAGACGAGTTAAAAATGTCGGGAGGTAGCGTTGCCGTTAACCAACAAATTATGATCAACGGCAGAGGCTTAACAATGAATATAATATGACTGCTGGCAGTGGAGACCCGTCGCTTATTTGATATTACGCTTAATCTGCCCGGCAAAAGGCTGACAGAGCAATAATCTGGCTGGCGCTAAAATAGCGGCAGAGTAGCCGTATAAAATTAAGCCTTGCGTCGGGTTGCCCAGAACGCCTGTTGCAACCCAAGCGTTTCTTCTTCAATTTCCGCTACCGGACCTGTCAGCTCGATTCTCTTCTGGCCGTGCTCAAAAATATAGGCGGCGGGAACACTCATGGTCGGATTTTCATCGTGATTGCCGGTACATTCAAGCAAACGCGCTTCACTCATGCCATACACCACCCGGCCGATATTGGCCCAGTAAATCGTACCGGCGCACATACAGCAAGGCTCTACCGCGGTGTAAAGCGTGCAGTTCCAGAGATATTCCGCAGAAAAATTGCTTGCCGCGATGCGTGCCAGTGTCGATTCCGCATGATTAACGCTATCAATATTACATTGTGTCAACAGCACGGTTTCCCGGTCAGGGGCAACCAGCACCGCACCAAAAGGATGTTTACCTAACGTGATAGCGCGCTTGCCAACCTCATTCGACATTTTAAGGAATTTTATATCCGTCGGGTTATTCATTTTGTTCTCCCTTTCTGCTGTTCAGTAATGCATTGAGTAAAACAGCGGTGAATCCGCCCATAAAAATGCCGCTGTCAAAAATTAATCTTAATGATGACGGAAGAGAATGAAATAAGGCCGGGAAAGCCATGGGGAGGACGCCGACGCTTATTGATACCGCCACAATAAGAATATTATTTTCATTGACAAAGCTGACGTCTTTGAGTTGCTGGATGCCGGCCGCCAGCGTCATGCCAAACATTAACAAGCCCACGCCGCCCAGTACCGGACGAGGAATGGCGGCAACAATGGCACCCAGTTTAGGAAACAGGCCGAGCAGCACCAGGATCAGACCCGCGGCAGCCAGCACGGAACGACTTGTAATACGGGTGAGCATGATCAGCCCGGCGTTTTGCGAAAACGCATTATAGGGAAAACTGTTAAGACAACCGCCGATCATGGTTGAAAGCCCGTCGGCGCGTAGCGTATCGGCAAGCCGTTGTGGCGTTGTCGGACGACCGATCAGCTTATCAATCAGCAGGACGTTGCCGGTTGTTTCTGTCATGACAATGATCATCGCCAGGCAGGAGACAAAAACCGGCACCGGTGAAAACACCGGCAGACCAAAGGAGAAGGGCATACTGATACCGATCCATGCGGCGTGACTGACGGCGGAGAAATCAGTTAATCCGGCGGTGAAAGCGATCAGGGTTCCCGCCAGCATGCCCGCCAGGATGCTGAAATTCCTGATGATTCCGCGCGTTTTACAGTAGAAGATTAGCGTGATCAGCAGCGTAGCCAGACCGAGTAACAGGTGAGAGGGACTGGCAAAATCCGCTGCATCAGGGTTGCCGCCGCCAATCCAGATCGCCGCTGCCGGCATCAGCGAAATGCCAATAATAGTGATAACGCACCCAATCACAATCGGTGGAAAGAAGCGCACTAAGCGACTGAAAAGCGGCGCGATAAGCACGGTAAACAATCCACAGGCGATTGCAGAACCAAAAACAGTGGTAATTCCGAACGTCTGACCAATCATCGCCATTGGTGCCAGCACGATAAACGAGCACCCCTGGATTAACGGCAGCCTGCCACCAAAGCGGCCTAAGCCAACCGACTGAAGCAGCGTGGCGAGTCCGGATGTCAGCAGGCAGGCGTTGACCAGCGTAACCGTCTGAGAGGCGTTTAAGCCCATCACCGAAGCAAGGATTAAAGGCACCGTTACCGTACCGGCGTACATAACCAGCACATGCTGGAAGCCCAGCGACGCTATCCGCCCGACACTCAGCGAGTGTTGAGTTGGCTTTTCTGCAATCAACGTTTCCATAAGCATCCCAATCGCAATTTATTAAACAGAGAATCCACTCTATCGGTAAAAAAATGTTTAAAGTAAGTGAGCTGTTTTCACAAAAATTGAAAGCTGAGAGGTATTTTGAAATATTCATTAGAACAACTTATGACGTTTGAACAGGTTGCCAAATCTGGCTCCTTCTCGGCTGCAGCGCGTCATCTGAAGAAATCTCAGTCTTCGGTGAACATGGCGATGAGCAATCTGGAGATTGAGCTTAACATTGCGCTATTTGAGCGGACGCCAAGGCAGGTCAGGCTTACGCCAGAAGGGGAAGTGCTGCGGGAATATGTCAAAACCATACTGGGGCGATGTCATGCTTTTGATCAGCGGGTAAATGCCTTCAACCACCAGATTGAGAGCCATGTCAGCCTTGCAATTGAATTGCCCTACGTCACGATTGCGCCGGTGCTATATGAATTCTCTATGACCTTTCCTGAAGTTGATATCCATATCAAGGAACCGTTTCGCGGCGATGTGGAAGCAATGGTGAAAAGCGGTGAGGTTGATCTGGGTATCACCCTTTCCCATTCTGTTGAGAGTGAAACCATTCAGTTCACTCAACTGGGTAAGCTGGTGATGGTACACGTTGTCAGTGTTGATCATCCGCTTGCTCAACAGATCCCGGTTTCCTTTGCCGATTTGCACAACTGGCGTCACATCACGTTTGGCTCACAGGAAAAAAAGATCGCCACCACCGAATATCTGGGCAGCCCGATGCTGTGGCGCGTGGAAAGCTACAGTGCAATGCTGGATGCTGCACTGGCGGGGCTGGGATGGGCGTCGCTGCCACGCGAATTCGTTCATCGCGAATTACAAACAGGCAGGCTGATAGAATTACGCCAGCGGGAATATCCTCACACCGACTGGATCGTGGCGGTGGATCTGCTGTGGTCAAAACAGGCGACAGCCGGCAAAGCGCAAATCTGGCTGCGCGATCGTTTAGTGCAGCATAAAATTTTTGAGCAGGATAATGCGGGCAACAGAACGACGCTATAGCTGTCATATTTTGCTGTCCGATAAGGGATCCGGTGAGGATTTAGCGATGCTCGCTACTGGCACCAGGCGGCACCGCTGCCGCCCTGTTGGCGCATACTGTTGGCGAATACCTTAAGGGCCTGCGGGCGAAGTCCCGGCTGACCCTCCAGCCAGAACGCGAACCGACAAACGGCTGTTGCAACATAGGGCGTCAGTAACCGCACGTCTGCTGCGCCACAGCGAGAGGAGCGCGATTATCGCGGTAAGGTTCCGGCAATCAGGCGCTTTTATCGCGGCACATGGCGCGGCGCAGTAAACATTACGCACCACGAGGCAATGGGAATAAACGGGAGATTGCGCGTCGTGCCGTTCGGCCTGAAACAGGCGCGGTTTCACCGGGACTGTCGGATCTGTGGGGGCAAACGATCAACGCCGTAGCGTCAGCGGCGAATTTCAGCTGACCGGTGAATCCTGTGACTACAGGTCTTTCGTCAGTGTCTCACTGTTGTCCGCCAGCAGGTTAAGCACAGCATTGACATACCTGTCCCGGTTTCCCTGGTGCCACATCACACACAGCGGCAATCCCTGGATGTCGTCGGCTGGCGCCAGCGGCAGGTACTTTACACCGTCCGCGTTCATGTTGCGGTAAGAGGAGGGAACCAGCGCCACGCCCAGCCCGGCGGCAACGAAGCTCAGGATGGTCTGTTTTTCCTCGGCATACTGCGCTATCACCGGATACCTGCCCGCCGCTCTGAACAGGTTCATCGTCAGGTCATGGCTGTGAGGTCGGGTACGTCTTTCCGGCACGATGACGGGCTCATCGCAAAAATCTTCGATACTCACCTGCTGGTAATCCACCAGCCGGTGATCGGCAGGCACCGCCAGCACGCAGGTTTCATTGGCAATAAAGCGGGTGGTCAGAGTGACGTCGGTCTGTTCGGGTGGCCGAACAAACACCAGATCCAGCCAGCCGGAAGTCAGTCGTGGGATCAGGCTGTGTGATTTATCTTCGCTGATATGGATATCCGCATCGGGAAACGCGCTAACAAACAGATTGAGCAGTTTCGGCAGTAATCCTCTTGCCGCACTGTCAATCGCGCCGATCCGCAGGGTCTTTTTCTGCGATGTCATATTCTTACGAAACCTCAGCCGCAACCCATCAAAATCTGCCACCACGGATTTGGCTTCACTCAGAAACTCAGCGCCTTCCCGGGTCAGGGAAACATTGCGGGTCGAACGATTCAGCAGGCGTATGCCTAAATCCTCCTCCAGCAGCCGGATAAAACGGCTGAGTGACGCAGGCATCATTTCAAGCTTCCGGGCAGCCCTGCCAAAGTGAAGTTCATCACCCAATACCACGAAGCATCTCAGCTGATTTATATCCATTTATTGCCCGCATTCAGATTATTCAAATTATTTATATAAACCCTTGCCGATGATAACGCCTGTCAAAACAGCATACTGAGTTCACAACAAAACAATAACAACCCTACCTGACTGTGGAGCATCCTGCTATGCATAATGACCTCGAAAAAAAGGTAATGCGCAAAGTAACGCTGCGGATTATTCCTTTTATCATGCTGCTGTATTTTATCGCGTTTCTCGACCGGGTTAATATCGGCTTTGCCGCTTTGACCATGAATCAGGACCTGGGCTTTTCGCCGATGGTCTTCGGGCTTGGTGCCGGAATTTTCTTTCTCGGTTACTTTCTGTTTGAGGTCCCGTCTAACCTGATTCTGCATAAGGTCGGTGCCCGAATCTGGATTGCCCGCGTCATGATCACCTGGGGACTGGTCTCCGGTTGTATGGCGTTTGTACAGGGCACCACCAGTTTCTATATTCTCCGCTTTCTGCTCGGCGTGGCCGAGGCCGGTTTCTTTCCGGGCATCATTCTTTATCTCAGCTACTGGTTCCCGGCGGTAAAACGTGCGCAGGTTACCGCCATTTTCATGGCCGCAGCGCCGCTCTCCACCGCGCTTGGCTCACCGATCTCCGCCGCACTGCTGGAAATGCACGGGCTGATGGGCTTCGCCGGCTGGCAATGGATGTTCGTGCTGGAGGCGGTCCCGGCCTTACTGTTGGGCATCGTCGTGCTGTTCTGGCTCACTGACCGACCGGCCAAAGCCAAATGGCTGACTGAAGAAGAGCGGACCTGGCTGCAAAACACCATGCAGGCTGAAGAGCAGGCGCGGGCGGTGGGCCAGAGCCACAGCAGCGCATGGCGTGGTCTGGCGGATAAGCGGGTACTGGCGCTGGCGCTGGTCTACTTTGGCACCTCAGCCGGCCTTTATACCCTGGGTATCTGGGCACCCCAGATTATTCACAGCTTCGGTGCTTCATCGTTAGAGATCGGCTTTCTTAATGCCTTCCCGGCGGTGCTTGGTGTTCTCGGTATGATCCTCTGGGCGCGCCACTCCGACCGGACCCATGAGCGCAGCTGGCACGTTATTGCTGCCTGCCTGCTGGCAGCGGCCGGACTGATTTACGCCGGCAGCGTCACGACCCTTTTCTCAGTGATTATCGCCCTGACGCTGGTTACGGTGGGGATCAGCGCATCCAAGCCGCCGCTCTGGAGCATGCCAACCCTGTTTCTCAGCGGGCCGGCAGCGGCGGCGGGCATTGCTGCTATCAACTCGATTGGCAACCTCGGCGGATTTGTCGGGCCGATGATGATTGGCATCATCCGCCAGCAAACCGGCAGCTACACCTGGGGACTCTATTTCGTGGCCGGACTGCTGATGGTTTCAGCCCTGACGGTACTGATTCTGGCCGGAAAAGCGAAAAAGCCACAGACCACAGAACTTCATCAACCTCACACTCATTAATCGACACGGAGAAATACCATGCGTAACTATTCTATTGCCGCTATTCCTGCTGACGGTATCGGTCCTGAGGTCATCTCAGCCGGCATTGATGTTCTCAGGGCGCTGTCACAGCGCGATCCGCAGCTGAAATTTGATATTCAGACTTTCGACTGGGGTTCTGACTACTACAAACGCTACGGCGTGATGATGCCGGAAGAGGGCTTGCAGACGCTGAAAAAATTCGATGCGATCTATTTCGGCGCGGTGGGCGCACCGGATGTGCCTGACCACATCACCCTCTGGGGGCTGCGTCTGCCGATTTGCCAGGGATTCGATCAGTACGCCAATGTGCGGCCAACCAAAATTCTGCCCGGGGTTACGTCGCCGCTGCGCAACCGCGGGCCGGGCGATCTCGACTGGGTGATCGTGCGCGAAAACTCCGAGGGCGAATATTCGGGTAACGGTGGCCGCGCCCATAAGGGGCTGCCGGAAGAAGTCGGCACCGAAGTGGCGATTTTTACCCGCGTCGGCGTCACGCGCATCATGCGTTATGCCTTTAAACTGGCGCAATCGCGCCCGCGTAAGCTGCTGACGGTGGTAACGAAGTCCAATGCGCAGCGTCATGGCATGGTGATGTGGGATGAAATTGCCGCTGAGGTGGCGCAGGAGTTTCCGGATGTGCAATGGGACAAAATGCTGGTTGATGCCATGACACACCGCATGACGCTGCATCCACAGAGTCTGGATACCATCGTCGCCACCAACCTGCACGCCGATATTTTATCCGACCTGGCGGGTGCACTGGCGGGCAGCCTGGGCGTGGCGCCTACCGCGAATATCGATCCTGAGCGACGTTTTCCCTCCATGTTCGAGCCGATTCACGGCTCAGCCTTTGATATCACCGGTAAAGGCATCGCCAACCCGATCGCCACCTTCTGGACGGCGGTACAGATGCTGGAGCATCTGGGCGAGCATCAGGCCGCTGCGCTGATCATGGAAGGCATCGAACACGTCTGCACCCACGGCATCCTGACGCCCGACGTGGGCGGCACGGCCAAAACGGCTGATGTCACGCGTGCCGTGGTGCAGTTTATCGAATCCCGTTCAACCGTTGCCGAGAGTGCCTGATAATGAGAAACGATCGGGCCGCAGCGATACTGGAGGATATCTTTAAGCAGGCGGTTGACAGCGCCCGTCCCGGGCCTGTCGTGCCGGCCGCGCTGCCGCCGAAACCCGCTGGCCGCTGTGTTGTCGTCGGGGCCGGCAAGGCGTCGGCCGCTATGGCAGCGGCTGTCGATGCCGCCTGGCCAGATGTAGAGGTCAGTGGCGTGGTGGTGACGCGCTACGGTCATGCCGTGCCTGCCGGGCGTATCCGCATTCTGGAGGCTTCTCATCCGGTCTCAGATGCGATGAGTGAAACGGCGGCGATGCTGATTCTGGAAACCCTGCGCGGCCTGACATCCGACGATCTGGTGCTGGCGCTGATATCAGGCGGTGGCTCCGCCGTGATGGCATTACCCGCGCCGGGTATCACGCTGGCCGATAAACAGTCTGTTACCCGGGCACTGCTGCACAGCGGTGCCAGCATCAGAGAGATGAATCTGGTCAGGCGTCATCTGTCGGCAGTAAAAGGTGGCAGGCTGGCGGCACTGGCGCAGCCTGCACAGGTGGTTTCGCTGATTATCAGCGATGTTCCGGGTGATAATCCGGCGGATGTGGCATCCGGTCCGACGGTGGCTGACAGCAGCACACCAGAAGATGCGCTGAAGGTGCTCGAACGCTACGCTATTCCGGTCTCCGCCGCGGTTCGCCATCTGCTGAGCCAGCCGTCGGCGTTGTCAGGCAGGCAGCCGGTCGGTGAGGTCAGGATGATTGCCACACCCGCGATGGCGTTGCAGGCCGCAGCCAGTGCGGCACGTCGTCACGGTATTACACCACTGATACTCGGCGACGCCATTGAAGGTGAGAGCCGGGAGGTCGCCACCGTCATGGCGGGCATCGCAAAATCAGTGAAGCAGCACGGCTACCCGCTGAAGGGGCCAGCAGTGTTGCTGTCAGGCGGCGAAACCACGGTGACGGTAAGCGAGGGAAAGGCAGGTAAAGGCGGGCGTAACACCGAGTTTCTACTTGGGCTGGCCTGCGCACTGCGCGGGGAAAGTGGAATCTGGGCCATCGCGGGAGACAGTGACGGTATTGATGGCACCGAGGATGCGGCCGGTGCGATGATTTTTCCTGATACGCTGTTGCGCGGTAAAACCTGTGGGCTTGATGCGCTTGGCTATCTGAATGCGCATGACAGTTACCGCTATTTTCATGCGATTAATGATCTGCTGATCACCGGGCCAACGTTAACCAATGTTAATGACATCAGAGCGATATTAATAGGCTAACCGGTTGCTTTGTCTGATGAACACAGCAGCGATGATGCTCATCAAGTGAAAAAGCGATCGGCTTAAGCCGGGCTGAATTTATGAAAAATCAGCGGCAGAACGAAGGAGGATAATAAAGGTGAGTTTGAACCTGCACGCGTTGTCAGGCTGAGACAATGGCATTTATGCATAGAGACGTTGAGCACACCGGGTTGGGTCATGTCCGCTTAATCGATAAGCGGACTTTCCCGCTGGCAGCCGCTCAACGGTTGTGAGATGCATTAAGCGGCGGATGATCTTACTGAGACGCTTCAGCGAGTAATGCGGCCTGCACAGCCGGACGCGCGCTGATCATTTCCATATATGCCGACAACGCAGGCCAGCGCTGCAGGTCGAATGAGAAGAATTTACACCAGCCCAGCACCGTGAAAAGGTAGGCATCAGCAACGCTGAAGGTCGATCCGGTCAGGTAGGTTTTTTCGTTGAGCGCTGCCGCAAGCAAATCAAACTGCCGGAACAGCTTCTCTCGAAAAATCGCTTTGACGTCTTCGGGCAGCGTGGCGTTGAACAACGGTGCCGAACCCGCGTGGATTTCACTGGTGATAAGGTTAAGCCATTCCTGCAGACGCACCCGGGCCCAGCTGCCCGCTGGCGGGGCCAGCCCCTTTTCCGGTTTGCTGTCCGCGAGATACTGCACAATGGCCGGGCCTTCAGTGAGTATCTGTCCATCGTCCAGTTCAAGCGCCGCGACATAACCTTTAGGGTTTATGGTGCGGAAGTCGCGTCCGTCAGCGGTGAGCTTGCTTCGGTTGTCGACTTTCACCAGCTCAAACTCAAGTTCCAGTTCGCGCAGCACGATGTGCGGTGACAGCGAACAAGTGTCCGGGGCGTAATAAAGTTTCATATTTTCTCCGTTTAAAGTGAAAAGCCGTCGGGCAACGTCCTGCGCGTTGCTGAACTCACTGTATTTGACGCTCAGTGCGCTGTAAAATTAATGATCCAGAAGGTAACTATTAGCTGAGCTACTGATAATCATGATGAATCTTTTACACTGGCGCTTGCTGGTTGCGGTGGCGGACGCCTGCAACATCACGCGTGCCGCAGAACAGACAGGAATGACTCAGTCCGGTGCCAGCCAGGCTATCGCCCAGCTGGAGGCGTCTCTGGGCTTTGCGGTATTTGTCCGCGAGCGACGGTACATCGGTGTTACCGCGCTGGGTCAGCAGGTTATCGAACACGCCAGAAACATGCTGTCGCAGCTGGAGGCAATCCGCGTGCTGGCTGACAAGAGTAGGGGGTTAAACAGCGGGCGCATCCGGCTCGCCAGTTTTCCTTCCGTGACCTCCACCTTGTTGCCCGGCCTGCTACGGGACTTTAAGCGTCTGCATCCTGATATTGAAGTGGTCATCCTCGAAGGCTCAGATGAGGAGGTCGAAGAGTGGCTGGCTGCAGACAGGGTCGAACTGGGCGTGGTGATGAACGCTCTCCCCGGTCGTGCTGAGGTTGCCATCGGGCAGGATGCGTGGGTAGTGGTGATGCAGGCCGGTAGCCGGCAGGCACGGCAGGCCAGGACGGATGGCATTACGCTGGCGGAACTGGCAGACCAGCCCTTTATTCTGGCGACCGGCGGATGTGCAGTGAATGGCAAAAGCCTGATGGAAAAGGCGGGTTTGCAACTCTCTGACATCCGCGTGACGGTACGCGACTGGATCAGCGCCTGTAAGCTGGTGGGTGAAGATATGGGCGTCGCCCTGGTGCCTGAATCTGCCCTGCCGGAGGAGTTGCGTAACCTGTGTGTGGTGCCGCTGACACCGCCGATACACCGTGAGTTCGGGCTGGTCTGTTCGCCATCCGGAAACGCGTCTGATGCGACGCAGGCTCTGCTTAAAGGAGTGCGTGAAGCAAGATAAGTGATGAACCGTTAATCCTTTCTTCACCTTATGAAACATCTGCAGCGGGTGCAAAACGCCAACGTCAGATTTGCCATCAGCAAAAAACCGGCATTCTGCTGACTGTCGATCATGTTATCAGCAGCCTGCTTCCTGCTTCCTGCTTCCTGCTTCCTCCCCGACGCTCAACGCGTCCTGCTTCCAGTCGGGCACTGACTATAAAATGGGCTTTCCGCTGATCCAATGCAGGCAAGATCGGATCGTTTTACGGCAAAATTATCGGCCGCAATAAGGTTGATGGCAGAAAAATCAGGTAAAGGCGTGTAGCGAAGAGTAAAGGCGAAAAAAACAACCCAATATCCTGAGGCGAAATTTCCTATATTGATCGGCGGCAGAAAGGCGCATCCGACAGTCCATTAGGAATATTCGTAATAATTTTACCTGACTGTGTAAATCGAATCCTCAGGCATGATAAATGCGATCAGTAGAATATTCCTAATCAAAAGCTTTAAGTTTATATTAATTTTTAACATTTAATTTTTTTAATCCCGACTTGCGCGGCGTTGTGTTGTTTTATTGTTGCTAATGAAAGTGATTTTTATTCTTCTGGTTGTTTTTCTAAGTCGATTCATGCGATGAATCCCCTATAAAATATTGTTTTGTCCTTCTGATCTGATCGGTGAGGACGTATTGTCTTTAATTTCATTGGTGATCTGTTTTTTATTTTGTTTTTGCGTTAGTCTTATTATAAGTAATTGTTTTTAAAGGACTTTATTTTTAGTATTACTCTTTTTGCCATAATTTGACAAAACTTTTCGTTTTTATATTATTGCCGCCGTCAAATGTATTCGCCTGACCAGGATATGGTGTTGTTATTTTGGAATCAGGCGAGTGTGACTTTGTTTTTTGGCAATAACGTTAAACAGGAAAATATAAATGAAGTTTTCAAAAATTGCACTGGCAATGGGTTTAAGCATGGCTATGGTAAGCGGTTTCGCAAATGCTGCGGCATCGGGCACTGTTGGTGGTCAGGGTCACGGTACCGTACATTTTAAAGGTGAAATTATTGACTCACCATGCTCAATCTCTCCAGCTACCGCAGATCAGACCGTTGACCTGGGACAGGTATCTAATTCAGCTCTGGCAAATAACGGTAAATCTACTCCGGTTCCGTTTGAAATTGCGCTCGAAAATTGTGATATCAGCACCTATAAAACGGTCACCGCCACCTGGAGTGGTACCGCAGACACTAACATGCCTGACGCATGGGGTGTTTCAGGTACTGCAAGTGGTGCGGCGATCGTTATCAACGACGCATCTGAAAAACAAATCAAGCTGGGTCAGGAATCTGCTGCAACTACCCTGACGGCGGACAATACCACTATCGCTATGTCTGCTTACCTGCAAGGTGACGGCCAGCCTGTGGTTCCAGGTTCATTCTCTGGTGCCGCTGACTTCGTACTCTCTTATCAGTAAGTCTCAGAGTCTTTGAAATCCTACGGTGCCCGCCTGCGGGCACCGTCATACACCGACACACCTGAATGATGATGAACAGACACTTTTATGCAGTGATGGTGTTGCTGTGCATGGCACATCCGGTAGTGGCTGCGGGGCATGGGCATGGGCATATCCAGGTGCAGGGTAGCATTATCGACACCCCCTGCGCGATTGCCACATCGGATGCCGATCAAAGTATAGAACTGGGAAACGTACCTGCCAGTGAATTGATTAATGACGGTCATGGTCCGCAAGTGCCTTTCACCGTGCATCTGGTCAATTGCGTACTCAATCAAAACGCCAGCCAGACGCATCAACCCTGGAAGGATGTGCGGATCACATTTGAAGGGGCGACGGATGGTCCGAATTTATTCGCTCTGCAGGGGAGCGGGAGCGGCGAAGGGGTGGCCATTCTGGATGAGATCGGCACACCGGTTACACCAAATCAACCCGTGCCACCGATAAAAATTGTCCCAGGCAAGATGGCGCTGCACTACCGCATGCAACTAATGGGCGATAGCCATCCACTTCAACCGGGAAGTTATTACACCACCCTGCGATATTTTATGGAGTACGACTAATGAAACCCTTTCGTCATGGCGGCAGGTTTCCCGCGCTAAATCCGCTGACGCAGGCAATTATGCTGGCGCTGGCCCTGAGCGGCACGGCTGGCAGGGTAACGGCGCAAGACAGCCTGCCTGCGTCAGCGGATTCCCTGAGTGAGGAAGCGATACCCGCAGCTGCGGAGGTGACCGAATTCAACACTGATGTGATGGATGTCAAAGACCGCAGCAACATTGACGTCAGCCACTTTGCCCGTTCCGGATATGTGATGCCGGGTGATTATCCACTGACGCTGAAAGTCAACGGATCTGAAGTCCGCGAAGTGACGGTGACCTTTGCGGTTCCGCCAGATGATCCGCACGGCAGCGAACCCTGTCTGACCACCGAGATGGTGGAGTTGCTGGGTTTGAAAGAAGACGTCGCCGGGAAGCTGGCGTGGAAAACACTGAACGGCCAGCAGTGCCTGAATATGGCCTCGGTGCCAGGCATGACCGCTACCGGCGATCTGGGCAGTGGATCACTCCGTGTGTCCGTTCCTCAGGCTTATCTGGAGTACTCCTCGCCTGACTGGGATCCTCCTTCGCGCTGGGATGAGGGCATTGCGGGGCTGCTGTTTGACTATAACCTCAACGCCACGCAGCAGTTTGCAGCCCGTGACGGCGACAGCAGCAGTGTCAGTGGTAACGGGACCGCGGGAGCCAATATTGGCCCATGGCGCCTGCGTGCTGACTGGCAGGGGCAACGGTACAGTACCGGCGGCCACACCAGCCAGAATTTTCAGTGGAGCCGGTATTACCTCTATCGGGCTCTGCCAGGGCTGGGGGCAAAGCTGACGCTCGGTGAGGCCGATCTCGATTCCGGACTGTTTGATAGCTTTCGTTTTGTCGGGGCCAGTGTTGCCACCGATGACAATATGCTGCCGCCTAACCTGCAAGGATATGCGCCTGAGGTAACCGGGGTGGCGAGAACCAACGCGAAGGTCACCATCAGTCAGCAAGGACGGGTGATATACCAGAGCCAGGTGGCACCGGGTCCGTTCCGTATTCAGGAGCTGAGTCAGTCCGTCGCGGGAACACTGGATGTGCGGGTTGAAGAGCAGGATGGACGCGTGCAGACCTTTAAAGTCGATACGGCACAGATCCCTTACCTGACACGTCCGGGAATGGTGCGCTACAAGCTGGCTGCCGGGAAGCCGACAGACTGGAAGCACCGTGTGCAGGGCGATCCGTTCGCCACCGGTGAGTTCTCCTGGGGGGTTTCTAACGGCTGGTCACTGTTTGGCGGTCTGGTGGGCTCAAAGAACTATGCCGCGCTGGCTGTGGGTATTGGGCGTGACTTGCTGGCCTTTGGGGCAGTGTCATTCGACGTGACCGAGTCGCAGGCCACTCTGCCCAACGGGGAGAAAAAACAGGGGGGATCATACCGCCTGAGCTATTCCAAACGGTTTGAAAAAATTGATGGGCAGGTGACCTTTGCGGGTTACCGCTTCGCCGAGAAAGACTTTATGTCGATGAGTGACTATCTGGAGACACGCTTCGATGACCGGTCATGGGGTATGACGCGCGGCCGTCAGAAAGAGCTGTACACCATCACCATGAGCAAGGCTCTACGCGACTACAAAATGAGTCTGTTCGGCAACTATAGCCACCGGACCTACTGGGATCGTCCGGATCAGGATCGCTACAGCGTAACGTTGTCGCAGTACCTCGACATTGGCAGCTGGAAAAATATCAGCATTAGTCTGACCGGATATCGCAGCCAGTACTGGGGAGTTAAAGACGACGGTGCCTACCTGAGCCTGAGCATTCCGTGGAGCAACGGGGGATCCGTCAGTTACAACGCGCAGAGTACCCGCAGCGGCATCTCACAGACCGCTGGCTGGTATGACAGCATTGATAACAACAACAGTTACAGCCTGCAGGCCGGCACCGATGCGAAAAACCGTAAAACAGCCAGTGGCTACCTGACCCATAACGGCGACGTGGCGCGTGGATCACTGAGTGCCAGCTACAGCGAAGGGGAATATAGCTCAGTGGGGCTTTCGGTACAGGGAGGGGCTACCGCTACCCGCCACGGTGCGGCACTGCATCCGGTCAGTACTAACGGCGGAACCCGTCTGATGCTGGATACCGGTGAGGCTGCCGGTGTCCCGCTGAAAAACAGTTCGGTTGTGCAGCACACCAATCACTTTGGTAAGGCGGTCGTCACCGGAATGAATGGCTACTGGCGCAGCAGTGCCGGGGTGGATGTAGACAGTCTTGGCGATGATATGGAAGTCAGTCATCCGCTCACCGAACTGACCATGACCGAGGGAGCCATTGGTTACCGCAAACTGGATGTGATGATGGGCCGCAAGCTGATGGCCGTCATAAAGTTTGCCGATGGCAGTAGCCCGGCGTTCGGTTCGGTAGTCTGGCGCGATACGCATCAGGTAGGCGTAGTGGATGACAACGGCAGCGTGTGGCTGGCGGGCGTTGAACCGGGTGTGCAGATGGAAGTGCGTGAAAATGAAACCCCGGTTTGTCAGTTCAGGGTGCCACAGAAGCTGCCTGCAGCGGATAGCGGATTACCGTTATTCCTGACCTGTCAGACAGTGAAGGCTGGACAGGGACTATCACAACAATCTGACCACTAAATGTCAGGCATAGAGCCTGTTGCCGGAGAGCGGCAGGTAAAACAGGAAGCACAGGGCGGTGCGGCCAGGGACGGCACTCACACCACTGAATAACAGAGAGACACTCAACATGAAAAGTAAGCTACTTCCTTCTGTGCAGGCTGCGGTTACCGTAGCGCTGATGAGCCTGACGGCTATGCAGGCAGCCAATGCCGCTGTGGCACTTGACCGAACCCGGGTGATTTTTGATGGCAGCCAGAAGAGCATGAGCGTCAACATCCGCAATGATAATACCAAACTGCCGTATCTCGCTCAGGCGTGGGTCGAAGACAGCAACGGGCAAAAAATTCAGTCGCCGTTGATGGCCTTACCGCCTTTGCAGCGGGTTGAACCGGGTGCGAAAAGTCTGGTGAAAATCCAGCTGTCGGCAGATGCCACAGCAAAACTGCCGCAGGATCGTGAGTCGTTGTTTTACTTTAACCTGCGTGAAATCCCGCCAAAGAGCCAGAAGGCAAACGTGCTGCAGCTGGCGCTCCAGACGCGAGTGAAAATGTTTTATCGCCCGACTGCCCTGGTGAAGAAAGGTGCCAGCAGCGAGACACCGTGGCAGGAACAGCTGACCCTGACGCGTCAGGGAGATCGCTATCAGGTGACTAACCCGACGCCGTATTACGTCACGCTGGTGGCAGACGGAAAAACTGAGATGAAGCCGCTGATGCTGGCACCACAAAGCTCTGCTGACCTTGGGGTGCGCGCTGCCGCGCTGGGCAGTCAGCCACATATCGCCTACATCAACGACTGGGGCGGCCGGCCGGTGCTGACTTTTAGCTGTAATGGCTCTGTCTGCAAAGTCGCATCAAACACCTCTAAATAATCACGGCAGGCAGAAAACGTCCCGGCCCGCCGTGCAGGAATAAGGAAAACAGATATGAAAAAAGAGACATCAGGCACGGGCGCCGGCATGCTGAAATCCGCTCTGACGGGCACGCTGGGAGGTACCCTGCTGCTGAGTGCTGTGATGCTGTTAGCCGGAACCGAAATGAGCGTCGGAGCATCCTTTAAGGACGTGGATGGAGAACATGGCCTGCTGCACGTTTACGGTCAACTGGTCGACTCCCCCTGCCGACTGGTTATGGATTCGCTGGACCAGACGGTTGACCTCGGCACGCTGGCTTCCGGTGATCTCAGCCAGCCTGGCGCGCGCAGTCAGCCGGTACCCTTTAGCGTGCGGCTGCAGGATTGTCTGGTGGCATCCGGGCACCTGATGGATGAGCGCACCGACAGTACGGTTCAGGGGTTGGATCAGCCGGTGGTCAGTGTCGCCTTTACTGCACCGGCAGACTTTAGCAATCCTTCGCTGATGAAGCTTAACGGGGTTGAGGGCATTGCTCTGCGCCTGACCGATAGCCACAACCGTGACATTCGTCTGGGGAGCCACGGTGTGCCTCAACTTCTCACCCCGGGCGATAACAGCCTGTCGTGGACGGTGGTTGCTGAACGTGTTCCGGGGCCGATGGTGCCGGGCGCGTTCCGTGCAGTGGCTGATTTCCGGCTGAGCTATGACTGAGGTTGATATGACAAGCCCCTTTTTTAAACGCCTCGTGCGCGTCCTGCTGCTTTGCAGCCTGATGACCGTGATCGGAGAAGCGCAGGCGGATAGCGATTCACTGACTGTCAACATCAGCGGGACGATCGTGGCAAGCAGTTGTAGCGTGAACAACGGACAGACCGTCAGCGTCGAGTTTGGCGACGTGCAGGTTGATCAGGTCTACTCCGCCACGGCGCAGGTTCCGGTTTCAATCACCTGCGACAGCCCGCCAGCCGGTACCGTAAAAATGAAAATTGTCGGTACGCCGTCATCGTTTGATAACCAGGCGCTGACAACCGATGTCCCCGGTCTGGGCATCACATTAAGTAACGTCAGCGCCACGGCTTACGGTGCGCTGGATCTGAACACATTTTATGACGTGAAGCAGGTGTTTGGTCTGTCATCCAATACCGGTAGCTTCAACATCACCGCCGGGTTGACGACAAAGCCTGGGGTCAAGCTTCCCGGCGGGGAATTTAACGCCTCGGCCACGCTGGTTCTGCAGATGAGCTGAGAAGAGGAGAAAATCATGCTGAAAAAAATAAAGAATCTCGCGGTTAACGTGAGTGCGGTGCTGCTGCTGTCAAGCCTGTTGGCTCCGGCGGCGATGGCTGATGCGACGGTGAAGTTTCACGGAACCCTGATCGCCGGTAGCTGCAGTGCCAGTGCTGTAGATGTCGATTTTGGCGATGTAAAAGTTGATGACATTACAGAAGGGAAGACGCGCACCAACATGGCTGTTTCATCAGGTGCCAGTGCGCAACCTTTCTCGATGACCATTTCCTGCACCAACGGGTTTACCGGCGGAGTGGAGTATCAGTTTAAAGGTAATGCCTCATCCTTTAATAATTTAGCGCTGTCAACCGATGTCCCGAGTTTAGGCGTTATCGTGGCGATTAATGACAGTAATATGTCAAACATTGTACCCAGCACCTGGTATCCGCTGAGTAAAGGGGCAGGAACCTATCAAATGCTGGCCATGCTGGTGAGAGAGCCAGGGGCTAAATTTGCCGGCGGGGATTTTAACGCAACGGCCACGCTGGCGGTGCAAATACCCTGAGGTAACGGAATGGAAATGGTAAACAAAACCTGTAGCGGCTGGTTTTATTCGGTTTTGATTGGCGGATTATTACTTGCGCCTGCGCTGTATGCCGCTCCAATTGAAGGCCCGGCAAAGTTTCACGGTACGCTAAGGGTGGTTGAGTGTTCCATCAATGCCAACAACGGCCGGCAGCTGGTGAATTTTGGTGACGCAGTTGGGATCCATAAAATCGATGGCAAGCGTTATCAGCAACCCGTCCCTTTTACGGTGTCGTGCACTAACTATGCGGGGGCTGATGTACCCGACCTGACACTAAAAATTGAAGGCAAGGCCGTCGCATTTGATGAAGCAGCGGTAGAAACGGACGTCAACGGACTGGGCATCCAGCTACAAAGCAATGGCAAGCCACAAAAACTTAATCAGGCCGTTCGCTTCGGCTATAAAGCGGTACCCGTACTGACGGCGGTTCCGGTTAAAGATCCGGCTACAGAGTTAGACGCCCGTCCTTTTAGCGCGACGGTGAAACTCACCGTGGAGGTCGCATGAACAGGCTATTTATGTTGCTGGTTTTGTTGAGCGTTATGCTGCATATGCCGGTGCAGGCGGCCTCTTCGGATGTGGACTTCAAAGGCACGCTGGTGGCGGAACCCTGTACCGTAGCCACCGGTGGCGACGGCGAGAATGTGCTGGTTGATTTCGGCACCATTCCGGATAAAAACTTTTATTTTTACACCCCGCCGCGTACCTGGCAGTTTCCGTTTCATATTCTGCTAAAGGACTGCGACCTGTCGCTGGGGAGCCAGGTGAAAGTGACCTTTACCGGTACTGAAGATGCAGAACAGCCAGGGCTACTCGCCTTGTCCAGCCGCAATGGTGTTGACCATCTGGCCATTGGTATTCAGGCCGCGGATGGCGGCGATATTGCGGTTAATCAGCAAACCAAAGGATATGCGTTAAATTCCGGCACCACTGAGTTGAAGTTTTCATCTTATATTCAGGCCAGTGATGCAGGGGTTAAAAACAGAACTGTCGGGAAGGGCACCTTTGAAGCTGTGACCACGTTTTTACTGGAATATCCATAGTTTTTTGTTCGCTGACATCAATAAAACCAGGACGCCCCATGACTTAAATATTTATTTTGGGTTTCGTCTTATTTAATTAATCTGGACGTAAAAAATGAACACAAAAAAAATATTAATGGGTATTTTTTTTATTTTAAATATTATCACGCATTCTCGGGCTGCGATGATAACATGGCCCTATGTTTATAAAGTAGGGCCGGCGTCTCAATACTACGAAGCATCTGTCGCCGTTGGAAATATCTTTGTTGATGACAAACTAGCTGATACTAAATTAATGGATATGCCAGATTTTGCAGACAAATGTGATGCTGATTATTGGGGTGGCACGCATTGCCGGCTGGCTATTTTCACCATTCACACGACAGACGGTACAGGTACCGGGCTCCCTACATTCATTTCACCAAATGATATTAATGGCGCATGGACGCTACGTGAGCTTTCAAGTCACGTTGGTAATATCACAGGTTCATTTTCACAAGCTGGCGGTACGCAGCATGTTTATCCAAAAGATGTATGTTTTGGCGTGGTATTGCATCACATTGGTTTATATAACAGGTTCTGGACTCCGCCATCAATGTCCGGGGCCTGTTTATTCCCGATGCCGAGCAATGAAACCTGTTCGTTTAAAAATGCTTCTGTAGATATCCCTTTTGGTGATATTGCCAAAAAGAGTGCCGCGGGAGCAAAGGCTGAAAATAGCGTTAATCTTTCCTGTACCGCAGCGATGAATATTAGTTTTCAGTCTGTTAATGGCACTAATAGCATTCCCTTGTCCAATGGTATGCAGGCAGGCTTAAAAATTAATAATAAAGAATTAAGTACGACGCAGGCGGTTCCGTCGGGGATCAGTGCGCTGAAAATTACTGCAACACTTGAAGGCACGCCAACGGAAGGGGCTTTTTCTGGCTCAGCACCGCTGGTGGTGAACTATCAATAAGTGTTTCGGGAAAAATAAAATGAAAAAATTTATTATTTTCGGGTTTTGTTTGATCACCATGGTGATGATGACGAGCATTGCGGGTTGCAGCGCACGGGAAAATGTGGCGCTCAAATCCCAACCCACTCCAGAAAGAGAAAAGGTTTCGCCTGAGTCAGTAACAAATGAAGTGAGGTCGTCTTTATCTCCCCTTGCTCAGTGCAATCGCGATCTGGAATCCCTGCGCACCGTCAACATGACCGAATATCGCAAATATCTGGCGCAATACGACGGGCTAATGAAAAGTTCCGCCGGGTTTTTGTCGGTGAAAGATGACGTCAGCCCGGAGGTGGCAGAGCTGGCCCGTCCGCGCTTTCAGTACGCGCTGGTCAACCTTTGTTATCGCATCAAGGGCGCGCTGGCCCAGACCCTGATTAACCAGGCTATTGACGTTCGCTAAGGATAACAGCTGTGCGCTGCTTCACTTCATCTTTCAGACTGGTTGCCGTTGCTCTCTTTTTGATCCTGCCTGAGTGGGTTGCTGCGGGAACGATCTCTTCATCTGCCGCCGAGTCCCTGTTGTCACAGCCGTCTGATGAAAGCTGGAGCCTCGAAGCGATGGTGGCGGCTCATCATCATGCTGAGTCAGCACCTCAACCGGCAACAAATGAAACGGAAACGGGCATTTCTAGTCTGAAACAGCCTGGAAAAAGGAAAGAACAGCCGGTTGCTGATTTAATTTTGCAGCAGCGGATAAATAGGCTGTCCAGCCAGCATAAAACAGATGTTGAAACCATTAAACAGCTGAACAAGCGACTGGAGGATGCCCTGGCACAGGCCAGCAATCATCCTGCAGCAGTAGCCAGCAGTCATCCTGCAGTAGCAGAAAGTGCCCAGGTAAAAAAACCCGCCTCATCCGAATCACCGGAGGTTGCCGCCCTGCAAGATGCGTTACAACAAAGCCAGCAACAGGTTGCCAGGCTGAACGTTCAGATTAGCGATCTGAACACCGTTCTGAAACAGCGGGAGGACAAGCTACAGTTGCTGACTGCTGCGGATGTTAAACAGCGTCAGCAACAGCAGCAAAATATTAAGGCGCTTGAGCAAAAGCTTTCAGAACGCGATCGGGAACAGTTGGTGTTAAAGCAAAATCTGGCCAAAAATCAGGTCGAGCTGATCCATAAAAACAATGCCCTGACCGGAAGTCAAAATACGGTCACAGAGCTTTTGAATTCACTCAAACAGAAGGAACAGGCAGCCAGCGAGCTGGAACAGGCGCTTAACCGCCGCAGTGATGAGCTGAAACAAGCTGCCACCACGCTGGCAGAACTGCGTGAAAAAATGCACCAGCAAATCACGCCAGACCTGAAAAGCGCGGCGAACCGTCAGGCCTATATTGCCGGAGTGATGATGGCTAAAGGACTTCATGCCCGGCTGGATGACTGGCGCGATGCCGGTATCGATATTGATAATGTCACCTTCCAGGCAGGCATCAAAGATGGCCTGAGCACAGCCGTTCGCCTGAAGCCAAAAGAAGCCGGACGGGCACAGGCTGACTTTGTTAAAGCCGTACAGGTTGCTGTCGCGCAAAAGGTGATGCAGGGGGAGAGAAAAATTCGTTCGCTGGCGACAGGGCGCAAGCCGCTGAAATCGGCAAACGGCATTGTCTGGTATCGGGTACGCAACGGGAAAGCCGTGTCAGCGGGGCAGCCGGTCATGCTCTCGATGACTGAAGAGGTTGTCGACGGAACAATCATCAGCCGGGTGCCTCCCATGATTTTACGTGCTGATGATGATATGCCTGCGATCGTTAAGGATGGTATGCGTTTGCCCGGCGAAGGGGGAGAGGTCGTTGCCTATGCCCTGGCCAAAACCGTCTATGGTGAACATCCTCTGCCGCCAGGTGTACGTCCTTATACGGTAATGGAATACCACCTGCGAGGAGAGAAGCTGCCTCAGCACAGTGTCTGAGCGGAACTGCATCACTGCTTAAGTCTGCCTGTCCAGGTGAGTATTAATGATGTGGTGTTGACCAGCCAAAATGCGCCTATCCTGATAAAACGCTTTTTTAAACACAGGCCTAAAGATGACAGTAAAGCGCGTAAATTATTTCATCGGTCTGGTGTCGGCTGCCGACGGTAGCCAGCATTTTCGCGGCTGATAACCTGGAATCAGCGCCCGCACTGAGTTGCTGGAAAGGAACCCGCGCGCATAACGCGGAATGAGACTCTGTCTGCTAAAACCGGGCCGGCTGCCGCCCGGTTATGCATAGTGATATCAGTGGTGAGGTATCAGTCTGTCGAAGGGTTTCATCTGATGAAGGGGGGGCCTCTCTTGCATAGCGTTGAGCGTGCCGGTGCGGACTGCATCATCATCTTCAGACGGCATGAAGTCAGCGAACTGCCGCTGCTGTTCAGTCCTGTCCCTCCATCTTCTTTGATTGATATTTTTGCATCGGTTAGTATCAATCCCGGTACCTGCTTAAATGTACGCAATTTTTTAAAATCAGACTGAATACTTTGTAGCCTGATGATATTACTGTTGCGGTACATAATTTTAAAACGGCAGAAACCGTCATATTCTGCTGTTCAGGGCATACAGGGATCAGGTGACTGTCTCACGCGAAAGCGTTGATCATTGTCACGAAGAACAGGCCACCTTGCCGCCTGTCTTAACTCAGGGAGAATGCGGCAGTCAGAGAAAATACCGTGATCGCGGTCGTAGAATTTAACCGTAAGAGTATCCGGTTTCATCGGGTCGGTTTAGAACGCAAAAAATAGATCCTGTTTTTGTTAATCATGGGTTCGAAGAGGAATGATGTACATCATTGAAGAGGATTTCTTTTACGATGAAGCCAATAACGCTATCTGGCATCGTTTAAGTGAAAATGAAAAAACGCAACTTCCGCTGACAGCCTCACGAATACTGTGCTTGTTGCTGGAAAACCGGGGTAAGGTGATGAGCCGGGAGCATATTTTTGATGAGATATGGAGCAATTACGGCGCTAATGCGTCCAATAATACCTTGAATCAGTATGTTTCCTTGCTCAGAAAAAAATTTGAACAACTTGGTTTTCAAGGTGAGTTGATCAAAACAATAACCCGCGCGGGCTTTTTAATGCCTGAAGATCTGAAGGTTCAGCAGCTGGGTGTCGTCGGGAAGCCGGTAGCCATTGAGAATAAAAAGCCGGGTAACAAGATTATTATAACCTCTGCTGTCTGTTTACTGGCCATTACGATAATCGGTTACGCATTAATCAATCGTGGTGAATGGGATGAAAATGATGTTTTCAAAATAGGCAGCGTTGGGCGTTGCAATGTTTATATGCTTTATCAAAATTCACCTGAAACCGCTGAAGTTAAATTAAGACTTGCTAAAGAGATGATAGATAAATATGCGCCTTGTATCGGTAATGATGTATATATTTATCATCCTTCCGATGAGGTTGTTTTAAATGGCCAGGGCGCAGCGTTTATAACCCGGTGTACTTATCAAAAAGATGGCAGTCAAAAATTCGCAGGATGCTATGATGTTTATGAATTTCCAAAGGTTTAGGACTGTATTTGTCGTCATTATTATTCTGGCGATCACTCTGGCGTTTTTTGGTTTTTTGAAGAAAAGAGATAACAGAGTAGATTGCGTATCAACATTTTATACTGTACCGAACGATGGTGTCTGGGAATACCTGAAAGGCACTATGTCCGTTACTTTTTCCAGTAACGGGCAGGGCAACGTTATGTTTTCCGGCGAAGCGCGTAAAATTGCAGAAACGGGTAAACTTTACTCATTTGAACGATTTATGCATTTTTCTTTTGACAAAACCGACCAGAAAAATTTTGCGTTAAGCAAAGTTAACGTCGCTAAATACAAAGGTGATGATCTGGATGATGCCGTTTTCACTAAATATATCTACTCGCATACCTCAGAGCAGACCGACCACCTGGTTGTGATTAAACTGAACAATGGGTATCTGATTGGCAATATGGTGGGGCCCCGACATTTATGCGTTAAACGGTAAAGCCATGACTTCAGGCTAACCTGATTGATCCTTTGCCTGAACCTGCAGCCGCTGCTGAGTCATGCTATGTTGTTTACGCCGCGTCGACCTGCTGATTCAGAAAGTCGTTCATCCAGAGATTTAAGCTGCTAACGCTTATATTGTCAGAGTATAAATTTATATATCAAGCCATATAAAATATAATGAACTGGTCCCGGCGCTGGCGGGACATAATTACTCTCATCACCGATACCGTTCGTGACTGGTTGATCTCACCCTTTTAACGGTGGCGATAAACCGGTACGAATTTGAGAGGCTCTGGATATGAGAAATGCTAGCGTTCGCCATCATTGCAATAATTTAGTTATTCCTGACTTTTGGGACGGCAACATCAGAAATAACGTCAGATACCTGTCAGATGAAAAAAGCGGCAGTGAATATTATTTGAAACCGCGCATGAATATCTCCTCTGTGGAGATTGATAAGGTGATGATGATTGCCGGCAATGATTACGCCGTAATGGGCGTGCGGCATATTTTAGCTAAGAATCACTCTGTACATCTCAAGGTAACGTCTAAGGAAGCAGAGGTTCAGTCTGTAGTCGATGAGTTTAATCCAAAGGCAGTTATATGGCTATTTAACACCGCTAATGAGCTTTATGAAAGTATTCCGGATATTCTGAAAATTCGGAGGAATCACAATAAAATTAAACAGGTTGTTATCAGCGAGGAATTGCCTGTCACTTTTTGCGGCGAGGATGCCATTGTAGAAGGTATTTCATTAATTCCCTCTACAGTGAGCGTTCAGCAATTGGCGGAGATGATTTCATCGTGCCTGGTACAAAAACAATTTAAGCGGTTTTTTGTCAGGAAATGGATGAGTAAACGGCAACTTCGGGTTATGGCGGAACTGGGGAAAGGCAAAAGAACCAGCGATGTTTCCCGTGTGTTAAATATTGATAGCAAAACAGTCCTCGCCCATAAATATAAAGCCGTCGACAAACTCGGCATCAGCGATCGTAAAGAAGAGGCCTGGGCGATGCGAGCAATAACACAACTGTATACCGCCATACCCTGCCTGGAGAGATTGTGTAGCAGAACCGCCGACTGCTAATTTTTTAACAGGCTTTACTGATAATGATAAATATTCTGGTAATGAAATTATATTAATTACCGTCAGGGTTTTTGGCTGGTGGGTGGAAAGCTGTATATTGCCTGCTGCGCTGCTCATCTGAACACGCCGCGTTCAGGCGCGGAATTGTTTCATCTTTCTGTAATGATAACTCCTCTGGCATAGATAAACGGGCGAAGAGCAGCCAGCATCAGAAGATGCTGGTGACGGTTTAATAACGCCTGGCGTTACGGTCGTCATTTTTTAATTGCCACAATATGAAACCATCATGCCCGGTGTTTATTATCACTTCCCGCGCTTAAAGCAACTTAACATCCCGACTGAACTGAAAATGAACATAATCCGCAAGACGCAACGAAAATGGGCAGCTGAGTTGAAGCTGTTTTTTCTCTCACGCGGCGCATTAACGCTGACTCTCATCACGCTTTACCTGATTGTTATTCTGCCGATTTATTTCGGAAATAATGGCGGAACAGGGCTGGAAATGCCTCAGAACATCCTTGCATGGAGTGTGATGCTTTTGTGCAGTTTATCTGCACTCCTGAATGTGTTGCGAAGCGGAGAGATCCTGATATCACGTTTCATGTTCATCGCTTTTTTGGCAGTCGCTATGCTGTGGCTGCCATGGTGCTGGACATCATCCGCTTTGTGGCGAAACCATGCCGTGCCACGTCTGACAGGAATCGCTGGAGCGCTGCTGTTTTGTCTGGCTCTCTGTCAGGTGAGCCTTACGTCATCTAAGCGACGCATTTTACTTGCTTTGGTGGTTTTATCTTCTCTGCTGCAGGCTGGCGAAGCCATGATGCAGGCCTGGCTGCCGGAGATCGCCCTGCGTTTGATGGATTTTTATGGCACTTCACCCTATGGCATTTTTCAGCAGCGTAACCTGCTGGCAAGCTGGCTGGCTACGGGCGCAGCAGTAACGCTTTATCTTGCGCTTACCGCAGCCACACGCAGAAGCAGACTCGTTTGGCTACTTCCCCTGTATCCGCTATGCGCGGCAATAACGCTTAGCCAGAGCCGAACCGGAATGATCGGTGTGATTCTATCCATACTACTGACCGGATTAGCCGACTGGCGACGCCAGCCGCGAATCAATGTTAAAGCGGCGTTGTGGAAAGGCATGTTAATTGTCTCGTTAGCAGGATGCTGTTCAGGCATTGGCTTATGGGCAATGCCCGCAGGACAGCACGCCGATTTGATACACCAAAAATCTACCGTTGAACGCGTTCTGATGCTTGAAGCGACGGCTGAAATGATTGAACAGCACCCTTGGGCCGGCAGCGGATTGGGTAGCTTCGAAGCGCAATTCCCATCGGCGGTGGCGGCCCTGGGTTTAGTACAAAAGAGTGACACCGTTACGCACCCGCATAATGAAGCGTTGTATGTCTGGGCCGAAGGCGGAATCATTGCCCTGGCAGGCTTGCTGTTATTAGCCGGTATCTGGATTTGGCCACTCATCCTTCGGCTGCGTGACTCACTCGATCCGGACAGGGCTGGCTGGCTGCTACCATTGACGGGTCTGCCTGTGGTGATCCATATGATGCTGGAGTATCCACTCTATCTTTCCACGCCTCATCTCATGCTGCTGCTTGTATTGTTTCGTACGGGTTTACCCGATTCAGTTCTGCAGCCTGTCAACATATCTGGCTTTGGACGTGCAGTCACGATTCCGCTTTTGCTGGGGGGTTGGGTGATTGTTGTTGGACTGAAAGCAGGTTTTATTACGCAATCGATGCTGACCCAGGCTGAAGCGGAGATGAACCAGGGATTGCTACCCACGTTGCCGATGGTGAGCTGGCGAACGATGACGCAGGCAGAACGGCTGGACTACGATCAACACCTGCTGATAGCCAATACGCCAGGATTTTTGCAAAGATCTCAGGCGGTAGGGGAGTTTTACATCTGGGGAGAAAAGTGGCTCGCGGTTCATAACAATCCTGAAGTCAGTGCAGCAATGATGATCATTGCGCAACGCCGGGGCGACCATACGACTTATGAACGTCTGCGCGCCAATGCGGCACGTGTGTTCATCCATGATGAACGATTTATGCAAGGGCATGAATGAACCGCGCTGGATGGCCAGTCTGCTTAAGCTGCTGCGGCGAAAACTACGCAGCAATCCGTCGCCTGAGTCCTGTGCGTTCTGCCTGGGAGCGCCAGATTGCACCTGGCGCTGAGCCGCGATAATGCGAACTTCTGCGGTGGTGAACCGATTGTTTATTCAACCAGTCTGTTGATATCCCGTTGGAAAACAGCTGTATTTGTGGAATTCTGAGGGGCGTTTTTTTACCAGACACCATTATGTTTCCATCAAAAACAACAGGATAGGGTGAATTTTGTTTGATAAGGTGACCGGAATGCAGGAACAGCCCAACGGGAAAGCGCCCCCGGTGCGGCTATTATTTAGCGCGCTGCTGCTGGTGATGCTGCTGGCGGCGCTGGATCAGACCATCGTCTCCACTGCGCTGCCAACCATCACCGGCGAGCTGGGAGGGCTGGATCGGCTGTCATGGATCGTCACGGCCTACACCTTGTCATCGACCATTGTGGTGCCGCTGTACGGAAAGTTCGGCGATCTGTTTGGCCGCAAACGGGTGCTGCAGATTGCGATCGTGCTGTTTCTGCTGGGCTCCGCGCTGTGTGGTCTGGCGCAGAATATGACGCAGCTGGTGCTGACCCGTGCGCTGCAGGGACTGGGTGGCGGCGGGCTGATGGTGGTCAGTATGGCGGCGGTGGCTGATGTGATCCCCCCGGCTGAACGAGGAAAATATCAGGGCTTATTCGGCGGCGTGTTCGGGCTGGCCACGGTGCTGGGACCGCTGCTGGGCGGTGCGATTGTGCAGCATGTCTCCTGGCGCTGGATCTTCTATATCAATCTGCCGCTCGGTCTGTTCGCCCTGCTGGTGATCGGCATCGTCTTTAATTCAGGCGGTAAACGCACCCGGCACGAAATTGATTATCCAGGGGCGATCTGCCTGAGTATGGCGCTGCTGGGCATTACCCTGTTTACCAGCGAGGGGGGCACCATCCGGCCATGGTCCGACCCGCAACTGTGGTGCATTCTGGCGTTCGGCCTGGTCGGCTGCATTGGTTTTATTTATGAAGAGCGGCGGGCGTGGGAGCCGATTATTCCGTTGACGCTGTTCCGCAACCGCAGCTTTGTGCTGAGTAGCCTGATCGGCTTCATTATTGGTCTGTCGCTGTTTGGCAGCGTCACCTTTTTGCCGCTCTATCTGCAGGTGGTGAAAGGCGCCACGCCAACCGAGGCGGGCCTGCAGCTGCTGCCGCTGATGGGCGGCTTGCTGACCACCTCTATTATCAGCGGACGCATCATCAGCAAAACCGGGCGTTATCGCCTGTTCCCGATCGTCGGTACCTTGCTGGCGACCGCCGGGCTGGCACTGTTGACCACTATTACCCTTACTTCGCCGTTGTGGCAGCTTCAGTTGTTCAGTGCGGTGCTGGGGATGGGGCTGGGCATGGTGATGCAGATACTGGTGCTGGTGGTGCAGAACAGCATTGAACCGGCGCTGACCGGCGTAGCCACCTCGTCGGTGACGCTGTTTCGTTCGATTGGCGGCTCAATTGGCGTAGCGCTGTTTGGCACCATTTTCAGTCAGGTGCTGAAATCGCAGCTTGAAGCGCTGATGCCGGCCGGAACCCAGCTGCCTCCCGGAATCTCGCCCGCGGCACTGAACCAGCTGCCGGCTGATATCCGGCACGATTATCTGCAGGCGTTTAGCGCGGCGATTCATGCGGCATTTATGATGGCGGCCTGCGTCATGGTGCTGGCCTTTATCCTGTCGCTGCTGATGCGTGAGGAGCCGCTGAAAAAAGGAACGCAGGGCTGAGCAAATGCACGGCGGAACCCGCCGTGCAGCGTTGGCTTTAGCGATAAAACGCCGGTTTATCGGCCATCGTAACCGGCACAATCTGACCGGAATTTTGCGCCGCGACGCAGGCATCGGCCGCCACCGCAGCCGCATAGCCATCCCAGGCCGAGGGACCGGTCATCTCACCAGAGATAACGTTATTAATGAACGCCTGCAGCTCGACGTCATAGGCGTCAATAAAACGCTTTTTCCAGTCGGTCAGGATAGTGGTCGACAGCTTCGCAGCGCTGCGCAGCTGCACTGACATCGGTTCAGGCAGGCGGGCAATGCCGCTTTCACCCACCACTTCGCACTGAATGTCATAGCCATATTCACAGTTAACAAAAATTTCGACATCAATACGCGCGCCTTTGGCGGTTTCCAGCAACACGATTTGCGGATCGCGCAGGTGTGACGAGGCCTTACGGGTTTTGCGCGGGAAGATCACCTGTGCGCTGACATAGTCATCGTTCAGCAGCCAGCGCAGCACATCCAGTTCGTGGATCAGCGTATCGGTGATGGCCATATCGGTGGTGTAGCTGTCACCCACTTCCGGGTTACGGTGCGCGCAGTGCAGCATCAGCGGTTCGCCAATCTCGCCGCTGTCGATCACCGCTTTCAGTGCCCGGTAGCCGCTGTCATACGGCCGCATAAATCCGACCTGCACCAGCTGGCGACCCGCCTTGATCTCTGCCTCAACAATATTCAGACAGCCTTCGGCGGTGACCGCCAGCGGCTTCTCGCAGAACACCGCTTTGCCAGCCTCGATAGCCGCCAGCACAAAGGCTTCATGGGTCGGACCCCAGGAGGTGACCAGCACCGCATTGACCAGCGGATCGTTGATCAGCTCAATCGCGTTATCATAAATACGCGCTTCAGGCGTCAGCTGATCGACAACCTGCTGACAGTTGTCACGATTGATGTCGTTGAGTGCTACCACCCGCGCATTCTGCAATACCGTGCTGCAACGACGGATGTGTTCGCGACCGATCGCACCGGTTCCGATAACGCCAATATTGATAGTCATAGTGCTTCCTTAATCAGGCTGAGTGGTTCAACAGCTGAATGCTGTCGCGAATTTCGCGGATGATGTCTGCTTCCTGCCAGTCATTCATCACCGATGAGAACGGTTCAAAGGCGTAAAGGCCGGTGTAGCCCATTTTTTCCAGCCGCTCGACCTGCTGCTTGCTGCGTAAGCGATCGTCGGCGCTGAGCATGATGCGTTCTTCATCGGTAAGCTGGGCGACCGGCCGCGGATCGGTGACGCCAGACAGGTGAACCAGCCCGATCTGCTGCACATCAATCTCCTGTTCGAAGCCGTTTTCAGCATCCTCAAACAGATGATGGTGGAAGGTATCAATCAGCAGCCGGAACGGTACATCGGCCTGTTTGATCAGCGCCTGCGCCTGAATTGCCGAGCGCAGCGAACTTTGCGGAAAGCCAAGTGGCTCCACCAGTCCCTGAATGCCGTAGTCGGCAAACAGCGGCCCTAAGGTTTTCAGCGCAGCAACGGTATCCGCCGCGCTGATTGGGGTGCCATCGTTCAGCGGGCAGAGCACCAGCGACTCGGCACCAACCGCCCGGGCATCGCTCAGCAGCTGGCGGGTGCGCTGCAGCACCTCATCGTTCAGCTGGTTAAACGGGTAGACCGCATTGATGGTCACGATCTCAATGTCTGACTGGCGCGCCAGCGCCTTAACCTGTTCACCGGTCAGATCGTCGGTCACGCGTCCGCTGCGCATGTCGTTGCGCAGTTCGACTTTATGAATACCCAGCTGCGTCACCAGCTTAAAAAAGCGTTCGATGCTCAGATTGGGCGCAATTTTGCGGTTTACACAAAAACGTGCCTGTGGAATAGATAAGCTCATAGTCATTTCCTGAAAGTCATGGGTGCGTAATAATCGGGTTTAATCGTCTTCAGTTATTTAATCGGTGAAGGTCGCTATTTCCTCTCTGACCGTCGTTAAGCGAAAGTGATATCTCTGCGGGCTCCATGCGGCAGCCTTATTTGTGGCCGTTATAAAGCGCGTAGAAATAGTGCTCTACCTGCTCAAGACTTCTTCCTTTGGTTTCGGGAATAAACTTCATGACGAAAACAGAACCACCGATGCCGATCAGGGCGAAAATAAGGAACGCACCCGACAGACCAAAGGCGGCTAATAACAGCGGGAAGGCCATCGAAATGGCGAAATTAGCGATCCACAGTGAAAAGACTGCGCCACCCATGCAGATACCGCGCATCCGGGCCGGGAAAATTTCCGACAGCAGCAGCCAGGTTACCGGCGACAGCGCACCCTGCTGGAAGCAGAGGAACATCAGCATTCCCGCCAGCACCAGATAAGCGCGCAGCAGATTGACCGCACCCTGCTGATATTCCGGCATCAGCCAGCAGATCAGCCCGATGAAGAATAAGCAGCAGGTGCAGCCCATCTGACCAATCAGCACCAGCGGACGACGGCCGACTTTGCCAATCAACCAGATGCCGACGAGGGTCATCACCACTGAAATCGCACCGTTAGCGATGGTGGCAAACAGCGCGGCATCGTTACTCAGGCCAGCGGCTGTCAGCATGGTCGGCGCGTAGTACATGATGGTATTCACGCCGGTCAGCTGCTGAATGGCGGCGATTCCGATGCCGAGCAGGAATATTTTCATCAGCCACGGCGTAGCCAGATCGCGCAGCCGGCCTTTGCCCTGCTGACGGTTCTCTTCAATCGTCTCTTCGATCTCTTCGAGTTCCCATTCCACATCTTCGGCTGCGCGGGTTTTCTCCAGCACCTCGCGGGCCGCCTGACTGCGGCCTTTCATCACGTGCCAGCGCGGGCTTTCCGGCATGAATATCATGCCAACCCACAACAGAATGGCGGGCACAATCGACAGCGCCAGCATCCAGCGCCAGGTATTTTCGCCGCCCCAGATATCGTTGAAGGTGGCGTTGGAGATGTAGGCCAGTAGCTGGCCGCTGACGATCATCAGCTCCTGCAGCGTCACCAGCTGGCCGCGTTTATTGGCTGGCGCGATTTCCGCAATATAGACCGGCACCGTCGCGGCGGCACCGCCTACCGCGAATCCGAGAAACAGGCGTGAGGCGATCATCCACTCCACATCCGGGGCGATGGCTGAGCCCACTGCGCCAAAGGCGAAAATCAGTGCCAGCGCGATGATGATGCGGCGTCTGCCGAGGCTATCCGCCAGGTGGCCAGCGGCGAGTGCGCCAAAAGCGGCACCAAACAGCAGCGAGCTGGTGACCAGTCCGGTGGTCAGCGGGGTGAGGTGCAGATCGCCCCGCATAAACAGCAGCGCGCCCGACACCACGCCGGTGTCGTAGCCAAACAGCAGTCCGCCCAGCGTCGCTACCAGGGCAATAATCTTCACAAACGGCTCGGTACGGGTGGCGCTATTAGGGCCAGATGCCGGGTTCGACGAGATATACAGTTCTTTTTCCATGAAAACTCCAGGTGAAAACAGGCCAGGTAAAACGTCAGAACATGAAGGAGCATTCACCCTACTGATATTTATATTTCAGGTTAAATTATATTTGGAATTTAGTTTTCATTTTGTGAGCTCAAGCCTTCCGGCCTTTTTATTTTGATGGGATTCCATCAGAACATGAATAAAGGGCTTAAATTTAAGCCGGTTATTTCGCGGGGGAATAAAGCGTCACCATGAGAAGAGCAGGCGGAAATGTCGAAACAAAGGGGCTGGAATTGTCTTATTTCCAGGTGAAACACCTCAGGATGAAATAAACATCCCAAACGCTGGGGGAAATTAAAATAACAGCCGGCAGGCGGACGACGGGCGCGATCGGAAGGTCCGCGCCGTCAGATTAGCGGATCACCAGCCCGCTCAGGGCAGAGAGCAGCGCATCCACTTTGGGCAGAAACTGTTTGCGACGAGGCCACACCACGCTGAGCGTCAGTCCGTCGGGTTGCAGCTGGGGAAGAACGATCTCCAGTTCTCCGGCAGCGACTGACTGGCGAATCAGCCAGGAAGGCATTTGTGCCACCCCCAGTCCCGCCTTCACCGCCTGCATCTGCGCATCCACATCACCTAACGCCATCCGGTAAGGCACATCGCGCCAGTTCGGCTGACCATCTTCAGTAGTAAACAGCCAGGGTTTGGTGCTGCCGTCAACGCGCTGATAAAGGATGGCGCGGTGATTCAGCAACCCGGCCTGGTTGTGCGGCCGGCCTTCACGATCGAGATAGGTCGGCGCGGCGCAGAACAGCATCTGCTCACGGCCCATGTTACGCCAGCCCAGCGAGGCGGGCAGGTCGGGCGCGCCGCCAATCCGCACCGCGACATCCACCCCTTCATCAAACAGATCGACAAACCGATCGGAAAAACTCAGGTTAAGCGCCAGTTCCGGGTGTTGCTGACAGAACGGCATCAGCAACGGCATCACGTTAAGCCGGCCATAGGTGTTAGGCACCGCCAGTCGCAGGCGGCCGGAGGGAATGGTGCGCTGCGCCGCCAGCACTGCTTCGGTCTCGGCCAGATCTTCCAGAATACGCAGGCAGGTCTGGTAATAGGCGCTGCCGGCATCGGTCAATTGCAGGCTGCGGGTGGTGCGTTCCAGCAAGCGGGAACCTAATCTTGTTTCAAGCCGGCTGACACTTTTACTGACCGCCGAGCCGGTAACATGCAGGCGCTCAGCGGCAGCGGTAAAGCTGCCGCATTCCACGCTGGCAACAAAAGGCAGGATATCTTTGAGGCGCTGATCGTGCATCGATTAATGAACTCAGGTTGAGAATGCTGTGAATTAATGCCAGAGATAAGAACTCAATTCTCTATTAGGCTTAGCATTACGCAAAACGAGGAGAAATCAAATGAAAAAACAGGCTTTGATTGTGGGTATCAGCGGCGTTATCGGCCGAGCACTGGCGGATAAACTGCAGCAGGAGGGCTGGGACGTGACCGGTCTGTCACGCGGACGCGGCGCGGTGCCGGAAGGCGCGACCAGTCTGACAGCCGATCTGACCGATGCTGACGCGGTGCGCGAGGCACTGAAGTCGGTGAAACCGGATGCCGTTTTCTTCAGCGTCTGGGCGCGTCAGGAGAACGAAAAAGAGAACATTCGGGTTAATGGCGGCATGGTGCGCAACGTCATTGAGGCGCTGGGCGAAAGGCTGAAGGGCGCACACGTCGCGCTGGTAACCGGTCTTAAGCACTACCTGGGTCCGTTTGAAGCCTACGGCAAAGGTGCGGTGCCGGTGACGCCGTTCCGTGAAGAACAGGGCCGTCAGCCGGTCGACAACTTCTATTATGCGCAGGAAGATGAGCTGTTTGCCGGTGCGGAAAAATATGACTACCGCTGGAGCGTTCATCGTCCGCACACCATTATCGGTTACGCGGTCGGTAACGCAATGAACATGGGCCAGACGCTGGCGGTGTATGCCACGCTGTGCAAAGAGAAAGGCTGGCCGTTTATATTCCCCGGCTCGCCAGAGCAGTGGAATGGCGTGGCTGACATGACCGACGCCGGTTTGCTGGCTGAACAGCTGCACTGGGCGGCGACGTCTCCCGCAGCGGCCAATCAGGATTTCAACGCCGTGAACGGTGATGTGTTCCGCTGGAACTGGATGTGGCCGAAGCTGGCTGACTATTTCGGTATCGAGGCGGCCGAATACCCGGCGCAAATGATGCCGCTGGAAGGGCGGATGCAGGAAGCGGCCAGCGCCTGGCAGGAGATTGCTCAGCGTCATCAGTTGCGCGAAGCGGACCTCAATAAGCTCGCGTCCTGGTGGCACACCGACGCCGATCTCGGTCGTCCGATGGAAGCCTTCACCGACATGAGCAAAAGCCGCAAAGCGGGCTTTACCGGCTATCGCAGCACGCTTGACTCCTTTACTCAGCTGTTCGATAAGCTGAAAGCGGAAAAAGTGATCCCGCAGTAAGTCAACAGGCGCCGCATCAGGCGCCTGGTTTGTCTCTGGCTGATGGCTATACTTCTGCTCTCGCTGAATTAACAGAGGAACTGAAATTATGGCGGCATGTTTTATTATCGGCGCGGCGGGTAAAGTGGGTCTGCGACTGACCCGCCAGCTGAGCGCTAAGCAGCACGCGGTTTCGGCGCTGCACCGGAAACCGGAGCAGGCTGCTACCCTGCAGGCCGCTGGCGCACAGCCGGTATCGGGTGATATTCAGCAGCTGACGGTTGACGAGCTGGCGCAACAGATGGCCGGTCACGAGGTGGTGGTTTTCACCGCCGGTGCCGGTGGCGCGGGTATTGCACTGACCAATGCGATTGACGGTGACGGGCTGGAACTGGCGGTCGCGGCGGCAGAACAGGCGGGTGTACCCCGCTTTATTCTGGTTTCAGCGTTTCCGGATGCCGGTCGCGGTAAAGCGATTTCGGAAGGATTTGAAAACTATATGCGGGTCAAAAGGCTGGCGGATGCGCGGCTGGTGGCGAGCGGGCTGGAGTGGGTGATCCTGCGTCCGGGAACGCTAACCGATGCAGCCGGCACCGGTCGGGTACAGGCCGATCTGGCGATCCCGTACGGGGAAATCCCGCGTGATGATGTCGCCGCCACGCTGGCTGGCCTGATTGAAACTCCGGCGATTAAGTATCAGATTATCGAGCTGACCAGCGGCGACCAGCCGATTGAGACGGCGCTGCAACGATTACAGCGCTATTAAGCCAGCAAAAAAAGCACCGTAATTTGAACTGACCCCGTAATATTGGACACTGTTTCATCGGAGGATCCCCTCGACCAACTTGACATAGATTGGTCGGGGGGCTTCAACAGCACTTTATAATTCTGTGTTCTATCAACTTTGGGTGTTCTATTGTCAATGCCCCTAAGACAGAGATAATTTTATTTTACTATGTCGATAAGGGCCGATAAGAGGTCGCTGAAGGTTTCGTACTCTTCAATAACGTAATCAGTTGATGCTTTGTCACGAATCTGAAAACACTTCTCTTTGAAGCTGTACACGAATACGGACATTCCATCTTCACCAATCAGCAGTTTGTCTGTCAGATTGGGATCAACGTAGACGTCATTATCGCGCGTATCAATGTTCCTAATATAGATATTTGACCATGCCAACTCACCATTCTCTGCCTGCGTCAGGCTATACAGGGTGAGTCCGTTGTATTCCAGACCATCCATGACTTCGAGCATATCGGCGTAGTCCTGGCGATTCATCACTAGTTTCTGAATATCCGAGTAAACACCACGTTTAGTTTCATCCCATTCCATTGGCGCAGGCTTGCGCTTCAAGTCCGTAATAACATCTGGTGCTATTGGGCTGGCTATCGGGTAACTATCGGAAATCATCAAATTTTTGAAGATACCCATTATCTGAATTGTGTTATTCATCTCGTTTTCACTTCCCTACAGGGTAAATTACGCCGTTCGGCGAAGGCCATAAAACGTTAGTGCTGGCGTTGTATGGGAGGTCTTTAGTGATTATCGCCTGTGTCTTTGAAAGCGCGGAGTGATATGGCGAGTTTTGGATCAGTATCAGATTATTCAGGGCATTTGTTCCACTGTCATCGAGTGGGATCTTGTGGTGAACCTGCCAACCGGGCGTGTAGTGGTCAACAAAAACTGGCCACGGCTTTAGAATTTTTCCAGAACAATCTTTCTGATTCATTCGGCGTCAAACCACCATTATATTGATGGGGTCTGAGCTGGCAGTAATATCCTGTGATGTAATTCCTTATTGCCGTGCTGGCCTGGCTAAAATTCGCGTAGCCATTATCCGGTACCCACTCTGTTTTCAGGCTTCTGAAGAACCGTTCCACTGGGCTGTTATCCCAGCAATTTCCCCGGCGACTCAGGCTTTGCTTTATCTGATATCTCCACAGTAATTGTCTGAAATTCCTGCTGGCATAGTGGCTTTGATCCGGGTGATACAGTAAATCAGCCGGCTTTCCTCGCGCTTCCCAGGCCATGGACAGCGCTTTAGCTGTCAGTGCAGAATCCGGGAAAAATGACATAGCCCAGCCAGCCGGTTTACGGGAAAAAAGATCAAGCACTACAGCCAGATAAGCCCAGCGTTTACCCGTCCAGATATAAGTCACATCACCGCACCAGACCTGATTAGGCCCGGTTACAGCAAACTGGCGTTCCAGATAATTGGGGATCTCTACGTATTCCTTAGACGCCTTCTTATATCGATGGCCAGGCTGCTGACAACTGATGAGACGAAGCTCTTTCATCAGCTTTGTTGCCCGCCAGCGGCTAAGTTTTACACCTTTGTTCGTGACCATCGCTGCAATATTACGTGCGCCTGCGGAGCCGTTACTTTCGCGATAACTTTCACGAACAGGACTGAGTAATGTCACTCGCGTGGCATCAGGCTTTTTTGGTTGCCGCCAGTATTTATAGCTGCTGCGATGAACCCCAAACACATTGCACACAACGGCAACGGGAAACCGCGCCCTGAGTTTCTCAACTAATGAGAACTGTTCAGGGAGTCTGACATCAGGAACGCGGTAGCATTTTTTAATATATCTCTTTCAATTTCAACGCGTTGAGGTCTTTTCTTTAGCTCGCGTATCTCAATCTGCTCAGGTGTCATGGGGGAAGCTATGGGTGATTTTCCCGCTCGCTCATCTTTCAGTTGTCGAACCCATTTGTCCATCGTGGATGTCCCGACATTCATCGCAGTGGCAGCGGCGGCAACGGTGTAGTGCTGATCGAGTACACGCTGAGCAGCTTCGAGGCGAAACCCGGGGCTAAAATTGCGTCTGTTACGTCCGGTCATAATGTCACCTGTTTTGACTATGAGGTGATGATATCACCTCTATTCAGGTGGCCAAATTTACTATGCCACTACACCTTAACGCCCTGAAAACTCTGACATATCCCGGAAGTTGAATCCGGGTTAAAGGCCCGCCTCTTAGAACACATATAAGCATAGATGCCCACCAAAACATTAGTATAAATCACCAATTATAGAATCATAACTTCCAGAAAATAATAAAAAATAATGGTATATGAAAAAATGAATAGATATTATTCTGATAAATATAGTTTTTTATAAAAAACGAAAGATTTCAATAAATTTTATCATTCATTCCAGAATTAAAATAACACAAGTGACAGTTAAATTTATTTTGAGGTACAGATCGCAGAATTGGTTACTTGCTTGTTTACACTTGCTGAAAGACATTGAATTATTACCGGGTCACCTAGGTGGCAATTTTATAAATCACGATTATTAAGGAGGATTCCATGGATCATTCAATGAATAACTAATCAGTGATACAACCGCCCTCTGACATAATTGCGGAGGGCGTCCTAATTCTTTGATTGAGAGGGACGCATGGAGCAAAAATATTTATTAGGAAAATATACACGGGTACTTTTACGTCAGAATGATGCAATATTTGGTGCCGGCTCAAAACAGCATGTCATCACTGACAGAATCTACTGGGAAAACTTGGTCCTGGCTGCCTCACAGTGGACAGAAAAGAAAACCGTATCGGAGGTATACGAGCACGTTGCGGAGCGGATGAGTAAACAGGATTTTGATCGAGTAGTTAGTTTCCTTTTATCAAATCACTTTCTGATGCCTGCAGAAACCTCGGATAATATTTTCCTGAACCGGTATTCCCGCAATCACCTGCACTATCAAAGCTATGGTGTCGATCCTGAAGTTGTACAGAACAGGCTCTCAGGAAAGAAAGTCTTGATTTTAGGATGCGGAGGAATAGGCAATCATGTTTCTGCAATAATGGCAACCTCAGGGATAGGTGAAATTATCTTAGTTGATAATGATGAGGTTGAAATGACAAACCTAACCCGCCAGATTTTATTTACAGAGGATGACATAGGCTGTCCTAAAACGTCTGTACTTATGCGGGAACTGAAAAAAAGAAACAGCAGCACGGTTATTTCTGAAATACCGATGACTATCAAAACAAAATCAGACATATCGCGACTTCCAAAAGCCGATATGTGGATCATTTCAGCTGATGAGCCTTATTATCTTGTGCCATGGTTAAATGAGTGGTGCGTCAAAAATGGCCAAGCATACATCAATGCAGGTTATGTTAATGACATCGCCGTTTTCGGCCCGCTGTATAAACCGGGAGAAACTGGCTGTTATGCCTGTAATTCATCTGTGGGCGATCTGCCTGAAATGAGTGACAATAAAATAGAAGAAGCCTGCAGGGCAATTAATAACAATTTTAAGGTGGCAACCTTTCCGCCGGTGAATGCTCTCTCATCTGCGCTGTGCGCAAACGATGTTTTGAAGTTTCTGGGTGGCTACGGGCAGCCCCTTTCAGTTAATCGTCGCGTTGGGATATGGAGTGATCGACTTTTTACTGAAGAAAGAACCCTTACGAAAAATAAAAAGTGTGTTATCTGCGGTGAACTTTCATGAACATCCCGAAAACGCTGTCGGTTACTTACGGCTCATATAATGCCGTCCGTATGCTGATAGGTGTTTATCACGCTATATTTCTTTTATCTACCGGTGTCAGCCTGCCCCATCTTGCCATGCTGCAGGTTATATTTTCAGTAACAATTCTGGCTCTCGATTTTCCGTGTGCTGTCCTGGCGGACAAATACCACAGAAAATATTCTGTCGTGGCGGGGGTTGTTCTCACGGCTTTATTCTATCCTCTTTGCCTGCAGTCGCCGGACATGGTTTACCTCGCCCTTTCTGAGATTGTATATGCAGCAGGCATCTGCCTGATCACCGGGGCTATTGACGGATGGGTATACCATTCTCTAGAAAACGAGAAGGACCGGTTTTCGCATTATGCTCACCTTTGCCAGAAGGTTAACTCCTTTGGAAGCGTAATCACGGGCATAGCCGGCATTGCCACGATTTATTTCTCGGGAAATTATGCTTCGGGCTATATAATTTCCTGCTTAATGATGGTGGTCATTACACTTACCTTTTTAATTATCCCTGAAAAAGACAGTGTGTTAAGCGAAGGGCATAAAAAGAAAAGTTTCATTCAGAATGCGCATGAAACATTGTGGATCTTTAAAAATACACCGGGCGGTTCTCAGTTTATTCTTCTGACCTGTTTCTTCAGCGCAGGCATCCAGATTATTTTTCATTTTTGGCAACCAATCATACTTTCCAGACAAGGCCACGGCCACATGGATAACGTACAATTACTGGTGCTAATGTTTTGTCATGTCGGGGCATTCTCATCTCAGTATATCGCTAATGCGTTCATGTCCCGGCATCATGTATCTGACCAGAGATACACAAAACTGATAAAACACTTTTCATTTGTTTCTTCGGTTATGTGTATTGCTTTATATGGGCTTGTCACTGCCGGGCAAACCTTCCTGGCGGTCATCGCATTCTCCCTTATACACGGCTTTATCTGCACCGTACCAATTGGAGCAAAAAGTCTTTTCTTTTCCGAGTTGAATGACCGTCATACTGCTTATGTTTCAGGTATTGTCGGCGCTGTATCATTCAGTGGCCGAATTTTTTCAGTCATCGTACTGAGTATTATTTCATTTTTGCCTGAAGGAATACCTCCTGTCAGTTACCTTATATTACCGACCGTTGCATTTTCTTTATGTGGTCTGGTAGTGCTTCGTTGGTTATCCGTGATAAAGAAACAATATAATGAGGAAGTTACATGATTGAACATGCTGATAAAGTCATTACCCCTGAATATCTGCGCTCCATGAGTTATCCGGACTTCGTGGCGTTAATGAAGCAGGATAATACGCCACCAGGTAGTGCATATACTGTTGATTACTGGATCGAACATGCGGATATGAGTAATCGCTCGGTCCTGCTGGATCTTGCCTGTTCAACCGGTTACAGCTCCCGATACTGTTTCAGCAAAACAGGTTCTTCTGCTGAAGGAATTGATATTTCTGAAGTAGCTATCAACACTGCACGTGAAAAAGCAGCTGTGCTTGGCGCTGAGGATAAATTACGCTATCAGGTGTCTGATGCGTGCAGCCTTCCTTTTAGCGATGATACCTTTACGCATATTCTCGGTGGATGCAATTTCGCGTTTATTCAGGAAAGAGAAAAGGCGTTGGCTGAAGTTTTCCGTGTGCTGAAACCGGAAGGCATTATCTGTACTTCAAATTTTTATTACAGGAAAACCCCCGGCGAAGAAATCATTAACGGAGTTTACAATGCAATAGGTTTCAGGCCCGATCCTGAATGGACTCTGCAGTACTGGCAGGATTTTTTTGCCAGTGCGAGTCTTGAGCTATATCACGAGAAAAACCATGAGCTGTCATCACAGCCCGGCGAGGAGCTTAAAAAAAGCCTGCTGAGCTACATAACCGCTGAGAACGAATATACTCGCCAGCTGGATGAAACTACTCAGAACGCCTTTTATGAGCGGTTTCTTGCTATCCGGGAACCTCTCAACAATCAACGTGACTATCAGGGGGTAACCATACAGTTATGGCGCAAAAAATAGTTAACCCGAACATCATTTCTGCGGCTGAAGCGATTGCTGCGCGCCCGTCTCACTCTGATTGGCCTTTTTTCATTTTTGATGCAGATGCAGCCCTGGAACGAGCCCGGCATCTTACTGCAGCCTGTAAGGAGTATTTCCCGGATGCCGTTATTGCGGTTTCGGTTAAGTCCTGTTCTCTGGGGATATTTCTGCGCTTGATTGCTGAAGAGGGATTAAGTGCAGAGGTCTGCTCAGCAGATGAATTCAAGCTGGCCCTTAAGGCCGGTTTTACCGGCGATCGGATTATTCTGGACGGCCCCTATAAAAACGCAGAGGATCTTTCCCTCGCCCTGAATAATGGGGCACTGGTCCATATTGACAGTGCTCATGAGTTGAATGAAATCATTCGCTTAACGTCCGGTTACAACCAGAAATTCAGCGTTGGCGTAAGGCTTTCGCATCTCTATAGCGGCACACAGCGTTCCCGATTCGGTGTTACCGCTGAAGAGTTTCGGGATGAAATCATTCCTCTCCTGACTTCCTGTCCGAATATCAGCCTCAGAGGATTTCACCTGCATACCGGATCCAACCTTGAGAACCCTTCTAAAGTCACTGACAGTCTCCGGGACTGGCTTCCATTTCTGGTAAAAAACATGCCTGATGGAGGCCACCTCGATATGGGGAGTGGATTCCCGGCGGACTCGTTTTCACCGGATACGGCTATACCGACAATGGGGCCTGCCGTGTTTTTCAGGGACATTTACAGCGTTCTCTCTGAGTATGATCCTGCTTTAACTCAAAAGTGGAAACTCATTTTCGAACCCGGTAGAACGCTCAGTGAAGATCACGGATATGCGATAGGGAAAACGGTCAGCGTGAAAAACCGCTACGACTCGGAGGTTATTCAGACAAACCTTGGGATAAACTGGATTCCTTCCGTACATAACTGGCATCATTCGCTTTTACCATTAGGTAATGATGAGCATACTCCGGATGATACGGCTCAGATACTCGCCGGTTTTAACTGCTTTGAAAACGACTGCCTTTTCCCGAAAGGTCCGCTTCATCTTAAAAAAAATCAGTTATTTATTATCCGCGGCTGCGGCGCATATGATTTACAGACGGCTAACGAGTGGACTCGGACCAGACCGCCGGTTTATGCCCTGCTGAACCAAGAAATCATTACGGCAAGGCTCCCTTCGCCAGCTTTACCTGCGGCCATGCTCGATCTTATGCATGCCGAAAAATCCCTTTGCGTTGATGAAAACATTCAGCTGGCGCCTGCCTCGTCCCGCTTTGCCGCTGAGCTTTTCAGTGTGGTTGATAGAAACCGTGAGGAGTTCAGTCAATATATGGCATGGCCTCGGTTTGTTAAAACGGCAGATGATGAGTCCGGCTTTCTTGATGCCTGTCTTTTAGCTCATCAGAAAAATGAGGGTAAAACCTATGTTATTTTGTTTAACGATGCGGCAGTGGGCCTACTCTCATTCAACAGTATCGATAGCGCGAATAAAACCGCATATATCGGATACTGGCTCGATATGAAGGTGCAGGGCCAGGGCGTCATAACCAGAGCCCTGAACGCGCTGGTGAAAGATTATTCGGAACGAAAATTAATAAACCGGTTTGTAATTAAATGCTCAGTAAGCAACTTAAAAAGTAATGAAGTTGCCCGACGCTGCGGTTTTGTCCTTGAGGGCAAAATGCGGAAGGCAGAATTACTTAACGGCGTTTTTCACGACCAGAACGTATATAGCTACATAGCGCCCTAATTGCAGTTCTCTGAAAGGGGCAATTGAATGCTTCTGTTAAAATGACCACAGCGGTCTTATTGACAGAATTTACTGGTGCCTGAGCCCGGACAGGTTTTCGCATTAAAGACTGCATGAACGGTCTTACCCTGCTCAGAAAGAACTCTCCCGGGCGCAGTGCGCCCGGAAATGGCATCACGCATTAGAATCGAAAATTCCTTCAGCCGTTTCCCCATTCAGATCACGAGAATTTATTGCCCCAGTATCACCGGCAGCCCCCTAAGGTCATCCAGGCGCTGGCCGGACACAGGGATGCGCGATCAATAGATGTGTATATGCGGGTTTTTGCGCTGGACGTGGCGGCGACGCTGGCAGTGCGGTTCAGTGGGGAGGGTGCGGAAGCGGCTGCCGTGCTGCGATCATTGCCGCCCGGACGTTAAAATTAAATAGAGGGAGATTAATCAGTGACAGGGGCTAAGGATTTTATCGAGCTGTTCCTACAGCAAGGTGGGCCGGTAGTGGTTGCTTTTGTTCTGTACCGTATCATCAATCTGGTTTTTGACTGGCTGAGCCGGTATGAAGCCGCCGGCCTCTTCAGGGCATTTTTCAACAAAAGACGCCAGCACCTGGAAAAGATGCTCTCTCAGCCTTATCTTTCGCGTGAAACTCGTAATCTGGCCCGGGCGGAGCTCAATCAGATGTCGCGAAGAAAGCTGACCGGCTTTTCGGATCCGCACCTTCAGGAAAAACTAACCCGCATCTGCCTTCGCCATAATCTTCCGTCCCGCTACTTTACCCGCTGGCGTACCTATCTGTCGGAAAAAAATGGCGTCATTGTTTTTGCAGGCCGGTTGTACCGGTATGTTTGGCGCTTTTTTTTATTCATCAATCTGCCGCTCAGCACGCTATATCTCGGATTTATGTGCCACGTATTTATACAGATTTATGGTTTTGACAAGCTGGTAATCATATTGTCTCTCAATATGCTCGCATGGTATCTGCCATGGCTTGTCATGACGTCTCCGATGGCTCCGCCACCTACTAAGGAGATGGAGACCTATATCAGCGCATATAATGCATCATCAGCAGAGACAAACTGACACATCAGGCTGGTCAGTTGATCAGCCTTCCCAGCTCAAAGAATGCAGCTGTACGCCAGTCGCGCACTTTCTCAAGATGACTCTCATCGGCATACCACCACACACCATCCGTGGATACGCGACGAAGCAGCTCCTGCATGTCAAAAACCCGGTCGGGCAACAGTGTCCCTTCACCTGCCAGGATGCCTGCGGCCAGCGAGTGATTTCCTCCCTTTACAAAGCCAATACGCCAAGGAAGCCACAGCACAACAACGTGATTTGAATCGTCGAACTGCCAGGGATTTCCCTGCTGACTCCCTATACTCAGGCACCCCTTATAGCTGTTCATGCTCCACGGCCACGGCAGCACCATGTCGGTAGCCAGCGACAGTGGGTATTCTTCAGGCATCAGTTTTTGATGGCTCAGCTGTTCAAAACTGATGTAATCAAACAAACTCTGAAAAAAGAACTGCCTTTCATCCAGGGTCGGACGCGCATCCTGACCATCCGCCGCTACCGCCAGAAGGTAATCAGACTGTATGGGCCTCACCAGTGCATGAAGAAGATTGTGGCGCGCAGCTGAGGGCAGGGATGCCGCAAGTGAAAGCACATGATCAAACCTGATCTTGTCCGGGTTAAAGCTGGCTTCGCTGTCCGAACCTGTGACACTGTCACCCGGTACATTGGGCTGACAGAGTTTCTGTTTTTTTAGAACCATTTCATTCGATATCAATGTCATGCAGGTGTATTACGAACAAAGAAGCAGTCGCGCCTGTTACCAGTGCATGATTATTCACTGCCGGTACCATGCGCTGTAACGATGGGGGTTTTTACTGATGCGCTTCAGACCTTTTCTCCCGAGAAGGAAAAGGAGGATACCGGTAATCAGCACTGGCATACCGTATCTGAATCCACCTTCACTGAAGAACGCATACGACATTACGAAGATCATAAATCCCAGAAACATTGACAGAACGGCAGGTACGCCATAAATGCCACATACCCTGTATTTTGCATGGCATCCGGTACAAACCGTATAGCCGTCAGGTACATTCGTACCACAAAATCCACATTTCACTCTTATTCTCTCCCTGATTACAGTATTAGAACCTAAAAGGCTTTTAAGTAATTATCTTGAAAAATAATTATCACCACAACATTCTCAACTGATAATAACCCATCCATTTGAGCACATTTGGTTCATTCTGCAGGAAATATCTGACCTGCTCCCCGTTGATTAATACACCGCGATATTAGTAATGTCTTCATAAGCCACATGAGGACATCCCCATGAAGAAGCGTTTTTCCGACCAACAGATCATCAGTATCCTCCGCGAGGCTGAAGCCGGGGTTTCTGCCCGTGAGCTCTGCCGTAAGCACGCCATTTCCGACGCCACGTTTTATACCTGGCGTAAGAAGTATGGCGGCATGGAGGTGCATGGGGTTAAGCGCCTGAAGTCACTTGAGGAAGAGAACGCCAGACTCAAGAAGCTGCTCGCCGAGGCCACGCTGGATAAGGAGGCGCTTCAGGTGGCTCTTGGGCGAAAGTACTGACGACAGACCAGAAGCGCGAAGTCATGGTGTTGATGTGTGATGCGACCGGTCTGTCGCAACGACGTGCCTGCAGACTCACAGGTTTGTCCCTGTCGACCTGCCGCTATGACGCTCAGCGACCGGCGGCTGATGCCCATTTATCAGGGCGTATTACTGAGCTGGCGCTTGAACGCAGACGTTTTGGTTATCGGCGCATCTGGCAGTTGCTGCGTAGGGAGGGCCTTCACGTCAATCACAAGCGGGTATACCGTATTTACCACCTTAATGGACTGAGCGTAAAACGCAGACGACGCCGTAAAGGGCTGGCGACCGAACGGTTTTCGCTTCTGCGCCCGGATGCGCCGAACCTTACATGGTCGATGGATTTAGTTATGGACGCTCTGGCCAACGGTAGCAGGATCAAGTGCCTGACCTGTGTGGATGATTTCACGAAGGAGTGTCTGACGATCACCGCTGCTTTTGGTATTTCAGGCGTTCAGGTCACGCGTATTCTGGACAGCATCGCGCTATTTCGGGGCTATCCTACGACAATAAGAACCGATCAGGGCCCGGAATTTACCTGCCGCGCACTCGATCAATGGGCCTTTGAGCATGGTGTGGAACTACGGCTTATCCAGCCAGGTAAGCCAACGCAGAACGGATTTATTGAGAGTTTTAAAGGACGCTTTCGCGATGAGTGTCTGAATGAACACTGGTTCAGCGATATTCTTCATGCCCGGAAAACAATTAATGACTGGCGGCAGGATTATAACGAGTGCCGTCCCCATTCATCGCTGGATTACCAGACACCAGCTGAATTCGCAACGGACTGGCGAAACAGGAAATATGAACAAAAACCAACCGACATTACTAACTGAAGGTTGTATCTAATCCTGGGGGTAGGTCAACAAAGCTGATGAAAGAGCTTTGTCTCATCAGCTGTCAGCAGCCTGGCCATCGATATAAGAAGGCGTCTAAGGAATACGTAGAGATCCCCAATTATCTGGAACGCCAGTTTGCTGTAACCGAGCCTAATCAGGTCTGGTGCGGTGATGTGACTTATATCTGGACGGGTAAACGCTGGGCTTATCTGGCTGTAGTGCTTGATCTTTTTTCCCGTAAACCGGCTGGCTGGGCTATGTCATTTTTCCCGGATTCTGCACTGACAGCTAAAGCGTTGTCCATGGCCTGGGAAGCGCGAGGAAAGCCGGCTAATTTACTGTATCACCCGGATCAAAGCCACTATGCCAGCAGGAATTTCAGACAATTACTGTGGAGATATCAGATAAAGCAAAGCCTGAGTCGCCGGGGAAATTGCTGGGATAACAGCCCAGTGGAACGGTTCTTCAGAAGCCTGAAAACAGAGTGGGTACCGGATAATGGCTACGCGAATTTTAGCCAGGCCAGCACGGCAATAAGGAATTACATCACAGGATATTACTGCCAGCTCAGACCCCATCAATATAATGGTGGTTTGACGCCGAATGAATCAGAAAGATTGTTCTGGAAAAATTCTAAAGCCGTGGCCAGTTTTTGTTGACCACTACAGTTGCCTTCTACTGCTACGGGGCAGAAACAGTCATATGAAATACGCTCCCTGGTCATGCAGCTTTCAGGTGCAGTAACCTGAATTCAACAGGGCTGAGTCCGTTCAGCCGCAGTAACCTGAATTCATCAGGGCTGAGTCCGTTCAGCCGCAGGCTGATTCGCTCATGGTTGTAGTAGTGGATATAGTCGTCAATGGCCTCTCTCAGCGCAGGAACGCTGCTGAATTCCTCCAGACAGAAGCATTCAGATTTGAGCGTGCCGAAAAAGCTTTCTGCCATCGCGTTATCGAGGCAGTTGCCCTTTCTCGACATGCTCTGCACAACACCTGCCGCCCTGAGCCTGTCCTGATAAGCCGTCATCTGATACTGCCAGCCCTGGTCAGTGTGCAGTACGGGCGCATCTCCCGGCGTCAGCCGCATAAATGCTTTATCAAGCATCGTATCAACCAGCGCCATCACGGGCCTTTCCGACAGGCTGTATGCGATAACCTCGCTGTTGAAGGCGTCAATCACCGGGGAGAGGTAAAGCTTTTCACCGTTAACCGCGAACTCAGTCACGTCACTCACCCATTTCTCGTTGGCGCAGCTGGCCGTGAAGTCACGTTGCAGGCGGTTAGGGGCGATTTTACCCACCTGACCTTTCCATGAGCGGTATTTTCTGACGCGGATAACGGCGCGGAGCGAAAGCTCGCCCATCAGGCGCTGAACTGTCTTGTGATTAATGGAGCAACCGCCGTGCCGGAGCGTCAGCGTTATCCGGCGATAACCGTACCGGCCGTTATGGTGGAGATAAATTTCAAGGATTCGTTCTTATAGAGTCTGGTGCTTATCAGTTTTCCTGAGAGCGCAGAGGTTATGGTAGAACGTGCTTCGCGCCATGCCAGCCGCCCTCAGAAGGTCATTCAGGCCGTGCTCCCGGCGCAGTTCCTGAATGATAAGGGCTTTTCGGTGCTGAAACTTACCGCTGTCCAGCCCTTCGGCTCTTTTAAGCAAGGCGATTTCGGCGCGAAGGTAGCGCAGTTCGGCCTGAGCGTCAGGGGAGTTATCGCATGGTGCTGGCGGGGAGGTGATGTCTTTATGCATGGGTTCCGGCTTTTTCGGTCTTCCGCGTTTCAGGCCTGAGAGCGCCCCGGCTCCGGACGCCTGAAAGCGTTTGACCCACTGGTAAACGGTGCTCTCATTGGGAAGGTTAAACTGAGCGGTGGCATCGCGAAGCGAGAGTTTATCATTGATGACGGCGCGGACAACCTTCAGCCGGAACTCAGGAGTGTAGTCACCCGTTTTCCATGTCAGCCCGTCAATGATGTGCTGCTGCCATGCGGAAACCCAGCGGCGAACCGCCGTGCGGCCCACGCCAAAACGGTTAGCCGTCTCACGATAACCATCCCTGCTGTTGAGATAATGCGTGACAACGGCGAGCCGTAATTCAAGGGGAAACTTAGGACTGCTCACTGAACTGCACCTTAATCAGTCGGGTGTCCAACTTTTGGGGTGCAGTTCAATCGTCGGGCTTTTTCATTACTTAACGCATTTCGCGCAGTGTTGCCGCTCGATGTGCTGGAAGAAATCGTTGCCTTTGTCATCGACCAGGATAAAGGCAGGGAAGTTCTCCACCTCAATTTTCCAGATCGCTTCCATACCCAGTTCAGCATACTCCACGCATTCCAGACGCTTGATGCTCTGTTGCGCCAGTACCGCAGCCGGACCCCCGATGCTGCCCAGGTAGAAACCGCCATGTTTTTGACAGGCATCGGTAACCTGCTGACTACGGTTTCCTTTGGCCAGCATAATCTTGCTGCCGCCGTGTGCCTGCAGCAGATCAACATAGGAATCCATGCGGCCAGCGGTGGTTGGGCCGAGTGAGCCAGAAGCGTAACCTTCAGGCGTTTTGGCCGGGCCAGCGTAATAGACCGGATGATCTTTAATGTACTGCGGCAGGCCTTTGCCGTTATCGATGCGCTCTTTCAACTTGGCGTGCGCAATATCACGCGCCACGATGATGGTGCCGCTCAGCGACAAACGCGTGGAGACCGGGTAGGCCGACAGCTGTGCCAGTATCTGCTCCATCGGACGGTTGAGATCGACATGCAGTACTTCGCCTTCACCCTGCTGACGCAGCGCTTCAGGAATCAGACGACCCGGGTTGGCTTCCAGTTTTTCAATCCAGATGCCTTCGCGGTTGATTTTGGCTTTGATGTTGCGGTCTGCCGAGCAGGAAACGCCCATGCCAATCGGGCAGGAAGCGCCGTGGCGTGGCAGACGGATCACCCGAATATCATGGGCAAAATATTTGCCGCCAAACTGTGCGCCAAGGCCGAGTTGCTGCGCGGCTTCCAGCAGTTCCTGCTCCAGCTGGGTATCACGGAACGCCTGGCCGTGCTCATTCCCTTCGGTTGGCAGGCCATCGTAATAATGTGTGGAGGCCAGCTTAACGGTTTTCAGGGTGCTTTCTGCCGAGGTACCACCAATCACAAACGCGATGTGGTACGGCGGGCAGGCAGCGGTGCCGAGCGTGCGCATCTTATCGACCAGATAATTTTTCAGCTTGCCTGGGCTCAGCAGCGCTTTGGTTTCCTGATAAAGATAGGTTTTGTTGGCTGAGCCGCCGCCTTTGGCGATGCAAAGGAACTTATACTCGTCGCCATCCACGCTATAGAGATCGATCTGCGCCGGCAGGTTGGTGCCGGTGTTGACCTCTTTATACATATCCAGCGCCGCATTTTGCGAATAGCGCAGGTTATCTTCGATGTAGGTGTTATAGATCCCCTGTGACAGCGCCGCTTCATCGCCGCCACCGGTCCAGACCCGCTGGCCTTTTTTACCCATGATGATGGCGGTGCCGGTATCCTGACAGGTCGGCAGTACGCCTTTGGCAGCGATTTCGGAGTTTCTCAAAAACTGCAGCGCGACATATTTGTCGTTATCGCTGGCTTCCGGATCGTCCAGAATCGAGGCGACCTGCTGCTGATGCGCCGGACGCAGCATAAACGAGGCGTCATGAAACGCCTGCTGCGCCAGTAATGTCAGGGCCTGCGGTGCCACTTTCAGCACTTCCTGGCCGTCAAATTCGGCGACGGAAACGTGCTCACGGCTCAGCAGATAGTATTCGGTATCCTCGTGGGTAAGAGGAAAGGGATTCTGATAGAAGAAAGGTTTGTTCGACATTTTTTCTCACTTAATGATCCGCTGAGCCGCCGCTGTCAGGCGGCGAGGGTCAGCATCATAGGCGAATTAATCGTTTATTATATTTACCCGCCGCCGGGATGGCGGCGGGTAAGGCATGGAATGGTATCTTATAACGCGTTGATCTGCATGTTGTATCCGTCAGAACATCCACACCATCCACGGATAGGCAATCAGCATCATCGACACCAGGAAGATGGCACCGAAGATGGTGCCCAGACGCCAGTAGTCTTTGGTTGGCAGATAACCACTGCCGTAATAAATCGGGCTGGGTCCGGTACCGTAAGGGGTAATGATGCCCATCACACCCAGTGAGGTACACAGCATCAGGCAGAAGACCGGCATGTTGATGCCCGGAATCGATGCCGCGATGGTCAGCATCGCCGGTAACAGCGCGGTGGTATGCGCGGTGGTACTGGCGAACAGGTAGTGCAGCAGGAAGAAGGCGATTAACAGCACCACAGCGGAAACCTGTGGGTCGTATCCCTGCAACAGCATGCCGCCTTCTTTACCTAACCAGGCGATAAAGCCGACCCGGGCCAGACCATCGGCCAGTGCCACCAGGGTGGCGAACCAGGCAAAGGTATTCCAGGCCGCTTTGTTGCTGGTGATGTCATTCCAGTTCAGGACACCGGTCCACAGCATCAGAATAATCACCAGCAGCGCCGCCATAGCCGGTTCAATCCAGGCGGTAGCGAAAATCCACATCAGCAGGGCACAGACCACAAACACCAGCAGCAGGATTTCGTTACGGGTCAGTTTGCCCAGTTTTGCCAGTTCAGCGATGGCCCATTTTGGCACTTCGTCATTTACTTTCACTTCAGGCGGGTAGAACCAGTACGCCAGCAGCGGCATGGTCAGAATCAGTAACACACCCAGCGGCAGGAAGGCGAGGAACCACATGCCCCATGAGATATCGAAACCGATCACGCTTTTCACCAGCGCCAGTGCCAGCAGGTTCGGGGCCAGCGCAGAGAGAAACATTGAGCTGGTGATACAGGCGGCGGTGATGGCCACCCACATCAGGTAAGAACCGATTTTACGGGCGCTTGGGTCGTTAGGTTTAGAGCCGTAAAGCGGCGGCAGGTTAGCAATGATTGGGTAGATAGTCCCGCCACTGCGCGCGGTGTTTGAAGGCGTAAACGGTGCCAGCAACAGGTCGGCAAAGGTAATGGCGTAGCCGAGCGTCAGGCTGCGACGACCGAGGTATTTCACCAGTATCAGCGCCAGTCGACGACCAAACTGCGTCTTGTCATACCCGGCGGCGAACATAAAGGCACCGAAAATCAGCCAGACGGTGGAGTTGCCGAAGCCGCTGACCGCCCACTTAAACGACTCACTGGCGAGTTTGAATTTCGGGTTCGCCAGCTCCGCCGGGCTGAACAACAGGAACTGACTGAACAGGGCGATGACCACCACGCCGGTCAGACCGATCACCGCGCCCGGTAACGGTTCAAAAATCAGTCCGACAATCACCCCAACAAAGATAGCGAAAAAGTGCCACGCGTAGGGTTCGAGACCGGCCGGTACCGGCACCAGCAGCAGGAGCACGGCGACCAACACCGGTAACGCCAGCATGATAGCTTTCTTTTTTCCAGCCGCAGCAGGGGCTGCTTTTGGCGGTTCATTCACAGCTGAGAGTGGTTTCATAGTATTTGTCTGCAAGTTGAGAAGAATGCGATTTGCGCCCCGGTACTTCACTGACTGCTTTCTTTATTATTCGTTATGACGTGAATAAACCGTGATGCCTGAATTTTTTTTGGCACTCTGCTGTTAAATCCAGCAGCGTTTTAATCCGATGTGAATATGATGCGATTTCTGAAAATATAGATTTTTGATCCAGATCAATAAAAATAAATCGTTATTCCTGATTTTTAACATTTATTTTTATTTTATATCCCGTTGCTGGCTGTAGCAGCCTTTTTGTGATCCGGATCGGCTGCTGGCAAGCCGGTGCGCTGGCGAGTGTATGTTATAAATTGTTGATACACAAGGCTTTGTTTTTAATGTAAACCAAGGGTTGATTTTTGGTAACCCTTGGTTAACAATTAATATAACTTCACTTGCTGTTTTCGGCAAATAAAAACTCTAAAAGGTTTAAAAGTTTAAAAAGTAAATTTATCGCTTATATAAGCAAAGAAAATGGTATATTTGGGTCATGACATCGGACCACTTAATTAAGCGATACTTTGCGTCCGCTAAAAATTTCCAGACTTTTAAATCTTGGAGTTTATCGCATGAATACTCTCACCCCGATTCTCACTCCCCTGACGCTGCCTAACGGCGCGGTGTTAAAAAACCGATTAGTGATGGCACCGATGACCACCTGTACCGGTTTTTATGACGGTACGGTGACCAGCGAGCTGGTGGAATACTATCGTGCCCGCGCGGGCAGCATCGGCACCGTGATCGTCGAATGTTGCTTTATCGACAACCGTGGCCCGGCCTTCCCAGGCGCGATTGCCATCGACAGCGACAACAAAATCCCTGGCCTGAAACGCATTGCTGACGCGATAAAATCAGAGGGATCGACCGCGATTCTGCAGATTTATCATGGTGGCCGCATGGTCGAACCGGAGCTGATCGGCGGCAAAACGCCGGTCGCCCCGAGCGCAATCGCGGCACCGCGTGAAGGCGCAACTAAACCGCTGGCGCTGACGGCGGAAGAAGTCGATACCATGCTCACCAAATTTGGTGACGCGGTGAACCGTGCGATTAAGGCCGGTTTTGATGGGGTGGAGATCCACGGTGCCAATACCTACCTGATCCAGCAGTTCTACTCACCGAACTCAAATCAGCGCGACGACAAATGGGGCGGCAGCCGCGACAACCGCGCCCGCTTCCCGCTGGAAGTGCTGGAAATCACCCATAAGATGGCGGAGCGCTTTGCGCATAACTCCTTCATCATCGGCTATCGCTTCTCGCCGGAAGAGATTGAAGTGCCCGGCATCCGCTTTGACGACACGCTCTATCTGCTGGAGAAACTGGCGGCACGCGGACTGGATTACGTCCACTTCTCGGTTGGCCAGCTGCTGCGTCCGTCGATTGTGGATACCCAGGATCCCACTCCGCTAATCGAAAAATATATCGCGATGCGTTCGCCGGTGCTGGCCAAAGTGCCGGTGATTGGCGTCGGCGGGGTGGTGAATAAATCAGACGCCGAGATGGCGCTGGAAAAAGGTTACGATCTGGTGGCGATAGGCAAAGCCTGTATTGCCTACCCGAACTGGGCTGACCGCATCATCAACAACGAGCATCTCGATCTCTATATCGACAGTAACAAACGTGAAGAGCTGAAAATCCCGGAACCGCTGTGGCGCTTCTCGCTGGTTGACGCGATGATCCGCGACATGAGCGAATCGGGCCGCAAATACAAAGCGGGCGTCTATCAGGAGAAAGTGGAAGCTGAAGCACTGAAGCTGAAAATCAACGTCACGCTGGATACCGACCGTATCACCGACATCTCACTGGTGCCGGATGACACGCTGGACGTCGACTTCACCACCACCTTTGAGAGCCTGCGTAACCGTATTCTGGTGGCCAACAGCCCGCACGTTGATGCGATCACCGGTGCGACCACCCAGAGTGAAGCGCTGAAGAAAGCGGTTTCGCGCGCCCTGACCACCTCCAGCAAAGCACATGTGATTGAAGAGGGCGGCAACCCTAACGCACCGCAGAATTATGATGTGGTAGTGGTAGGCAGCGGCGGTGCGGGCCTGGCGGCAGCGATTCAGGCGCACGATGAAGGCGCGCGCGTGGTGATTATCGAGAAGATGCCGACCATCGGCGGTAACACCATCAAAGCATCGGTCGGCATGAACGCGGCGGAAACCCGCTTCCAGAAACTGAAAGGCATCGAGGACAGCAAAGAGCTGTTCTATGAAGAGACGCTGAAAGGCGGCAAATTCAAAAACAACCCGGTGTTGCTGCGTGAGTTCGTGGACCTGGCGCCGGAAGCGATTGACTGGCTGGCCGACCACGGCATTGAACTGAACGACATCACCATCACCGGCGGTATGAGCATCGATCGTACTCACCGTCCGGCGGATCGCTCAGCGGTCGGCGGATTCCTGATCAGCGGGCTGGTGAAAAATATCAACGCCCGCAATATTGAAGTGCTGCTGGAAACCTCTGTCGCTGAAATCCTCTATGAGAACGGCGCGGTGACCGGAGTGAAAGTGGTCGATGAGTACAATGACAGCCGCATTCTGAATGCGAAAAGCGTGATTGTGGCGACCGGCGGCTTCAGTGCTAACCGCGAGCTGGTGGTGAAATACCGTCCAGAACTGGATGGCTTCGTCACCACCAACCACAAAGGGGCGACCGGTAGCGGAATCGCTATGCTGACCAAAATCGGTGCCGGCACGGTCGATATGGGCGAAATCCAGATTCACCCGACGGTTGAACAGACCACCTCGTATCTGGTGTCTGAGTCCATTCGCGGTGGCGGCGCTATCCTGGTGAGTCAGGCGGGCGAACGTTTCTACAACGAAATGGAAACCCGTGACAAAGTCTCGGCGCAAATCATTGCGCTGCCTGAGAAGAGTGCGTGGATCGTGTTTGATGAGCAGGTGCGGATGAATAACAAAGCGGCCGATGAATATATCGCCAAAGGCTTTGTGGTCAGCGCGCCAACGGTCGGAGAACTGGCGGTGAAACTTAATATGGAACACCGCACGCTGGAAGCGACGCTGGCCCGCTACAACGGCTTTGTCATCCAGCAGAAAGATGAAGACTTTGGCCGTCAGACCGCGCTGCGTCATCCGCTGAGCGAAGGTCCGTTCTACGCCATCCGCGTGGCGCCGGGCGTTCACCACACCATGGGCGGTGTGACCATTGACACCACTACCGCGGTGCTGGATAGCCAGCAGCAGGTGATTAACGGTGCCTGGGCCTGCGGTGAAGTGGTCGGCGGCATCCACGGCGCTAACCGCATCGGCGGTAACGCCGTCGCCGATATCATCATCTTTGGTATTCTGGCGGGCGGTAACGCGGCAGCTTACGCGAAACGATAATCGCTCTCTCCGGCATCCGCACTCAGCGGGTGCCGGTTTCCTTGCTTAAAGCAGAGTCGCCTATGTTAACTGATGCGCGTGTCTATGCTTACTCCGCGGTTCTGATGGGTTCGCCCATTCTGCTCAAACTGTTCGAACACAATGAAACCCTCGCCGGCCAGGTCTTCCGCCTGATTAAACAGCAGGAGAACCTGTTCACCGTCAACCGTTCCGGTTCTGAAGTGATGGCAATCAACCAGGCGGCGGGCCAGCATCCGGTGGTGGTGAGTCAGCCGGTATTCGATCTGATCGCCTGCGCCCATGGCGTCAGCCTGCTGCCCGACAGCCGTTTTAACCTGGCGATCGGTCCGCTGGTGAAGTGCTGGAAAATCGGTTTTCAGGGGCACAGCGTGCCGCCGGCTGACCGGTTACAGGCCTGTCTGGCACTGACCAATCCGCATGACGTGATTCTCGACCCGGCGTCGAACAGTGTGATGCTGGCAAAAGCCGGGATGGAAATCGATCTCGGGGCGATCGCCAAAGGCTATATCGCCGATCGGGTACAGGCGTTTTTGCGTCAGCAGGGCGTCAACAGCGCGCTGATTAACCTCGGCGGTAACGTTCAGACGGTAGGCTCCCCGGAAGAAGAGGCGTCACCCGGCTGGGCGATTGGTTTGAAAAAACCGTTCGGCGTGGCGGATGCGCTGATCGGGGTGATCCACGTGGCCGATAAGTCGGTGGTGACATCCGGTATTTATGAGCGCTATTTCGAACGGGAGGGCGTCTGCTATCACCATATTCTGGATGACCGCAGCGGTTATCCGCTCGATAACGAACTGCTGAGCGTGACGGTGATCTCCGATCGTTCGATTGATGGCGATATCTACACCACGCTGCTGTATGGCATGGGCGTGGAAAAAGGCATCGCCTGCCTCGCCGATTTGCCCGCTATTGAAGCGATATTTGTGACCCGCGATAAGCAGGTCATCTGCTCGTCACAACGTCACTTTTCCTTCCGCCTGCTGGACGAGGATTACCGGCTGGCTTACTGACAATACTGCTTCAGCAGGGTGTGGTATTCCGGCTGCAGACGATAGCGATAGACTGGCCGACCGGTGACGCCGTAGTGAATGCTGGTGAACAGAATATTAATCTGCGCCAGCCAGATCAGGTATTTCCGGCAGGAAACGCGCGAGATATTCACTTCCGTTGCCAGCTCATCGGTGGAAAATTCGGTGCCCGGATGGGCATCAATCCACAGGCATAAGGTGCGCAGCGTCTGAGGTGTCAGGCCTTTAGGCAGTCGTTTCTGCTCACTGGCACCCGGCGGATTGCCGTGCAATAGCTGATCAACGTCCGACTGCTGATAAAACTGATGATTATCCATTAGCGCTTTTTTCTGCCGCCAGCCAGTCAGCGCTTCCTCAAAGCGAGCAAACTGGAACGGTTTAATCAGGTAGTCGACCACACCGTAATTGAGCGAGGTTTTGATGGTGGCCGCATCAGCCGCGGAAGAGATGATGATCACGTCAACCGGGCGTCCGGCACTGCGCAGTTCGGGCAGCAGATCGAGACCGTTCTCCTGCTGCATATAGATGTCCAGCAGCACCAGATCGACCTGTGAATCTGCCTGCAGTAACTGCTCTTTGGCCTGCTGTAATGTCGAGGCGGTGCCACAGCAGGTAAAGCCGGGGATCTGAGCGATGTAACAGCGATTCAGCTCGGCAACCATAGCATCATCATCGACAACTAAGACATTGATCATTCGACTTTTCTTCCTCTCTCCCACGGGAGTTGTACTAAAAATTGGGTGAACACACCCGGCTCCGACTCGACGCTGACACTGCCGCCCAGGCTTTCGGTCTGCTGCTTAACCAGAAACAGCCCCACGCCGCGATCGTCTCCTTTCGACGAGACGCCACGTTCGAAAATGGCGTCAAGCTGCGATCCGTCAATACCGGGGCCATCATCACTGACTTCACAGGCCAGCCAGCCATTCTGATAATGCAGCATCAGGTGGATTTCCCCTTCGTGTTCCGGGTCCAGCGCCTCCAGTGCGTTTTCAATTAAATTACCCAGCACGGTAATCAGCACGGCGCTCTGTTGTTCGCTGCCGCAGTCGGGCAGAAAACTGGCTTCATCAATAATCAACTGATGGCCTTCATCAGTCACCCGGTTGATTTTGCTCAATAAAAAGCCGGCAATGACCGGTGATTTGATTTTCTGTAACAGCGAACCTATTTCAGTCTGGTAGTTGTTCGCCGTCTTCAGAATGTACTCTTCCATCTGTGCATAGTTTTTCATGTGCAGCAGGCCCAGAATAACATGCAGCTTATTCATGAATTCATGGGAGCGTTCACGCAGCGCATCGACATAGTTTACCATGCCGTCCAGACGCTGCATCAGCTGGCTAATCTCGGTTTTGTCCCTGAAGGTGGTCACCGCACCAATAATCCGCTCGCGGCTGCGCACCGGCACGGTATTACTGATCAGAATACGTCCGCCGATGGTGAGTTCCTGATCGTGCCAGGCTTTGCCCTGGTGCAGCGCATCTTGCTGGTGGCGGTGAAGTACGCTCTCTTCCGGCAGGCTTTCGCCACTCAGGGGCATTTTGCGGGTGGTTTCGTGCATCAGCTGTTGCGCAGCCTGGTTTATCAGGCTGACGCGGGAGTGCTCATCTACCGCAATCACCCCTTCCTTAATCGAGTTAAGGATCGCCTGGCGTTGCTCAAACAGGCTGGAAATTTCATGCGGTTCCAGCCCGAGCAAAATAGTCTTCAGCCGTCTGACCAGAATATAAATACCCAGTAAACCGACAATGCCGCCAAATAAGCTGGTCCAGACGATGTTCCAGCGGCTTTTCGCAATTTGCGCCGCCACATCATTGAGTGCAATCCCGATCGCCACCACGCCAATTTGCTGATGCCTGTCGTCATAAACCGGGGTGAACACCCGCAGTGCTTCGACCAGCACACCGTGATTGACCGCGACATTTTCCCGCCCAGCCAGCGCCGGATTGAGATCGTCGCCAATGAAATGTTTGCCGATCGCGTCGGGATTAGGATGCGAATAACGGATGCCGTTCATATCGGTGACCACCACAAACAGCAGGTCGTTGCGTTTGCGTGCCGCCTCGGCAACCGGCTGTATCAGCTCGCGGCCATCGGGGCGTCGCAGTCCGCGCTGAAGTTCCGGACTGTCGGCCACGGTGCGTGCCACCGCCATCGCTTTATCTTTCAGGTGCGACTGCGCAAAATTATCTATCTGGATGAAATAGAGCAGATGGACGCACAACAGGACGGTAAAGATTACCGCCGTCATCATCAGCGTGGTCAACGTACTGAGTTTCATCGGGCGTTTATTCACGGCGTATCTTTTTTGTGATTGGCTTTTCATCGGTGTTCAGCACGGGTGAGTGGTTCGCCAGGCAACATACGCTAAGACGCCGCACCAGTACAGGTTTAGCCGCGCAGGCTGCAGGAAAAAATCGGTCAGATTATTTGCCTTAAGGGATTGAATATTTCAAAGCACACCCTTAATGTGTGGTTAAAATAGTTAGCAACTTTCGTATGCCTTTTGTAATTAAATTAAGGCAGCATGGTTATTTTTAATTTTATAACTATTTTCACATTAACTCATAAATAACATTATTTTAAACTTTGAGGACTTTTTTTAACCAGTACGATTAAGTTAACTGTAGATTGCGAAATGATTAAATCAACAAAAGTTATCCCTGCACTTTCCCTCGCAGCATTGCTTGTTTCTTCAGCGCTTCATGCTGAAACTTCACCAGAGAAAACCGACGTACTGTTAATTGGCGGCGGCATCATGAGCGCCTCAATGGGCACCATGCTGGAAGAGTTACAGCCAGGCTGGAAACAGGTAATGGTGGAAAAACTCGACGGCGTGGCGCTGGAATCCTCTAACGGCTGGAACAACGCCGGTACCGGTCACTCTGCCAACATGGAGCTGAACTATACGCCTGAGCGTAAAGACGGCTCGATTGACGTTACCAAAGCGCTGGAAATCAACGAAGCCTTTATGGTGTCTCGCCAGTTCTGGACCGCGCAGGTTAAAGAAGGCGTGTTGCACGATCCGCGCAGCTTCATTAACTCGACACCGCACATGAGCTTTGTCTGGGGCGACAACGTCGACTTCCTGACCAAACGCTACGCGGCGTTGCAGAAAACCGCGCTGTTCCAGGGCATGAAGTTCTCTACCGATCATCAGCAGATCGCGCAGTGGGCGCCACTGGTGATGGAAGGGCGTGATCCACAGCAGAAAGTGGCCGCGACCTGGACGCCGGTCGGCACCGACGTTAACTACGGTGAAATTACCCGCCAGCTGATCGGCAGCCTGAAGAAAAATGATAACTTCAGACTGGAAACTTCATCCGAAGTGACTGACTTCAAACGCAACGGCGACAACTCGTGGCACGTCACCATTAAAGACGCTAAAAACGGCACTGAGCGTGCGGTTGATGCGAAATATGTCTTTATCGGTGCCGGCGGCGGCGCGCTGAAGTTACTGCAGAAAACCGGCATTCCTGAAGCTGAAAACTATGCTGGCTTCCCGGTGGGCGGCTCGTTCCTGGTGACTGAAAACAGCGCGATCGCCGATCGTCATCTGGCCAAAGTGTACGGTCAGGCTTCTGTCGGTGCGCCACCGATGTCGGTTCCGCATCTGGATACCCGTTACCTGGATGGCAAGCGCGTGGTGCTGTTTGGACCGTTCGCCACCTTCTCAACCAAATTCCTGAAAAATGGTTCCCTGTTTGATCTGCTGAGCACCACCACCACCCACAACGTGATCCCGATGACCCACGTTGGGATGGATAACTTCGACCTGGTGAAATACCTGGTGGGTCAGGTGATGCTGACTGACGATGACCGCTTTGCTGCGCTGAAAGAGTACTATCCGGATGCGAAGAAAGAGGACTGGAAACTGATTCAGGCCGGTCAGCGCGTACAGATCATCAAAAAAGATGAAGAGAAGGGCGGCGTGCTGAAACTGGGCACCGAAATTGTGACCGATCAGCAGAAAACCGTTGCTGCACTGCTGGGTGCGTCACCGGGTGCCTCAACTGCGGCCCCAATCGCACTGAACGTGATGCAGAAACTGTTCCCGGAAGAGTTTAAGTCAGCCGAATGGCAGGCGAAGATTCATAAAATGATCCCGGGTTACGGCCAGAAACTGAATGACAACGTGCCGTTGCTGCAGCAGGTGTGGAATGACACCGCGTCAACGCTGCAACTGACCACGCCGCCGGTGATCCATATGGATAACCATGCGCCAGCCGCACCAGCCGCACCAGCTGCGCCGGCTGAAAAATCGGCCGCATCACCGCAACACGATATGGCGCTGTAATCATCGCCTGATCGTCAAAAAGCCCGCGCCGGTTACCCGACGCGGGCTTTTTTTATTGCTCTGGCAACCGCGATTACTCCGGCTTATTGCCTCGCCAGCCCGCCCAGGGATCCTCTTCGGGCGCAGCTGCCGGCTGGGTTTTCTCCGCTAACGACGCCAGATAGAGCGCTTCAACTTCTGCCCGCGCCCACGGCGTGCGGCGCAAAAACTTCAGGCTCGATTTCACACTGGGATCGCTTTTAAAGCAGTTAATGTTGATCCGTTTTCCCAGTTCAGCCCAGCCATACTGCGCCACTAAACTGTTTACCTGCATCTCGAGCGTCACGCCGTGCAGAGGATCTTTTGAAGTATGTGCGTTCATGGTTTATCCGCCCGGTTCAGTTAATTGCGCACATCCTGCCGATCGTTGCGCCGTAGTGCAAGCACCCCGGACCAAAAAGCCGGTTAACCGTGCCCTGGCGCGGCTTTTTGTGGCTGAGTTAACGCCGACCACAGATGCCCGGGCAATTTATCAGCGATTGTGCTAATCATAAGCGATTGATGCCACGACAAAAAGGATCACCTGCCATGTCCGACGCCGCTGATAAGCTGCTCAGTTCCGCCAGCCGTAAACGTGCCTTGCTGGCCGGTTCGGTGGGGAATTTTATTGAATGGTATGAGTTTGCCGTTTACGGCTTTCTCGCCACCCTGATTGCGCAGAATTTTTTTCGGCTTGAGGGGGAGTCGGCGCTGACCGGAATCTTACTGACCTATGCCTCGTTCGCCATCGCCTTCTTTTTCCGTCCGCTCGGCGCGATTATCTTTGGCCGGATGGGCGACCGCATCGGGCGTAAGCCGACGCTGATTTTTGTGCTGATTATGATGACGCTGGCGACCACCGCCATCGGGCTGGTACCGACCTACGCTACCCTGGGCGTGCTGGCTCCGCTGATCATTACCGCGCTGCGTATCCTGCAGGGGCTGTTCGCGGGCGGCGAATATGGCGGGGCGGTCTCGTTGATGACCGAATTTGCGCCGCGCGGTAAGCGTGGGCTATTCGGGGCCTGGCAGTCGTTTACCGTGGCGCTGGGACTGCTGGCGGGCGCAGGCATTGTGGCGCTGCTGTCACTGCTGTTAACCCCGGAGCAGATGCTGGCGTGGGGCTGGCGTATTCCCTTTTTCCTCGCGCTGCCTTTAGGTGCGCTGGCGCTCTGGCTGCGGGTGCAGATGGAGGAGACCCCGGCGTTTATCCGGCAACAGGCAGAACCGGCGGCCGGGATAGTTAAGGCCAGCCTCGGCGCGACGCTGAAAACTATTCTGCTTGGTATCTGTCGGCTGATGGTGTGGTCGGCCGCCGGCTATACCTACCTGGTGATTATGCCGACCTACCTGCAGGCTTCGCTGCATACCGGGTTTAATCAGGCGTTGCTGATTGCGGTGATCTCGAACCTCGGCTTTGCCGCAACCATCATTCCGGCCGGCATACTGAGCGATAAAATTGGCCGCCGCGCGGTGATGGTAACGGCGGCGGTACTGCTGCTGTTGCTGGCGCTGCCGCTGCTAAACGTGCTGCAGGCGACGAGCAGCGGCCTCGGGCTGAAGGCGCTGGTGGTGTTTATTGCTGGCGGGATTGTCGGACTGCTGGCCGGACCGGGACCGGCGATGCTGGCGGAGATGTTTCCTACCCGCGTGCGGTATACCGGGCTGGGGCTGGCCTATTCGCTCTCTAACGCGGTCTTCTCCGGCTGTGTCGGGTTGATTATCACCGGCTTAATCAGGCAGACCGGTAATCTGGATATTCCCGCCTGGTACGTGATGATTACCGCGCTGATCAGCATCGTGGCGCTGATGACCCTCAACAAAGATGACCATCTGCGGCTGCTGGATGAGCCGCCATCGCGCTAAACCGGCTGTTGCCGGCATAAAAAAGGCTCCCGTGGGAGCCTTTTTAACAACCGGTCACTTACACCAGCTGCTGGGCGGTGGTTTCCACCAGCGTCAGCAGGATCTGAATATCTTCCAGCGTAACGGTCGGATTCAGCAGCGTCATTTTCAGACAGGTGACGCCGTTGAATTCGGTGACGCCGACGTTGGCACGGCCTGACTCCAGCAGTGCATCACCGATACGCTGATTCAGCAGCGCGATATCCGCGTCGCTGAGGTGCGCCAGATGGGCCGGGCGATAGCGGAACAGTACGCTCGCCAGCTGCGGCTGCATCACCAGCTCCAGCGCGGCCTGCTGCTCAATGTACTGAGCAACCTGCTGCGCCAGCGTCACGCCGTGATCGATGATCGCGGCATACTGTTTCTGACCCAGCGCTTCAAGACCCATCCACAGTTTCAGTGCATCAAAACGACGGGTGGTCTGCAGCGACTTCGACACCAGATTCGGCACGCCCTGCGCTTCATCAAACTCTGAATTCAGGTAGGCCGCCTGATAACGCATCAGCTCATAGTGACGCGCCTCTTTCAGCAGGAAGGCACCACAGCTGATGGTCTGGAAGAACTGCTTGTGGAAGTCGAGCGTGATGGAGTCCACCAGCTCAATTCCATCCAGATAGTCGCGATACTGTTCGGACAGCAGCAACGCACCGCCCCAGGCCGCATCGACGTGAACCCAGATCTGCTGTTCTGCTGCCAGCGTGGCGATCTCGCGCAGCGGATCGATCGCACCGGCATCGGTGGTGCCGGCGGTCGCGACAATTGCCAGCACCTGCTCGCCGTTGGCCTGCGCCTGAGCCAGTTTGTGCCGTAAATCGTCCAGATCCATGCGGGCGAAGCGATCGGTTTTAACCAGCGTCACCGACTGATAGCCTAGGCCGAGCAGCGCCATATTCTTCTGAACCGAGAAGTGCGCGTTTTCCGAGCAGAAGACTTTAATCTTTTTCAGATCGCCGGTCAGACCATCCTGCTGCACCGAATGTCCCTGACGGGCAAACCAGGCATCACGCGCCAGCATCAGACCCATCAGGTTGCTCTGGGTGCCGCCGCTGGTGAACACGCCAGCATCGCCAGGCTGGTAACCCACCTGAGTACGCAGCCATTCAATCAGCTTCATCTCAATGATGGTGGCGGAAGGTGCCTGATCCCACGAATCCATGCTCTGGTTGGTGGCGTTGATCAACACTTCTGCCGCCTGGCTGATCACCAGGCTTGGGCAGTGCAGGTGAGCCACACACTGTGGGTGATGCACCGACAGGCTGTCTTTCAGGAAGTATTCGATAGCGCGTTCAATCGCGGCCTGGTTACCCAGGCCCTGAGGATTGAAGTCCAGCGTAATACGTTCACGCAGCTCAGCGACGGTTTTGCCCTGATACATCTCAGGTTGTTCCAGCCACTTAACGACCGCCGCGCTACTCTGGGCAATCGCCTGCTGGTAGGCCTCGGTGCTCTGTGCTGAGGCCGCCAGAATCGGGTTTAACCGGGACATTGCATTCACTCCACTCAAACTGGTTTCACGCCAGCTGACAGCAGGGCGTTTTCAAATTTATCCATAAACACGTCCAGTTCTGCATTGGTGATCAGCAGTGACGGCAGCAGACGCAGCACGCTACCGTGACGTCCGCCACGCTCCAGAATCAGGCCGTTTTCGAAACATTTCTTCTGAACCAGCGCCGAGAGTTCGCCATCGGCCGGGAAGCTGCCCATGTGATCGGCGGCTTCGTCAGGTTTCACCATCTCGATACCGATCATCAGACCCAGGCCGCGCACGTTACCGATCACCGGATAACGCTGTTGCAGTTCGCCCAGTTTGCCTTTCAGCCACTCGCCCTGCGCCGCGACTTTGTCAGCAACGTTATTGTCTTTCAGCAGCTTGAGGGTGGTGAGGCCGGTTGCCATCGCCAGCTGGTTGCCGCGGAACGTGCCGGTGTGATGACCCGGTGACCAGGCGTCGAACTGTTTTTTAATGCCGAGTACCGCCAGTGGCAGACCGCCGCCGACCGCTTTGGACATCACGATGATGTCCGGCTCAATGCCGGCGTGTTCAAAGGCAAAGAACTTACCGGTGCGGGCAAAACCTGCCTGCACTTCATCAAGGATCAGCAGAATGCCGTGTTCCTGGGTGACTTTACGGATGCGCTGCAGCCACTCCGCCGGCGCCGGGTTAACGCCGCCTTCACCCTGAACCGCTTCAAGGATCACCGCCGCAGGCTTGCGCACGCCGCTCTCAACGTCATTAATCAGGTTTTCGAAGTAGTAGCTCAGCGCTTTAACGCCCGCTTCACCGCCAAGGCCCAGCGGGCAGCGATAGAGGTGCGGATACGGCATGAACTGCACTTCCGGCATCATGCCGTCGACCGCTTCTTTCGGTGACAGGTTACCGGTCACCGACAGCGCGCCGTGGGTCATACCGTGATAACCGCCTGAGAAACTGATAATACCGGAACGGCCGGTGTGCTTTTTCGCCAGTTTCAGGGCCGCTTCAACCGCATCCGCACCAGACGGACCGGTGAACTGCAGGCAATAGTCTTTGCCCTGGCCCGGCAGTAAAGAGAGCAGGTACTCAGAGAACTCATCTTTTAACGGTGTAGTCAGATCGAGTGTATGTAACGGCAAGCCGCTGGTAATGACATTTTGAATACTCTGCAGAACGTCTGGATGGTTATGGCCCAATGCCAGCGTTCCGGCACCGGCAAGACAATCAAGATATTGATTATTCTCGACGTCAGTGATCCAGACACCTTGTGCTTTCGCAATTGCGAACGGCAATTTACGTGGGTAACTTCGAACGTTTGATTCAAATTCAGCCTGACGGGCTAAATAGGTTTCATTGTTTCCGTTTAAGGTCTGCGCATTCAAACTATCAATACGGACTTTATCCGTCATCATATCTCTCCTACAACCGGGACGGGTGTAACGTCGCAGTTGAATAAATGAATAAAAAAAGTAATGGCTGTCGATAAAACGCGGCCAATATATTGGTTTTTAAGGTCCGACTCAATGATTAATTTTATCGGCGGTTTACGGATTATTTGTTATGTTTATCAACAGCTTGATTGCTTTATGAGCGTTTTTATCAGCTGGGATCTGTTCAGAGGCTTTTAATAAAGCACGTAAAAACACGGCGTTACCCGGCCTCATGGACTTGAGATGACGGATAACCATTTGTGTAAACAGCCGTTTCCGCGGGAAAACGTTATCCGAAAAAGCGCCGCTAAAAAAAGAAAAGCCGGCATTATTGTCGTTTTGTCGGGCGGTTTAAATAATCGCAGTCAGCCATTCAATTCGTTAAAATATTAAACCTTTTATTAACAATTAATTAAAAACAACCTGCTTTGCTGGCGTTAACCGCAACGGTTAAAAAGACGTTATCCGCGCATTTGTCCGACAAAATGATTCAGATCGTCCAGCGCCTCAGCGGCTTTGGCTGCGGAAGGATTGATGGTCAGCAGATCGGCGTAGCCATTGAGCATGGCACTCAGCTGGCGTGCGGTGCGAGCCACATCGGTTACGCGCAGCGTGCCGTTTTTGACCTCAGCAGCGATGAGACTCTCCATCAGCCCCTGCCATTTTTCCGTCATCTCTTCCGCCAGCGCCGCATAATCCGGATCATGACTCGCCAGTTGCCAGAACGAAGCGTAAAGCTGCCAGACCGCGTCCGGCGAGTTGGGCAGATAGCTTTCAAACAACAGCCCAAGGCGCTGCTGCGGCGGGACGGCTGCCAGCATCGCGGAGAAGTGCGCAAATTCGTTGTGCATGAAACGTTCAAGCGCCGCCAGACACAGCGATTGCCAGTTACTGAAATAGTGATAGATGTGGCTGCGCGAAATACCCACGGATTCGGTTAATTCCCGGGTGGTCACTTTCCCGATGCCTTTCTCAATAAATAACGCCACTGCACCCTCAAGGATTTTAATTCTTAGCGCTTCCGCCGACTGTTTCATCATCGCTCTCTCGTTGACTTTGAGCAATTGCTCAAATACACTGCTTTTCGCTCTTGAGCAACCGCTCAGGATTCATCTTATCAGAAAATAATTTTATGCCTTCCCCGAAACTTCTGCTGCCGGTTCCCGCCGCACGCAGCGCTATTCTGACATTAAAAAGGCTCGGACGCCGACACAGCCGAAAGCTGATGCTGACGCTACTGCTGGTGGTAGCAGAAAATATGATGTACCTGCTCTATCCACTGCTGGCCGGTTTTGCCATCAATGCCATTGTGACTGGCCAGGCGTGGCATGCGTTGCTGTATGCGGTGATGGTGTTTGTGATGTGGGCGATCGGTGCCGCACGGCGCAGCGTGGATACCCGCACCTTCGCCCGTATTTATGCCGAACTGGCGGTGCCGGTGATTGTGGCACAGCGACATGAGCAACATAACGCCTCGACTATTGCAGCGCGCGTCGCCCTGTCACGCGAGTTTGTCGACTTCTTTGAGAAGCATTTGCCGGTATTGATCACCTCGCTGGCGTCGATGAGCGGGGCAGCGGTGATGCTGCTGGTGATTGAGTTCTGGACCGGCGCGGGCTGCCTGGCGATCCTGCTGTTCTTCGCCTGTTTCCTGCGAGGTTTTACCCGCAAAAATGACGCGCTGTTTGGTCGGCTGAATAACCGGCTGGAAAAAGAGGTGCAGCTGGTCGGCGCTGCCAGCCCTTCGGCGCTGGGACGTCACTATCAGGTGCTGGCCAGCCTGCGTATTCGCTTATCCGATCGGGAAGCGTTGGGTTATCTGGCGATAGGCAGCGTCGCGGCGCTGCTGTTTGGCGTGACCATCTTTGCCATGTCCGGTCGCGGCAACATTCAGGCTGGTCACCTCTATTCGGTGATGACCTATATGTGGATGTTTGCCATGAGTCTGGATGATGGTCCGCAGCTGCTGGAGAAATATTCGCAGCTCAAAGACATTGGTCGTCGGGTCAATACCGGCGAGCTCTAAGCGGCGGGGGAAAACCTGGCGCAGTGAAGCGTGACATTGGCAGACGCAAGCCTTACCCGACGCCAGCTCGCGTGGCGTCGGGTCTGACATCGATAACAGGTGGCGCAAAACGGGAGAGGGCTAAACAGAATCAACGTCACTGCGTATTGACACATATACTTTCTGTAACGGCTTTCACCCGCTGTTGGGGGAGTTCATATGATTACACTACATCACGCCATCAAAATTACCGCTGCACGCAGCCAGGTCTATGCCGCTTTGACCGATATCACCCAACTCGCCAGCTGGCATCTGGGTGTGGTTGAAGGAACGATTGCACCGGGCGAAATTCTGACCCTGCGACCCAATCCGCACGCCCATATCAGCTGGCGAACCGAAAAAATGGTCCCGGACGAAGAGCTGGTGCAGGTTTCGGTCGACGAGCCTGATAGCCCGGCGGGGAAAACCCTGCGCTTCACGCTGGCCGATTTCGGACCCGATCAAACAATTGTGGCGCTGAGTCACAGTGGCTGGTCCGATCGCGATCCGCATCTGCCGTTTTGCAATACCCGCTGGGGTGAGGTGCTACAGCATCTGAAAAGCTGGGCTGAATCCCGCTCAGCAGTAGATCATGGCGCAAAAACGCCTGACGACTTAACACAAGGTTAAATCTGGCGATCCGCATCCACCGGGCTGGCAGATGCCGCTGGTTGACGATGTGCGCTCGCCGAGGGCGCTGCCGTAAAAGTGACAGCGTCACTCTGCGCTACCCGTGGCGACCTTGACTCGATTGCTGAACCGGCAGGCGTCTGCCGCTATATCGGTGCCGGTGCGACGGTTGTGTAACCGATCGGTAATGCGAGGATGCGCTGCCCGGCCGGGTCAAAACGGTTATCTCTGCCTTGCTGGTGGCGGCAAATTACTGGCGGAGCTGCAGTGGGCGAAGCGCAATGCCGGTGATGCCGGCATGACTCGCAGCCAGCACTGATTGTGCTGGCTGCTTATCGTGAATTGAAGAATGTGATTCTGGTGGATGAGGCTGTTGATCTGGTTGAGACCGATGCGGCGATGCCGACCCGCTTTGTCGGCGCTCAGGATAGGCAGTTTGTGCCGGGCGTGACCAGGCCTGTGCTCGATCCTTCCCGGCAACCGTTTCAGGAGCCGTAATCCGCCGCGTAGGACTGTCAGTAGAGCGTCTCGAAATCCGCGTTTCCGCTCAGCTTCGCCTGCACGGCTGCCGCCAGTCGGGTCAGCAAAATCGCGGCCAGCGCGAAGCCGCTGCCGATGGCGGTTGCCAGCAGACGATCCTCCGCCACATTGCCCTGCACCAGACCGGTGAGCGAAATCATCAGTACCACCATCAGCGTGACGAAGAAGGTGAATACAAAGTACGAGCCGTTTGCCAGCCGGTAAGAAAGCGTAAAGGCGATATAGGCGGACAGGATAAATGCCGCCGCCAGCAGCGCAGGCTGATGCAGATAGTGGCTGAGCATGCCTGCCGCCAGGCAACCCGATAGAGTGCCAAGGGTGCGGGCGGGCACGCGTAGCAGTGATTCACGAAAATGACTGCGCAGGCACAGCAGCAGGGTCATGCCGGTCCAGTAGCCGTTCTGCAGCGAGAAACGGTGAACCGTCAGCAGCGCCGTGCCCATAGCGATCACGGCAAACACCACCGACCAGCGCAGATGTATTTTTGGCCGCGAGGCGTGTTTCAGCCGCCGGACAGCGCTGCGCCAGGTAAAGCGGGTCAGCGATTGCAGCCGGAAGTCTCCGCCACGCACCAGCAGGCAAATCAGCATCAGCTGCACCGCACCGCCGAGCAACACCAGCCCGGCCCGGCTGGCGGCGTGACTGATGTCGCCTGGGAAATAGCCGGATATCATCCAGCCGATGGCCGACTGTTGTACCACCCAGCCAGCGGTGCCGTTAATGCCGCTTATTACCGCATAGCCGGCGGCGAACAGCATTGAACCGCTGATAAACAGCAGCAGGCTGCTGGTCAGCGCACCGAAAAATGCACACAGCCCGAGGCTGAGCAGCGTCGCCAGCAGCAATTTTGCTGACGATCCCTCCCAGGTTTTACTGGCACCAAATGCCAGCGGCAACGCACCGCTGGCCATCACGCTGGCTTCACTGAGATGCTGGGTCGCGAGGCCAATGCCAAAAATTAACAGGATAGCGGGCACACAGCAGAGTGCTAATCGCATGTCATGTCTGAGTTGTTGAGACCTGTTCACGTCACGGCGTTTCCCTAATCTGAATCCCAATGGCAACATTGCCGCTGACAAAAGTGTGAACCAGATCTCATCTCTCAGCCAGATTTTTACCGGCTGTTGCGCTATCGCAGTCGCCGGATAAGCGCTGTATCGCCGGGTAAAGTGTGCGCTGTGTCACATTATCGGGTTGCTAAGGCGGGGCTTCCTTTCTATAGTCTGCCGGCGCTGACCGGGCGACGGGGTGCCCGTTATCCGGCTCTGCGGTTCTGTTATCTGTTCAATCCATTGGGAAAATATGTTGTTAAAAAATAATCGTCAAACCGACGCAGCCGGCTTTGCCCGCTGGGCGTTGCTGGCACTGGCGCTGGGAGGTTTTGGCATCGGCACCGGCGAGTTCATCATGATGGGCTTGCTGCCCGACGTCTCACGCTCATTAGCCATCACCGAGCCGCAGGCCGGTAATGCCATCGCCAGCTATGCGCTGGGTGTGGTGGTGGGCGCGCCGGTGATTGCCGTGCTCGCCGCACGGATGGCGCGCAAGTCTCTGCTGCTGATCCTGATGGCACTGTTCAGCCTGGGGAATGTCGCCAGCGCCATGGCTGACAGCTATCACGGGCTGCTGGTGGCGCGCTTTCTGACCGGTCTGCCGCACGGCGCCTACTTTGGCGTGGCGTCACTGGTGGCCGCCTCGCTGGTGCCGATCGAACGCCGCGGACGAGCGCTGGCGTCATTGATGCTGGGGCTGACGGTCGCGACGCTGATTGGCGTACCGCTGGGATCGTGGATCGGGCAGCTGTTCAGCTGGCACGTGGTGTTTACCTTTGTTGGTGCAATCGGGGTGCTGACCTGTCTGCTGATTGGTCGCTACGTGCCTTACATGCCAGGCGATGCGGATGCGCACCCGCTGCGCGAACTGGGTGCGCTGAAAAATGCTCAGGTACTGCTGACGCTGCTGGTGGGTGCGGTAGGGTTTGGCGGTATGTTTGCCATCTTCAGTTATATCGCGCCAACCCTGATTAACCTGGCCGGAATGTCAGCTGCGCTGATTCCGTGGGCGATGGTGGCGTTCGGACTGGGGATGATTATTGGTAACCTGGTGGGCGGTCGGCTTGCTGACGGTGCGGTACTGAATATTATTGGCTGGACGCTGTTGTGGAACGTGTTGGTGATGGCCGCCTTCCCACTGCTGGTGCAACACGTGGCAACCGGATTACTGGCAACTTTCCTGATCGGCACCTGTTCGGTACTGCTGCCGTCGCTGCAGATTCGCCTGATGGACGTCGCCAATGATTCGCAAACGCTGGCGGCCGCAATGAACCATTCAGCGCTGAACATTGCCAACGCGATGGGGGCCTGGCTGGGCGGGCTGACCGTGTCGCTGGGCTATGGCTGGATCTCAACCGCTTGGGTTGGCGTAGCGCTGGGAATTGCCGGTCTGCTGGTGTTCAGCGTCACCGCGCGTCATGCCGCACGCCAGCAGCCTGAACCGGCCTAAACGCCGAATCGGCAGCGCAACGATGAGGAAGGGCGTTTATCGTTGCGCTTAATCTGACCCTTTTTAGCTTTAATATTCCCGGCATCATCCCGCGCCGGGTTATTTATTTTCCCGATATACCATCTTATTTTGTCACCAGGCGAAGCGCGAATTTTCCCCGAATGAAAAACCTGGCGCTGCGATTAAAAGCGCTCCGGACGTCTGGATGTTAAAATTAAATTAAAATAGTGTTTGATAAAAGCGGTGAGGCGTGGCTTAATAGCGTCATCGGTTTGGAACACAGACCTTATGAAAGCAGTTTTAGTAAAGCAGTCCTCAGTGCAAGCGATATCAAAAGATACCCCTTCTTCGTGAGTCTCCTCCTAAGTGCCTAGTAAGTATCCCTCTGAAAGACAGGCCATCTTCGCCACTTAGTGGCTCATAAATTAAGGAAGTATTGATGTCTAATAAAATGACTGGTTTAGTAAAATGGTTTGACGCTGGTAAAGGTTTCGGTTTTATCTCTCCTCAGGATGGCAGCAAAGATGTATTCGTACATTTCTCTGCAATTCAGGGTAACGATTATAAAACTCTGGATGAAGGTCAGCAGGTCGAATTCACTATTGAAAACGGCGCTAAAGGCCCATCAGCAGCTAACGTCAGCCCGCTGTAAATTTTAATTGTCAATTACGCTTACAATCGCGATGACGGTAATAACCTGAGCAGATAAGCCTGAAATTGATAATTAACAGAACCCGCCTTGTGCGGGTTTTTTGTTTTTTTAGTCCGCCCTGAAATTAAAATAATGGCTGTGTTTATCTCCACTGACTTATTCTGTTCTGCATCTTTCTCTCTGCTGTTATCCATTTGCCTCTCCGGCGCATAGATTGCCCCTTCTTCAGCCTGGCCTGATGCTATTTTTAGCCCATAACATCGGCGCGCGGCTTACTACGCTGATGCTGAACGCGTAACAAAAACCCCTGACATACTGACATGCTGGAGATCCAAATGAAGAAGATCGGCATTAATGGTTTTGGACGTATCGGCCGTCTGGTCCTCAGACGCATTCTTGAGCAGCAGGAAGCGGTTGAAGTCGTGGCTATTAACGATTTAACCTCGCCGGAAATGCTGGCCTACCTGCTGAAATATGACACCAACTACGGCGCTTTTCCGTTCAGCGTTGAGGCGGGTGACAAAGCGCTGCAGGTGGACGGCAAAAACATTACCGTGTTCGCCGAGAAAGAGGCGCGCAACATCCCGTGGAGCGAGCTGGGCGTAGACGTGGTGATTGAATGTACCGGCTTCTATACCTCGGCAGAAAAAGCGCAGGCACATATCGATGCGGGGGCGAAACGGGTGCTGATCTCTGCGCCAGCGGGGGAGATGAAGACCGTGGTGTTTAACGTCAACCACGATACGCTTAGCGCTGAAGACACCATTGTTTCAGTTGCCTCCTGCACCACTAACTGCCTGGCGCCGATGGCGAAAGCGCTGCATGACAGTTTCGGTATCAAAGTCGGCACCATGACCACCATCCATGCTTACACCGGCACCCAGGCGCTGGTGGACGGGCCGCGCGGCAAAGATTTCCGGGCCTCGCGCGCGGCAGCAGAGAACATCATTCCGCATACCACCGGTGCGGCGAAGGCGATTGGTCTGGTGATCCCTGAACTGGCAGGCAAGCTGAAAGGGCATGCGCAGCGCGTGCCGACCAAAACCGGATCGGTCACCGAGCTGGTGACGATTCTGGAGAAGAAGGTAACAGTCGATGAGATTAACGCCGCCCTGAAGCAGGCGTGCGAAAACAACGAGTCGTTTAACTATACCGAGGATCCGATTGTCTCCTCCGACGTGATTGGCCTGCCTTACGGGTCAATTTTCGATGCCAGCCAGACCGAAATCAGTGAAGCGGGCGATCTGCAACTGGTTAAAACCGTCTCGTGGTATGACAACGAATATGGCTTTGTCACCCAGCTGGTGCGCGTGCTGCACAAATTCGTCAATCTTTAAGCCGGTCAGGCCGTTCTCACGAACGGCCTTTTTCGCCTTTAACGCAGGCTGGCTACCAGCCACTGCTGCAATTCATTCAGTTCCTGCTGCTGTTGCGGGAAATCAGCGCTGAGCTGAATCAACACCGCCTCCAGCGCCTCGGGCCGGTAAGCGATGCCCTGTAACCGCTGCGCCAGCGTTTCCAGCGGCGTCGGATTAAGGCTGTCGCTAAAAATCTGACAGCGCGAGATAACACCGCGTTCCACGTCGAAATGAATTTCAACGCCGCCCCAGCTAAACCGCTGATCCAGCAGATGGGAGAAGTCCGGTGCCTGACCAAAATTCCATTCCCAGCTGCTCTGGCGGGCAAACTGCTGTTCAAAGCCCGGCAGATCGGGCAGCGCCGCCGGTGAGATGTACTCAGGCTCGCAGTCGGCATTAAAATGTTCGAAATAAGCTTCGGTCACCGCCGCACAAATTGCTTCATAGCTGATGCCGGGGCTTAACTCTGCCAGATTCGCCACTCGGGCGCGCACCGAGGTGATGCCTTTGGCCTGCAATTTTTTAACGTCGGGATTAAGATAATCTGCCAGCCGTGACAGATCGGCGTTGATCAGAATAGTGCCGTGGTGAAAGCCGCGATCGGGCGTTTCCCGATAAGCCGATCCGGATATCTTGCGCAGTCCGTCGGCGGTGCTGACCACCAGATCGTTACGTCCTGACGCTTCGGCCGGCAAGCCCAGCTTCGCCAGCGCACACAGGATAATTGCGGTTGAAACGCTCTTATCATAGCCCGGTTTACCGGCCATAAAGGTGAAGCAGCAGTTGCCGAGATCGTGAAACACCGCGCCGCCGCCGCTGCTGCGACGCGCCAGCCTGATGCCATCTTCTGCCATCCGCCGGGTATTACACTCCTTCCACGGGTTTTGTGCCCGGCCGATGACCACCGTTTCCGCATTGCGCCATAAAAACAGTACCCGCTGGGTCGCTGGCATCTGACGGAAAATGCACTCTTCCACCGCCAGGTTAAACCAGGGATCGTTCGACTCAGATAACAATAAACGTAACGAGGACATCAATTACTCCCGTTCCTTAAGAGAGGGCGCCCGGCTGTCAGGCAGATGACACAGTGTAACAGCAGAGCGTAGCGACATTAAGCGGGTAGAGATCCTGCGGATTTCGGACTTTGGGAGCGGGGAACCGGGAGATTATGATGACAGAACGGACCTTAGCGGCGCTGTCACTATCCTATGGCTGAAACGCGCACCTTATTTTGCATTTCAGCTTGTCGAAAGTGCCTGAATCCGCGCTCTGTGACTGGTTAACAGCTCATCAGGCTGTTTGCCTAAAAACCGGTTAAACCCTCCTGAAGGGTTTATGCCACATAATATTCTGAGCGACACCAGCGCCAGCGAACTGAAAAAAAATCCGATGGCGACAGTTAAAGCTGACGAAGCGCGGCGTTACCTGATGATCATAAAAGACTGGCAACACGGTCGTAACATTTGAACCCGCTCTCCCTTGCGGCATCCATCTTCCATCCCGATCTTCCCCTGAATCATTCCTGCTGTCCGGCAGCGGTAAAAAAACATTAAATGCCGTCTGTCAGCCAATCCCGGCACATCCCGGTGCGCCATTATGTCAGTATTAAAGTTCACGTCGCGTAAGCGCACTGATAATGCTGCTTATTTTACTCGTCCCGATAGGTGCCTGCCGTTATGAATGCCTCTGCTGGCATAGTGATGAAAATCCTGGCTGCGTTAAGCTCGACGCTGATGCTGGCCTGCGTAAAAGGGCTGGACGGCGCTATTCCGGTCGGTGAAGTGATCTTTTTCCGGTCGGTGCTGGCGCTGGTGCCGCTGATGATCTGGTTGCGGGTACAGGGCAGCGTACTGGACGGCATCCGCACCCGGAATGTTCGCGGGCATTTTTTGCGCGGGCTGGCGGGCACCGGCGGCCTCTATTTCAGCTACCTGTCGCTGCTGTATATTTCCCTGACCGATGTCACCGCGATTAACTATGCGGCTCCGCTGTTTACCGTGTTGCTGGCGGCGCTGCTGCTGCGTGAAAAGGTGCGACATCATCGCTGGGTGGCGGTGGTGGCCGGATTCAGCGGCATCATGGTGATGTTCTCCGGCCATCTGTCACTCAATGCCAGCTTCTCGCTATCCGCTTCTGCCGGGATTTTACTGGCGCTGATGGCGGCGTTTTGTACCGCCTGCGCGCTGGTGCAGATACGGTTTCTCAACGGGAAAGAGAAGCCGGGCGCAATTGCCTTCTGGTTCGCGGTGACCACCGCCTTAACCTCACTGATCACCCTGATCGGCGGCTGGAAAATACCGCACGGATCGCAACTGCTGCTGCTGGTGGGTTGTGGATTGCTGGGCGGCATCACGCAGATTCTGATGACCTTAAGCCTGCGCTACGCTGAAGCCTCGTTGCTGGCACCGTTTGATTACACCACTTTGCTGTGGTCGGTGGCGGTGGGTTACCTGTTGCTGGGGAATCTGCCTGAATCCACTACCGTCATCGGCGCAATTCTGGTGGTGTCTGGCGGGCTCTATTCAGTGCTGTATGAGCGTTACCGCTTTCGCCGCAGCCGGATTGTTAACGCCAGCTCTTAACACCTTGCCGATTACTTCAGCTAAAACCTCGCCGCGATCGCGTTTTCCGATCGGCGCTGCTCCCGGCCGGATGAACTGTGATCGCGGCGAAAGTTTGATCATTTGTAATCGATTACTTTACAGCTTACCAATCGGTAATCGATGATAAATGGCGAGGTTCTGATGATAGCGACAGTGCAGGAGAGTGCGCGTCAGCGCATGCAGCAGCGGCTGCTGGTTCCACGTCTTTCCCTGATGATGTTTATGCAGTTTTTCATCTGGGGCAGCTGGTCAGTCACCCTGGGTCTGGTCATGACCCAGCATAATATGTCGCTGCTGATTGGCGATGCGTTTTCGGCCGGGCCGATCGCCTCGATTTTATCGCCTTTCGTGCTTGGTATGCTGGTGGATCGCTTCTTTCCGTCGCAAAAGGTGATGGCGGTAATGAATCTGGCGGGCGCGGTGATTATGTGGTTTGTGCCGCAGGCGCTGATCGCTGAAAACGGCGCGCTGCTGATTGCGCTGTTATTCGGCTATACCCTCTGCTTTATGCCGACGCTGGCGCTGTCGAATAACATTGCCTTTCACAGCCTGGCCAGCAGTGAGAAAAGTTTTCCGGTTGTCCGGGTGTTTGGCACTATCGGCTGGATCGTGGCGGGGATATTTATTGGCGTAACCGGCATTTCCGCCAGTACTGCGGTTTTCCAGCTGGCGGCACTGAGTTCGCTGGTGCTGGCTATCTACAGCCTGACGCTGCCGCATACGCCGGCCCCGGCCAAAGGGTTGCCGCTCAAAGTGCGGGACCTGTTCTGTGCCGATGCCTTTGCGTTGCTTAAGCTGCGTCATTTTCTGGTGTTCGCGCTGTGCGCCACGCTGATTTCGATTCCGCTCGGCACCTATTACGCCTTCACCGCATCCTGGCTGGCGGATGCCGGGATTCAGAACGTCAGTACGCTGATGTCGCTGGGGCAGATGTCGGAAATCGTCTTTATGCTGATCATCCCGCTGCTGTTCCGTCGGCTTGGCGTCAAATACATGCTGCTGATTGGCATGGCGGCTTGGTTTGTTCGCTATGCGCTGTTTGCGCTGGGGATGAGTGACGAGACGCGCAGCCTGATCTATCTCGGCATCCTGTTGCACGGCGTCTGCTATGACTTTTTCTTTGTGGTGGGCTTTATTTATACCGATCGCATTGCCGGTGAAAAGGTCAAAGGTCAGGCACAGAGCATGGTGGTGATGTTTACTTATGGCATTGGCATGTTGCTGGGATCGCAGATCTCCGGCGCGCTCTATAACCAGCTGGTGGCGGGCAATGCCAGCGCGGAGAGCTGGGCGATTTTCTGGTGGATCCCGGCGGTAGCGGCGGCGCTGATTGCGATTATTTTTCTGTTCTCGTTCAGGTATCGGGATTGAGTGTTTTATTTAAGGAGGCGGAGATGAAAACAGTAAAAGGGCCGGGCATATTTTTGTCGCAATTTATTGGCGATCGACCCCCGTTTAATTCACTGGCCGGACTGGCTGAATGGGCGGCGGGACTGGGATATAAAGCGTTGCAAATCCCCTGTCATCAGCCCGCGATTTTTGATGTTGAGCAGGCGGCCACCAGCCAGACCTACTGTGATGATATCCGCGGTCTGCTGGCAGGCTATGGGCTGGAAGTCAGTGAACTCTCAACCCACCTGGAAGGGCAGCTGATTGCGGTGAACCCGGTGTTTGATGCTGCCTTCGACAATTTTGCTCCGGCTGCGCTGCGCGGCGATCCGGCCAGGCGAACCGAGTGGGCGATAGCCACACTAAAGCGCGCGGCGGCGGCCTCGGAAAAACTTGGCCTGCAGGCGCATGCGACTTTTTCCGGATCGCTGGCCTGGCCGTGGTTCTATCCGTGGCCACCGCAAAGCCCGGCGCTGTTCGATGAAGCCTTCGCCGAACTGGCGCGCCGCTGGTTACCGGTGCTGGACACCTTTGACCGGCACGGCGTCGATCTCTGTTATGAAATTCATCCGGGCGAAGATCTGCATGATGGCGTGACGTTTGAGCGATTTCTGGCGCAGGTCAATCATCACCCGCGCTGCAATATCCTGTTTGATCCCAGCCATCTCCATCTGCAACACATCGATTATCTGCAGTTTATCGATATCTATCATTCGCGGATTAAAGCGTTTCACGTAAAGGATGCCGAGTTTCTGCGCAATGGCCGCAGTGGCGTTTACGGCGGCTATCAGCCGTGGCTGGCGCGGGCCGGACGTTTCCGCTCGCCAGGCGACGGGCAGATCGACTTTAAAACCATCTTCAGCAAACTGGCGCAGTACGATTACCCAGGCTGGGCGGTACTGGAATGGGAATGCTGCCTGAAACAGGGCGAGATCGGCGCGCGTGAAGGCGCAGAGTTTATCCATCGCCATATTATTCCGGTCGCCGATCGCGCTTTTGACGATTTTGCCGCCGCCGCGGCGCCGGTACGCAGGCAGCTGGGGCTGGACTGAGTCCCTGAAGGTCGGGCGGGCGACGCAGCGGTGCAGAAAAATGTGTTAGCCTGCCTGTCACCGATTTGAGCAAGGGTTGCCATAATGTCGATTCAGAAAATCGCCCGGCTGGCCGGGGTCTCGGTTGCCACGGTTTCACGGGTGTTAAATAACAGCGACAGTGTCAAAGATCGCAATCGCCAGAAGGTGCTGCAGGCGATCAAAGAGAGTAATTATCAGCCTAACCTGCTGGCGCGTCAGTTGCGTACCGCCCGCAGCTCCATGATTCTGGTGATGGTCTCGGATATTTCTAACCCGTTTTGCGCTGAAGTGGTGAAAGGGATTGAGGAGCAGGCTGAGAAAAACGGTTATCGCATTCTGCTGTGCAATTCAGGTTCAGATATCGAGCGATCGCGTTCCAGCCTGCAGTTGCTCTCCGGCAAAATGGTAGATGGCATCATCACCATGGATGCGTTCAGTAAACTGGCCGAGCTGAGTCAGTTGATTGGCACTGCGCCGTGGGTGCAGTGTGCGGAATATGACGACAGTGGCGCGACCTCCTGTGTCGGTATTGACGATCGCGTTGCCGCCCGGCAGGTGGTCGGGTATCTGGCTGAACAGGGACGGCAGCGCATCGGCCTGATCAATCACGATCTGAGTTACAACTATGCCCGGCTGCGTCAGCAGGGTTATCTGCAACAGCTCGGTCAACAACGGCTGAGCTGGCAGGCGATCGCCTACGCCAGTGAGCTGAGTTTCAGCGCCGGTCAGGCGGCGATGAATCTGTTACTGCAGGCTGAAACCCGGCCAGACGCGGTGTTTGCCGTCTCTGATACGCTTGCCGCCGGTGCAATGGCGGCTATTCAGCAGGCTGGCCTGCGCATCCCGGACGATATCGCCGTGGTTGGTTTTGACGGCACCGAGCTGGCCGGCATGGTTTCGCCGCCGCTGACCACTCTGGCCCAGCCGTCACGTGAGATAGGCCGTCAGGCGTGCGAACTGGTGCTGCAGAAAATTGCCCGGCCCGACGCGTCGCCGCAGCGCATCATCATGACCGGCGAATTAATCCTGCGCGCCAGCAGCTAACACCTCACTTATCAGCCTCCCACTTTCATGCGAAATACCGCTTAGTGTTATTGTCCACTAATCCGTGACAGTGATTGGCTTTTGACGCCATTGTTCGACGATCAGGTTTACTTATATGCTGTTTCTAACGAAGGGCACTCGCGCTTCACACCATTAAACAGCACGTTAAGGGGCAGAATATGATTGAGCAAAGATTGTCAGAACAACGCGGCGTCGGTGATCACGGCTGGCTGAATTCACGTCACACCTTCTCCTTTGCCAACTACTGGGACCCGAAACAGGTTGGCTTTTCTGATCTGCTGGTGATTAATGATGACCGGGTGGCGAAAGGACGGGGCTTCGGTGCGCATCCCCACAGCAACATGGAGATTATCTCTTACGTACTGGAAGGCGCACTGGCGCACAAAGATTCGATGGGTACCGGTTCAGTTATCGTGCCCGGCGACGTGCAGCTGATGAGCGCCGGCAGTGGCGTGACGCACAGTGAGTTTAACCACTCCAGTACCGATGGCGTGCACTTCCTGCAAATCTGGGTGGTGCCGGCAGAGAAAAACAGCCCGCCGGGATATCAGCAGGTTTCGATCAGTGAAGCGGATAAACGCGGTACTTTGCGACTGATCATTTCGCCGGAAGGGGAAAACGGCGCGCTGCGGGTGCGGCAGGATATCCGCATCTATGCAGGCTTGTTCGACGGAGATGAGCAGCACACCCTGACGCTGCCGGACGATCGCTACGCTTATATTCATGTGGCGCGCGGCAGTATCACCGTTAATGGACTGCAATTTAATGCCGGAGACGGTGCGCGGGTGCGTGACGAGAAATCACTGACCTTCAGTGGCGGTAAAGAGGCAGAAGTGTTGGTGTTCGACCTGCGGCCAAATGAAGTCAATCATCCGACCCGTTAATCAATACCGTTAATAAAAAAACTGCGCGGCCTGCACCGCGCAGTTTTTTGCTGTTAACGCGCGCTCAAAAACGCCAGCAGATCCTGATTCAGTTGATCCTGATGCGTCACCGCGAAACCGTGTGGCGCATTGTCATAGACCTTCAGTTCTGATCCTTCAATCATCTCTGCGGCCACTTTACCGGTGGATTCAAACGGCACCACCTGGTCGTTGCTGCCGTGGATCACCAGCGTCGGCACATCTACTTTGGCGATATCGGCACGGAAATCGGTCTCGGAAAAGGCGGTAACACAATCAACGGTGCTCTTCAGTGAGGCCAGCAGCGCAATGTTCAGCGTCTGGGTCAGCACGCCTTCCGAAACGGTCTGACCGGCATTAAGACCGTAGAACGGCGTGGCGAAATCACTGATGAACTGCGCACGATCTTTCAGCAGGCCATCGCGGATACCGGCAAACACCGACAGATCGACGCCCTGCGGGTAATCAGCGATTTTGCCGAACACCGGGGTTACCGCGCCCAGCAGCACCAGCGCCGCCACGCGAGCAGTGCCATAACGGCCGATATAGCGCGTCACATCACCGCCGCCCATTGAGAAACCCACCAGCGTGACATCCTGCAGATCGAGATGAGTAATCAGATCGTTAATATCAGAAGCAAAAGTATCATAATCGTTGCCGGTCCAGGGTTGTTCGGAACGGCCAAAGCCACGACGGTCAAAAGCGATAACCCGGTAACCGCGCTCTGCCAGAAAATTCATCTGGCTGTCCCACATATCCGCATCCAGCGGCCAGCCGTGGCTGAACAGTACAGGCTTACCGGTGCCCCAGTCTTTGAAATAAATTTGGGTGCCGTCGGTGGTTTTGAGTGTGCTCATGGTATTGCCCTCTACGTGACGTGATGAATGGAAGGTTGCTGTACAGCCGGTCAGGCTGGTGCCACCAGGTATCGAACTTCAGGCGGATTTTCACCCTGATGAAAGGCGTTAACCCGACGCTGGATTTTTTGATCGTTGATGGTATAGCGCTCTTTCTGGCGTAAATGTTCTACCCAGGAGCCCACCACAAAGGTTTCGACGAAAATGCCAGGCTGGAGAATATCTTCATAGACTGACCAGTTGATGGCACCGCCCCGACGCCTGACGCGACGCATATCCTGCATGCAGACGGCAAAGGCATGGGCTTGTTCAATATTAATCCGGTATTCGTAATTCACCATCACCGGACCGCGTTCATGACGAATATCCAGCACCGGGGCGTTAACGCCATCACCGATCATATCGAGATTCAGATCGGGGTCCTGATCCAGCCGCCAGCGCCATACCGTGCTGCTGGCCAGTACCATACCGAGCGTGGCGATACAGAGTGAAACCGGAATGCTGAAGTGGGAAGCCAGCTGTCCCCAGATTGTGCTGCCCAGCGTCATTGAGCCAAAGAAGACCGTCAGGTAGACCGCCAGCGCACGCGCCTTGACCCATTTGGCTGCGCTGCGCTGCGCGCCCAGGTTCAGCGTTGACAGCACCGCAATCCAGGCGAAGCCGGTAAAGAACTCACAGGCATTCAGCAGCCAGAAATGACGGACAAAAGCCAGCGCCAGCATGGTCAGGGCGAATAACAGGCTGGCCAGCACCATCAGCCGATCGGAACTGAAGCGGCGGCGCAGGCGCGGCAGCATCACCGCGCCGGTAATCGCGCCGATGCCGATACAGGCGAGCATAATGCCGTAACCACCCGGACCGAGGCCGAGTTCCCGCCGCGCCACCAGCGGCAGCAAAGCCCAGCCGGCGCTGCCGAACAGGAAGAAGGCGACCGTGCGCACCAGCACGTTGCGTAACACCGGTGCGGCGTGAACATAGCGCAGTCCGGCGCGTACGGCCGGAAAGAAGTGCTCCGGCGGCAGGCGCTGGACGCTGGGTTCCGCCTTCCAGCGATAGAGCACCCACGCCACGCCGAGCACCGACAGCGCATTCAGCAGAAACACCATCCACGGACCGGTAAAGGAGAGGATCAATCCGCCCAGCGCCGGGCCGATGGCGCGACTGATATTGATGCCCAGCGAGTTCAGCGCAATCGCCGGACCCAGCTCCGATTTGCTCACCAGATCCGGGACGATCGCCTGGAACGGTGGCGAACTCATCGCGGCACCGGCGCTGAGCAGGAAGGCGGCGGCCAGCAATACCGTTGGCGTAACGTGGCCGGTATAGGCCAGTACCGTAAGCCCGGCGGCGGCGATAAAGGTCCACAGCTGGGAGAACAGCAGGTATTTGCGACGGTCAACGATATCCGCCATCACGCCCGACGGCAGGGCGAACAGAAACATCGGCAGACTGCTGGCCGCCTGCACCAGCGCCACCGCCAGCGGATCGGCGCTCAGCGTTAGCATGGTCCAGTTGACGCCGACATCGTTCATCCACGAGCCGATATTGGAGACCACCGTGGCAATCCACAGCATCCGAAATACCGGCTGACGCAGCGGCTGCATCGGAGAAACAGCGCTCGCCTTCGGCGCGTCGCTGACCTCCTGATCCAGCTGGTGAATGTCATTAACCTGCGCCATGGCGCACCTCCTGTTGAGCGCTGGCACCCAGCCGCCAGCCGCCTGGCCCGGTTAATGCCAGGGTGGTAAAGATGATCAGCAACAGCCAGCCAAACTGGCCTTCAGCAATCGACCAGCCGGGATGAACCACCAGCATCGCCACCAGCAGCACCGCAATAATCGGCAGACAGGCAAGGCGGGTACCCCAGCCGAGGATGATAAATATCGGACACACCACCTCCGCCAGAATGGCCGGTAGCAGACTCATCATCGGACCCAGTCCAAACGGGTCCTCGATACGCGTCAGTTCTTCATTGAAATGCAGAATTTTAGGCAGACCGTGCACATGTAACAGCAGCAGGCTGCCCGCCAGTCGCAGGAAGAACAGCCCCGCGTTAACCCGGGGCGGCTGAGTGAATAAGGTCTTCATGATTAAAACGCGAAGCAGCTGCAGCCGAGCGCGCCCCAGAAGGCGTTATCTTCGGCGACCGGCACGCTGGACCCGCGCGCGATATCATGTGAGTGGCTGTGTACGCCGCACGGTCCACTACAGTGGTGAGCAGCAGGCATCATGCCGACGCGGCTCTGCGCCACTGGCGGAGCGCTGCGGTAATGGCCCGGCACGTTGACCACCGGAGACCACTCTGGCAGAACCGGAATGGCCGGCGGCGCTTCGGAGGTGAATGAACCGGCGGCATAAACCACGTTGCCATCCACTACGGTCAGCACCGATTCAATGCCTTTGATCTCCTCTTCAGGCACGCTGAAGAAGTCTTTGCTTAATACCGCCATATCCGCCAGCTGACCCGCTTTAATCTGGCCTTTTTTACCCTGTTCGCTGGAGAACCACGCGCTGCCCTGGGTCCAGAGCATCAGTGCGGTTTCACGGTCGAGGCGGGCGTTGACGTCATACATCTGCATGCCGCCGACGGTGCGCCCGGAAACCAGCCAGTAAAGTGCGGTCCACGGGTTATAGCTGGCGACGCGGGTGGCATCGGTGCCGAGTCCGACCGGCACGCCGGTTTCCAGCATCCGTGCCACCGGCGGGGTATGCCGGGTGGCTTCAATGCCGTAGCGTTCGGCAAAGTATTCACCCTGAAACGCCATGCGATGCTGGACCGCAATTCCGCCGCCCAGCTCTTTGATACGATCAATATTGCGCTGGGTGACCGTTTCCGCATGGTCGAAGAACCAGTGCAGCCCGTTAAACGGAATATCGCGGTTGACCTTCTCGAACACGTCGAGCATCCGGCTGATCGATTCGTCATAGGTGGCGTGCAGGCGGAACGGCCAGCGATGCTCGACCAGATGACGCACCACGCGCTCCAGCTCATCTTCCATGCCTGGCGCTAAGTCAGGACGCGGCTCAAGGAAATCCTCAAAGTCGGCCGCCGAAAACACCAGCATTTCGCCCGCGCCGTTGTGGCGGAAATAGTCACTTCCCTGGCCCGGCGTCAGCATATCGGTCCACTTTTCGAAATCTTCCAGTTCGTGGCCTGGCCGCTGGGTAAACAGGTTATATGCGATGCGCAGCGTCATCTGCTTCTTCTGATGCAGTTCGGCAATGACTTGATAATCTTCGGGATAATTCTGGAAACCGCCGCCGGCATCAATGGCGCTGGTCAGGCCGAGGCGATTCAGCTCGCGCATAAACTGGCGCGTAGAGTTGATCTGTTGCTCCAGCGGCAGCTTCGGTCCTTTGGCCAGCGTGGCGTAGAGGATCATCGCATTGGGGCGGGCAATCAGCATGCCGGTCGGGTTACCGTTGCTGTCGCGCTGAATTTCACCGCCCGGCGGATTAGGGGTCTCTTTGGTGTAGCCCACTACTTTTAACGCGGCGCGGTTAAGCAGGGCGCGATCGTAGAGGTGCAGCACAAACACCGGCGTGTCCGGCGCAGCTTCGTTGATCTCGTCGAGCGTCGGCATCCGGCGTTCCGCAAACTGGAATTCCGTCCAGCCACCTACCACCCGCACCCACTGTGGTGACGGCGTACGCAACGCCTGTTCCTTCAGCATACGCAGCGCATCGGCAACCGAAGGAACGCCTTCCCAGCGTAATTCGAGGTTGTAGTTCAGACCGCCACGGATCAGATGCAGGTGTGAGTCGTTCAGACCCGGCACGGCGGTGTGACCTTTCAGATCGATCACTTTGGTGCCGTCGCAATGGTATTCCATCACTTCCGCCAGCGAGCCGACCGCGACAAATTTGCCTTCGCGGATGGCGACGGCCTCGGCAAACGGATTGCTGCGGTCAACGGTGTGAAATTTGCCATTGGTTAATATCAGTTCTGCTTTACCCAGCGTAACCATAGATCCTCCTGAATGGGGTTGTCCGACTTGCCGCGGGACAGGGAAGTGCGCTGCAGGGAGCAGGGCACGAATAGAACGGATTATGGTGAGTGGTCAGTCGGAGCGTCTAGTTATACGAAGGGATACCTATACCTTCGTATAGTTATACGCAGAGATAATAGTCTGGCTTCGCCGGTCGGCCTACACTGCGACCAGACAGCCAGCAGCCTGAAGAGAAAGCCTGCATTTACGCGTTCTGGCTGTTCATTTTGCTCCGTTACGGTTTACGGAAATCCAGTTACTTAACCTCTATGGGTGAACACATGTCCAACGCTAAGCTTGAAGTCCTGACGCCACACAATAGCCAGATCATTTTCATCGACCAGCAGCCGCAGATGGCGTTTGGCGTGCAGTCAATCGATCGTCAGGTCCTGAAAAACAACACCGTTGCGCTGGCGAAAGCGGCCAAAGTTTTCAACATTCCCACCATCATCACCACCGTAGAAACCGAAAGCTTTTCGGGTCACACCTATCCGGAGCTGCTGGATGTATTTCCCGGTCAGGACATTTTAGAGCGCACCTCGATGAACTCCTGGGATGACCAGAAAGTGCGTGATGCGCTGGCGGCCAACGGTAAGAAAAAAGTGGTGGTTTCCGGTCTGTGGACCGAAGTGTGTAACAACAGCTTTGCGCTGTGCGCGATGCTGGAAGGGGATTATGAGATCTATATGGTGGCTGATGCGTCAGGCGGCACCACCAAAGAGGCACATGACTATGCCATGCAACGCATGATTCAGGCCGGTGTGGTTCCGGTTACCTGGCAGCAGGTGATGCTGGAGTGGCAGCGTGACTGGGCTAACCGCGATACCTATGACGCGGTAATGAACATCGCCAAAGAGCATTCTGGTGCTTACGGCATTGGCGTGGATTACGCCTACACCATGGTGCATAAAGCGCCATCACGTCAGAAGAGCGAGCACCGCACGCTGGCGCCTGTTCACGCGCCTGTACGCAAAGTTGCAGCCTGCTGATCGGCATCTGATGCCGGTCAGCACCGCCGCAGAACAGGAGCCTGATATGTTTCCTCTTATTATTTCACTCGGCGCAGGCGTGCTGATCGGCTTGCTGTATGCGCTGCTCAATGTCCGGTCGCCCGCACCGCCCGCCATTGCCCTGGTCGGCCTGCTGGGCATGTTGCTGGGCGGCGCGTTGATGCATGCCTGGCTGCCCGCGGCCAGACCGGCGACCGCGCTGCTGCAGCCGGCCGATCCAGCCACTCTCACTTCACATCAGGTAAGCCGATCATGATGAAATCGTACGCTGTTTCGCTGATTGTCGGGCTGCTCGCCGGGATAGTCTATGTCCTGATCGATGTGAATTCCCCGGCACCGCCGGTGATTGCGCTGGTGGGGCTGTTTGGCATGCTGGTGGGTGAGCAGTTGATTCCGCTGGGAAAACGCTTAATCCGTCGACAGCCAGTGACGCTGGCGTGGTTCCGCCACGAATGTGTACCCAAAATCAGTGGTACACCGCCGCCGGGCGGCGATAAAGCACCCTAAGTCCTTTGCCAGGCAGGTAAGGACTTTCAGAGGATAACTGCATGACGCTGTCACAGCGTATTGTCATTGTTGATGATGAACGCTCAGTCCGCAGTGGACTGAGCAATTTGCTGCATTCTGACGGCTACACCACACGACTCTTCGAGTCGGGCGAGGCGTTACTGGCAGATGACAATGCGCTTTCTGAGGTGAGCATGTTGATCATTGACGTCGGACTCAAAGGGATGAGCGGTTTTGAGCTGTTCACGCTGCTGAAACAGCGACCCGCGTTGCCGCCGGTGATTTTCATCTCAGCGGATCTGGAAGAGACCACTCTGTGGTACGCCATTGCGCTGGGCGCGCTCACATTTTTCCGCAAGCCGATCGATGTTGATGCCTTTCTGCATCTGATACGCAGTGAGTTGTCTGACGACGAGGGCAGTCGCACCAGCCTGACCGATGGCTAGCTGGCGACTGCCGCAGGGAATAACCTGGCCGCGCGCAGTCGCCGGGTGGGTGGGTGATCGTTCTGCATCATGCAAGCGAGGGTGAGGCTGGATCGGGCAACCTTATTGATGCTACCGGCTACCCGACAGCCTCAGCGGCGTCGGGTGTTGGCGATATTCAGCCGTTCCGCTGCCCGCACCAGATCGGATAACGATCGGGCATTCATCTTCTCCATCACCCGCCGCTTATGCACTTTGGCGGTAATCTCACTGACGCCCATCTCTGCGGCAATCTGTTTATTCAGCAGCCCGCTGATCGCCAGCAACATGACTTCACTTTCACGGGGGGTCAGCGTCTGATGGCGCAGGGTCATCTCACGTTTCTCCTGCGAGGTCGCCATATTCTGTTCCGCAATGCGCATGGCTTCTGACACCGCCTGCAGAATACGGTCAGGATCAACCGGTTTGGTCAGGAACTCATAGGCGCCGGTTTTCATCGCCCTCACCGTAACAGGAATGGTGCCAAAGCCGGTTAAGAAGATGGTGGGGATGGTGTAACCGCGATCAATCAACACCTGAGCGACTTCAAACCCATCCGCGCCCGGCATATTAATATCCAGAATCAGGCAGCAGGGAAGCGGGGCGAAGTCGTGCGCCAGGAAATCATCAGCGGAAGAAAAAGAAATAACCTCGTAATTGTCGGAACTGAGCAGATTACTCAGGGCTGTCGTTACCGCAGCGTCGTCATCAACGATATATACGATGTGATTCATAGAGATCTCATTCCAGCCAGCAGTTGAGAGAAGTATCAAACCTGGGTGGTGTAAAGTGATCAGCAGTTATTTCACTCTTAGCCTGTCAGCCACAGAAAACCACCGGTGTTTACAGAATCTTATCATAACAATTTTCATTATCATCTATAAATTACATCCTTTATAAGATACGGATAAATTATTGAAAATAATGGTTAAATGATGAGCTAAGTGGCGACCGATGGCGCGATGAAACAATGTTTCAGTCGCCGTGCAACGGGCTTCAAAGCGGATTATTTCTGTCATCTTTACGTCATTTTTTGTTGTCAGATAAATCCACAGTTGAATAGTGCAACTACCCAGCGGAAATAATCCATAATGCTGTTAAGCGTAATAAGGCGATCGGCCCAGGCAGTAAACAGAGCATTGTGACAAAAAGATTCTGCCCGGACGTAATTACTTTTTATTATGTCTGGCATCTCAGTGGCAGCCGCATTTTTATCGCAGGATAAAAACAGGGCCAGCAATTCTTAGTATTCATCATCCCGGGTGAAAAAGGGCGGATGATGGTTAGCGCCGGGTGACGAAAGCCAGTACTACATCGCCGGGAATTATTATCCTGCTGAGAGAATTCTTTATCGCTGCCGTCTGGCGGCAACCGACGTTACTGCTCATAGTTACAACATACTAATTAATGCCCTCTTACCCAGCCTCTGCTCCGCAGCAGCAGGTGGCTTTAAAGGCGTTGGTGCCGCCTTAACCTATCCGTTTGTATAACTATCCATCTGCGACGCTGAGCGGAATAATCGTCACTGCTTCAGCCGGACAGCATGCCGGTTGCGATTCAGTCACTTTCAGCGCGGAGGGCCTATGTGTGAGGAGCTAAGCAGACAGGCAACATTGCCTGCGACGGGCAGCAGTAGCGTCAGGGCGATGGACGCCGTGGTCAGCGATATTCTGCCGTGGATTGAACAAAACCTGTTTGATGAACGGGTGCGGGTGAAAACCATCACCAGCAAAAGCGGTTACGGTCACTGGCATTTTCAGCGCGCCTTCCGCGACCGCACCGGCTATAACCTCGGCGAATATATCCGTCTGCGCCGGGTGATGCGCGCGGCGGTGGCAGTAATCGCCACCAATAAGGGGCTGCTGGATATTGCGGTGGAAAACGGCTTTAGCAGCCAGCAGAATTTCACCCGTACCTTTCGTAAATACCTCACTTTGACGCCCGGCGCGTTTCGCAATCGATATGGTCACGATCTGGTCGCCTGTGAGCGTTACCTGTCTGAACGGCTTAATCCCGACACCGCGCCCTGGCTGCGGCTGGCGCTGGCGTCACAGCAATATGGTTCCCCTCTGTTCTGTGCCGCCTGAAGGGGGTTCAGGATAAACGCCAGTCGAGCCGTGCTGCTGTGACGGCAGCGCTGCACTGAAAGGCTCGAGGGCAGGCTATTCCTCCACTGTGTTAAGCAATAACTCTAATCAAAAGAAACAGCTGCGTCGGTGGCGGCTGTCGGCTTTTCCCGCGCGGTAAAAAGTCATTACATTTTAAAACGTTTTACGATTCAGAGAGTAACCGCAACAAGCGTAGCGGTATCCGTGGCGCAGCTGTTAATCCTCACTAAGCTGAAGAGTCAACCCTATAAATACAGGGATATTTTTCGGCTGGAAGCTATTCGCAATCTCTTCATGAGGCTTATATGAGCGGAGCACATTGCACCATTATTTTTAATGGTGAACGGTTAACCGGGTTAGCTGATCAACCCTTGATTGATTTTCTTGATGCGCAGGGAAAAAAACTGCCCCATGTCTGTTATCACCCGGCCCTGGCACCGTTACAGAGTTGTGATGTGTGCTGGGTCGATGCCAATGGCGAGCGGGTGCGCGGTTGTACCTTACGTACCCATGACGGATTAGAGGTGCAGAGTGAAGGCGCTGCGCTGGAAGTGGCACAGCAAGAGGGGATGGATCGGTTGCTTAACCGCCACGAACTCTACTGCACGGTCTGTGAACACAATACCGGTGACTGCACTTTACACAATGCTGTAGCGGATATGCATATTCCGATTCAGTACTATCCACATCAGCCTAAGCCGTACGCTAAAGATCACTCCAATCCGTTTTATACCTACGATCCTGACCAGTGCATTTTATGTGGCCGCTGCGTGGAGGCCTGCCAGAACGTTGAGGTCAATGAAACGCTGTCGATAGACTACACCCAGGCGCATCCGCGGGTGCTGTGGGATGGCGGCACCGAGATTGCCGGCTCAAGCTGCGTCAGTTGTGGACACTGTGTCACGGTCTGCCCGTGTAATGCGCTGCTGGAAAAAACCATGCAGCCGGATGCAGGACCGTTCACCGCGATGGATGAAGGACTGAAACGTCCGCTAATCGACTTCGTCAAAACGCTGGAAAACAGTATCGGCATGGAACCGATCACCGGCGTGTCAAAAATCGATGTGGCGCTGCGCCAGGCCGAAATCAAACGCACCAAAACCGTCTGCACCTATTGCGGCGTGGGCTGCAGTTTTGAGATCTGGACCCGCGATCGCCACATTCTGAAAGTTCAACCGGTGGCGGATGCACCGGCAAACGGCATCTCAACCTGCGTGAAAGGTAAGTTTGGCTGGGACTTCGTCAATAGCCCGCAGCGTCTGACCACGCCGCTGATTCGTGAAAATGGCCGCTTCCGGCCCGCCAGCTGGGACGAAGCGCTGCAGCGCGTCGCCGTCGGTTTACGCCGGGTTGCCCAGCAGTATGGCGGCGATGCGATTGGATTTATTGGCTCAAGTAAAGCCAGCAATGAAGAAGCCTATCTGACGCAGAAGATTGCACGACTGATTTTTGGCACCAACAACGTTGATAACTCCTCGCGCTATTGTCAGAACCCGGCGACAGAAGGGCTGTTTCGCACCGTCGGCTACGGCGGCGATGCCGGCACCATTCGCGATCTGCAGCAGACTGAACTGATCATTATTGTCGGCAGCAATCTGGCCGAGAACCATCCGGTTATCGCCTCGCACATTAAACAGAGCCACAAACATCAGGGTCAGAAACTGCTGGTCGTTGACCCGCGTCGTCATGAAATGGCCGAGCGTGCCGATCGCTATCTGCGCATCCGGCCCGGCACCGACCTGGTATGGGCGTCGGCGATGGCGAAATATATGTTTGATCACGGCTATGCCGATCGGTCATTTCTGGCACAGCGGGTCAATCAGGTGGAAGAATACCGTGAATCGCTCGCGCCCTTTACCCTGGCGTTTGCCAGCGAAACCTGCGGTCTGAGTGAGGAAGAGCTGACAGCGGCAGCCGAGATGATCGGCCAGGCAGGCAGCGCCTGTATTCTGTGGGCGATGGGCATTACCCAGCACAGCCACGGCGCGGACACCAGCACCGCATTATCCAACCTGCTGCTGGTGACCGGCAATTACGGCCGGCCCGGTACCGGCGGCTATCCGATGCGCGGCCATAATAACGTGCAGGGCGCCAGTGACTTCGGTTGCCTGAGTAACGTTTATCCGGGCTATGAAAAAGTCAGCGATGACGCGGTACGGGAAAAATGGGCGCGCGCCTGGGGCGTCGATCCTGAAGCGCTGTCCGATCAGCCGGGCGCGGATAACTTCAAGATGGTGCAGCACGCCCATGAAGGCAAACTGCGCGCCATGTATATCACCGGCGAAGAAACCGCGTTTTCCGATGCGGATTCCACCAACGTGCATGAAGCCTTCAGTAATCTGGAGTTCATGGTGGTGCAGGATATCTTTATGAGCCGTACCGCAGAGTTCGCCGACGTGGTATTACCGGGCTGCCCGAGCGTGGAGAAAGAGGGCACCTTCGTCAATACCGAGCGGCGCATCCAGCATTTCTCGCCTGCCATGGCTCCGCTTGGCGACAGCCGGCCGGACTGGCAAATTTTCACCGATCTGGCCGCGCGGCTGGGGCATCCGTGGTATTACCCGAATCCGGGCGCCATTATGGCTGAAGCCGCCGGCATCGCGGAGATCTTCGCTGGCGTCAGCTACGAGCAACTGGTGGGCTGGCAGTCGCAAATCTGGCCGGTGAACGCCAGCGGTGAAAGTACACCGCTTCTTTATACCGAACAGTTTCACTTCCCGGACGGCAAAGCGCGGCTCTATCCCTTACGCTGGCAGCCGCCGGCCGAGCAGGAAGATGCCGAATATAACCTGCTGCTCAACAATGGCCGGATGCTGGAGCATTTCCAGTCCACCAACCAGACCGGGCAGGGCGGCCGTTTTATGTCGCTGTCGCCGAATGCGTTTGTGGAGATCTCGCCACAGCTGGCCGCCGAGCGCGGTCTGACCGAAGGCGAGTGGGTTCGCATTTCCTCCCGGCGCGGCTCGCTGGAGGTGCCGGTAGTGATCACCGATAGGGTGGCCGGTAACGTACTGTTTATGCCGATCCACCACGGAAAGGATGGCGTCAATACCTTGACCGGCGAACATCATGATCCGGACGTGAACACGCCAGCCTATAAAGAGGTGGCGGTAAATATGAAGCGAGTGGAACGGCGCATCCAGCCGAATCCCATTCCGTTACACAATTTTCGTTATGGCAAACGCACGCCGCTGGATCACCTGCCGGTGGAACAGAAATGGCAGCAGCAGGGCTATCGCGAACCGCCCGAACACGTTGAAAAACCGGAGAAATTCTGATGGCAGAAAGGATGAAATATCAGGTTACGCCGACCCGTACTGAGCAGACCGCCAGAGAAGCGATGGATGAGTTAATCGAAAGTCTGCATCAGCACGGATTTTTGCGACTGGCGAACGATCTGGTGAAATCAAACAGCGAGATTGGCAAGATTCTGGTGTCAGGTCTCAATCAGCCTGGCACCCAGAGCGCGCTGCAAAATCTTTCACTGTTGATGATGACGCTGGGTAGCGTTCCGCCGGAGCGGTTTAACCACCTGCTGCTCGCCCTGCGCGATGCGGCGATGGCGATTAAACCGGCCAGGGAAGAAGCCAATAGCGGCAAAGCCGCGCCGGGCATTCGCGGCATTATCCGGCTGCTGAATGATGATGAACTGTGGCGAGGTCTGAGTCCGGTTTTATCAGCCCTCAAGGTTTTCTCGCGGCAAATCGACGGTGAAGAGCAAAAGCCGATTACGCGCTTCAGCGGCAAGAGCAGTCTGGACTAATCCGCCACAGAGGGTGCGCGAACGCACCCTCTGTGATTCAGGCCGGTTTATAGATCAGATGCCCGGCGACGCCGCCCGCACCGCCATCTTTGGGATGATTGATGCCATCACTGACCGGTACATCGGTAAAATCAAACGGTGAAACGCCCGCCAGGCAGGCAACGTTGACGCCATACTGATCGGGCTGGGAACGGCTCTGATGGAAGGTGTAAATTCCGCAGACTGAACAGAAGTAGTGGCCGACCTGCTTGCTGTTAAAGCGGTATTCGGTGAGCTGCTCTTTGCCGCGCGTCACGTCTATCTGGCGGGCAAATACCACCACCGCACCCCGCATCCGGCAGAACGAACAGTTACAGCGCCGTACCGTGTTGAATCCATCTTTCAGCGTCACGCTGAACGCCACTGCACCACAATGGCATTGTGCCGACATCTCATTTTGCATCGCGATCTCCTAAATAAGTGCGTAGCGGCGGGCGTCATATCGTCAGCCGCGTTTACGCCGTCACCACAGTGTAGCGCGGTAAAATGGCGCGCTGTGGATTAAACGGTAATCAGCGTCAGGTCATGCGCCCCGAAGGCACTCAGCAAGGCTTTATCCAGTTTTTTCTCCACCACCAGCAGTGAAAGCGCCTGACATTCCGCGATTTTAAACCGTGCCACCGCGGGGATTTTTTCGGCAGTCAGGCCGACAATCACCTGATTACTCTGCTCAATCGCCACTTTTTTAAATTCGCAATCGGCATAGTCAAAACCGGTCAGTCCGGCTTCCGGGCTCATTGCACAGCCACCGATAAACGCCTGGTCGAATAGCATGCCACGCAGCTGTTGAATGGCAGTTTGCCCGACGCAGCCGCCAGTGCTTTTTTGCATCTGCCCGCCCAGCATGATCACCTCTGCGCGCGGATGCGCTAATAGCACCGCCGCAATATCAGGTGCATTGGTCACCACGGTTAACGTGAGATCCGCTGGCAGGGCTTGCGCCAGCGCCAGGTTAGTGGTGCCGGCATCAATAAAAATACAGCTGTTGCTGTTGATCAGGCTGGCGCAGTGCTGCGCGATCAAGGCTTTTCCTGCATGATCCTGCTGTTTTCGATCGTTAAAACTGCCTGCATCCGGCAGCGGCAATACTGCGCCACCATAAACCTTTTTACAAAAGCCCTCTTTACTGAGCTCATGTAAATCCCGGCGGATAGTGTGTTCCGAGACCGCCATCTGGCGAGCCAGATCCGCGCAGACCACGAGTCCGTTTTGCTGCAAAATCTCACGAATCAGCGCTTGTCGCTGCTGCGGGAAAGCTGCATAATCGAGCATTAACACCTCTGAATTATCACAATCGAGCTATAGTGAGCATCATTACGCCGTAACTGACGGCTGTCAATAGACTCAGCAGCGACAGTCTGCCTTAACGGCCGACGGCTGGACTCTGGCATTTATTCTTAAAGGATCGGTATGGCGCTTCGCGAAACTGCAGTATCTCCGACGCTGGCAACGCGGGTTGTTTTTTTTCTTGCCGGTTTTGTTACCGCAACCTGGGCAGTGATTGTCCCGTTTGCGCGTGCCAATACCGGTGTCAATGAAGCGGTGCTGGGAACGCTACTGCTGTGTCTGGGGATGGGCGCGCTGATCGCCATGCCGGTCACCGGCTTGCTGACCAGCCGGTTCGGCTGCCGCCGGGTGATTCTGGTGGCGATTGGTTTGATTATTATCAGTATGCCCTGGCTGTCGGTGCTGAACGATCCGCTGTGGCTGGCGCTGGCGCTGCTGGTGTTTGGCGTCGGTATCGGCGTCACCGATTGCGCTATGAACATTCAGGCGATTCTGGTGGAGAAGCAGTCTCCGGTGCCGTTAATGTCCGGTTTCCATGGGATGTACAGCGTTGGCGGGATTGCAGGCGCGGGACTCATGACGTTATTGCTGGCGATGGGGTTAAGCGTGCTGGTCAGCTGCTTACTGGTGGTTGCAGCGGTGGTGCTAATGACGCTCTACAGCGCGGCCGGACTGCTGAGCTATGCTAACCCTTCTGAAGGTCCCGCCTTTGCGATACCGCGCGGTAGCGTCCTGATTATTGGTATTATTTGTTTCGCGGTGTTCCTGACCGAGGGCACGGTGCTCGACTGGAGTGCGGTCTATCTGACCGATGTCCGGGCTATTCCGGAAGCGCTGGGCGGGCTGGGCTATACCTTTTTCGCGGTGGCAATGACGGCGGCGCGCCTGACCGGCGACCGCATTATTTTGTCGCTGGGACGCTTTCCGGTGGTGCTGGGCGGTGCGTTAATTGCTGCCGCAGGCCTGGCAATCGTAACCTTTATCAGCTCCTGGCCACTGGCGTTACTGGGTTATGCCCTGGTGGGCGCGGGCTGTGCCAATATTGTCCCGGTGATGTTTTCCGCCGCAGGGCAGCAGACGGTGATGCCACAGTCCATCGCGGTACCGGCGATCACCACGCTTGGCTATATGGGCGTCCTGAGTGGTCCCGCCGTGATTGGCTATGTGGCGCATTTTACCCATCTGTCGTTCGCCTTCTCGCTGATTATTCTGCTGATGCTGGTTGTTGGTGCGATCTCAATGACGCTGGACCTGGGACAAAAAACAGCGAAGGGGAGTAACGCATGAAGATTTCCCACGTCGCGCTGTGGACCCGCGATCCAGAGGCGCAGCGCGCTTTCTGGCAGGTGATGTTTGGTGCCGAAAGTAATCAGCGTTATCTCAGTAAAAACCGTCCCGGCTTCGCCTCTTATTTTATGCGGCTGCGCGAAGGGGCGACAATCGAACTGATGACGCTGCCCGAACTGGACGCAGGGCAGACCGGCCGGGAAATGACGGGCTGGGCGCATATCGCCATTGCGCCAGGCGATGAGCATCAGGTGGATGAGATGGCAGTTCGCGCGGCTGAGAGTGGCATATTAATCGCGCCGCCGCGCCGGACTGGCGATAGTTTCGATGAGGCAATTATCCGCGATCCTGATGGCAATCTGATTGAGCTGGTTGCGGAATAGTGCGACGTTTTCATCGGCGGCGGAGCAGAACTGTGCCGCCGCCGCGTGGCTCACCGGCGGCGGCGTGGGGGCATCAGGCCTGAGCTAACCGTACCCAGCGCCGTCCCACTAGTACCGTGATAGCGACAATCGTGATACCAGCCGCCAGATGCATTAAGAAATCGATCATATGCAGATGGGTATCATGACACAGCGACAGCAGCATCGAAGCGCTGAAGGCGCTGCCGCAGCCGGCCAGCGCCAGACTTTTCCCCGGATGCAGGGAGCGGGTGCGCTGCAACGCAATCACCGACAGCAGCATCATCGGCAGACTGGCGGACAGCATAAACAGATAGCAGTGTATGCCTTCACCAAAACGACCCGCGCCTGCAGGCGGTCGTGATGAGGACATGTTGAGCAGATTGAGCGTCAGCCATATGCCAGCCAGCAGCAACAGCCAGCCCATGCCGGACACTTTTCTTCCGGCAATACTCAGGGTAAATGCCGCAGCGAGGCTGCTGCCAGCAATGATCAGCGAGAGCAGCAGGGCGACTAGCGCAATCGCCGCGTCAGGCTGTGACCAGTCGGTCAGCCGGGTATGAAACGCCCAACTGCTCAGCGCGCCGCAGGGCAACGCCGCGGCTATCCAGCCGGTGACGCGCCAGGGCGTCGGCCAGACACGCCGTACCGGCTGAGCGGACTGGCTCAGTCGATCAATAAACGGGTCATGATTTCTCATGATTGCTTCCATATTTTCGTAGGTTAAGCATTGCACGATGCAGCAGGGATTTGACCGCTGATACCGATTGATTGGTTTCGGCGGCCGCCTGCGCCAGACTTTGCTCTCGCAGATGGACCGATTCGACAATTTCACGCTGTCGCAGCGGCAGCGTACCCAGATAACCGGTGAGTTCATCTGACGCCGTGGCGCTATCAGCACTGTCGGCCGGCTGCTGAATCAGCGCATCCTCATCCTGTACTTCCTGACGGCGACCGCGCTGACGCAGCGCATCTATCGCCCTGGCGGAAGAGATCGCCGCCACCCAGGGCAAAATCGGCCGACGAGGATCGTAGGTATGTCGTACCCGATGAATCGCCAGCAGGGTCTCCTGAATCACATCTTCGACCAGCGTAGCGTCACTGATTTTTTTGCACACTAAAGCGCGGATGGCCGGAACCATCGCTTTTAACAACTGGTTATAGGCGTCTCTGTCGCCTTGCTGCGCGCGGGCCATCAGCTGTGGCCACAGCCGCGCGCGGTTGTCAGTTTCTGGCATTTATCATCAGCAGATTAACCGTCTGGCGGGCTGCCACGGTGTCGATTCATCATGGGATTCACGTTTTCTTTCCGTTCTCCGTTGCCTGCTCAAGAGCTGAAATGACGATACCCGGCGTCAGCACCTGCGGCAATACCACCGGCTTACCGCCGTTGGCGGGATAGACCACATACAGCGGCAGACCACCCCGACCAAAGTCACTCAGCGCCTGTTCAACATCAGGATTATATTTGGTTGAGTCCGCCACCATGTAAATAGTACTGGTGCGTGCCATCGCTGCTTTAACCGCCTGCGTCGACAGCGAGGTACGATCGTTGACCTGACAGGTAATACACCACGACGCGGTAAAGTTAACCAGAATCGGTTTGCCCTGGCCTTTAATGGCGTCGACATTCTGCGGTGACCAGGCTACGGCTGCGGCGGCCTGCGAGGCTTCTTCAGTTTGTGGTGCTGCGGCGAAGCTGTTCAGGTTAAGTAGTGGCGGAACCACTAACGCCAGGAAAAAGACGGTCGCGAGGTGCAGCGCCCAGTGACGCCGACCCATCATACGGCGTTTCTGCGCCATGCCATACAGCCACGCAGCAAAACTGAATAACAGACAGCAGGCCAGAATCGCTGCCAGCGCCGCCGATCCCGCCTGACGTTCCAGCACCCATATTAACCAGCCAACTGCGCCCAGCATTGGAAAAGCCAGACCCTGTTTAAGGGTGATCATCCAGGCGCCGGGGGCCGGTAAGATCCGGGCCAGCAGCGGGAAAAACGAGATCAGGGTAAAGGGCGCAGCAAAACCCAGCGCCAGCGCGATAAAAATCACCAGGCTGACCAGCGGCGGCTGGGTCAGGGCATAACCAACGGCGCTGGCCATAAAGGGCGCACTGCACGGCGTGGCGACAATAATCGCCAGCGCACCGGTCAGTGCCGATCCCATCAGGCCGCCACGGTCACTTCCTACGCCACCAACCCGCTGAACCGACAGCCCGACCTCAAACAGACCGAGCAGGTTCAGTGCTGACCCGAGCATCACCAGTATCAACACGGCGATCACCAGCGGTGACTGTAACTGGAATCCCCAACCCACCGAGGCACCACCGGCACGCGCCAGCAGCAGCACGGCGCTCAGTGCAACCATGGTAACTACCACGCCGAGCAGAAACGCCAGCCCTTCCATTCGGGCATGGGCCGGTTTGTCGTGATGGCGGATCAGGCTCAGCGCTTTCAGTGAGATAACCGGAAACACGCAGGGCATTAAGTTGAGAATAATGCCGCCCAGAAAGGCGGCCGCGATGGCTGTCAGCATGATGAACCTACTCAGAGGGTGAAATTAAGCCGGATTGGCCTGACGATATTTTTTCACTGCGTCCATCGCTTTCTGGATATGGGCATCAGGATTTTTATCGGTGTAGCTGAGCAAAATCTTGCCATCAGGCGCAATAACGTAGGAGGTACGGTCAGAGAGCTTCTGGCCCTTCATCTCCATGGTGCTTTTATATTCGGCTGCCACTTTCGCACCAGGATCGGCTGCAACGGTGAATTTATCGCGGCATTCCAGCTGCGAAAATTTGGCAATCTGATCGGTATTGCCCGCAGTCACGCCAATCACTGTCGCACCCTGTTGTTTAAATTCATCGGTTGCTTCAGCAAAGTCGTGCGCTTCCAGCGTGCAGCCAGCACTGAAGGCCGCCGGGAAGAAGTAGAGCACCACCGGACCTTTCTGCAACGCCTGCTGCAATGAGAAGGTAGTGGCTTTACCTGCCAGCGCGGCTTCCAGCTTAAAATCCGGCGCTTTTTCACCGACCTGCAGAGCGGCGAAGGCAGAACTGACCGGCACGCTCAGCGCCATCAGGGTGGCAACAGCCAGGGTTTTCAGGGATTTTTTCATTGGCATCATTCTCTCTCCATTAACAGGCAGGCGGTGTCGCCTGGTGACCTTATGAACAGGTTCGCTGGTCAGCCAAAAAAGTTGCGCGCCAGGATAATTATTTTTTCTTTTTTATCAGGTGGCGAAAAGCGGCAGAGCAAAATGAAATATCGCTGAAGCAATGGACGCAGCGCGACGGAATAATGGCGAGTAGCGGATTCACCGCTGAATCGTATAAAGCTAACAGCCGTCTGGTTCACGTAACCGGATGTAACTCGACATTTGATCCCATGCTTTTGTGATTTAACGCGCATTAATGAAGCAAATATCCGCGCTTTTTTCAGCAGGTGAGGCGTGTCACGTTTCTTCAGGCGTTAAATCCCTAGATTTGCCTTAAATCAAGGTAAACCGATTCAGCAAAAGGGATAAAAAATGAAGATTAAACTGGCGTTAACGGTACTTGCGATGGTGGTTTCTGGCTCTGCTACGGCAAAAAGCTGGGTGCTGACCAGTGCTGAACAGGGCACGGATAAAGGAAACTGGCAGATTTCCAGCAGTGAGCTGAAGCTGTCAGGCAAACCGTTCAGCATTGAGCAGAAGGTATTGCACGGCGGTAAGCAGGAAGGTAGTAAAATTCTGGTGATCCGTAGTCAGGACGGCCTTACCATCACCCTGAGTCCGACTCGCGGTATGAACATATTGCGGGTTGAAGGCTTTGGCAGCCGGATGGGCTGGGATTCACCGGTGAAAGAGGTGGTAAACCCGGCGTTTATCAATCTGGAGAGCCGCAACGGGCTGGGCTGGCTGGAAGGTTTCAATGAGATGATGGTGCGCTGCGGTTATGAATGGACCGGCCATCCGGTCACCGCCGACGGTAAAATTTATACGCTGCACGGTAAAGCCGGTAATACGCCGGTTTCACAACTGGAAGTGGAGGTGGCTGACGCTGCGCCGCATGAAATTCGCATTCGCGGCTTAATTAAAGAAAGCACCTTTAAAAAAGCCGACTTGCAGACCCAGACCGAACTGCGCTACGTGCCCGGCAGCAACAGCTTCAGCCTGCATGACGTGTTAACCAATCAGGGCGACTACCCGCACGATTATCAGATTATTTATCACAGCAACTTTGGCACACCGATCCTGGAAGAGGGGGCGCGCTTCCTCGCGCCAATGTCCGGCATCAGCCCGTTTAACGACTATGCCAAAGCCGGCCTGAAAACCTGGCAAACCTATCAGGGGCCAACTAAAGATTTCGATGAGATGGTGTTTAACGTCAAACCGCTCGCTGATGATAATCATCAGTCAGTGGCTGCGGTGGTGAATAAAGCCGGTAACAGTGGTGCGTCGATCCAGTTTGATACCCGCCAGTTACCGGTGCTGTCGCTGTGGAAAAATACCGACACGCTGAAACAGGGCTATGTGACCGGCATTGAACCCGGCACCAGCTATGCCTATCCGGTTACCATTGAACGTGAACAAAAACGCGTTAAGCAATTACAACCCGGTGCCAGTACCGCTTTTGATCTGACTTATACCTTGCTGCATAACAGTGAACAGGTAAAAGACGTTGAGCAACGGATCAAAACTATTCAGGGCGAGACGAAAATTGATGTAAATGAGACGCCAATCGCCAAAGAGTAATCGGTAAGATAACAATCCCGCTTACGTCAGTTGCCGTTGCGGGATTGTTACTCAGTTCCTGAGAGGGCGTCAATGATGCTGATCTACAACGTCTTTGGCCGACACGTAGGGGTCAAACGTGAGGGTGAGCGCTGGCTGGTATTCCGTGCAGACCTGACGGAACGAAAATTTTCCCGGCTTTACGACATTGCAATTCCGGATGATATGACAGAGGAAGAGCTGCCGGGCTGGCTAAGCGACATTTTTCATGAAGCAGCAACAGAGCATCATCCTGATGTGAAACGGGTCGAATAATAAATTTATTCGTACCTGCTGGCCACCGGCTATTTAACATAAGATAGATTATGCGCACCTGATAAGGCTTTTCATTTTATCCTGTTTTTCCGTCCCGCCGCCAGAATATGCTGATTTGCATCAGGACCTTTTGCCGCTAGCGCTGTATAATCTTTTGCATATCGAAAATCCGGGGACACTATGATTAAGCGCGTTTTACCGTTACTGATGGCAGGTTTACTGATAGTTCTTCCGCTCACCTCGCAGGCATCGCGACAGATTATCGATCAGCTTGGCCGTCAGGTCACGATTCCCGATCGTGTTGATCGCGTGGTGGTGCTTCAGCATCAGACGCTGAATCTGCTGGTGCAGATGAACGCGACCGATAAAATCGTCGGTGTGATGGCAAACTGGAAGCAGCAGCTTGGTGACAGCTATGCCCGGCTGGCGCCGACGCTGAGCCAGAAAGCGGCGCTGGGCGATCTCACCCATGTCGACCCTGAAAAATTGGTGGCGCTACATCCGCAGGTGGTGTTTGTGACCAATTACGCGCCACAGGCGATGATCGACAGCATCAGCGCGCTGGGCATCCCGGTGGTGGCTATCTCACTGCGCCACGATCCGGCGGGCGAAAAAGCAAAAATGAACCCGACTCTGGCCGATGAAGAAACCGCCTACGACAGCGGGCTACGCGAGGGTATTACCCTTATCGGTCAGATTGTGAATAAACCGGCTGAGGCGAAAGCGCTGATTGAAGCCACCGATCGGGGCCGTAAAATGGTCAGTGACCGCCTGAAGGCGATTCCGGCCAACCAACGCGTTCGCGCCTATATGGCGAACCCGCAGCTGACCACCTATGGCTCGGGCAAATATACCGGTCTGATGATGGCGCACGCGGGTGCCGTCAACGTGGCGGCGGCAACCGTGACCGGATTTAAAACCGTCTCAATGGAACAGGTGATCGCCTGGGATCCTGAGGTGATTTTTGTCCAGGATCGTTATCCGTCGGTGGTCGCTGAAATCCAGCACTCACCGCAGTGGCAGACCATTTCGGCGGTGAAAAACCATCGGGTCTATCTGATGCCGGATTACGCCAAAGCCTGGGGCTATCCGATGCCGGAAGCGATGGGTATTGGTGAACTGTGGATGGCCAAAAAACTCTATCCGGCGAAGTTTCAGGATGTGGATATGCGCAAACTGGCGAACGACTGGTATCAGCGCTTCTATCGAACCTCCTGGCAGGGCAACGACTGATGCGCGTGCTGGCGGCTGGTAGCCTGAAAAGCGTCTGGCCGGCGCTGATGGCCTACTTTCCGCACTCAGTCGACAGCCTGTTTGGCCCGGCCGGACTGCTGCGCGAACGTATTGAAGCGGGAGAACCCTGCGATCTGTTTGCCTCCGCCAATATGGCGCATCCGCAGAGCTTGCTGGATAACGGGCAGGCGCTGTCGGTGATTGCGTTTGCCAGCAATACGCTCTGCCTGACGGTGCGAAACGAGGTGCTGCAAGCCGATGACGACTGGTTCACCCTGCTCACCCGTAATCAACTGCGGCTGGCAACGTCAACGGCGGGCACCGATCCTTCAGGCGACTATAGCCAGGCGCTTTTTAGCCGGATGGGCCCGGCTGGCGAGGCGGTTCGTCAGCGTGCAATGCCACTGGTCGGTGGACGTGATTCTGTACCGGTGCCGGACGGCAGGCTGGCGGCGGAATGGCTGCTTAGGGAAAACCAGGCGGATCTGTTTATTGGCTATTCCAGCTATCAGACCGCCCTGCGCCAGGTTGACGGGCTGACAGTGATTGATATCCCGGCAGCGTATAACCCGCGCGTGGCCTATGGTTGTGCGGTCATCACGCCCGAGGCAGCGCGGCTGGCGCAATTTTTAGTATCGGCACAGGCAAAAGCCGTATTGCGTCAGGCCGGATTTGGCGATTAGCCGCATCGCTCAGCGCCCTGCCGTTTAAGCCTTAAAACTCTTCCGGTTCACCCGGCAGTGGCTCCGTCAGCTGCTGCCCTTTCACTCCGGCGTAGGTGATTACCAGTTCGGCCGGTTGATCGAGGGTAAAACCCCGATGCGCGCTGTTAACCGTTTCATTCAGCGCTTCTCCGGCCTTAAAGGTTTGCTGTTCGCCACTCTGTTTATCTTCAACGATTAAGGTACCGGACAGGACAAACGCCGCATTAGGCATCGGATGGGTATGCCAGGGTAAAGAGGTGTTGGCAGGCAGTGACAGCCGCATCACCGTCAGTTCGGGCTGGCCTGCCGGGTAACTTTCAATCTCCTCACCGTTCCAGGCCTGACTGCTGCGCATAACTTCGACCGCGTTAATCCCGGAAGCGTTGTTATCCTGTTTTGACATGGTAAATCCCTGTTATTAATTTAACTGTGAGCAAACCTGTCTGGTCTGCTTAGCGGGATAAGCATAGAAGAAAGTCGCCATTTCGGCGCATCTGCTTTATGTAGCATGTCATCGCTACGCCAGGAAGAATATCGCACGCCCCCCGCCCGTATTAGTTCTCTGAATTATCAGCGTTGGGTTTGTTGCGTTTACTTTATGAGCAATACTGGCGTTTGTGGTTATAAGATATATCCGTCAGTCAGTACGCATCATAACGATTCTGTATTATCTTTGATGGCATCTATTACCTAAGGGATATCCGATAATGAAAGGTTTGTTCACGGCGTTACTCGCCAGTTCTGTTTTATTATTATCCGCCTGCAATCAGGATGACGACAACAAAGTAAAAGTGGCAATTAATACCGGGCCGGATGAAGCGATCTGGCAGGTAGTACAGCAGGTAGCGAAAGAGAAATATAAGCTGGATGTGGAAGTGCTTAACTTCAACGACTACGTGTTGCCTAATGAAGCGCTGAATAATAAAGAAGTCGATGCAAATGCCTTCCAGAGCCTGCCTTACCTGGAAGATCAATCCAAAGAACGTGGCTACAAATTTGCCGTGGTCGGTAAGACCTTTGTTTTCCCGATTGCTGGCTACTCGCACAAAATCAAAAATATCAGTGAGCTTCAGGATGGCGCAACGATCACCATCTCTAACGAAGCGACCACGCTCGGACGTAGCCTGTTACTGCTGCAAGCCCAGGGCCTGATAAAGCTTAAAGAGGGTGTCGGCTATTTACCGACCTCACTGGATATTACTGAGAATCCAAAACATCTGAAACTGGTTGAAGTTGATACGCCGCAGCTGACCCGCACGCTGGACGATCCAAACGTCACTCTGTCGATTATCAATACCAACTTCTCGGCGCAGGCTGGATTATCAGCGCACCGTGACGGCTTATTTATGGAAAGTGCAGCCTCTCCTTATGTCAACGCCCTGGTCTCACGCGAAGATAATAAAGACAGTGATAAAATTCAGAAGCTGAAATCGGCGCTGCAGTCACCTGAAGTAGCGGCCAAGGCTGAAGAAGTTTATAAAGGCGATGCCATCAAAGGCTGGTAATTAACCTTACGCCTGAATGTTGAGAGGCCGCACAGTGTTGCGGCCTTTTTTATGCACGGACTTCAGGCGTACATGGAATGATAACGGGATATTTCTCTGCTTTATTCCAGTGCATCATTTCAGCAACGCCGCGGTCAGGCGGCGGCGCCTTTTGGCTGCGCTGAAACATGCCCGGCCCACAGGCTGGCAATCCATTTCACCCCTTTTGAGGTAAAACGTGCCTGGGAGAAGGCGTGCTGGTTTTCACCTACACCGGAGTGCAGCGTGAAATAACCGGCCTGCAGATGGTAATTCTGTGGTGTCAGCGTCCCTTTCGCACGATACATAATGTTGCGTTCCAGCAGGAACTGCCGGAAATCCGGCTCTTTGACCTTTAGCATTTTGCACAACTGACGAAAACCCAGCGAATCTTCAACCTCAACAAAGCTATCAAAGAAAGCCGCTTTTGGGGCAGAAAGCGCCAGCTGCTGCTCTGCCGCCTGCCGCTGTTCAAACTGCTCAGCCCAGGCGCGCGCGGCTTCCGCTGGATTGGTGAAATCGGGCAGATGCGTGGTTCTTTCGCGATCCTGCCAGCGATCGAGCACTTCAGCGGTGAAGCCTGGCGACAGGCGCGCCACGGCCAGCAGCGAATCACGTTTGTTCAGCCGGTACTCCTGACGCACTTCCCCTTCCCGCTCATAATCATTGACGATTATCGGTTGCGACAGGCGCTGGGCGGTTTCCAGACTTTTAATTAACCGCTTAACTTCTCCATGCGTGATGCCGGTCATCTGTGCCAGTTCACGGCTGCTCATTGTGACCGATTGTTCCAGTGATTTGAGGCTTTCAGTCGAAATCATCATGGGTTAACCCCTCACTAACTCTACCAATACCCAGCGGGCAGTAGATTTATTATACAAACACCTGTTCAAATATCCAGTATTTTATTTGAGCAATTGCGTAACCGGAACTCATTACGCAAAACGGCAGTTGCAGAAGGATTTTTACCGGGGAAAGAGCGGTTTCGCCAGAGTGAGGTTTAACGTTGCCGCTGTAGGGGAGAAGCGAATAGCAGTGAAGATTCTGTCACGGTATGGCGGTGAGGACGTCAAGGCTATATAGGCTTCGCGGCATTGCCTGCATCAGTCTCGCGCGGTTCAGCCTGAAACACAGCATGATCAATAAAGTCGGTCACAGATTCTTTACATTACAGTATAGTAGTGGCGGTCGGGATCACTTTTCGCCGCGGCTGAACGCCCTGCTTACTGACTTATTCAGGACCACGAGACGTGTCCTGACTAGCGTTTCAGGGCGCGCCAATCTACTGACTGCCCGATCGCCGCCGTTTGATTGATTGATGCGGCCATCCGGGCAAAACACATTGATTCGGGGCACAGGCGCTTCATTTGAGCCGTCAGCCTGCCGATGTCACTTTAACTGGAGTAAGTCATGCAGCCGTTGAAAGTCGCCTTTATAAAAGCAAACTGGCATAGCGAAATCGTTTCTCAGGCCCAGAGCGGATTCGAACAGGAACTGGAAAGTCGCGGAACGCCCTATGAAATTAAAACCTGGGATGTTCCAGGCGCCTTTGAAATGCCGCTGCTGGCGCAACGTCTGGCTCAGACCGGCAAATTCGACGCGGTGGTCTGTGCCGCACTGGTTGTCGATGGCGGTATCTATCGCCATGATTTTGTCGCGCAGGCGGTTGTCAGCGGCCTGATGCAGGCTCAGCTGGCCACTAACGTGCCGATCTTCTCGGTGTCGTTAACGCCGCATAACTTCCAGCCGGCCCCGGAGTTTATTGATTTCTACACTGAGCACTTCGTGAAGAAAGGCAAAGAAGCTGCCCGCGCTGTCAGCCAGATTCATGCGATCGCACTCTGATTACTCAAACCGGCGATTTACTGAAATCAGCGGCTGAGGGTGATGCCACTCTCAGCCAGCCATCCGGCTAAAACTATCCGATAAATCGCTGTGCTGCGAACGGCGCAGCCGCGACGGCTCTGGCTGCCGCAGCCTGATTAAGGAGAAGATGATGGAGAAGCCTCGCCCGCCCTTGCCACCCTTTACCCTGGCCGAACAGGCTATCGAAAAGGTTCGTCTGGCAGAAGATGGCTGGAACAGCCGGGATGCTGAACGGGTTTCGCTGGCCTATACCGTCGACAGCCAGTGGCGTAATCGCGACACCTTTATTACCGGTCGCGCGGAGATAGTCGCTTTTCTGCAGCAGAAATGGCTGCGGGAGCAGCAATACCGGCTGATTAAAGAGCTGTGGAGCTTTCACCATAACCGCATTGCGGTGCGTTTCGCCTATGAATGGCATGATGCCCGTCACCAGTGGTATCGATCTTACGGCAATGAGAACTGGGCTTTCGACGACAATGGCCTAATGATGCAGCGTCACGCCAGCATTAATGACCTGCCCATCACTGAAAACCAGCGACTGTTTCACTGGCCGCAGGGCCGCCGTCCCGATGACCATCCTTCACTCAGCGAACTTAACCTGTAGTAACGCTGGCCTGTAGTAACTATGTATTACCTATGTAGTCCCTATCTGGTACCCGTGTAGTGCCTGTGCCGCACCCGAATTTATGGCGGCACGACTGCACCCAGCGAGGCTTTCCGCTGGGCGAGCGCTGTCATCAATGGTGCGCTTAACCCTGTTCGTCAGGATTTTCGACAAATGATGCTTTATTACGGGTGACCGTATAAGCCACTTTCTTGACGTCGTCAGGTGACGTTGTCACTTCAATCGGGGCAATGGTAACCCGACCAAGGCCGAACAGCGTTGGTACATATCCGCCAACCTGATGTTTGCCTGCCGGAACATGCAGCAGCATACTTTCGCCATTGGGTAACGGGCCGGCATCTTTACCGTCCACCGTCAGAAAAACGTTGGACCCATCGTCGGCACGGGTTTTGATGTGTGAGACATCGATCTGCGTCGGGCCAGCAGCAAATTCACTGGGCGCATCGTTAACGGCGTGGCGGGCACAACCGGTGAGTACAACGGCAGCCGTCACGGCGGCGAGTGTAAAACGATAAGGCATCTGGCACTCTTTCTCCTGGTCATTTGAGCCGCCTATTTTAACGGTTTGCCTGAAGGATGTAACCGGCTGACGGGTCGGTATGCTCTTAAAAATCGGCTGATTAGCAGCTTAATAGTGCTGTTTTAGCGTAAATAAATTTTACTGAATAAATACACAGCTTTTCATTCGGCAGATACCTGATCATATAACCACCTGATCAGCCAGTAATTAACCGATTTTACTCAGCCGTTAAGCGCAGCGTCACGCCGCTATGCTGCTGTTTGAACGCAGTTTGCCCTCTATCAATTTCTCGTTATGAGGTTCATAGTGGCGGTTCATCCCCGGATAATACCGGCGGCCTTCCCCTCATCAGAGGGCACGATATGTATTCTCTTACTACTGAAACAGTCTGCGCAATGACGGGCACGCATCCAGCGAATCTGAAAAGCTGGATGAAACAGGGCCTGTTATCACCGCAGACAACTCAGGATCAATGGAGCGACGCGCAGTTAAGCGAAGTCCGAAGTCTGGTTGCCTTAACCGCAACCGGCGCGACGCTACAGGAAATTAAACAGGGACAGGCGAGCGACTCTGCTATCTCCACCGCGGGCTGGACAGCACGTAAAGGCGATATGTTGTGGCAACTCGAATTTGGTACCCCATTGTCGTTGTCGCGCCAGATGCACAATATGTCGAGCGACTACAGCGGCGATGATTTTATCTTTAATCTGTTACGTCCGCTCAGCGACTGGCTGCGAGCCGATCGTCGTCAGGGTGCGGTACGACGGCTGGGACGTTTCCAGCAGTCGGTGCAACAGCAGGCTGACAAGGTGATGCGTGCGGCATCACGCAGTGAAAGCAATATTCCGCTCTTTCTGGAAGCGGTCAGCGTACGCGATGAAACCGAAATCTGGCTGGAAGCGATTCGGCTGTCGGCGATGGGCTTCAACGTTGATGTCGCCTCGCACACCACCGGTGAGCCGGCGGCGAAAACCGATTTACATCAGCATCATGTGATGTGGTGTGGTGCAGGTATCAGCCAGACGATGCAGGACTATTTTGAACAGCAGCGTCAGGCGGGCGAGCCGGTGATGCTGAGCGGTCCCGATCGTAATCTGCATTATGTTGGTATTCTCCAGAGCAAAACCTCTTCGGCTGCCTGACTGCAGGCAGCATTTTCCCCGGTTCCCCCTCCCTGTTTTCCGCCTGCTGGCAAATATTTCTTTTGGTTAAGAATCTCTTAAGATGGCTGCGTATACTGACGCCACCACACAGACTCATTGACGAGACGATAATGAAAAAAATATTGCTTACCCTCAGCTTCTGCCTGTTGCCTGCCACCTTTACCGTTGCTCAGGCAGCCAGTGACCTGACCGGTTGTGCCGCCAAAAAGCAGGAGATTGAAACCCAGCTCTCCTATGCTCGCCAGCACAATAATACTCACCAGGTTGCCGGTCTTGAAAAAGCGCTGAGCGAAGTTAACGCCCACTGCACTGACAGCGGTCTGTTGCAGCAGCGACAGCAGAAAGTGGCTGAGAAAAAGCAAAAGGTGCAGGAGCGGCAGCAGGAACTGGCCAAAGCGCAGGCTGAAGGGCGCAGCGCCAGTAAAATTGAAAAGCGTCAACAGAAACTGGCTGAAGCCCGTCAGGAACTGCAGGAAGCGGAACAGGCCCTGCATCAATAATCTGGGGAGAGCCAGCCACACAGGCTGGCTCATCCCTGCATGCTTTGATTTCCGGTTATTTTCCCGCCGACACGATCGCCGACGCTAATTGTCTGAATAGACTGCACTATCCCGCCTTAATCTATTACTTAATCTCATCCTTTGATTACTTATTCTCATGCACTTAATTGGTGCAGCAAAGTCAATATGGTGATGATCAATTATTTAACTTTTTGAACGCCTTCAAAGATCTGAAAAATGGCGATATTTCCCTTTCTATGCAGCCACTATGCGCTCCCTGCGCATGATTATTCGCCTATGGCGGCTACCCAATGCGGATAATTATTCACTGCAAATGCCCCAAAATGGCGCAATCTGCGCTGCTGGCGTGCTTACATCACCATCTTATTTGTTTCAGGAGTGTTAGATTATAGCGGCGCAGTGATTTGCGCTCTGTCTCCACGGCTCCACACAATAAATAACTTCATTAAGAAAGGTTTTTTATGGATAAGTTATCTTATGCGTCTGAAAGCAGTACATCTGCCTGGTCCACCTACTTACAACAAATCGACCGGGTTGCGCCCTATTTAGGCGATCTTTCACGTTGGATAGATACTTTGCGTCATCCAAAACGTGCATTGATTGTCGATATTCCTCTGCAAATGGACGATGGCTCAATCCGCCATTTCGAAGGCTATCGCGTTCAGCACAACCTTTCGCGCGGTCCGGGCAAAGGCGGTATTCGCTACCATCCGGATGTTGACCTCAATGAGGTGATGGCGCTTTCCGCCTGGATGACCATCAAATGTGCCGCAGTTAACCTGCCGTACGGTGGTGCCAAGGGCGGCATCCGCGTTGATCCTTTCAAACTGTCCGACGGGGAGCTGGAGCGACTGACCCGCCGTTATACCAGCGAGATCGGCATCATCATTGGACCGCAAAAAGATATTCCTGCGCCAGACGTCGGCACCAACAGCAAAGTCATGGCGTGGATGATGGACACCTACTCCATGAACCACGGCACAACCATCACCGGTGTTGTCACCGGCAAGCCGATTCATCTGGGTGGTTCACTGGGTCGTGAAAAAGCCACCGGTCGCGGGGTGTTTATCACCGGCCGTGAGGTGGCACGTCGTGCCGGCATTGATGTTGAAGGCGCACGCGTTGCGGTGCAGGGCTTCGGTAACGTCGGCAGCGAAGCAGCCCGGCTGTTTGATGAAGCGGGTGCGCGGGTGGTGGTGATTCAGGACCATACCGCGACGCTGTTCAATGCCGACGGCATCGACATGGCTGCGCTGACGGAATGGCAGATCGCCCACAAGCAGATTGCCGGTTATCCGGGCGCGCAGGCCATCGATAAAGAGGCGTTCTGGACCACGGAAATGGACATCCTGATCCCGGCGGCGCTGGAAGGTCAGATTACCCGTGAACGGGCCGAAATCCTGAGCTGCAAAATTGTGCTGGAAGGCGCTAACGGTCCGACCTACCCCGATGCTGACGATATGCTGGCGACGCGCGGCATTATTGTGGTACCGGATGTGGTCTGTAACGCCGGTGGCGTGACCGTCAGCTACTTCGAGTGGGTGCAGGACATGGCGAGCTTCTTCTGGAGCGAAGATGAGATCAACCGTCGCTCAGACAAGATCATGACCGACGCGATGGTCCACGTCTGGGAGAAAGCCAAAGAGAAAGATTGTTCACTGCGCACCGCAGCGTACATCGTGGCGTGTGAGCGCATCCTGATGGCGCGTAAAGATCGCGGTATCTACCCTGGCTAATCAACCGGGCGCTGCCCTCACCGGCAGCGCCCGTTGTTACGCCTGCTTCATCAGCACCTGAAACTGAGGATTAAACTCATCAAAGATCGGTAAGGCGGCAGCGCCCAGCGCAGCGGTATCGCTTCCGGTCATTCCTGTCTTCAGGCGCATCGCATTGAGATAACGTCCGCGCACCGACTGATACAGCGGCGGTAAGCGTTGCACGATCTGCTCCAGTAAAGTCTCCGGCATCATCCCGCCAATAATCACTGCTTCAGCATCAAACACCGATTCCAGAATATTGATCGCCTGGCGCAACGGGATCAACACGCTGTCAATCCACGCCGCAAACCGTGCGGGTTCAATCTGCAACAGATCTTCCGGCAGTGCCCGCATCGGGTCGAGTCCGCAAAATTCGTAGGCGGCCTGCAGCGAAACGTAGCGTTCAAGGCAGCCCTGGTTACCGCAGTAACAGTCACGTCCGCCCGGTTCAACCACTATGTGCCCTATCTCGCCGGCGTTGTGGGCGTGGCCGGTATAGATGTGACCATCGGTAAAAATCCCCGCGCCGAGGCCGGTGCCAATGTAGAGATAGATAAACGAGTTGAGCTGGCGCGCAACGCCGTGAAAGCGTTCGCCGATGGCGGCTACCGTGGCATCGTTCTCCAGCGTGACCGGCAATCCGCTAAGGGTTCTGAGTTCGGCTTCAATATCGACCTGCTCCCAGCCGTTCAGGGTGGTGGGGCCAACTGAGGAAATGCCCTCAACGCCAAACGGCCCCGGCATCACCACGCCAATGCCGAGAACTTTGCTCCACTGCGCACCGAGAAAGGTTCGCATCTCATCCAGCACGCCAGCAATGCGCGCCAGGGTGGCAGCGGGCTGGGGCTTTTGCACCATAACGAGGCGGCGCAGGTGCACTTCGCCGCTAAGATCGACCAGTACCAGCAGCAATGTCTGATGATCGAGATGAATGCCGATCGACCAGGCGCTGGTGGGATTCAGCGTCACCGGAATCGACGGCTGGCCACGTCCACTGCGGCGCGGCTGGCGGCTGGTCAGCAGTTCTGCCTGCTCCAGTTCCGCCACAATATTGGAGACCGTCTGCGGCGTCAGCGCCGTCATTCGCGCCAGTTCTGCACGTGTCAGCTCGCCATGCAGACGAATGGCTTCAATCACCACGCGTCGATTGTGCGCCCGCGCATGTTCAAGGTTAGTGCCCGAGGTTTTCATGTTGTTTTCCATTTCAGCGGGACCGACAGTATTAGTCCCAGTGGCGGCGCGGGCAAATAATATCTTTGAACCTGCACACAAATCCGGGCGAACAGGATAGGCAGTTTTAGCGTAAAAGCGCAGTCTGAGTTTCAGCGTTGTTACGGCATTGTTTCATCTGCTGCGATTTTTATGGCACGCCGTTTGCTTATTACTTTCCAGGCCAGTGCAATAACTGCCTCAGATTACGCCCCTGATTAAATCAATCAAATTGATTTAATTAATCGACATCCTGTTGCTGCAAAGTGGAGAAGATCATGTCACAGCGTTTTACCCCTCAACTCAAAGCGGGCGTTACCGCCCTGCTGATGCTCAGCGCTGGCAGTGTCGTTGCGGCCAGCCAGATCAATGCCCTGTTTATGACTCAGGCGGCCTACAGCGAAAATGATATTCGTGCCATGACCCAGGATTTTCAAAAGCAGCATCCGGATGTCAGCGTCAATCTGGAGTTTGTGCCGTATGAAGCGCTGCACGACAAGATTGTTGCGGCGCGCGGTGCTGGTGGCAATGGCTACGATGTGGTGCTGTTCGATGCTATCTGGCCGGCTGAATTTACCCGTTTCGATCTGCTGCAGGATGTCAGCGCCCGCCTTACGCCGGAAGAGAAAGATAAGGTCTTCCCGGGGGCGATGAACACGGTGATCTATAAGGGCAAAACCCTGGGAATGCCGTGGATTCTGGATACCAAATATCTCTATTACAACAAGGCGATGCTGAGCAAAGCGGGCATTACCACCCCGCCGCAGACCTGGCAGCAGGTACTGGACGACGCCAAAATCATCAAGCAGAAAAAAATCGTTAACTATCCGCTGGTCTGGAGCTGGTCGCAGGCTGAAGCGCTGGTGTGTGACTACACCACGCTGGTGTCGGGCTTTGGCGGCCAGTTCTATCAAAACGGTAAGCTCAACTTCTCCAGCCCGGCCTCGCTTAAAGCGTTAAAGCTGATGAAAAGTTCGCTCGACGATGGGCTGAGTAATCCGGCCTCACGCGAGTATCTGGAAGAGGATGTGCGTAAATCCTTCTCCAACGGTGACGCGGCGTTCGCGCTTAACTGGACCTATATGTACAACATGGCCAATGATCCTAAGCAGAGTAAGGTGGCGGGCGACGTTGGCATCATGCCAGCGCCGGGTGATGCACCCGGCCAGGCGGGCGGCGTAAACGGCTCAATGGGGCTGGGTATCGCTAAAGGCAGCACCCATCCGGAGCAGGCGTGGCAGTACATTCAGTATATGACCTCACAGCCGGTCCAGAACCAGTACGCCCGCCTCAGCCTGCCGATCTGGAAATCGTCTTATCAGGACCCGGCGGTAAAAAAAGATCAGGAGAGCCTGATCGCTGCGGCGGATAAGTCACTAAACGTGATGCTGTCACGTCCGGAAACGGCCGACTATTCACGCCTCTCGAACCAGCTTCAGCAGCAGTTGCAGCAGGTGTTACTGGGTAAGATCACCGCCGAAGATGCGATGGCGGCGGTGGATAAAAGCGCTGCGCGTCTGCGTTAAGGAGTCATGATGCTGAGTTTGCGTCAACGCGAACAGCGTCAGGCATGGGTGTTGCTGGCACCCATGCTGCTGGTGATGCTGCTGCTTACCGCCTGGCCTTTGTTGCGCACTATCTGGCTGAGTTTTACCGATGCTGCGCTGATTGGCAGCGGGGAAACGCCAGGCTGGATCGGGCTGGAAAACTACGCTTACGCGCTTAGCGACCCTGACTTTCGGGCGTCGATTGGCCGTACGCTCTATTTCACTCTCGTCTCGGTCACCTTTGAAGGCGTGATTGGCGTGCTGGTGGCGTTGCTGCTAAACCAGAAATTTGCCGGACGCAATATTCTGCGGGTGCTGGTGATTCTGCCGTGGGCGCTGCCAACCATCGTCAACGCGATGATGTGGCGGCTTAACTTCAACCCGGACTATGGCAGCATCAACGCCCTGCTCACCCAGTTGGGTATTCTCGACGGTTACCGCAGCTGGCTCGGCTCACCGGATGCCGCGCTTAATGCGGTGATGTTCGCGGATATCTGGAAGAACTATCCGCTGGTGACGCTGCTGGTGCTGGCGGCGCTGCAATCGATTCCTGAGGATCTGTTTGAGGCTGCCAGACTGGACGGAGCGTCCGCCTGGCGCCGCTTCCGGGCGATCACCTTCCCGGCGATCGTCGCCCCGCTGGGCGTGGCGCTGGTCCTGCGCACCATTGATGCCTTTAAAATCTTCGACATTATTTATGTCATGACGCGCGGCGGGCCGGTGGACAGCACCAAAACCCTGAGCTTCTTTGTTTATCAGGAATCCTTCAGTTATCTGCGGGCCGGCAGCGGTGCGGCCTACGCAATGCTGATGACCCTGATGTGCGCCCTGCTGATCACCCTCTATCTGTTGATGTTATGGCGTCAGCGCCGTCGGAGTTCTGCTTATGAAAACTAAACTGCGGCGGCTGTTACGCTACGGCGCGGCGCTGCTGGTGGCGATCACTATTCTGGCCCCGATGGGCTGGCTGTTCCTGATGAGCGTCAGTTCTGCCAGCGATCTGTCGCGCGTCCCGCTTGAGTGGCTGCCCCGGCAGTGGGATTTTAGTCGCTATCACGGGCTGGTGTCGCTGGCGCCGAATCAGCCAGGCAATATCTTTCTGCATGCGCTGGGCAACAGCCTGCTGGTCGCCAGCGTCGCAACCGCGATCTCCCTGCTGCTGGCGATTCCGGCAGCCTTCAGCTTCTCCCGTTACGCCGGTCGCGACGGCTGGCTGTTTGGCGCGCTGGCCATCTACATGGTGCCGCCGGTGGCTTTCGTGCTGCCGCTCTACTTCCTGCTCCAGCAGCTTGATCTGCTGAACACCCGGCCTGGGCTGGTGATGGTCTACTGCTCGCTGATCCTGCCGTTTCTCACCTGGATGCTGAAGAACCAGTTCGATTCGCTGCCGCGTGATATCGAGCAGGCCGCTCGCCTCGATGGTCTGCGCTTCTGGCAGGTGCTGCTGCGCATTACTCTGCCGCTGGCAAAGCCAGTGCTGGGCGCGGCCGCGCTGTTTGGCTGGCTGCTGGCGTGGGATGAATTTTTCTATGCGCTGCTGTTTACCAGCAATATTTCGGCCCAGACGCTGCCGGTCGCCATTGCTGGCTTTACGGCCGGACGGGCCACCGATGACGGGCTTATCGCCGCTATCGGCATTCTGGCCTCGGTGCCGCCACTGTTTATTGCCATCTGGCTGCAGAAGACGCTGGTTAGCGGTCTGGCCAGTGGGGGAAGTAAGGGATAACAATGCTAAACACGACTTCATCCACGCTGTACGTGGTGGGCAATATCAATGTGGATTTGATCATGGGCACGCTGAGCGACTGGCCACAGCGTGGCACCGAAGTGATGCTGCAACACAGCGAACTGCGTCCGGGCGGCTCAGCCGGTAACTGTGCGCTGGCGCTGGAGGCGATGCAGGTGCCGCACCGCGCTATTGCCAATCAGGGCGATGACGGGTTCAGTCATTGGCTCGCCAGCCATTTCCCGCACAGTGCGGCGCACTGGCCACGCTATCGCTGTGAAACCTCGCTGACGGTGGGCGTCACCCATCCTGACAACGAACGTTCGTTTATCAGCAACTTTGGCCATATTACGCAAATGACCGCTGCGGATGTGCTGACCCAGCTGCCCGCGCAGGCCGTAGCGGGCGATATCGTTCTGCTGTGCGGCACCTTCCTCTGTCTGGAACTCTATCAGGCGTATCCGGCGCTGCTGTCGGCGCTACAGCAACGCGGTTTTACGGTGGCGGTCGATACCGGCTGGCCTCCCGCTGGCTGGAATGATGAACTTCGCCAGCAGCTTCATCGCTGGTTAGCCGATTGCGACTGGCTGCTGCTGAACGAAGTCGAAACGCTCGGCTTAGCCAGTGGCGCATCCGTGGAGCAAAGCGCGGCTCAGCTGGCGGCCCGGCTCAGTGGCCGGGGTGGCTGCGTGGTGAAAAGCGGTGCGGATGGCGCGCGGTTGTGGTCTGCCACCGAAACGCTGCACGTGGCGGCGCAACCGGTAACGGTGGTTGATACCATCGGCGCCGGGGACAGTTTCAACGCCGGTTTTCTTGCCGCGCTGCTTTATCGCCTGCCGACGCAAACCGCGCTGCGCTGGGGCATCGATGTCGCCTCCCAGGCAATCAGCAGTTCGCCGCGCCGCTATCCCGGCTGGCAACAACTCCAACTATCACATGAGGTGCGCTAATTATGGCCAGTGTTGAACTTGTACAGGTGGCTAAGCGCTACGGTAAGCAGAGCGTGTTGCATCCGCTGGATCTCACCATCCCTGACGGCAGTTTTACCGTTCTGGTCGGTCCCTCGGGCTGCGGTAAATCGACCTTATTACGTTTGCTGGCGGGGCTGGATAGCGTCTCTGACGGGGCGATCATGCTCGATAAAAAGCGCATCAACGACCTCGATCCCGCTGACCGCGATATCGCCATGGTGTTTCAGAGCTATGCGCTCTATCCGCACCTGACGGTGGCAGAGAATCTGGCCTTCCACATGCAGGTCAAAAAGGTGGCGCGCGAGGAGCAGAAAAGCAAGATCGCCCGCATTGCCGGCATCCTCGGCATCGGACAGCTGTTGCAACGTTATCCACGGGCGCTCTCGGGCGGCCAGCGGCAACGTGTGGCGATGGGACGCGCAATGGTGCGTAATCCGCAGGTGTTCCTGTTCGATGAACCGCTCTCAAACCTTGATGCGCAGTTACGCATGGAGCTACGTGCCGAGATCAAATCGCTGCACCAGCGTTTTAAAACCACCATGGTGTATGTGACGCACGATCAGGTCGAGGCGATGACGCTGGCAGATCAGATTGTGGTGATGAAGGATGGCGTTATCGTGCAACAGGGCGCACCGCTGGCAATCTACGATCGTCCGGTGAATACTTTTGTGGCACGCTTTATCGGCTCGCCGCCGATGAATCTGCTGGATGCGCAGTTTCAGCCGCGTAATGGCGTGCCGGGGGTGCTGTGTGGTCAACAGTGGCTGCCGTTAGCGCCTCGCTGGCACCGTGCGGCAGGTGAGCAGACGGATCAGCCGGTAACACTCGGCGTGCGGCCTCACGATCTGATCAGCGCGCCGGGTGGTCAGCCAGCCGATGTCGGTATCGTTGAGATTACCGGCGAATCGACGCTGTTACATCTGAACTGGCAGGGTTTCGCGCTGCATATGCAACAGAGCGGGCGCAGCGAGGCGACGCCGGGCGGTACGCTGCCGGTGACCGTCAATCCGGACAAGATGCATCTGTTCGATGCGCACAGCGGTGAGCGTCTGATCGAACAGTAAGCAATAAAAAACCCGCCATCGGCGGGTTTTCTTTATCATCAGCGGTTACGTTAAGCCAGATGAAACTGCTCGACCGTTTGCGCCAGCTGCTGCGCCTGGTCTTCCAGTGAACTGGCCGCGGCCGACATCTGCTGCACCAGCGCGGCGTTCTGCTGGGTGGTGCCATCCATTTCGTTAACGGCAATCGTCACCTGGGTAATGCCGCGCGCCTGCTCATCGGAGGCGGAAACGATCTCCCCGATAATGCCCTGCACCGAATTAACCGCCTGCGTCATCTCCTGCATGGTCTTACCGGCATCGTTCACCAGCCTGACGCCGCTTTCAACCCGCACGCTGGACTCCTCGATCAGTGCCGCGATCTCCTTCACCGCACTGGCACTGCGCTGCGCCAGATTACGCACTTCAGATGCCACCACCGCAAAGCCACGGCCCTGCTCGCCGGCGCGTGCCGCTTCCACCGCAGCGTTAAGCGCCAGAATGTTGGTCTGGAAGGCGATGCTGTTGATCATGGTGGTGATGTCGCCGATCTTCTTAGAACTGTCATCGATTTGCGCCATGGTCTGAACCACCTGGCCTACCAGCGTGGCACCGCGGCTGGCGATGTGGGTGGCATTTTCCGTCAGGCTGGTTGCCTGTTGCGCATTATCCGCGTTCAGGCGGATGGTGGCGCTGATCTGCTCCATACTGGCTGCGGTCTGCTCCAGCGCGGCCGCCTGCTGCTCGGTACGCGATGCCAGGTTGAGGTTGCCGCTGGCAATTTCGCCCGCGCCCTGACGCACCGATTCACTGGCGTCTTTAATCTGGCCGACGATCTGCCGCAGCTGACTTTGCATGGTTTCCAGCGCGAAGAACAGGCTGCTGCGATCGCCCGCTTTGATGGCGATGGCATTGTCGAGTTTGCCATCCGCTACCGCCAGCGCGATTTTCGCCGCCTCAATCGGTTCGCCACCAATCGGACGCAACACTTTACGGCTAAACAGCAGGCCCAGCACCGCTCCGACCAGCAGAATGCTGACGATCATCAGGCCAATTGCCCAGCTCAGCTGGCGGTTAGCGGCGGCCATCACCTGACTCACCGGTGCCACCACCCCGAGATACCAGGGTTTATCGCTATTGCCAATGACCACCGGTTGCCAGGTCATTAAGGCGTCTTCACCCAGTACTGCATCAAAATGCTGCACCACGCCCGAAGTAAAATGATCGGTTTGCCCTTTCCACAGCTTACCGGCTTCTTCTTTGACCGGAGATGACACCACCTTTCCGCTGTTGGAAAGCAGCAGCGCATAGCCGCTTCCCTGCCACGGTTTGATCTGATTTATCTTCTGCTGCAGTGACGCGAGTGAAATATCGGAGGTGACAATCGCCTTCAGCGTGCCCTGTTCGATAATTGCCGCCGCCACCGAGGTCAGTAAGGTCGGCACGCCGTTATAGGCATAGCTGTAAGGCTCGATCAGGGTATCTTTTTTCGACTGCTGCGGGATTTGATAGTAATCACCCTGACCTGGCGTCAGGATTGAAAGCAGCGGATGCATGGCGAATTGACCCGCCTGGTCGCGGTCAACGAACCAGGCGTAACGGCCCTGCGGAGCCTGGCCCGGCTGGTTCACGAATTCGGCATCGCGGCCATCAAAGGCGTTCGGTTCAAAGATCACAGACATCGACAGATAGTCAGGATTGGCCCGCAGTGAATACTCCATGATCTTATCGACCACTTTACGGTCGGTAACGCCGGCATGGGGTAACGCGATCAGGCTTTGTCCCAGATGGCTGGCCACGTCACGCGCATGACTCAGCTCCTGTTGCACCTGTAAGCCGCGGCTTTGGGCAATCTGCTGCAGATACTTTTCTGCCAGCGCCTTCTGCTCTTTACCTGACTGCCAGCTGAGGACACCGATGGTCACGGTAAATCCCAGCATAATGGTCAAGCCGCCGGTAATGAGCATCTGCGCTCGGGTACTCATTTTCTTTTTATCTTTTAACTGACTGGCCATGTTGATTCCCCTGGAATTTACCCTTTTCGCGACCTCCCTGTTGTTCTGGTGCTCCTGAGATCATCTATCGGCACCGTTTTTTTGAACTTTAATTACGCAACCGGCTGGCCTGACCGGATGAAAAAAACGGGAAGTTGATCTCAATGGGGTTATGGCAACGGCAATGAATCTGTTTACTTTGATCTAAAACAATACCGGCCGCCGCCACTACTGTCAGTTTATGTAAACAGACGTTGTTGTTCCCTCATCACGGTGGAGAAAAATCAATGACCGGTAAAATTGGCTTAGCAGGCGGGATGATCATCTGGTTAGCGTATGTCGCCTGGATTGTTCACTACTACTCAGACACCTTTTTGCAGTTCTCCCGCTAAACAGACAGGACCTTCGGGTCCTGTTTTCTTTTGTGTCTCGTGGCTGACAAAGTGGTCTGTGAGCCAAATCTTCGTTACAATCGACTCATTATGTGAGCCGAATAACCAAACTTATTCGGCTCATTGACCTGATGATGAGCCGGATATGACGACTGACTGGATATGGCAACAGGCCGACTGGCCGCAGTTTCACTGGCAGCAGGCCGCACTATTACCGCGTTTGCGCCATCTGCAGCAGCAGCGCGGTTTACTGCTGGGCCGCGCCAGCCTGCAACCCGGCAATCAGGCGCAAACGCTCGACACTCTGCTCAGCAACATCCTCTCCTCCTCGGCGATTGAAGAAGAACGCGTCAACGTGCAGTCAGTACGTTCATCGCTGGCGCGCCGCTTAGGCGTGACCGAACAACAACCCTATCCGGTTTCGGATCGATCAGAGGGGCTGGCAGCGATGATGCTGGATGCCATCAACAACCGCAGCCAGCCGCTCACGCTGGCGCGTCTTTACCAATGGCATCGCTGGTTATTTCCGGCCGATGAATGGTCAGTGCAGCGTCTGAGCGTCGGCACCCTGCGCGGCAGCGAGCCGATGCAGGTGATCTCAGGACGCATCGATCGTCCGACGGTCCATTTTGAAGCGCCGCCGCGCAGCGGACTGGAGCCGCAGCTGACAGCGTTTATTGCGTGGTTTAACCGCAGCGAACAGGATGTGATGCTGGACCCGCTGCTGCGCGCCGCAATCTGCCATCTGTGGTTTGTTACCCTGCACCCTTTTGATGACGGGAATGGCCGTATCACCCGCGCCTTGACCGATCTGGCACTGGCGCAGGCTGACAGTCAGAGCATCCGTTTGTACGCGATGTCACCGGCAATTCTGGCTCACCGCGCGGATTACTACCGCATCCTGGAACAGACGCAGAAAGGCGGGATGGATATTACCGACTGGCTGGTGTGGTTCCTCGACATACTGGATGAGAGCCTGCAGCAGGCGATCGGCACCGTTGCCCGCACCCAGGCAAAAGCACGCTTCTGGCTGCGGCATCAGGGCCTGGCCCTGAGCAAAGAGCAGGTAAAAGTACTCAACCGGCTATTAGATGGCGGCGAACAGGGCTTTGAGCACGGGATTAGCGCCAGTCAGTATCAGAAGGTGGCGAAAGTGAGTAAGGCGACCGCGACACGTCATTTAGCCGATCTGCTGGAGAAAGGCTGTCTTTACCGGCTGGAAGGCGGCGGTCGCAGTACGCGCTATCAGGTCAATACAGCAGAAGATCAACGCTGATAATCAGCAGACAACCTGGCAAACGACCATCTTGTTAGCGGAGTGTCCAGCAACGTCCGGATAAACAGTAAGAGAACAACGGGGTGAAAGGCGCTGCGGCGCATGAGTAGCGCGGCGGCAGGATGCATCGCGGCGAAATCGCGGCGAAAAGGTGCTCGCCGCGACAACAGCGTACTGCGTCGATTACTGTTTTAGCGACGCACCGTTGGTGCTAATCACCTCTTTGTACCAGTAAAAACTCTTCTTCCTGCTGCGCGCCAGCGAGCCGTTCCCGTAATCATCCCGATCGACGTAGATGAAGCCGTAGCGCTTAGAGAGTTCAGCTTTTGACGCGCTGACCAAATCGATGGGTCCCCAGCTGGTATAGCCCAGCACCTCAACGCCATCGTCGATCGCCTCGCGGACCTGCACCAGATGGTCGTTAAGATAGCTGATGCGATAGTCATCCTGCACCCTGCCTGTTGCATCGGGCTCATCCCTGGCACCAAGGCCGTTTTCAACGATAAACAGCGGTTTTTGATAGCGATCCCACAGCACATTTAACAGCGTACGCAGTCCGACCGGGTCGATCTGCCAGCCCCATTCCGAGCTGGTAAGATGCGGGTTCGGCACCATGCTCAGGATATTACTCCGCGCGCGCTGGCTATGCGCTTCGTCGGCGGTTACGCAGCCGGTCATGTAATAGCTGAACGAGATAAAATCAACGGTCGATTTCAGCGCCTGGCGATCGGCATCGGTGATATCCAGTCGGATGCCATTATCGCGGAAGAAACGCAGCATGTAGCCAGGATAACTGCCGCGGCACTGCACGTCGCCAAAAAACTGCCAGCTGCGGTTTTCCTGCAGGGTTTTGAGCACGTCATCGGGCTTGCAGGTCAGCGGATAGACCAGGCCGCCAAGCAGCATGTTGCCGATTTGAGCGTCAGGAATGATCTCGTGGCAGGCGTTGACCGCCAGCGCACTGGCCACCAGCTGGTGGTGAATGGCCTGGTAGATTTCGCTTTTGCTGCTGCCGTCCGGCAGTCCGACGCCGGTCATTGGCGCATGCAGCGACATATTAATTTCGTTGAAGGTCAGCCAGTGCTTCACTTTTTGCTGGTAGCGTGCAAAAACGGTGCGGGCGTAACGTTCAAAGAAACTAATCACCTGGCGGTTGCCCCAGCCGCCGTACTGCTTCACTAACTGCCACGGCATTTCATAGTGTGACAACGTCACTAATGGCGTGATGCGGTGTGCCGCCAGTTGATCAAACAGCCGGTCGTAAAACGCCAGCCCGGCTTCATTCGGCTGCGGATCGTCACCGTTCGGGAAGATCCGCGTCCAGGCGATAGAGACGCGCAGGCAGCTGAAGCCCATTTCAGCGAACAGTTTGATATCTTCCGGGTAGCGATGGTAGAAATCGATGGCGATATCTTTAATGCTGCTGCTGCCGGGCTCACGCTCGACGATGGGACCAAAGATGCCCTGCGGCTGGACGTCAGAGGTGGAAAGCCCTTTGCCTTCTTCGCGATAAGCGCCTTCAACCTGGTTTGCGGCCAGTGCGCCGCCCCATAAAAATGTATTCGGGAAACTCTTCATCACCTGCTCCTTTTAGTCGTGGCTTACGCTGAGCAACGGCGCACCGGCAACCACGGCGCTGGCCGCAACGGTCACCACCTGCTGATACGCATCGCTGTTACTGATAATGATCGGGGTCGCCAGATCGTATCCGGCGTCAATAATCGCCTGACGGTCGAAGGTCAGCAGCAGGTCACCCGGCTGCACCTTGTCGCCGACGTTCACATGGGCGATGAAGGGTTTGCCGTCGAGTTTGACGGTATCGATCCCGACGTGAATCAACAGCTCGATTCCGCTGTCGCTCAGCAAGCCAATTGCGTGTCGGGTCTGGAACAGAGAGGCAACCACGCCGGCAAACGGTGCAATAACCTGATTTCCGGAGGGAATAATCGCGGTGCCCTGGCCGAGCAGGCCGCTGGCGAACGTAGCATCAGGCACCTGGTCGAGAGCCAGTACGCTACCGGTCATCGGTGAGAGCACCTCATTTTCACGCAAGGTAACCGGCAACGCGGTTTCTGATGGACGGCGCGCTGCTGGCACGCCCGCCAGCAGCGTCAGAGTAAAACTCAGCACCAGCGCTACCAGAGTGCCGATGATGCCGCCCCACAGCGTGCTATCGACGCCACCCGGCGGGATCATCTGGGCAATTGTGAAGATATTGGCAAAGCCGAAGGAATAAACGTGAGTATCACTAAAGCCGACAATGGCACCGCCGATCGCCCCGGCGACGCAGCCAAAATAGAACGGGCGACGCAGCGGCAGGTTAACGCCATAGACAGCCGGCTCGGTGATACCGAAAATTCCGGCGGTGACCGACGACCCGGCCAGCACTTTCAGCCGTGCGTCACGGGTACGCAGCAGCACCCCGAGCGTGGCCCCTACCTGCCCCATTACCGCAGGCAACAGAATCGGTGCCATGCTGTCGTGGCCGAGCACCGCCAGATTATTGATCATTAAGGGCACCAGTCCCCAGTGCAGACCGAAGATCACGCAGACCTGCCAAAGCGCGCCCATCGCCGCGCCCGCCAGCCACGGAGCCAGCTGGTAAATCCACTGATAGCCGTTTGCCAGCATCTGGCTCATTCCGGTCGCCAGCGGCCCAATCAGCAGAAAGGTCAGGGGCACGGTGATCACGATACAGATCAGCGGGGCAATGAAGTTTTTCATTGAGGAGGGCAGAAAGCGGCTGCTCTGTTTTTCCAGCCAGCAGCTCAGCCAGGCGGCAAGAATAATCGGGATCACTGAGGCGCTGTAGTTAATCCAGGTTATCGGTATGCCTAAAAAATCTTCGCTCACCGCCCCCGCCTGCTGGCTGGCCTGGAAAGCCGCGATCATGGTCGGATGGGTCAGCGCCCCGCCAATGCTCATGGTGATAAACGGGTTGCCGCCGAATTTTTTCCCGGCGGTATAGCCCAGCACCAGCGGAAAGAAAAAGAACAATGCATCACTGGCGGCGAACAGGATCTTGTAGCTGCCGCTGTCGGGGGTCAGCCAGTTGCAAACCACCGCCAGTGCCAGAAAGCCCTTGAGAATACCGGAGGCGGCCAGGATACCGATAAACGGGGTAAAAATGCCTGACACGATATCAATCAGGCGGTTGAACAGGTTGCCCTTGTCACCTTTTTTATCATGTACGCTGGGCGCGTCTTCTGCCAGACCGGCTTCTTTGCTGACGGCCTGCCAGACATCGTGGACGTGGTTGCCTATCACCACCTGAAACTGACCGCCGCTTTCGACCACCATGATCACGCCCGGATTCTCTTTCAGGCTGCGGGCATCGGCTTTGCCGTGATCCCGCAGCCTGAAGCGAAGCCGGGTGGCGCAATGTACCAGACTGACGATGTTCTCTCTGCCACCGACGTGGCCGAGAATATCTTTCGCCAACGCGTGATATTCCATCTTGATTTCCTTATAGCCATGGCCCGCAGGCGCCGAATGACTGAGTAAAAAAATAAAAAAAACCCGAGAGCAGCCTGTGTGTTCAGGCCGCGCTCAGGTTTTGCCTGCGTTAAGCAGTAACAATCCAGTTTCAGGACAATCCAGTTTCAGGACAATCCAGTTATCGCGTTTTAGCGTGCTTCTTTTCTCACCCGCTCGATATGAAGGGTGAGGAACATAATTTCTTCTGCAGTCAGCTCGCGCTGATAGCTTTTTTGCAGGTGCTGCGCCAGTTTTTCGGCACATTTCCAGGCTTTGGCGTAGTTATCTTTCACTGCCTGATGAAGTGAGATATCGTCATTCTGCACCACGGTACGTGTCAGCATTCGCTGAGCAAAAAACTTCAGGTGAGTGACAAAGCGCTGTTAGCTCAGCGACTCTTCATCGTATTCAATCTGTAACTGATATTTCACCAGCTGCAGGATCTCCTGCAGCACCCGCGTGACGTGCATCACTTCTGGCATTTCGCTGTTGAGCTGCGCCGTGACCAGATGTAAGGCGATGAAGCCGGCTTCATCTTCGGGCAGCTGGACGTTCAGGCGCTGAGCGATAATGGCCCGCGCCTCCTGCCCCAGTTCAAACTCTTTCGGGTAGAGCCGTTTAATCTCCCATAGCAGCACATTTTTTATGGTCAGGCCTTTATGCTGCCGTTCAATCGCAAAATGGCAGTGGTCAGTGAGGGTGATATACAGGCTCTCCTGCAAGATCCCCAGCCGCTGGGTGGCAAGCTGAATGATGCGATCGCAGGTGGTCATCACCTCCAGCGGAATTTGCTTTAACAGATCCCCCAGCCGATGCATCAGTTCATCGCTTTGCAGCGCAAAAACCTTCTCAACGCGCGCCTGATCAAGCGTATCGCCGACGCGCTGCTGAAAGGCCAGCCCGCGCCCCATAACAACCTGCTCGCCGCCGTGTTTATCCTGAACAACCACCACATTATTATTAAGAATTTTGGCGATTTTCATTGGAACCCCAGAAACAAAAAAACCTGACCTCCGGCAGAAGCCAGAAAATCAGGTTTTGCCTGCCGAAGCAGTAACAATCCAGTGGCGCTACTGTAGCAGTTTCAATCGCAGCCTCAATCAGTTACGAAAAGAAACGTGATACAGATCGTTGTTGGTGACGTGATTTGCAGCAAGGCGCGATCAAAAATATAACCCGCTACGGGTTTACCGCGAAACGCCTTAAATGCAGGCATAACGGCGTACGCTATGTATAGGTGGCAATTTCAGAATAACGCTTTTTCAACGCAAAGCGGTGTAAGCAACGGTCGTTTCAGGCAGGGATTTTGGGTAGGGATGGCAAGCAAGCGGCATAAGGTGAGCATCGGTGCAAGAGACAGCCAAAACAATAACGCCGGAAGGATCGCTTCCGGCGTAAATCGGATCAGGCTGCTTTTACCGCACGGACTTTTTTACTGCCCGACTCTTCAGCCTTGTCATCGGCGCTGTCTGATGCCGTCTCAGACTGACGGGTTGCTGCGGCAACCGGCTCAGGCAGTTTGCTGGTGCGCAGAATATGCTGCACGGCATCTTTCTGCTCGGCGATCAGCAGGCCCAGAGTTTCCGCCTGCGTCTCATCCAGTGCGGGTTGATGCTGTAACAGCCAGTCGGTGAAGGCTTCGGCCATATCGAGCATTTTGTCGTAGGCATCGGCCTCTTTCTTATTGGCAAACGTCATCTTCTCTTCACCCTTTCTGACGACTACAAATTTTGTTTCGACAGCCATGTTTTTGCCCTCTGATACTGTGTATACATACAGTATATCACGACGATGATGCTTTGCCAGCAGAGAATAGAGTTTATCGGTTATCCCCGGCATAACCTTAACCGGGCACAAACTTTACCTACTCTGTCGGGGAAGGCGCGTTGCCGGCTACACCAGCAGCGCCTCAAGAAAATCGGCCAGCGCTTTGCGTGGGTCATCCTCTTCCGAGACGATCATCTCGATCCCCCACTGCCCCAGCACCTCTTTTGCTACCGGATTATTGCGGTTGGTAAACAGATACGATTTCGGCCGCGCCGTCGCCAGCCCGGTGCGGCCCCACATTTTTGTCAGCCGGTAAAACAGCAGCCGAATATTGAAATCGCTGATGCTGTAGCCGACAAACAGCACCGAGTTGCCCATCACGTCATGGGTCAGTTTGATGTCGAGCGGCGAATCGAAATAGAGTCGTTCAAAGTAGCTGCTTTCATCCAGCACAATAGAGGTGTCATCATCGAAATCGCCGTGCAGCTTAATAATGTGGCGTTTATCTTCGGTCAGCGACACCAGATCGGCGGCGTTAGCCACTTTGTAATACGGGACGCCATGCGCATCGTGCGCCGCTTCCAGCCAGCGATCGTAATTGGTGGTATAGATGCGGGAAAAGTTGCCCTGAGTGATCATGGTGTGGATTTCTGAGGTCCGGACATCAATATCCGGTCGATGCCATTCGCGGTCCATCCAGCTTCGCAGCGGGCCGAGCGAACCTTTCTTCTGTTTGTAATATTCCGCCAGCGACAGATGGGTGCCATAGGTGTTGAAGATTTTCGGATCGTAACCCAGCTCATTGGCGAGATGGGCAATCAGCTCATGCCACTCCGGCAAGCCGAGATTGCGTGAGATGCCCGCGCCGGCAAACAGAATCAGCTTACCGGAATCATAAGCACGTTTAAGTTCAGGTTTCATGCGACTCCCCGAGCCGTTTTCAAAAAAGTGGCGAAGCGATCGAGCGCGATGCGCCGCATCGAAATCTCATTCTTGAGTTCACCCATTTCGGCAAATGTCTGATCGTAACCTTGCGGGATAAAGACGCAATCCCACTGAAAGCCGCGTGTCCCGGCCGGTTCCGCGGCGATGGTACCGCGCAGCTCACCGGAAAACTGATACATTTTGCGGCCATCGCAGTAGCCCAGCACGGTTTTAGCCGTCACGGCCTGGCTGTCGAGCCCCTGAACCAGGGCGGTAAAACGCTCCGCATCCAGCCGGTTCCAGAAGATGCGGGTCAGCCCGGCCGGCAGCCCGTTCAGGCCATCCAGATAGAGTCCGGTATGCTCAACGAACAGCGGTCGTCCAATCAGTGAAAAGGCCTTGGTCAGCTTATCGCGCACCAGGTCGAGTTCGTTTTCAGTCTGAATTTCTTCGATACGACGGGAGATAGGCAATACTTCGACCCCGACAGGTTCGAGGATTTTGCGCACCTCCGCCAGCTTTTGCTCATTGGCAGAAAGGAATCTGATTTTCATGGGGCTTCCAGGTTAATTGCTCCACCGCGCGCTGAATCGACAGGCGGGCAGGATAGATCACTAACGCTGGAGAGTGTAGCGCAATTATGTGGTCCGCAGCCGTGATGGTCGTTTTGCCACGGGGGAAGAACCGGCAGAATAAACGGCGCCGAAGCGCCAGAGCAGGATCAGTACTGAATACCGGGGGGATTCACCGTAGAGTGGGCGATGGCTTCATCCTGTTCGCCCCAGCGCGTCAGCACCTGCTGATACTGACCGCCGCTGATGGTGCCATCAATGGCGGCCTGCAGTGCGGGTGCCAGCCCGTTGCCCTTTTTGGTGGTGACGGCGACCCAGGCGCGAAACGGCCCGCTGCCAACCAGTTTCGTTTGTCCGCGTGACGCCGCCTTCCACGCTGCCATCGAGTGCGGCCCGAACATCGCATCGGCACGTCCCGACAGCAGGGAAAGCGTGGCCGAGGCGTCATCGGTCAGATAGATCGGTGTGACTGCCGGCAACCCTTTGGCCTGGTTTTGCCGATCCCAGCTCAGCAGGATTCGCTCCTGATTGGTGCCGGACGCCACGATGATGCGTTTACCGGCGATATCGGCGGGCGCATTGATCGCGCTGATTTTACTGTCGATCTTCACCACGAAAGCGTGATTATCGGCGCGATAGGTGGCGAAATCGTACTTCTTTTTGCGCTCTTCGGTCACGGCGATGTTAAACATCGCCACATCGTAGCGGCCGGCGGTGATCCCCAGCGGCCAGTCCTCCCACGATGCCGGTACCAGCTTCAGTTTTAATCCCAGACTGTCGGCCAGCAGCCGGGCAATATCGGGATCGCTGCCGATCCGCGAGACATTATCCGACGCCAGCAGCGACAGCGGCGGCGAGTTGGTGGCGGAAGTCGCCACCGTCAGGGTGCCTGGCTCAATAAAAGTAAAGTTTGGCGGAATTTTGGCGATCGCCGCCGGATTGGCGGGCGCATGAATCGGCGTTTCATTCTGCCGGATGTCGGGTTGTTCAGCGGCGAAAGTGGCCAGCGGCGACAGCAGCAGCAATGACAGAGGGCTCAGCTTCATCGTCACCCTCACAGCACGCGCGCCAGAAAGCGCCGGGTTCGCTCATGGCGCGGATTGTTCAGCACCTGGCTGGTACTGCCCTGTTCTACGATTCTGCCGTCGACCATAAACACCACGTTATCAGCCACTTCACGGGCAAAGCCAATCTCGTGGGTAACGATCACCAGCGTGGTGCCGGAGCGCGCCAGTTTTTTGATCACGTCGAGCACCTCGCCGACCAGTTCCGGATCGAGCGCCGAAGTGGGTTCGTCAAACAGCATCACTCGTGGATTTAGCATCAGCGCCCGGGCAATGGCGATACGCTGCTGCTGGCCGCCTGACAGATGGCGCGGCCAGGCGTCAGCTTTATGCCGCAGACCGACAATATCCAGCAGCTCACCGGCGCGCTCAATCGCCGCCGCTTTGGTGAGTTGTCGATGGGCAATCGGTGCCTCAATCAGGTTATCCAGCACGCTGAGGTGCGGGAACAGATTAAAATTCTGAAACACATAGCCGACGTTGATGCGCTGACGCAGGATCGCCTGCTCTTTCAGTTCGTAGAGTTTATCGCCGCGCTGCTGATAGCCGATGTAATCACCGTCAATCTGGATAAACCCTTCATCCACCCGCTCCAGATGATTGATGGTGCGCAACAGGGTCGATTTGCCGGAGCCGGAAGGACCGAGGATCACCGTTACCGATCCCGGATCCAGCGACAGTGACACTGCATCCAGCGCTTTGTGTTTGCCAAAACTTTTACTGACGCCGGTAATGCTGATGGCTCCGGTGGTGTGTGATGTGCGGTAATCAATGGCTTCGGACATGGCTGATCTCCTCGGTTGGATTGAGAGGCGTGACGCGGTTGCGCCACTGCCGCCAGCGCGACGGCTGCGGTTCGCGGGTCACACTGCGGGCCAGCCAGCGTTCAACGCTGTGCTGAATCACCGACAGCACGGTGGTGATAATCAGATACCAGGCGGCGCCGACCATCAGCAGCGGGATCACTTCCTGGTTGCGGTTGTAGATCATCTGGATGGTGTAAAACAGTTCCGGCATCGCCAGCACGTATACCATCGCGGTGCCTTTCGCCAGGCTGATGATCTCGTTAAAGGCGGTGGGAATGATGGCGCGTAACGCCTGCGGCAGAATGATGCGGAAGGTGCGGCGGGTTGCCGACAGTCCCAGTGCGGAGGCCGCTTCGACCTGACCGTGATCGACCCCCAGAATCCCGCCGCGAATGATCTCCGCGCTGTAGGCCGCCTGCACCAGGGTTAAGCCAATCACCGCCGCCGGAAACTGGCCGAGCACGTTAATGGTCTGAAACGCGCCCCACGACAGCGATGTAAACGGGATGCCAATCGACAGGGTGTCGTAGAGATAGGAGAAGTTGTACAGGATGATCAGCACCACAATCAGCGGCAGTGAACGGAACAGCCAGATATAACCCCACGCCAGAGTGCTCAGCAGCCACGACGAGGAGAGGCGCGCCAGCGCCAGCAGACCGCCAAAAATCAGGCTGAACACCGTCCCCAGCAGCGTCAGCAACAGCGTCTGACCCAGACCATGCAGGATCACCGGATCGAAGAACCAGCGGGCAAACACGCCCCATTCCCAGCGCGGATTAAACGCCACCGACTGGATCACCCCCGCCAGAATAAACAGGGCGACGATCGCCCCGACGGTACGGGCCGGGTAACGCGCCGGCACCACCTGCAGATGTTGATGCTTGCTCATTGTCCCTCCTTAACTCGCCTGTGCGACGTCCGGCACGCCAATCACTTTAATAAAACGCAGCCGGCCATCGTGCGGCGGCTGACCATAACGTTCCAGATCCCCGCTCAGATCAAACTGCGGCTGATAGCCATGGCCGGTGTAAAGCCGCACCGCCTCCGGCTGGCGGAACCCGGTGGTGAGAAACAGCCGCTGATAGCCGGCCCGCAGCGCACGCCGCTCCAGCTCTTGCAACACCACCAGCGCCAGCCCCTGACGGCGCAGATCGCTGCGGGTCCAGATGCGTTTCAGTTCCGCCGTCTGCGGGTCATAAGGCTTATAGGCTCCCATCGCGATGATCTCGCCGTCACGCTCCAGCACAATGAACAATCCCTGCGGCGGCAGATACCACTCGGTCAGCTCCTGCTCCTTATGGCGGGCAAAATAGTCGCCGTAGCGGGCGGCATATTCGCCAAACAGGCTGGTCAGAATCGGTTGCAGTTCCGCCGCCTCGGGCGAAACTTCACGAAAAATGGCTTCACTCATCGTCTGCTCCTTAATCGCCCAGTCCGGCCGGGTTAATTTCGGAACGCTCGATCCGCTCCACCCCTTCGCCCCAGCGGTTCAGCACCTGCTGGTAGTCGCCGTTTTTCATTACGCCGTTCAGCGCGGTGCTGATCGGTTCAGCCAGGCCGCTGCCCTTTTTCACCGTCACTGCGATGTGGGCCGCTTTCGGCCAGCCACCATCGACGCTGCCGACCAGCCGGGTTTTGCCGTTAAGCGCCGCTTTCCATGCGCCAATCACGTTGGGGCCAAAATAGGCGTCGGCCCGTCCGGCCTGCAGCGCCAGCGTCTGGGCGGCATCATCTTTGGTATAAATCGGCGTAAACGGCTTCAGGCCTTTCGCCTGATTCTGTTTATCCCACGCCAGCAGGATCGCTTCCTGATTGGTGCCGGAGCCGACGATAATGCGCAGTCCGGCAATATCCTCCGCTTTGGTCAGCGCGGTGATCGGGCTGTTGGTTTTGACGTAAAAGCCAAGTGAGTCTTTGCGATAGGTAGCGAAATCGAACTTCTCTTTACGTTCTTTGGTGACGGTGATGTTAGAGATCGCGGCATCATATTTGCCGGAGGCGACACCCAGCGGCCAGTCTTCCCATGAGGTCGGCACCACATTGAGCTTCAGGCCGAGGCTGTCGGCCACCAGACGGGCGATATCAACTTCGCTGCCGAGCAGGGTTTTGTTGTCATCGGAGAACACCGTCAGCGGCGGAGAGTTCTGCGCCGCCACCGCCACGGTAAATGAACCCGGCACCGCAAAGCGATGACCGGCCGGCAGCTGCGCCACCGCCTGCGGGTTTTTGCTACTGTGAATCGGCGTTTTATTGGCGTCGAGGCTGACCCGCTGGCCGTTGTACGCCACGCTGGTGCCGTCCGCCAGGGCGCTGCCGCTGGCTACCAGAATAATCAGGGCGATGAGTCTTTTATTTTTTTGCATAGCACAGGCTCTTATTGTGAAGTGAACTGATTGACCGGCAGCGTCAGGTCAAAACTGTCGCGCAGGGTGTTACCGGGATAGTCGCGACGGGTCAGGCCGCGCGCCTGCAAAATCGGCACTACGCGGTCAACAAACCGTTCGAAGGTATCCGGGGTGCCGCCGTTGATAATGAAGCCATCGGTGGCGTCGGTTTCGAACCAAAGCTGCAGACCGTCTGCCACCTCTTCCGGCGTACCGTGGAACAGGGGACGGGGCGTTGCCGCCTCCAGTGCTGCCTGACGCAGGGTGTGTCCCTGTTCACGTGCTTTACGTTTGATCTCATCGGTGGTGCTGCGGAAACTGTTCTGCCCGATGTCACCGATATCAGGAAAGGGCTGATCGAGCGGATACTGTGAGAAGTCGTGATGGTCGAAGAAGCGGCCAAGGTAGTTGAGTGCATCGCTAATCGACACCAGCGCGGCGGTAGTCTGGTACTGACGCTCCACGTCGTCGGCGTCGTCACCGACAATCACGCTCACGCCCTGGAAGATGTGGAGATCCTCTGGCTGACGGCCGTTCGCCACCAGCTGCTGTTTAACGTCACGGTAAAAGGCCTGCGCCTCTTCGCGGGTTGGCTGGTGGGTGAAGATGGCATCGGCATGGCGGGCGGCCAGCTTTTTGCCGTCCTCTGACGCCCCGGCCTGGAAGATAATCGGACGGCCCTGCGGCGTGCGCGAGATGTTAAGCGGGCCCTGAACCTGGAAGAAATCACCGTGATGATTCAGGGTATGCAGCTTAGCCGGATCGAAAAACTGGCCGCTCTGCTTGTCGCGCACAAAAGCATCCTGCTCCCACGAATCCCACAGGCCTTTCACCACCTGCAGATACTCATCGGCGATGCGATAGCGTAAGGCGTGCTCCGGATGCTGCTGACGCGAGAAGTTTTTAGCCGAGCCTTCCAGCGGCGAAGTCACCACGTTCCAGCCGGCGCGGCCACCGCTGAGATGATCGAGGCTGGCAAACTGGCGCGCCACGGTAAAGGGTTCACTGTAGGAGGTTGAAACGGTGCCAACCAGCCCGAGATGCTCGGTGACGCCCGCCAGCGCCGACAGCAGCGTCAGCGGTTCAAAGCGGTTGAGAAAGTGCGGAATCGACTTTTCGTTGATGTATAAACCATCGGCGACAAACAGAAAGTCGAGCTTGCCCTGCTCCGCTTTGCGGGCGATCTTTCTGGCGTAATCAAAGCTGATGCTGGCATCGGCCTGGGCCGCCGGATGACGCCAGGCAGACATGTTCCCGGACGCGCCGTGCAGAATAGTACCCAGCCGAAGTTGTCTTGTGCTCATGATGCTCTCTCTTTTTTAGTCATAGCGCTGCCTGAACGGCGGTCGTCACGACAGCCGCAAGGGAATGTCAGCAGATAGATAATGAAATCAGGTCAGAATGGCTTCCCGACATCGCGCATTGAGCTGTTGCAGCGCCAGTTGGGCCAGTTGAGCGAAGTAGTCTGCCGCAGGGGCGATCAGCGCTTCATCCGGATTGAAGCTGGCGTGGTGCAGGCCATAATCGCTGGCACTGCCGATGCTGACGAATACGCCAGGCACCTGTTGCAGATAGAAGGCAAAGTCCTCACCCAGCAGATGCAGTCCGGCTGGCTGCACCCGGTAACCGAGCTGTTGCGCCACCTCGCTGCTGAAGTGCGCCCAGTCATCATCATTGACCAGCACCGGCGGACCCGGATGCCAGCTCAGCATCGCGTCTGCACCACTGGCCTGGGCAAAGTTTTCCACCAGCGTGCGCACCCGCTGTTCCAGTTCGGCCCGCAGCTGGAGATCGTGGGTTCGGGCGGTGCCGCCGAACTCGACGCCACCAGGCAGGACATTCCAGGTTTTGCCGCCATCAATCCGGGTAATGCTCAGTACCAGACTGTCGAGCGCGCTGAAGCTGCGGCTGGTGAGTCCCTGTAATGCCTGAATGATCTGGCTGGCGACCACTATACTGTCGACACCCTGTTCCGGGTGGGCAGCATGCGAGCCTTTGCCGGTCACGCGAACAATGAATTTGTCGGCGTTGGCGTAGAACGCGCCACCGCGGGTAGCGAACGTCCCGACCGGCAGCGTTGGTTCGTTGTGCATGCCAAAAATGGCCTGCACCTGGTCGAGTACGCCAGCGTCGATAAACTGACGCGCGCCGCGGGCGATCTCTTCGGCGGGCTGAAACAGAATGCGTACCCGCCCCGCCAGTTGCGGCTCAATCGCCCGGAGCTGCAGCGCCGCACCTAACATTACGGCGCTGTGCAGATCGTGGCCGCAGGCATGCATGACGCCAGGATGACGGGAATGAAACCGTACGCCACTCGCCTCGTGAATCGGCAATGCATCAATATCAGCACGCAGGGCGATCACCGTTTCACCCTGTCCAATTTCCGCCACCACGCCGGTTTCAAGCGGGTAATCAAGCAGCCGGATGCCGGCCTCCTGCAGCCAGCGGCGCAGCCGTGCCGTGGTTGCAAACTCCTGACCCGACAGCTCCGGCCAGGTGTGCAGCTCGCGCCGCCATTCAATCAGTTGTAATGCATTCGGCTTCATGATGATTCTCCGCTGAAGGACGATCAGGCTGCGACCAGATGATGCGTTGCCAGCAGGGCCAGCGAATGGTGACGCGCAACCGGTTCGCTGATCGGCGTATCAATAATGAACTCATCGATACCAAAGTTATGGTGCAGCGCATCCAGCTGGGCATGAACCTGCGCTGCGGTGCCTTTCAGCAGCGACGGGGTGCGCGGCTCAATCAGGTAATCAACATACCCGCCCTGGCGCACATACCGTTCGGCCTGTTCGAGGCTGGCGACGTTGACGGCGGGACCATTTTTTACCGCGACGTGGTAGTGACGGAGGTTGGCCACCAGCAGATCGGCACCCGCCGGTGAATCGGCCACCACCACCTGCACCGCCACCAGCGCGCGCTGACCGTTGCTGAGGCTGGAGTAAGTGGCGAGCACCTGCTCCAGCAGCTGACGGTCACCGTTCAGATGCGCCGCGAACACCAGCTGCCAGCCGAGACTGGCGGCCAGTCGGGCGCTCTCTTCACTGGCACCCAGCAGAAAACGGTTCACCGGCCGGGACGGCAGCGGCGTCGCCTGCAAACGTTCATCGTCATCGGCGCTGCTGTGGCTGTCGGGTTTTAGCCAGCTATCCAGCAGCTGCAGCTGTTCGGCAAAGCTGCCCTTCTCTGACGGCTGCACACCCAGCTGAAGCGCACGGGTAGAAAGGGGTAATCCGCCTGGCGCCTTGCCGATCCCTAAATCGATACGGCCCGGTGCCAGTGACGCCAGCAGATTAAAGTTTTCCGCCACCTTATAAGGACTGTAATGCTGGAGCATCACCCCGCCCGAACCGACGCGGATATGCCGGGTCTGGGCAATGATCCACGCAATCAACAGTTCCGGTGACGGGCTGGCCAGCTGTGCGGTGTTGTGGTGTTCCGCCAGCCAGAAGCGGTGATAGCCCCACTGTTCAGCCAACTGCGCCAGTTGCAGGGTGCGCTGCAATGCTGCGCCTGGCGATTCCCCTTCAGCAACGGGCGCTTTGTCTAACAGACTTAATCGATATGCCATTCACCTGATCCTTATTATTTCGGTTGCTGGCCAGTGTGGAGCGAGGCTTATATTTGGTAAAACATCATATTGTTTTAACTATTTTTACTTTATTCATATCAGTGCCAGGCAGGATAATGAATTGATGTGAAAACAATCTTAAAAACAGAAAGTTATGAATTTTATTGAATTATTCAGTTATTGATAAACTGACTATTGCCGGCATAAAGCAAAATTATCAGCAATGGATTGCAGAAAAGTGTCTTAAGCAGTCAACAAAGCCAACGCTCAATAAAAGATCGCTTTATCGACACATAAAACCCGCGGCTAAATAGGCTGATGCCGGAAAGTCGCCTGAAATATCCCGCTATTTTTTTATAACCTCCGCTTTCGCCGTTGAGATTTAAAAGCGAGGTTGTGGTGCGGTGCAGAGAATTAACTGTGCTGGCGAGCGGGTGAAGGCGAAGCCGAAAAGTCAGTCAGCCGTCTGGTGATTAAGTCACCCTATCAGTATCCGGCTAAAGACGCTTCGGGCCTCAGTTAACCGAAACCGGCTGACGGCGTCCAGGTTAAAAAGCAGTTCAAAACCGCCCCTCCCATAGCAGAATTTTCCGCCTGCCCTCCAGCGCCAGAGCGGATAAAAGTGATCTTAATCACATTATCCACATTAGAAACATTTACAAATAAATTCCCGTCACAAAAATATTGAATGATAATGATTAACATTTACAATCCACGCATAACAAATTTCAGCGATATACGCTGATTTATCCACAAATAAACTACGGAATTTCATAATTTACAGATAGAAACGCTATCCCGCTGCGTAAGCAGGGTTTTTATCTGGTTAGTTAACTTAATGTTTACTGGAGCTGTTGAGCTGACGCCCACACTGACGGTTATACGCCGGCAGGGTTTACTGGTTAAGCACAGGAACTCAACATGGTATTACGCTCATCTGTTCAATCGGCATCGCAGGTGCCGGATTTGGCTCCCGTCAGCGCTCCCGCCGCGTCACTGTTCAACGATAGGCAACTGGCAGCCTGGTCGCGGCAGACGCAGGAGGTGCTGGCACTGATGACCCGTACGGTAAGCGGCGTGGAGAAACCGTTCAGCGGCATTCTTCCTCATGAACTGGCGGCTGAGTTCAGCGACGTGGATTTAGATCGCCCACTTGGCAGTAACGACGCCGCGCTGGCGGAGCTGAATCAGCTCTATCTGCGTGATGCAGTCTGGTTTCACCATCCTAAATATCTGGCGCACCTCAACTGTCCGGTAGTGCTTCCCTCGCTGATGGCCGAGCAGATCATGGCGGCGGTCAACAGTTCGGTGGATACCTGGGACCAGAGCGCCGGCGGTACGCTGATCGAGCAAAAGGTGATTGACTGGACGCTGGGCCGCATCGGCCTGCCCGCCGGATCAGATGGTATTTTTACCAGCGGCGGCACCCAATCCAACCTGATGGCGATGTTGCTGGCACGTGATAGCTGGTGCGCAGCCCATCATGCCGGTCATCTGATCAAGCAACGCGGCCTGCCGGAGAGCGCCTCAAAATGGCGAGTCTTCACTTCAAAACTGAGCCATTTCAGCATTCAGAAATCGATGGCAATTCTGGGACTGGGCTATGACGCGGTGATCCCGGTCGATCATGATGCGCATTACCGGATGGATGTGCAGCGACTGCAGCAGGAAATTACGCGCTGTTACGATCAGGGACTGATTCCGATTGCGGTCGTCGCCACCAGCGGCACCACCGATTTTGGCAGCATCGACCCGTTGCCTGATATCGCCCGCCTCTGCCAGCGTTACGGCCTGTGGATGCACGTTGATGCTGCTTACGGCTGTGGCCTGCTGGTTTCAGAACAACATCATGCTCGTCTGAGCGGTATTGAACTGGCGGATTCTGTCACCGTTGACTATCACAAATCCTTCTTCCAGACCGTCAGCTGTGGCGCGTTTTTGGTGCGCGACAGCCAGAATCTGAAGCATGTCACGCACCACGCCGATTACCTCAACCCGCTCAGCGCCCAGCAGGAAGGCACGCCAAACCTGGTGAACAAAAGTATTCAGACCACCCGCCGCTTCGATGCGCTGAAGATGTGGCTGACGCTGCGCGTGATGGGACCGGCGGCGCTGGGTCAGGCTTTCGATAGCCTGCTGCAACTGACCCAAATCGCGCATCGGTTGTTAAGCGCGCATCCGGCCATTGAGGTGCTGCATGCGCCAGAGCTGACCACGCAGATTTTCCGCTATCTTCCACGGCCGGGCATCAGTGAAAGCCAGATCGATGAGGTTAACGCGGCGATCCGCAAAGCGCTGTTTCGATCGGGCAATGCGGTGATTGCCGGAACCAAAGTTGATGGCCGGCAGTATCTGAAATTCACCCTGCTGAACCCCTCCACCACTGCCGCCGATATTGAAGACGTTATCGGCCTGATTGCGCATTATGGCCGCGAGCATCTGCGGGCGTCTGCGCTGCAAGCAGCCAATCAGTGAGAGCGCCAACATGAACAACACTGTCTATGATTTTATCGGTATTGGTATCGGCCCGTTTAACCTTAGTCTGGCCTGCCTGAGTGAACCGGTTGAAGGACTGAACGGTCTTTTCCTTGACCAGAATCCGGGGTTTGACTGGCACACCGGCATGATGCTGGAAAGCGCCCATTTGCAGACCCCCTTTATGGCCGATCTGGTGACGCTGGCCGATCCAACCAGTCGCTATAGCCTGCTTAACTACATGAAGGAAAAGGGAAAGATATACTCTTTTTATATCCGGGAAGACTTTTTCCTGATGCGCAAAGAGTATAACCAGTACTGCCAGTGGGCCAGCTCGAAACTGAGTAATCTGCGCTGGAACCGTCACGTTGACTATGTCAGCTACGACGAGTCGATTGGCGCTTACCGGCTTAGCGTTACCAATACCGTCAGCGGTGAGACGCAGCAGTGGCTGGCACGCCAGCTGATTCTCGGCACCGGCCCCACCGCCTGGATGCCGGAATGCAGCACTCCGCATCGCGCGCGCCTGACCCACTCCAGCGAATATCTGCGCCACAAAGCCGCGTTGCAGGCGCGGCGTTCGATCACCGTGTTAGGCAGCGGCCAGAGCGCAGCGGAAATTTACTACGATCTGCTGAGCGACATTGACCGCTTTGGCTATCAGCTCAACTGGATCACCCGCGCGCCGCGTTTCTATCCGCTGGAATACACCAAGCTGACGCTGGAGATGACCTCGCCGGAATGGGTGGATTATTTCCATGATCTGCCGCCAGCCCGGCGCGACGAACTGAACGCCGGTCATAAAAATCTCTATAAAGGCATCAATAGCAGCCTGATCAACGATATTTACGATCTGATGTACATCAAGCAGCTGGACGGCGATCTGAACGTCAACCTGTTTACCCACTCGGCTCTGACCGGGATGCGTTGGCTGCCGCAGGGGGAATTTGAACTGACGCTGCATCAGCAAGAGCAGGATTGCACCTTCACCCGTCGGACCGAAGGGCTGGTGATGGCGACCGGCTATCACTATCGTCCACCGATGTTCCTTGAGGGCATCAGCCAGCGGCTGCGCTGGGATGACAAGGGGCGCTACGACGTACAGCGCAACTACAGCATCGATTATCACAACCAAATCTTTGTCCAGAACGCTGAACTGCATACCCACGGTTTCGTCACGCCCGATCTTGGCATGGCCTGCTATCGCAATTCGGTGTTACTGCGCGAACTGACCGGACGGGAAATCTATCCGGTTGAACGTCAAATTGCCTTCCAGACCTTCCCGGCACAATCGGAGCACTGATATGTCATCACACGTAATTTTCAGCGCCGCCCGTCCGGCTGGCAACTTCAGCCTCAGACCGTTACGCGCCGCCGATATGCCGCTGATTCACCAGTGGGTCAGCCGCGACTATGCCCGCTTCTGGGGAATGCAGCAGCTGAGCCTTGAGCAGGTCAGCGCCTTTTACCAGACGCTGACCGCCACCGATCCCCACGCAGCGCTGATCGGCTGCTGCGATGAGCGGCCGATCTGCCTGATCGAATGCTATCGCGCCTGTGACGATGAGGTCGGCAAGTTTTATCCGGCCGCACCGGATGATTACGGCATGCACATCCTGATTGCGCCCGCCAGTCAGCCGATTAAGGCCTTTAGCTGGCAGGTTTTCACTCTGGCGATGGACTATCTGTTCAGCCGGCCAGAGGTCGGTCGGGTGGTGGTTGAGCCGGATGTGCGCAACGAAAAAATCCATCGGCTGAACCAGCGTGCCGGTTTCCGTTATCAGCACACCATCGATATGGGTCACAAGACCGCCTGGCTGGCGTTTTGCCAGCGTGAAGATTATCAATATGCGCTACTGCAGGAGTCACCGACTATGAATACCATCCCCTCGTTACTCAACGGTGCGCATCTGACGGGCGACCACTGGGCGCGGGCTAACCGTCTGCTGATCCGCAAAGCGATAGCCGAATTTGCGCATGAAAAAATTATCGCCCCGGCGGAAACCCGTCCGGGCAACTATGCGCTGGCGGTGCCGGGCGGCGAAGCGAGCTATCATTTCCGCGCCGCCCGGCTGGCGCTGGATCACTGGGAAATCGCGGCGGATTCGCTCAGCAAACAGCAAAACGGTCATGCGCTGCCGCTGGATGCCTTGCAGTTCATCGTTGAGTTTAATCGGCAGATCGGCATTAGCCAGGCGCTGCTGGCGACCTACATGGAAGAGATCAGCAGCACGCTGTGCAGCAGCGTGTATAAGCTGCAAAAGTATAATCCCGACAGCCAGGCGCTGGTGAAGGCAGATTTTCAGACGGTCGAAGCCGCCATGACCGAAGGACATCCCTGCTTTGTCGCTAACAATGGCCGTATCGGTTTTGACGCCCGCGACTATCTGGCGTTTGCCCCTGAAGCGGCAGCGCCGATCCAGCTGACCTGGGTAGCGGTACATCAGCGCAATGCGCACTTCTCCAGCATCAGCGATCTGAGTTATGAACAACTGATGCGCGATGAGCTGGGTGAAGCGACGGTGTCCGCCTTTCATCAGCAACTGATCGCCAAAGGGCTGGCGGTGGAAGAGTATATTCTGATGCCGGTTCACCCCTGGCAGTGGCAGAACAAGCTGCTGACGGTTTTTGCGGCCGACATTGCTCATCAGGATATTGTCTACCTTGGCAGCGGTGACGATCGCTACCAGGCGCAGCAGTCGATCCGTACCTTCTTTAACCGCAGCCAGCCGAGCCGGCGCTACGTCAAAACCGCGCTGTCAGTGCTTAACATGGGCTTTATGCGCGGCCTGTCGCCCTATTACATGTCGACCACACCCGCCATAAATCAGTGGCTGGAAAAATTAGTGGCTGACGATGCATGGCTGCAGGCGTGCGACTTCCGCATCCTGCGGGAAGTGGCGGCGGTCGGGTATCACAATCGTTATTACGAGCAGGCGATTAAAGGCGACTCTGCCTACAAGAAGATGTTCGCCGCACTGTGGCGCGACAACCCGGTGGCCAGCCTTAAACCCGGCCAGCGTCTGATGACCATGGCCTCTTTCCTGCACATCGATCAGCATCAGCAGGCTTTACTGCCGGCGCTGATCGCAGATTCCGGCGTGCCGGCAAGGCAGTGGATCGAACGCTATCTGCGCTGCTATCTCAGCCCGCTGTTGCACTGCTTTTATCAGCACGATCTGGTCTTCATGCCCCACGGCGAGAACCTGATTATGCTGCTGGAAAATAACGTGCCGGTCAGTGCTTATATGAAAGACATTGGCGAGGAGATTGCGGTGATGAATCCGGATGCGGTACTGCCGGACAAGGTGCAGCGACTGGCGGTTGAGGTGCCGGAAAACCTCAAGTTGCTGTCGATCTTTACCGACGTGTTTGACTGCATCTTCCGCTTCATCAGTGCGATCCTGCATCAATCGGCGACGCTGGCGGAGGACGATTTCTGGCAGGCAGTGGCGCAGTGCGTCAAAGATTACCAGCAGGCACATCCGGAATTAGCCAGCAAGTTTTCGCGCTACGACCTGTTCGCCCCGACCTTCACCCGATCCTGCCTGAATCGCCTGCAGCTGGCGAATAATCAGCAGATGATCAACCTCGCCGATCCGGCTGAAAATCTTAAATTTGCCGGCACGCTGGAAAACCCGATTGCCCGCTGGCGCTGATCGTCTGCAGGCAGATTTCGGGTTACGTGACGCGGTCACTTTTGGTGGCCGCGTTGTTGTTGTATTTCAGCAATCTTCACTTCAGGACGCTTTACGTCATGGCTTGTTTACCTTCGGTTTTCCACCGGACGCGCCGCCCGTTCATTTTCCCGTTATCGCTGGTGTTGTTTGAATTTGCCACCTATATCGCCCATGACATGGTCCAGCCGGGCATGCTGCTGGTGACCCAGCAGTTTGGCGTCGGGCCGGAATGGGTCTCCGCTTCGCTGTCGGCTTATCTCGCCGGGGGCATCATGCTGCAATGGCTGTTGGGTCCGCTCTCCGACCGTGTCGGTCGGCGCCCGGTGATGCTGTCCGGCGTGGCCTTTTTTATGCTCGCCTGTCTGGCAACCCACTGGGCGCACAGTATCGGGCAGTTTGTGTTGCTGCGTTTTCTGCAGGGATTCAGCCTGTGCTTTATTGGGGCGGTTGGCTACGCCGCCGTACAGGAAACCTTCAGCGAAGCGCGCAGCGTCAGAATCATGGCGCTGATGGCCAATGTCGCGCTGCTGGCACCGCTGGCCGGTCCGCTGGCGGGCGCGGCGTTTCTGTCGGTCGGTGACTGGCGCACCCTGTTCGCGCTGTTTGCGGCCCTGACCGCAGTGGCGCTGGCGGGCCTGTGGTACGCGATGCCGGAAACCTCGGGCGATCGGACCGCCTCGCTGTCGCTGGCCTCAATAGGCAAAGGCTACCTTGCGCTGCTGCGTGATAGACAGGTGATGCGCGGTGCGCTGGCAATTGGCCTGGTGACCGTGCCCTGCATGACGTGGGTGGCGTTATCGCCGGTGATTCTGATCCAGTCTGCCGGGCTGAGCCGGATGGGTTATGCGCTGCTGCAGCTGCCGGTTTTCGCGGCGATGATCGCCGGTAACCTGACGCTAAGCCGCCTGACCAGCCGTCTGTCGATTGAGCAACCGCTGCGGCTGGGGGCCTGGCCGGTGGTCTGCGGCCTGGCGATCGCCCTCTGTGCCGTGCTGGTCGACACGCAGAGCTATGGCTGGCTGACGGCGGGGCTGAGTCTGTATGGCTTCGGCACCGGGCTGGTCAGTGCCGGACTCTATCGCCTGACGCTGTTTTCCAGCCATGCCGGCAAAGGCAGCGTGGCGGCGATGCTGGGAATGGTGAGCATTCTGGTGATTGCGCTGGGGATTGAAGCCGCCAAAGCCGCCTGGTTCAGCAGCGGCAGCCGGGGTTTCAGCCTGGTTAATCTCAGCTGCGGTCTGCTGTGGCTGGCGCTGTTAGCCGGTTTTTTACGTGAAAATCAGCGCCGCCAGGCGCTGCGCACGACGCAATAATCTTCACCCTGGCCGCCCGGCGGGCAGTAGCCATTCTTTTGATCACATCGCTCCGGCCGGGCATTTATTTTTTTCAGATAAGCTATGACCAATTCATTAGTTTATCTGCGAGTTGCGTCATTCGATGATGATTCCGTCTGCTGAGACAATTGATAACAAAGGAATTCATTATGAAGACGTTTTTTCACCGTGCGCCGCGTTCGCCTGCGCTGGTGTTGAGTTTACTCGCCGGCAGTTTTGCCGTTAATGCCGTGGCCGCACCGGTCAAAGGCGGCACGCTGATTTATCTGGAGCAGCAGGCACATACCAATCTCTATCCTCCTGCCGGCGGCTTTTATCCGAATGGCGGTATTCTGAATCAGATCACCGACAAGTTAACCTGGCAGAACCCGGAAACTTTGCAGGTGGAACCCTGGATTGCCGAGAGCTGGACCACCAACGCCGATAAAACTCAGTACACCTTTAAACTTCGTCCCGGCGTGACCTTCTCCGATGGCACGCCATTGGATGCCAATGCGGTGGCGAAAAACTTCGATACCTACGGGCTGGGTAACAAAGCTTTGCGCCTGCCGGTGTCAGAGGTGATCAATAATTACGATCACAGCGAAGTCATCGATCCGCTGACGGTGAAGTTCTATTTTAAACAGCCGTCACCGGGGTTCCTGCAGGGCACTGCCACTATCGGCTCCGGGCTGGTTTCACTCAGCACGCTGGCGCGCAGCTTCGATCAGCTGGGCGACGCCCGCCATATTATCGGCTCCGGACCCTTTGTGATCAGCGATGAAAAGCTGGGGCGCGAAGTCGACCTGGTGGCGCGTAAAGATTACCGCTGGGGACCCGTAAACGGTCAGCAGCAGGGTCCGGCCAATCTTGACGGCATTAAAGTGCTGGTCACCCCGGAAGATAGCGTGCGCATTGGTGCGCTGCTGGCCGGTCAGGCCGATTTTATCCGCCAGGTTCAGGCCTATGATGAGAAACAGGCCAGCGAACAGAACTTTCCGATCTATGCCGCGCCGACCCGGGGCGTCAACGATAGCCTGAGCTTCCGCCCGGATAATCCGCTGGTCAGCGATATCCGGGTTCGTCAGGCGTTATTGCACGCCACCAACGCGAAGCAGGTAGTGGATACGCTGTTCTCCGCTAACTATCCGCAGGCCACCTCGGTGGTAGCGAAAAGCGCGGCGGGTTACGTCAATCTGGCTGACAAACTGACCTTCGATCTGGCGAAAGCCAGGGCACTGCTGGATCAGGCCGGCTGGCAGCCGGGTGCCGACGGCATTCGTCAGAAAGCGGGTCAGCGGCTGGCGCTCACCGTGTATGAATCCTTACCGCAGCCGCAGAACAAAGAGGTACTGCAACTGGTGGCGCAGCAGTGGCGTCAGGTGGGTGTCGCGCTGACGGTGAAGGCCGGTGATGCCGGCAGTAAAACGCTGGATAATCTCGATCCGCTTAAAACCCCGCTTAACGTCACCGAAGTTGGCCGCGCCGATCCGGACGTGATTAAGAGCAGCTTCTATCCGGCTAACCGCGACAACCTGCTGCAGAAAGGCGGCTCCAGCGACAAAGTCAAAAACTTCCGTGACGACCGGCTTAACCAGCTGCTGGTGGCGATCTCAGCCGAGGTCGATCCAGCTAAACGGCTCCAGCTGACCGGCGACGTGCAGCGTTATCTGCTCGATCAGGCCTACGTCATTCCTATCTTCGAAGAGCCACAGGTTTATGCCGGTGCACCCTGGCTGAAAGGGGTGAAGTTTGAAGCGGTAGGCCGTCCGGCGCTGTATAGCGCCTGGCTGGAAAAACATTAAACCGGAGTTGATGATGCGCCACTACTTGTTGCATCGGGCAGGACTGGGGCTGCTGGTCCTGTGGGCCGCGTTTACCCTGTCATTTTTCCTGTTGCAGGTGCTGCCGGGCGATGCGGTACTGATTAAGTTCCAGAATCCCGATCTCGGCCTCAGCCCACAGCAGATTGCTGAGATGCGTCAGGCTTATGGCGCAGACAGTCCGCTGTGGCAGCAATATCTGCATACGCTGGCCGCCATGCTGCACGGTGACTTTGGCTATTCGGTTCAGGCGGGCGTGCCGGTCAGCCAGCAGCTGGTGGCCAACCTGCCGGGCACCCTGCGTCTGGCGTTGTGCGGATTTTTACTGGCGACGCTGCTGGCGTTTGCGCTGGCGGCGCTCTCGCGCCACCCGGCGCTGCGCGGCCTGCGTAATCTGCTGCAATCGCTGCCAGCGCTGTTTATCTCGGTTCCGACCTTCTGGCTGGGGATCGCCTTAATACAGCTGTTCTCATTTCAGCTGCGCTGGATTCCGGTGATCAATCCCTCGCCGTGGCAGGGACTGATTCTGCCGATTATCACCGTGGCGATCCCGATCTCCGCGCCGCTGGCGCAGATTCTGTTGCGCAGTATTGATGAGGTCTCAACCCGACCGTTTGTGGCGGTAGTCAGAGCCAAAGGTGCCAGCGAAGGCTACGTGCTGTGGCGGCACGTGCTGCGTAACGCCCTGCTGCCGGTGCTGACGGTGGCCGGTTTACTGCTGGGTGAACTGATCGCCGGCGCGCTGATCACCGAGACGGTGTTTGGTCTGGGCGGCCTTGGCCAGCTCACACAGCAGGCGGTGAATAATCAGGACGTGGCGGTGCTGCAGGCGGTGGTGGTGATTTCAGCGCTGGGCTTTGTGGTGATTAACCTGGTGGTGGATTTGCTGATTCCGCTGCTTGATCCGCGCTTACAACTGTTGAGAAGCACACCATGAGTCTGGTTGATTATGCCGCGGCGCGACGCCCGGCACGGGCGAAGAGAGGTGCTGTCAGCCGGCAGCCCGGCTTATGGCTGGCGGCGCTGGTGATGCTGCTGGCTATGCTGGCGGCGCTGTTTCCTGGCCTGTTTACAGATGCCAGCCCGGTTGAAGGCGTGGCTGGCGCCCAGCGTCTGGCGCCGCAGGCCGGTCACTGGCTGGGTACCGATCAGCTGGGACGCGACCTGTTTGCCCGCATCGTTTACGGCGCGTCACACTCGCTGTCAGCGGCGTTTATTGCGGTGGCGATTGGGTTGGTTATCGGCACCGCGCTCGGCCTGATCGCCGGTGCGACAGGCGGCAAAACCGAATCGGTACTGATGCGGCTGGTCGATGTGCTGCTCTCAATTCCGGCGCTGTTACTCTCGCTGAGCCTGCTGATTCTGCTCGGTTTCGGCACGGTGAACGCGGCGCTGGCGGTGGGCACCGCCTCGATCGCCAGCTTCGCCCGGCTGGCGCGCGCTGAAGTGGTGCGCATCCGCCACAGCGACTATGTCGAAGCGGCCTATGGCAGCGGCGGCCGCTTTTTCACCGTGCTGTGGCGTCACATTTTGCCGAATGCGCTCAGCCCGGTCATCGCCTATGCCGCACTGCAGTTTGGGCAGGCCATTCTGGCGCTCTCAACCCTGAGTTTTCTTGGCTACGGCACGCCGCCGCCGATCCCGGAATGGGGATTACTAATCGCCGAAGGCCGTAATTATCTGGCCACCGCCTGGTGGCTGACCACTTTTCCTGGCGTGGTGGTGGTGGCTGTCGTGCTCGCCGCTAACCGTATCAGTCAGCAACTGTCAGGAGGCCAGCGATGAGCAGGCAACCGTTACTCGCCGTCGATCAACTTACCCTGAGTTATCGCAGCGGCAATCTGTGGCAACCGGTAGTGCACAATGTCAGCTTTACGCTTAACGCCGGGGAGATGGTGGCGCTGGTGGGTGAATCCGGATCGGGCAAAACCACCACCGCGCAGGCCATTATCGGGCTGATGGCGGATAACGGCCGCCGTGAACACGGGGAGATCCGGCTCAACGGCGTCGATATCAGCCAGTGGTCGCAGAAGCGTTTCGATTCGCTGCGCGGTGCGCAGATCAGTCTGGTGCCGCAGGACCCCGGCAATTCCCTTAATCCGGTGAAAACCATCGGCGAGCAGGTGGCAGAAATTCTGCGTCTGCACCGGACGAGTTCCAGCGCCGAGCGCCAGCAGCGGGTGATTGAGTTGCTGAACCGCGTCGGGCTTAGCCATCCGGAACAGCGCATTCACCAGTTTCCGCATCAGCTGTCGGGCGGGATGAAGCAGCGGGTATTGATCGCCATTGCGCTTGCCCTGCAGCCGGCGTTGATTATCGCTGATGAGCCAACCAGCGCGCTGGATGTAACGGTGCAAAAGCGCATACTTGACCTGCTGGATCAGCTGCGGCGTGAGTCGGGAACCGCCGTGTTGTTTGTAACGCATGACCTGGCGCTGGCGGCCCAGCGGGCTGACCGGATTATGGTATTCCGCCACGGTGAAATTCAGGAATCTGCTCCGGCGACCCGTCTGATCAGCGCGCCGACGCATCCTTATACCCGACAGTTGCTGCAGGACGCCACCCCGCAACGGCGTTCCCGCACTCAGCCTCTGCGGGCGAATTTTTCTGCCCCCGCCATCCAGGTTACCGCTATCGCAAAAAGTTTTGCCCTCGGTAAACAGCAGCGGTTACAGGCGCTGGATCAGGTCAGTTTTCAGGTGGCACGCGGCACCACCCATGCGCTGGTCGGGGAATCCGGATCGGGTAAAACCACGCTGGCGCGCATCGTCATGGGATTTGAAACGGCGGACAGCGGTACGGTGACGCTGGACGGCGATATTGTCAACGGACTGCGCGGTGAAGCACTGCGTCAGCTGCGACGCAAAATCCAGTTTGTTTATCAGAATCCGTTTGCCTCGCTCGATCCGCGTCAGACGCTGTTTGAGATCATCGAAGAGCCGTTACGTAACTTTGAGCGCCTGAGCCGCGAAGTGCGTCGGCAGCGGGTCGAGGCGGTGACCGACAGAGTGGCGCTGCCGCTGAGCCTGTTGTCGCGTCGGCCGCATCAGCTCTCCGGTGGCCAGCGTCAGCGGGTAGCGCTGGCGCGCGCGCTGATCGCCGAACCGCAGATACTGGTGCTGGATGAAGCGACCTCGGCGCTCGATGTCACGGTACAGGCGCAGATCCTCGATCTGTTGCAGCAGTTACAGGCGGATCTGGGGCTGACCTATCTGTTTATTACCCACGATTTAGCCACGGTGCGGCAGATTGCCGACAGCGTAACGGTGTTAAAAGCCGGACAGGTGGCAGAGCAAGGTGACGTTGTCACGCTGTTTTCATCCCCGCGTCATCCTTACACCCGTGAATTAATCGACGCCATCCCTCCTCTTATTCCATTGAACACGCTTCCCCTGAAGACTAAGGAGTCAGCATGACCCGTCGCCTCGGCTTTTTTACCCGCCTGCTGGATAAGGTGCCTGCAAAGCAGCGTTACCGGCTGGCAACCGAACAGATTCAGCACGCGGAGCGATGTGGTTTTGATAACGCCTGGGTGGCGCAGCACCATTTTCATCAGGATGAAGGCGGGCTGCCGTCGCCGCTGCTGTTTCTGGCGCACGTTGCAGCGATCACCCGCTCTATCCGGCTCGGTACCGCCATTATCACCCTGCCGATGGAGAATGCGCTGCGGGTCGCCGAAGATGCTGCGGTGCTGGATCAGCTGGCGGATGGCCGGCTGGAAATCGGGCTGGGATCGGGCGGTACGCCGTCGTCATTTCACGCATTTGGTCAGCGTTTTGACGCGCGAGGCGTGGCGTTTGCAGAACATCTGCATACCCTGCTCAGCGCCTGGCGAGGCGATTCGCTCGGCCATCCTGATAACCATCTCTATCCGGCAGCGACACAACTGGCCGATCGCGTCTGGATCGCCACATTCTCAGTGGAAGGTGCGGTACGCGCGGCACAGGGCGGACACGGTCTGATGCTGTCCCGCACCCAGCCGCGCCCGGCCGACCAACCGGCGTTACCGCTTGATGCGCTGCAAAACCCGCTGATTGATGCCTATCTGGCGGCGCTACCGGCGGGCGTGACGCCCCGCATTCTCGCCTCCCGCACCGCTTTTGTCGCGGACTCGACGGCGTATGCACGCCAGGTGGCCGAGCCGGGCATTCGCCAGCAGGCGCAACAGTATCGCGCGGGCGGACATCAATTGCGCGGCGAACGCTTCGACGATCTGCTGGCGCAGTTTGATGCCCACGTCGGGGATGTCGCGACGGTTCAGCGCTCGCTGGCACAGGACAGCACGCTATTGCGCGTCACCGATATCTCTTTTCAGGTGCACTCCGTTGAGCCGTCGCATGCTGACACGCTGCGCTCGATCGAACTGATTGCCGAACATCTTGCGCCAGCGCTTCGTGCGGCTGGCGAACCTCGCTAACAGGAGCACGTTATGACTCAAGCTGACGATCTGCTAAACGCACTGGCCGATATCGCCCCCGATTCTGACCTGGCACAAGCGCGCCAGGCCCGCCACGCCGCCACCCAGCATACCCAGGGCAGTTATGCGGTGCTGTTCGGCCAGCAGGAGGATGATTTTCCGCTGCCTGAACGGCTGGCATTGGCCGCGCAGCTGGCGGAGTGGCATGACCAGCCGGGCCTGCAGGCACACTATTTACACCTGCGATCGTCGCAGCCGGGCGGCGTCTCTGAGCGCGATCGGGCCGCCGAAGCGTTTGCCCGACGCCTGACCTTCGAACCGGTCAGCGCCGCACCGGCACACATTGCCGAATTGCAGCAGGCGGGCTGGAGCCCACGCGGCATTGTCACGCTGGCGCAGCTGGTGGCTTTTATCAGTTTCCAGAGCCGGTTGCTGGCCGGTCTGCGTGCATTACAGGGCGATGTGGCACAGGGAGACGCGTCGCCGGTGGTGGCTGGTCACTGGCACGATGCGCCGCACACCGCCAGTGGCAAGAGGGCCGTCACCGCCTTTACCCAGCGTGAACTGGGCTGGGAACCCTGGCTGGCGGCGAAACCGCTGGCGGAGTTCAGTGCGGATGAACAGGCTACACTGGCTAAATTTGGTCATAGCGACTCCGATTATTTCCGCCTGCTGGCGCGTAACCTGCCGCTGCTGGAACAGCGCACCCTGACTGACAAAGGCATTTTCTACACCGCTGGCGGTCTGCCGCGCGCTGAACGGGAACTGGCGGCAACGGTCGTGAGTAAGGTCAACGGATGTATTTATTGTGCGTCGGTCCATGCGCGCAAAGCCAGTCAGTTAGCGAAGCAGGATGATGCGATTCAGAAACTGCTGAACGTCGCGCCGGGAGCGGTGTTGTCCCACGGCCAAAGCCCGCGCTGGCAGGCGCTGATCGCTTTCGCGGCGGCGCTATCGGTCACACCGGTGCGGCTGACGCAACAGCATATCGATGCGGTGCGTGATCAGGGGCTGGACACCCTTGCCCTGCTCGATCTGATCCAGTCCAGTGCCTTTTTTGCCTGGGCGAACCGCCTGATGCTGACGCTGGGTGAACCTTTTCTGCCGCAACAACAGGGATAACCATGACATTGTTTTCAACTGAACAACTGGTGCAGTGGCGTCGCGAATTGCATCAGCATCCGGAATTATCCAGTCACGAATTCGCTACCACCGAGCGCATCACCTGCTGGCTGGAACAGGCGGGCATCCGCCTGCTGCCGCTGGGACTGAAAACCGGCGTAGTGGCGGAAATGGGCGACGGACCGGCGCTGATCGCACTGCGTGCCGATATCGATGCGCTGCCAATTGATGAAATCACTGACCGGCCGTGGCGCTCACAGCAACCGGGCGTGATGCACGCCTGCGGTCACGATCTGCATACTGCGGTGATGCTGGGTGTTGCTCTGCAACTGAAACAGCGTGAAGCCACGCTGCCTGGCCGGGTGCGGTTCCTGTTTCAGCCGGCGGAAGAGACCTTTCACGGCGCACGACAGCTGATCGATGCCGGTGCGCTGGAGGGCGTGCAGGCCATCTTTGGTCTGCACAATGCGCCTGATCTGCCGCTGGGTACGCTGCGGACCCGCCCGGGCGCGTTCTACGCTAACGTTGATCGCTTCGTCATCCGGGTTAAGGGCAAAGGCGCACACGCCGCGCGGCCGCAGGAAGGCATCGATTCTATTGTGATTGCCAGCCACATTGTGACCGCTTTGCAGACGCTGCCGAGCCGGGTATTCAGTTCGCTCGAGACGGTAGTGCTGAGCGTGACGCGCTTTACCGCCGGCAACACCTGGAATGTGCTGCCAGAAAGCGTCGAGCTGGAAGGCACGGTGCGAACCCATAACAGCGAGATTCGGGCGCAGATCCCGCAGCGGATTAGCGCATTAATTCAGGGCATCGCTGCCGGCTTTGGTGCCACCGCTGAACTGGAATGGACGGAAGGCCCACCGGCATTGATCAATACGCCAGCCTGGGTAGATGTGGCACTGGAACTGGCGCAGGAAACCGGCTATCTGGCCGAGCGCGCAGCCACCCCGCAGATGGGCGGCGAAGATTTCGCTTTCTATCTGCAACAGGTGCCTGGGGCATTTGTCAGTATCGGAAGCGCCAGCACGTATGGATTGCATCATGCGGGTTTCGATCCTGATGAAGCGCTGATCGAGCCTGCGGTGAACTACTTCACCCGCCTGGCGCCACGCGCGTTGCAGATTGTGGCGGCACAATGACCAAAAGAAGGAATCTGCTGATGTCTGTCCCTGTCCCACAACCGATTCTCGATCACGCTGTGATCAACGTCGCCGATCAGCTGGATGCGGCCAGCGCGCTGTTTCGTCGCCTCGGGTTTCAGCTGACCGAACGGGGCCATCACTCGCTGGGGTCTAGTAACCATCTGGCTGTGTTCGGCGAAAACTATCTTGAGTTATTAGGCTATGAGCCGGGCAAGGCCGCCCGGCGTGCCGATCTGTGGCAAGCGCCACCTGGGCTGAGCGGACTGGTGTGGAAGAGTAGCGAGGCCGAAAGTGAATATCAGCATCTGCAGCGGCAGGATCTGGATGGCGATCCCCCCGCCAGCTTTCACCGGCCGGTTACCCTGCCCGATGGCGCGGTGAGTGAAGCGCGTTTTCGCACCGTGCGGCTGCGCCCGTCTTTAATCCCCAACGGACGCAGTTTTTTTTGTCAGCATCTGACGCCGGAAGCGGTGTGGCAGCCGGCGTGGCAGGCGCATCCAAACGGTGTGCGCAATATCAGTGAGTTCGTGATTGTGGCGCAGGACCCGGCCCTGTCGGCGCAGGTCTACAGCCACCTGTTTGGCAGCGGAAAAATTATCGCCTGCCCGGAAGGCGCTTTTGTGTTGCGCGCAGGGGCTGCCACGGTGCGTTTTGCTTCGGCAGACTATGCGCAGCAGCGCTTTGGGCCGCTGCCGGAAGATTATGATGGCAGTTCGCGGATGGTAGCGCTGGGCTTTGTTAGCGACGATCTGGCCAAAGTTAAAACGGCGCTGCTGGCGGGCGACGTCAGGTTTGAACAACAGCCGGAGGCGATTCTGGTTGAAGCAGGACAGGGTTTTCATCTGGCCTTACGCTTTACCTGAGGCCGGCAGCCAGCGGAATATCGCAAAAAAAACGCCTCTGCTGAGGCGTTTTATCGTTGATGAACCGCGATGATCAGAAGGTGTAGCTGGCAGTAACCGAGACGTTACGCGGTTCGCCATAGACCACCGAGCTGGCGACGTTAGTGTCGTACTCTTTATCAAACAGGTTATTCAGATTGCCCTGCAGCGTCAGGTTTTTACTGACCTGATAGCGGGCAAACAGATCAACCAGTGCATAGCTTCCCTGACGGGCGCGCCAGGTGCCGTTGCCTTCCGGTGCACCGACGTCGTTCCAGACGTGGGTTTGCCAGTTTACTCCGCCGCCCAGCGTCAGCTGTTGCAGCGCAGGCAGGCGATAACTGGTGAACAGGTTGAAGCTGGTCTGCGGCAGTTGCGGATTAAAGGTGCTGCCGTCGCGGTTTTCTGCAATGTAGCGCGTGCCGCCGAAGGTCATCTGCCAGTAATCGGTCAGTGCGCCGTTGACTTCAAACTCTACGCCGCGGCTGACCACGCCTTTACGGCCAATGTAGGCCACATCACCCGAGCCTTTTACCGTCTGGGTAGTGGCTTCGCCGACGTTATCCAGTTCGGTACGGAACACCGACAGTGAGGTGGTAAAACGGCTGTTCATCCAGTCAGATTTCAGGCCCGCTTCGTAGTTTTTACCGATCACCGGCGCCAGATACGCGCCGTTGACGTCGCGATAATCCTGCGGCTGGAACACTGAGGTGTAGCTGGCATAAGCGGACCAGTTTTCAGCGAAGTCAAAGATCAGCCCGCCGTAAGGCGTGGTGTTGTTCTTCTCCATCTCGCCGGTCGGGGTTTCGCGATTCCAGTTGGTGTAACGGGCACCGACGATCAAATGCAACGGATCGGCGAGTGAGAGGCGGGTCGCCATGTAAGTTGATTTCTGGCGCACCAGCTGGGTGTCGCTGGCGGGCAAGCGTGGCGTCCAGTCGGATTCCGGATACTGACCGTTATAATCATTGAAATTACCCAGCGACTCAGGAGAGATATTTTCGAAGGTGCTGAAGTATTTGTTGTCCTGACGGCTGTAGTTCACGCCGACCATCAGTTCATGCTGGCGGCCAAACAGTTCATAGGGACCACTGGCGAAGGCATCAACCGCATCCACCTTACGCTTGCCGGTGTTGTAGCCGGTTCCGCCGACCACCGGATAGTTGGCGTAGGAGGAGTATCCGACGCCGGTATTCTTATCAAAGAATCCGTCAAGATAGAGCTGTTTACTGTCGAGCCGCATCTCGTTGTGCGCGCCATTCAGCGTGATGTTCCAGCCGTTATCGAAGTCCTGTTTCAGGTTCACAAACAGTTTACGGTTCTCTTTATCGTTATAGGCCCAGTCCGGCGCGGTGTTGTAGCCGCGACGGCTGTGAATCTGACTGCCGTCGGTATACCAGCGTGGTGCACCGCCCCACATGGTGGAGTCTGTATTCACCTGGCTGAACTCATAGCCGACCGACAGCGTGGTCGAATCGGTCAGGTCGGCGTCAACCACGCCATAGACAAACTGCTTTTTTGCACCGTAGCGCTCAATGAAACTGTTGTTATCCTGCCAGCCGGCAATCAGTCGGCCACGCACGTTGCCCGAATCGCTCAGCGGCGCAGAGAGATCGGCCACATAACGCTGCTTGTTCCAGCTGCCGTAACTGGCGGAGACGGTGCCGCCGAATTCTTTGCTGTCGGCGTGCTTACGCACCATGTTGATGGCAGCGGAGGGGTTGCCTGGCCCGGTCAGCAGGCCGGTTGCGCCGCGCACCACTTCTACCCGTTGGTACAGCGCCATGTCGGTCTGGGCGTCACCCAGGTTCCAGCGGGCGGCGAATGCGGTCGGGATGCCGTCAACCATGTAGTTGTCGATCATGAAGCCGCGCGAATAGTAGTTGGTGCGGTCCATGTCACCACTGATCCCGCGAATGCCGGTGGTGTTAGAGAGCACATCATTCAGCGACTGAAGCTGCTGATCTTCCATTCGTTGCTTGCTGACAATACTGACAGACTGCGGCACATCACGCACCGTACCGAGCATTTTGGTGCCCGCGCGGGTCACCGGAACGCTGTAATCGCTGGCCGGAGATGACGCTGCCGCGCCCTCTGTTTGTGCTGAGGCGCTGACCGTCATGGTCTGGTTGTCGCTGGCGGCTGGCGGAGACGTTTCTGCGGCACGGGCGGCATTATGTGCCAGCGAGGTGGCAATCATGGCGGCCAGTAAGGAGTAGCGTAGCGGGCGCTGACGGGCCGACACGCACCTTTCCCTGGCATGCTGAACATCAAAAGACATCGTTAATTCCTCAAATTATTATGATTTTTATGCTGCCACTGTTCACGACCATGCTTCCTGCTGGCATGTCTGCCCTGCTTATGGTTTGAGGAACCAAAACCCTTCCCTGAGCGCCTGGGCGCGGGTGTGATGTTTATTTAAAACAAATGAGAAATATACGCATTGCGATTATCATTGCAAGAATTTGTTAGCAAATGATGCGAATTTATTCAGGACTTGGTATGCGTCGCCGAGAGTTGCTGGCTGGCGTTGAGATCGGCGAACGGCCTGAGGGTGAGTGCGTGAATTATCTGTCGGGCGCGTAAAAAAGTTTTATTAATTAAACCGGCCCCGAAAGTTGCCGCTAATGATTTTTTACTGAACTGAAATTGTCTGTTTGAATGACAGCATTCCCGCTATCAGAGTCAGCTTTAACTGCCATTACTTCAATTTTAACGGGATGGTTTTATGCGCCAGATATAAAAATATGCGGAGACTGTCCGCTATCAGGATCGTTTGCAGTGCCCTGCCAGCGGGTGCCGCTTCTGTTGCGCAGCGTGTCAGCGCCAGCTGGGAGAATTTCAGTAATAACGTCGCCACCCCATGGCAGCAGCCAGACGGCATCGACTTTTATCTGCCGGCGATTACCTGGCATAACCGGGCAACCTACGATCGTGAACACATTGAAAAGTATAATGAAAGGCCGTGGGGCGCCGGCGGCGGGATTTCTCGTTATGACCAAAAAGGTAACTGGCATGGCCTCTATGCTATGGCCTTCAGGGATTCTTTTAATCAGTGGGAACCCTTTGGTGGTTATGGCTGGCTAGCGACCTGGCGGCCATTAGCGGATGAAAAATTCCACTGGGGGGCCGGATATACCGCTGGTGTTACCGCCAGGCATAACTGGCAATATATTCCGCTACCGGCAATATTGCCGCTGGCGTCTGTAGGATACGCTAAGCCCGACTTTCAGATGACCTATATTCCCGGCACGCACAATAATGGCAACGTCTATTTCGCCTGGCTACGCTACCATTTATGAAAATAAGGCCTGAACGCTTAGGCTGACATGGCCATAATAGAACGTTCATTCAGGGTCAGCGTTTCACCGTCGAAGCGATGGCGTAACGCCTGGTAACTTTCGCAGCCGATGATCTGTTCTACCGCCGCTGAGTACGCGTCCATTGCACTGCGCATTTGCGTCAGATAATCGTGCGTGTCATACACCTTATCTATCCCTTCCAGCGCGTGGTTCATGATTTTTCTGGCGACGTCGTTCGGCGTATCCAGCGCGGAAAGTTTGGAACGCGCGGTGCGGCGTAAATCGCGCGGGGTAAAGGCGTCGAGTCCCAGCCCGCGCGGGGCGCGGATCATGCGGCGCAATGCCTGATTCAGCGCACCTTTCGACAGCGGTAACTGCGGATCGCGCGGTGCCGGCACCAGCCAGGGTGAGTCAGGATCGGCGGCGCGCATCAGCGCATCAATGCACTGACGCATCAGCGGCGAAATCGGCAGGATATGTTCCCGTTGTGATTTGTTGCGGGTGCCCTGCTTCCACAGGCCGAGTGTCAGATCAAACTCCGCTTTTTGCGCCTGCACAATTTCATCGGGACGACGCGCACTGACCAGACACAAGCGCAGCGACCAGCGCGCCTGCTCAGACAAAGCCCAGTTATCCAGTCCGTGCCAGAACACCCAGATTTCAGCATCGGTCAGCTGGCGACTGCGCGGCGGCGTCGCGCGTCCGGCGACATCACGTTTTTTCATTGAGGCGATCGGAGAATGATCCAGATAGCCCTGCATCTCGGCCCAGGCGAGGAACTGTTTAGTCAGGGCGAAGACCCGCCGCGCCTCTTCTTTCTTACCGTCGGCAATCAAAATGTTATACAGGCGGTTGAGCCGTAAACGGTTGATCGATTTAAGCGGCTGCGATCCGATGTTTGGCAGCACATGTTTCAGTAATGATGACACGGCGATTTCCGGGCGGCGGCGACTGACCAGCAGTGATAATTTGACCCAGACTTTCATCACCTGCTCAACCGAGCCTTCATCACCAAAGTTATCCAGTTCACCCAAAGAGGCGGCTCTGACCTGATCCAGCCAGATCAACACATGGCGGCCAACATGGGGCGAACGTAATTCTGCAACCGTCACAATGATCCTTTACCTATTCTCTTCTTCGCTGCAAGGCGGCAAATTTTAACGCGTATTGTGATGAGACTCCAGACCTAATAAGTCTGGAGTCACAATGACGCGTTCTGACAAAATCTGAGGCTTCTGTCGGGGATTTTCCCCGGTCGATATTGAGAGATAAATTGCTCTTAAAAAGAAGACCCCGGGACCCGCTACTCCCAGGGTAATTGTTGTTGCCAACGCTCAACCAGCAAATCTATAAACGCGCGTATCCGCGGTGATAAATGGCGTTTACTGGGATAAATAAGGCGTATCGGTTCGGCAGTAAAGGGATAATCCTGAAGGATGGGGATCAGTCGCCCTTTGCGGAGGTCCTCACCGATCAGATAGGTAGGCAGATGCACAATACCAAAGCCTGATAACGCCGAGGCTCTTATTGCTTCAGAACTATCGAGATTTAATCGGCCGGGTCCTTCATAGATAAATGTGCCCTGCGGTGTTTCGAACCGCCAGCTACGTCTTTTTTCTGCGCTCAGCAGAAAGATAGTGTCGTGTTCGATTAACGCCTGTGGCGTCTCAGGTTCCCCCCGCGAGCTGAGATATTCCGGTGAGGCACAGGTGACAATTTTCTGTGTGGCAATGGTTCGGGTCAGAATACGTGAATCATCTCGTGGCCCGCCTATGCGTACGGCAATATCAAAACCTTCTTCAATCAGATCAACAAATCTGTCGCTAAACGACACTTCAGCCCGAAGCTGCGGCCACTTTTTCAGGTAAATATCCAACAGTGGCAGAATATGTCGCTGACCAAAAGACAGGGGTGCGCTAAGCCGTAGCGTTCCAGCCGGTTGTATGCGGCGCATCGCCATTGCCGCATCTATCTCGTCCAGATCGTCCAGTATCTGACGGCATCTATCGAACATGACCCGACCTTCGTCAGTCAGACTAAGGCTGCGGGTAGTGCGATTAAGCAGTCTGACACCCATGCGGGTTTCCAGCCTGACGATGCTCTTTCCTATCGCCGAACGCGTGATGCCAAGTGAACCTGCTGCATGGGTATAGCTGCCTGCTTTAACGGCGGCAACAAACGCCGCGATGTCATTAATGCTGTTAATTTCCATTGTTGCTGTTCCGGTTAAATGGGCGTGACCGTACCCGGATATGGGAAGCACATTCCCTTAATGTTCGGATATTATAAGTTTTCGCTAAATAACTGAACAAATTAAAACAGGAAGAATTATGCTGAATCCACAAACTAAACAGGCTGTCAAAGCGTGGTCTGAAAGTCTGGCTGGTCTTGCGCCTGTCATCACCGGTGCAGATGTCACGACACCGATGAGTGAAATTCGCGCCGCTTATACCCGTATGCTGGCAAAAAATCAGGCACCGGCAGACGTCAGTTTTAGTGACGTCGATATGGGTGGCGTGCCGGGGACGCTCGTTACGCCAGCGACCATCAAAACCGACGCTGTCGTGATGTATATTCACGGAGGTGCTTACATCGTCGGTGAGCCGGCGGGCTATCACGGCATTAGTGGTAACTATGCCAGTATGCTGGGTGCCCGTATCTATATGCCAGATTATCGGCTGGCACCAGAATATCCTTTTCCGACGCCGATAACTGATACCTTACAAGCGTATAAGTGGTTGACAGAACAGGGTTATGACGCCAGCAAAATCGTACTGGTGGGTGAATCTGCTGGCGGCGCAATGGTGGTGACAGTGATGGTGGCCGCCCGTAATAAAGGATTACCTCTGCCGGCCGGTGGCGTCGCTATTTCGCCGTGGGCAAATCTTGAACATAGCGGCGCATCCATGACAAACAGAGAGGGCCTTGATCCGCTGAACACCAGGGCTGGACTCGATTTTCTCGCACGCACCTTCCTCGGTGACGCACTACCAAATCATCCGATGGCATCCCCGGTGTTTGCCGACGTGACCGGCTTGCCGCCGATTCTTATACAGATTGGGGAAAATGAATTGATGTTAAGCGACGCGATGCGACTGGCATGTCACCTCGGTGATCATCGCGTCCGGGTTAATCTGGAAGTCTGGCCGGGAATGTTCCATGCGTGGCACTTTTTCACCGGGCTGCAGCCGGAAGCAGTTCAGGCCATGGAAAGCTCGGTCAGCTTTATTCGGCAACTGCTGCCAGATGCCGCAAAATAATTAATCGTTATACTGCATCAGCCTGCTGCAACAGGCATTCCTGACCTTATATAATCTTTTTCATCAGGCTTATGGCAGGTGTCATTGGCACGATTACACCTGCCATGTTATATCGCTGTGTTAATCATTATTAAATGGAACAGCAGCAATTATTTTATCCTTCGCTTATCGAAGGTTATGGTTTTCACTTTCACCGTAGCGGATAGTCAAGCCATCGGTGATTGATATAATTGTCGCGCTGAAACCTGCGCGGCGAAAGCAATACAAAATGCTAGCAGGCTACAGACTATTAAGTATTCGCTCAGGGCTTTTAGCAGCGGATAGTGATCCATCATAATGCTCAGCGCAAAGGGCAGCCAGTTACCCACATAGCCGGTGATATACAGCAGGTTGATAAGATGAGCCCGCTGTTGCTGGCGGGCAACCTGATTCACAATGGTTGCCGCACCGACCAGTATCGCCCCATAAGCAAAGCCTTCAGCAATCACCGCAACCAGAACCAGAGCGGGACTGACAAGGTGCACGCTGACCAGGGCGAGTAATATCGCAGCCAGTTGCGTGCTTACCCCGATTTTTAGCGAAGAGTAATGGTGCCTTTTTCGCATCAGCCACTGGGTGATCCCCGCCGTAAGCAGGAATAGTGACAGGCAATAACTGACCATCTGCACGCTGCCGATCGCGTAGCCGTTGTGAGCCAGTGTCGGACCCTGAGACATCAGAGTTGATGCCATTGCCCACGACAGAAAGATCGCCATGCAGCAGAGGTAAACATCTCTGAGAGTGAGCGGCCGATGGCGGTGGAGCGTCAGGGCTTGCTGCGGATGAGCAACCGGCTGGAGCGGTTTATTCACAATTTCGCGGCAACGCCAGATGGCGAAAAGGGAGAGTAAAACCAGCACCAGTAAAATAATGAACGGGGCTTTTAAGCTGTAAAAATTATGCTGTACGATATTGCCGGTAATAAACGGACCGATGGCCTGACCCAGAATTAAGGCGGCGGAAGCGATCAGCGCAGCATGATTACTGACTTCCGTTGCGAATATTTTTATCAGCGAGCGGTTAATATAGGCCATTAATATACCTGAACCTAAACCGGTTATTAACCGGGCAATCAGCAGCAGCGTAATATTATCGGCAAACATCATCAGCAACGATGAAATCAATACGCATCCCAGTCCGGTATAAACAGGTCGGGTATAGGCTTCCGGCCGGACGTTTACTTTCGCGGTAAACAGCAGTGCGAGCAGAACACCGGCGGCGTAAACGCCAAATACCGCCATAATCTGTGAGGCGCTGAACCGGTATAAGCTGACATAAACCGGATACAGCGGCGTTGGCAGACTGCTACTGAGCATGCCTGAAAAAAAGGCCAGCGCCAGTGCCAGTCCTGCCTGTGAGGATTTTGTCGTCGGGATCATCAGTTTTGCTATCCAGGAAATTGGTGAAACGTCGACAGAACGTTATCACAACCCCTTCTGGATGGGATTCGAGCCGCAGGCAAACCCACTGTGACGAAGATTCACAGTGGGCTTTGAAGAGGAGCGCGAAGGTTAACCGGTGACGGTCTCAATGTGCCACGGATGCAGGGCAAGTTGCTGTTCCATGAAGTTGATAAAACAGCGGATGCGTGGGCTGAGATGCTCTCTTTTGGCGTAGATCAGATAGAGCGGCTCTCTGATCGGCGACTGGAAATTGGTCAATAGCGGCACCAATTTTCCCTGCCCGATATCACGGTGGATATGAAAATCAGCCAGCCGGACAATGCCCTCGCCCTGAATAGCCAGATCGCGCAGTAAATCACCCTGCGACAGTGAAGCCACCGGCGTTACCGGAAAAATCCGGCTCTGAGCGTCTTCAGTATAAACCCACTGGTTCCAGTGACTTTCAAAGTTGAAGTGAAAACAGCGATGTTCAATCAGTTCACGCGGATGGGACGGGATGCCGTGCCGGCTGAGGTATGCCGGTGAAGCACAGGTAATCCACTGACTTTCGCCGATACGACGGGCAATACGTGACGAGCTGGCCAGCACGCCACCATAGATAGCCAGATCCAGACCTTTGTCGAACTGATCCTGATAAAGCGGCCCGGTTTCAATATCCACTTTCAGCGCGGGATAAGCCGCAATAAAAGCAGGCAGCCAGGGCAGGATCTGGTAGCGGGCAAAGGTCGTCATGGTCCGTATCTTTAGCTGGCCGCTGATCTGATTAGGCATCTCTTCGGCCAGTGAATCAGCTTCGGCCATCGCATCCACCACCGCACGGGCGCTTTTGAGATAGACATGCCCTTCTTCCGTCAGCTTTAACGCGCGCGTCCCACGAACGAACAGCCTGACCTGCAGTCTGGCCTCCAGCCGACCAATCAGTTTACTCATCGCGGAAGGCGTTAATCCTTTAGCCCGTGCGGCGGCAGAGAAGTTGCCATATTCATAGGCCCAGATGAAAGCCAGTAGCTGATTGTAATTATCCATCCTGTTCCTGGTGAACTATCGTGAAAATATCGGGGGCGTGATATTACCTAAAAAACCCGGTGCGAAAAGGACTTCCGCGGCGCTTACGGAATGAATCCGCCAGCGTTTACAGCCGGATCGCTTTGCTGCCCGTCTGCCGCAGAGGCGGTCTGTTGCAGCCCTTTCACCGATTTCTGTTGTTCGCCGGCAGCTTTCGTCGCCTGTGTTTCGGGACGATGTTAAATGCATTTCCCTGCTGAACGACAGGAACTGACGACCTGCTCTGCTCAGTCACCCGCCCACCAGCCCCCGCAATGTACATTAAACGGCCTAACGTGAAGGAATGTAAAGTTATCCAGATCGGATATACAATGATAATTATTCTCATTATCATACGCATTTGCTTACATACCTTAACGATTCAGGGAGATTTTCTAAGTGAATGTAACTATGCATGTCCGGAAGCGCCCCGTTGCGCTGCTGCTGGCGGGAATATTGAGCACCTCCGCCTCTGCAGCTAACGAGGCTGAAACAGAAAAGCTGGCTGATGACCAAACAATGCTGGTCACTGCTGAACAGGAGTTAAAGCAACAGCCGGGCGTCTCGGTGATTACCGCGCAGGACATTGAAAAAAGTCCGCCGGTCAATGACCTTTCCGACATCATTCGCAAAATGCCGGGCGTTAACCTGACCGGTAACAGTGCTAACGGGGTACGCGGGAATAACCGCCAGATCGACATTCGCGGCATGGGCCCGGAAAACACCCTGATCCTGATTGATGGCGTACCCACCACCTCGAGAAATTCAGTGCGTTACAGCTGGCGAGGCGAGCGCGATTCCCGTGGCGACTCTAACTGGGTACCGGCCGAAATGGTTGAACGTATCGAAGTGATCCGCGGTCCGGCGGCTGCCCGCTACGGCTCTGGTGCTGCCGGTGGCGTGGTCAATATTATTACTAAGCGCCCGACCAATGACTGGCACGGTTCGCTGTCGCTGTTCACCAATCAGCCGGAAGATGACAAAGAAGGTGCTACTCGCCGCGCTAACTTTAACCTCAGCGGCCCGCTGGCCGGTGACGCGCTGACCATGCGGTTATACGGCAACATCAACAAAACCGACAGTGATGCGTTCGATATAAACCAGTCGCAAAACGGTTCCGCTGCTGCTGGCCGCGAAGGGGTGCGCAACAAAGATATTAACGGCGTGCTGTCGTGGAAACTGACCCCGTTACAGGTGATTGATTTCAGCTACGGTTACAGTCGTCAGGGAAATATCTACGCCGGCGACACCCAATACAGCAACGGTGCCGGCAATGCCCTGATTGAATCGCTGGATGGATCAGAAACTAACCGCCTCTACCGCCAGACCTACGGCATCGCCCACAACGGTATCTGGGATTGGGGGCAGTCGAAACTGACCTTCAATTATGAAAAAACCAACAATACCCGCCTGAACGAAGGCACCGCCGGCAGCGGTGAAGGACGGATTAACAGCAACACCTTTTCAACCAGTCGCTTCGAGAGTTACCGGGCCGGTGGCGAAGTGAGTTTCCCGCTGGAGTTAGTGCGTGAACAGACCGTCACGCTGGGGGCTGAGTGGAACCGCGATGAACTGAACGATCCCAGCTCGATGAATGGCACCAGTGCGCCGAATGTGTCCATTGGCGATGTGAGCGGTGATGCTGGCGCGCGCAGCAGTAAAAACAGCGCTACTCTTAGCTCACTCTACTTTGAAGACAACATTGCGGCTACCGACAGCACAGAAGTGATCCCCGGTCTGCGTTTTGATTATCACGACAGTTTCGGTGCGAACTGGAGCCCATCGCTCAATATCTCACAGGGTTTAGGCGATAACTTCACGCTGAAAGCCGGTATTGCGCGCGCGTTTAAAGCCCCTAACCTCTATCAGTCAACCGAAGGCTATTTACTGGCTACTCGCGGTAACGGTTGTCCGATTGGTGTAACCAGCGGCAGCTGTTATTTGCTCGGTAATGAAAATCTTGACCCGGAAATCAGCATAAATAAAGAGCTGGGCATTGAGTATAGTCAGAACGGTTATATCGCAGGGCTTACCTGGTTCCGCAACGATTATAAGAACAAGATCGTCGCCGGAACCGAGCGTATTGGTTTTGCCTCTAACGGCAACAATATCCTGCAATGGTCCAATGGCGGTAAAGCCGTGGTCGAGGGGCTGGAAGGAAATATGACCATTCCACTGGTGCGCGATACGCTGGAATGGCGTACCAACGCGACGTATATGATTGAGTCGAAGGATAAGAAGACCGGTAATCCGCTGTCGATCATCCCGGAATACACCATCAATACCCTGCTCGACTGGCAGGTGACTCAGGACTTTTCAACTAACCTGAACTGGACAATGTATGGCCGCCAGAAGCCGCGTGAAAATGCAGAGTCACGCACCGAAGCAAGTTCGCCGATGTCGACCCGTGAAGTCGGCGCCTATTCCATCTTTGGGCTGAATCTCAATTACGACATCACTAAAAATTTGCGTGCCAATGCCGGTATTAACAACCTGCTGGATAAGCGTATCTACCGTGAAGCCGAAGGTGCCTCAACCTATAATGAGCCGGGCCGGGCTTATTATGCCGGCCTGACCATGTCCTTCTGATAATGACAGGCGCTTCCGGCTGGAAGCGCTTTTTCTTCATTGCGGCTCATCGCGCCACCGCGCAGCGTTTTGCGAGGTGAACGGGGATTGAGCAGGATACAGCGACAACACATCTGACCATAAAAAAGCCCGGGCAAAGATGCCTGGGCTGAATCGACACACGATGCGTCATAATCGGGGCCTGAGGCAGTGAGCCAGGCCCCGGTTATTAACGTACCAGGTGCAGAAAGTGCAGATGCTTTTCGTACTGATCCAGAATATCGTTGATAATTTGCTCCTGCGTCCAGCTCATTACGTCGTAATCCTGCCCGCCCTCCTTAAGGTATACCTCGGCACGGTAGTAGCGATGCTCTTCTTTTTTCTCATCGCCTAATCCGGCAAGGGCAAAAGTCGGCTGGATATACGAGCGGAGGCGAACTTCATAAACAAAGTTGAGTTCATTTCCCAGATCCACTTCAAAATGTACCCGGTCGTCTGCACTATCATTGAGATGAGAAGCGGTGCCTTGCTTGAGCAGTTCGCCGCTGACCATATGCATGGCAGGCTGAATAACTTCATTCATAAATCGTTTTACATTTGAACGCTTGGGAAAATAGGCAATGTTCCTCAACCGGCGTTGCCAGGAAATAGGATTTCGTGAAGCCGGTGAGGCTATGGTGGTGATCTGCTTACTCTCACGTTTGTAATAATCAATTCGCAGCGCTTTGAAAAGCCCGTAAATCGACGCCAGAAGAATAATCGCAAAGGGCAACGCACTGGCAATGGTGACCGTTTGTAGCGCTTTCATGCCGCCTGCCAGTAACAGCACGATGGCAACAACACCCATCATTGAAGCCCAGAAAATACGCTGCCAGACCGGCGTATTATCGGTGCCTCCTGACGCTAAGGTATCAACCACCATCGCGCCGGAATCAGCTGACGTCACGAAAAAGACGACAACCATGGCCATAGCAATAAACGACAGCACTGAACTAAAGGGGAAGTGCTCAAGAAAGTTAAACAACGCGAGGGTCTGATCGGACTGTACGGTCTCTGCCAGGTCGCGGGCGCCTTTACTCACGATCAGCCAGATAGCGCTGTTACCGAAAAACGTCATCCACAGCAATGTGAAACCGGCTGGCACAAACAATACACCGGTAACGAACTCACGGATGGTTCGTCCACGCGAAACGCGGGCAATAAACATCCCGACGAAGGGTGACCAGGCCAGCCACCAACCCCAGTAAAACAGGGTCCAGCCTCCCAGCCACTTGCTGGATTTAGGCTCATAGGCATACAGATTAAAGGTCTTGTTTACTATTTCTGAAAGGTAACCGCCGGTATTTTCAACAAACGATTTTAGCAGCAGAACCGTTGGCCCCATCGCACCAACCAGAACCAGCAACAGCACCGCCAGCGTCAGATTAATTTCTGAAAGGATACGGATCCCTTTATCCAGTCCCGATACCACAGACAAGGTGGCGAGGCCGGTAATAACCACAATCAGTATCACCTGTATGGTTTGGTTAACCGGAATTCCGAAGAGATGGTTGAGTCCGGCATTGACCTGCAGGACGCCATAACCCAGCGAGGTTGCTACACCGAGCACGGTACCGATAACCGCAAAAACATCTACGGCATGCCCTATCGGCCCATAAATTTTTTCGCCAATAATCGGATAGAGCGCTGAGCGCAGCGTCAGCGGCAGGCCGTGGCGATAACTGAAGAAGGCCAGTATCAATGCAACGATGGCGTAGATTGACCAGGCATGCAGCCCCCAGTGAAAGAAGGTGATGCGGAGGGCCTCCTTGGCGGCCTCCACACTTTCCGGTGTGCCTGACGGCGGTGCCATGTAGTGCATTACCGGCTCCGCCACGCCAAAGAACATCAGCCCTATGCCCATGCCAGCTGAAAACAGCATGGCAAACCACGAGACATAGCTGAAATCGGGTTCAGAATGGTCGGGGCCCAGCTTGATGTCACCAAACCGGGACATGCCCAGATAGGCGACGCTCATCAGTATCAGGGCAACAGTCAGTATATAAAACCAGCTGGCATTGGCGAAGATGCCGCTTTGCAGCGCGCTGAGCTGCTTGTCAGCTTGTTCAGGAAAAATTGCGGCAAAAGCAACGATAATAAATATCAGTATGGCGGAGCTGTAAAACACCGGAGGATTGATTTTACTTCGCTGAGTTTGCTCTGTTATTTTTGGTTGAGACATATAACCTCTCTGCTGGACCATTTCTGAATGTAACAGCCATTATGACAGAGCAGATGAAAATTTCAGGAAACGAACGGATTTTATAGGATTTTTTCTCGTGCCTGGCATAACTTCCTGACAACCTTTATCAAAATCTACTTTTATGCACCCGGAAAGATGGGCATTGTTCATATCGTCATGCGACCTAAAACACACGACTGATTCAGGCGTCACAGAGTAAAAGGTGAAACAATAACAATTAAACCAGAATGCGCCCTGAAGTGTTTAGTGGGGTCGTCTCAGGTCTTAATCGCCACTGTGTTGACACCAGGACATGACCGCCTGTGTCTGCTATAAAATTTAAGCGGCTGTTCACATCCCATATCACCAGCAGCGCTTTGATAAACCCGTAGTAAACTGCTTTGGGGTAGTGGGCAGCAGCTTTACGCATCAGCAGACACGCCGGAATCATCGAATGTTCGGAACCAGTCTACTTCTGCCTGCTGAAACAGTGGCAAATAGCCTCATCACACGCATCGATGAGGTGATGATACTCTACTCGCTATGAGGCTGAGTGACGTCATCGGAATCTGCCGCCAGGACTACCTTTCTCAGCACCTCATTTATTCAGCTATGCACCGTCACGGGCGTTATCCCTGCCCTGTGCGTTCGGACAAACTGACGCAGGCATTTACACGAGCTTAGGCGCAGTACGGTTTAAGTGAGGAGGCGGCCCCGCCGACCTTGCATGAAATCAGAAATCTTTCAATGTTCAAACAGCATCCCGATTCATGTGCAGATGAATATCTGTTGATATAAGACATACTCTTGATTTTCATATAAATTCCAGGCATTTCCACACCGGTGAGAAAGTCTCCTTGCAAATCATATCGTTGTCATTAAGCTATATATAAAACATATACGTTTCATATAGGGTTTACATGGGCATCGTTAAAATTTCCGACCTGATGCATGAAAATCTGCGCATTGCCAGCCAGGCGATGAGTCGATCGATCAATGCGCAGGCAGAGCACTGGCTCAAGCTGGGAATGCTGGCGGAGTTCTATCCGCAACTCACTCAGCAGCAGCTCGCACAGATGCTGATTCGATTAGAACTGGAAGGCAGTTCTGATATCCGACATTTACTTCATCAAGAAAGTCTCACTTCACAAGGAGATGTGTCATGAACACGGTTAAAATTCATACTTCGGAAGAGATTGAAAAGGCCCGCGCGGCCGGACATGCCGCCGCGCAGGTGCTGGCGATGATTACGCCGCACGTTCGTCCCGGTATCACCACCGAAGAGCTTGATGATATCTGCCACGATTTCATTGTGAATGAGCTGAAGGTGGTTCCGGCTAACATCGGTTATCACGGTTATACCCGCACCACCTGTACCTCGGTTAACCACGTGGTTTGCCACGGCATTCCCGCCAGCAAAAAATTGAAAGATGGCGATATCGTGAATATCGATGTAGCGATCGTAAAAGATGGCTGGTACGGCGATACCAGCCGGATGTATTTCGTCGGTACGCCGTCAGTACGCGCTAAGCGCCTGGTTGATATCACTTATCAGTCGATGGTAGCCGGGATTAAAACGGTTCGTCCGGGCGCGACGCTGGGCGACATCGGTGCGGCAATTCAGCGTGTGGCGGAAGCGGCTGGCTTCTCGGTGGTGCGTGAATATTGCGGCCACGGCGTGGGCGAAATCTATCATACCGATCCACAGGTGCTGCATTACGGTACGCCGGGAGAAGGCATGCCGCTTAAAGCCGGGATGATATTTACCATCGAGCCGATGATTAATGCCGGTAAAGCCGGCACCAGCGTGCTGTCGGATGGCTGGACGGTGGTGACCAAAGATCGTTCTTTATCAGCACAATGGGAGCATACCGTGGCGGTGACTGAAGATGGATTTGATTTGTTAACGCCATGGCCCGAGGGTACCGGCGACTATGCGCCGATCTGAGCCTGCAGCCTGAGGGTAATACCTCAGGCTCATTCTGACCTGATAACGCAGAGAGCGGCTATCTGCGGCCTTTAACCACTGAGGCTGCCCAGTTGAAATCACCGACTTCACTTGCTGCCAGCGATGATGGCTTTTTCCGGCGCAGCGGTTTTTTCTTCTCCTTTTCTGCCTGTACTCTTTCTTTCTCAAGCTTGTTCGACATGATGAGCTGTCGCGCTTCGGTATTGAATTCTTTCTCTTTTTTACTATCAGGCTCTTTGCCGGTCCGTTGGCGATACTTCTGCACCAGCCCGTTGAACGTTTCCTCTACGGCCAGTCGTTCATCAGCGTTGAACTGATCAATCGAGATCATCTTCTTGTCGTTCATAGCATCGTGTCCAGTGGTGAATTCACCGGCCAAGTGTACCGCATCCGCGGCTGCTTCAGTGGGCTGATTAGCATTAATCCGCTATCGGTCAGGTTATACCTGCCGGGCTGGTTAATATCAGCGCGATTCTCACCGGAAATGTGTGCGTTGACCCTGTTAAAAATAAGGACATCTCTTAATATAAAACTCATCTTTATCAGGTTTAATGGCAGTGACCACGTACTGCCGGGGAGCTGAGGCTATGGCAAAAGAGACCGATCGACTGTCGCAGGCTTTGTTGCGACGGCATGGGATAGGCGTAAAACAGAAACGCATCCATTTTCGCGGCAAAGATTTGCTGTTTCAGTTACACAACGCCCATTACGAGGTGTTCAATGGTAATCAATGCATTGCCACTCTCGACACCAACAACATTAACGATGCCATAAAGCAGTTTAAATTACGCAATATGTAGCTATCGTGTTGGGTTCGCTGAAGGTCTCGATCAGTATCTTACCGACAGAGAAGTCATTTTCAGCCTGATTGAACCGGATCCCGGGGGGGATGTCGCTCACGCCGGGCGGGTACTACACGCTTTGGTCGACCGGTCATTCAGGGCAACACTTTCGTTGATTTTATGTCATCACCTAACCAACGCCTCTCTGGCTGTAACCGGGGAGTGACAGCCAGCTGTTGCAAAACAAGTGTTGTTAACCAGAGCCGCCCGCTATTGCGCCGCGTTGAGTCCACCTTTATTCCTGAGCAAGACCGGCCTTACTGGTATGGCGGATTTCAGGCGGGTCATCTCTGCCGTTTTCCTGATGTAAGTCCGGAAGTGTGGCGTTTCTCTGTGCCGCTGGTAATCGGCCTCACTGGCGTAAATTTCATAGAAGTACCAGCGAAAAGGGTTTTTGATCTCAGTAGCGGCATACATAGCCAGCACGCCCGGTTCTACTTTGATTGACTCCGCCATTTCCGGCAGGACGATTTTTTTGAATGCCTGCTGGAATTCAGGTTTTACATCGACTATCACCAGATTGTTTATGGTTTCTGCATTCCGGACCACGTGTTTATCACCAAGAAACTGTGGTATTACCCTTATCTGCCTTTTCTTCTCAATAATCTCAGGCGCCAGGGCAACGAAGTTATTATAGCGTTCGGCATTAATGTGTTGTTGATAACCTTGATTGTTTTTATACAGTTCGATCATATAAGCGTGTCGCGCATCCTCCTTATGCCTCAGGGAATACATGGCCAGCGTCCCCTCCTCCTGGTCAACTGATTTCGTAATGGTCTCCTTTGCGATCTCATCATATCGCTGGCTTTTATCAGCTTTGATGCTGAACTCAAAAATATTCATTATGGTGCCGTCTGGAAAATAAGGGCTTTTCGCTATGGCGGCCCCGCTCATTATCAGACTAACGAAAATTACGCTTATATTTTTCACGGAATACCTTTATATCATAGGATGACTCTTCAGGCGTCTCGGCCGTTCTGCCCTGATACCTGTGAGCGTTGATTGCAACGCATGGGTATCATCAGGATGAGACAAGAAGCGCGCCGTGGTAATTATTTTGCTCCGGAACTTAATATCAATCGAGAAGTGGCGAGATAAATATCAGCCGTATAAGCTTTGCGGTGATAGATATTTTTAACCCTTCCTTCTGTCATATCTGATACCAATTTTATTGCCGCTGCGGTGTGTAATGTTCCCTGCAGGCTAACCTCGCTAAGGTTTAGCATCCGGCTGTCCCGGCAGACCTTCAACTATATAGGTTCTTGAATTGCCGGCGCGGTGGCGTATGGGAATCAGTTGCTGGTATTCAGGCGAATTATACCAGTCCTGAGCGTTTTTCAGACTGTCAAACTGGATAATGACGAGCCTACCCTGTGCGCCAAAACCTTCTTTAACATCAGGTTCCCCACCACGTACGATGAAACGCCCGCCGTAATGCCTGAAGGTCGATTCGACCTGAGCACTGTAGGGTTTTATTGCTTCACGATCTGTCGCCTGAAACTCTGCGACATAAAAAGCAGGTGTTGCCGCCAGCGCGGATGTCATGCTCAACATCGTCGCCAGCGCCGCCAGCATTATTTTATTCACCCTTTCTCTCCTGTTCAAATTTGCCGCTCGGTTATTTATCGCGTCCATACCTGCTTCGTGTCTTTAGTTTTCGGGCTGTTTTGAGCCATAATCCCGGTTAAAGCATGTGGCTGATAACACGCCTCCAGATAATCAATATCCTCCGGGCTAAGCTGCAGTTTTACGGCATTAACGGCACCGTCAATATGATGTTTCTGGGTGGCGCCCACCACAGGCGCAGTTGTTTTTGTCAGCAGCCATGCCAGCGACACTTCGGTCATAGAAACATCATATCGCCTGGCCAGTTCAGCCACCCGATCGATAATCACCCGATCCTGCTCAGCAGTTTTGTCGTATTTTCCTTTGGCATAATCATCTTCAGCAGCCCGTCGCGTAAGGGTATTAGCCGGTCTGGCAAGACGTCCGCTGGCAAGAGAGCTGTAAGGCGTCAACGCAATGTTGTCCTCTGCGCACAGACCAAATAGCTCACGCTCATCTTCACGCATGATCAGGTTATAGTGGCTCTGAACGGAAACAAACGGGGTCAGCCCTTCCTGCCCGGCAAGCGCGTTCGCTTTCGCAAGCTGCCAGGCATAGCAGTTTGATATCCCAATGGCGCGCACTTTACCGCCGGTGATTGCCGCATGCAGCGCTTCCAGCACCTCAATGACCGGCGAGTTATAATCCCAGATGTGGTAGATATAGAGGTCGACATAGTCCATGCCGAGATTGCGCAGGCTCTGATTGAGCGATTGTGTCATTGCCTGTTTAACGCTGATGCCGCTGGTAATCTGCTCGGGCGTTCGTGGCAGAAATTTTGTTGCTACCACTACCTCCTCGCGTTTTACACTGTCACGCAACGCCCGCCCCACAAAACGCTCGCTGGATCCGTTTTGATAGGCGATGGCGGTATCGAAAAAATTGATGCCCTGCTCAAGTCCGTAACGGATAATCTCGCGGCTTTCCGCTTCACCCAGCGTCCAGCGATGCTGTCCGGTGGCAGGATCACCAAAGCCCATACATCCCATGCAGATACGGGATACGCGTAAATCACTGTTACCCAGAGTGGTGTACTGCATCATGTTAAATCCTCGCTGATCATTCCGTGGCAGACTTTGATTTACCCTTGCTGAAGCTGATGCAGGTTTTCTGCAATCATTTTGGCAATGAACGGCCGTACCTCATAGGTCGCCAGGTCGGGATAAAAGGGGTCTTCTTTCAGGATTGTCGTGAGGGCCTCAAGACTCTCAACATTCGCAATAATGACCCCCGATCTTTCACGATCGGCATACGGACCAACAACCACAAATATTCCGGTCTGGAAATAATGCCTGAACCATTTGGCATGCCCGCTGAAAAGTGATTCATATTGTTCAGCTGAAATCGCGTCGCTTACCGTAATCGTGATAATGAACATCTCAGTTCCTCATTTAGCTGGCTGCTTGCGTATCAGAAGAGAGCGAATTCATGACTGCTACCAGCCTTAATGCGTGCTGCCGGGCGAGCGTTTTTTGCTGCATGATTTTTTGGTGGTCCCTGCCGACATAACTGATGCCGCAGGTATAAACCGGCTCAAGCAGTTCCAGATGACAAAGCCTGGCCGTCGTTTCTAACGGCAGGAGGTAATCCTCGACGCGATGCCCGAATAACCCTTCTGGCGCATACAGTGCATCCGGTGCGCCGGTTGTGAATGAAAGAATCAGCTTTTTACCGCCAAGTTTTGCTGTTGAACCATGCGCGAAACCGTGAATAAAAACCTCATCAAGCCAAAGCTTCATGAGCCCCGGCAGCGAATACCAGGAAAATGGGAACTGCCAGACAATCACATCTGCTTTCAACAGACTCTCCTGCTCTGATTTGATATCGATCTTACTGTCAGCATAAAGCCCGTCCAGACGCCGGATTTCAGCCTCAGGCAGTGCAGCAGCAAGTTCTTCCAGTATGGTGGCATTAGCAATGGATGCATTCAGATCGGGATGGCCGGAGATAATCAGGATATTATTCATTTTCAATGACTTAATATTTTTACTTGAGTGGCTTCAGTATAGGTCGGTGTGAGGATTTATTTTAGAGCAGTACTGGCTTAATAAATTTTAGCCTGTAACTAACAATCGCCGCCTGTTTTACCTGGTATTCTGGTGCCGTACTTCACGCCGCTGAAAATCATCATGTTAATAACGGCATCTTTCAGAGCCGACAGAGACGAGTCGGTCCAGTCAGAATAAATATGGACGCTAAATCCGGTTCGCCTTTCACTGGATAGCTTATGATGCTGATTTAATCGCGGCTATCACTTCACACTTCACTTCGAGGCTGATGTAACAGCTAAATTGCCGATGGTGCTGAAGGCTTCGCCAGCGAGACAAGCCTCATCCGGTCAGTTTTGATGGAAACTATCCTCGCGAATGTTCCTGACGGAAACGCCCGAAACGCAGCGAAACCGAGGTGACAGAGGGTCAATTATGTTCAGCATGGCGCCGAAAGCGGCTATACCCAGCCATGAACGCCCATTTAATCTCCTGAACTCAGCAGTCCGCTGCATCCACGGAAAGCCAGGTTCACCTTTGAGTCAAATCAGGGGGGCGTTGACTTGAGGATATTTAGCCTGTACTTAATAATGAGCCGGATAATGCTTCAGGATGACGCGATGAATAACGCCCTTTATAACCAGATACGTATCTTTCAAACTATTACGCGTGAAGGCAGCATTACTGCTGCCGCCCGGAAGCTTGAGATTTCCCCTCCTTCGGTCAGCAACGCCCTGAAGCTGTTAGAGAAACATATCGGGTATCCGCTTTTTGTCCGCACTACACGGCACATTGAACTGACTGATATCGGGCAACAGTTGCTGGATCAAACCGCTGGAGCGGTGGAAACGCTGGAGCAATCTCTGGAAAGTATTCGGGAGCAGAATCAGGAACCGTCAGGTCTGGTACGGATTACTCTCTCTCGCTTTGCTTATCTGCTGCTACTTAAGCCGGTGATGGCCGCATTTTGCCAACGGTATCCGGCTATCCGGCTCGAAATCTCGGTTTTTGATGGCACCGTAAATATCATTGAGGATCGCTTCGATCTGGGTATCCGTTTTGGCGATATTCTGGAGGGGGGCGTAGTGGCACGCCCGCTAATGAAACCCTTTCGGGAAGGATTATATGCCTCATCGGCCTATCTTGCAGAATACGGTACGCCTGTGGTGCCCGCTGACCTTTATCAGCATAAGCTTATCGGCTATCGCTTCATCACCAACAATCGTATCCTTCCGCTGCTACTGAATGATAATGGCGAGCAACTGACAGTTGAAATGCCCGGCCAGTTAATCAGCAACGATATTGACGTTATGGCGGATGGGATACGTCACGGACTGGGGATTGGAAGACTATTTGAACCGGTTCACCGGTTGCAACCGGACCGTGAGAAGCTGATTCCCGTTATGGAGCGCTACTGGAAGACCTACCCAGCTGTGTATGTTTATTACCCGAAAAGCGCGGGGAAAACCAACAGAGTGAAGGTGCTGATTGATTTTTTATTAAATCAGACAGAAAGTTAGCCGGTTAAGTCATAATGACACTGCTGAGGGGCAGCCACAGCAAAAAAGAGATACAGTTTCAGATTATAAGAGCGGATAACCAGTGGAAATCTGCCTGCTCCGCTGGCCTGGCTTGATAAATAAAAATCAGCGAAAGGGTTTCAGCACAAAGTTCCTGTTAATTCAGGCGAGGCTGATTAGAATAACCGGACATCCTTTCTGACACAGGTATCCGATGAAAATCTCTATCCACAAAGAAGATGAGCTGTTCATGAACGACTTCTTTGCTGCGCCCTGCCAGACTCTGGACGCTGATTCGCCGCAGGCCGGGCAAATCCAGCAGTCACTGCAGTTAGCCATCCAACAAAAAAACATCGAAGCCGAAGGTGACTGGAAGCGCAGCCTGACCTTTCTGTTACTGTTTATCTTTCTCTATGCCGCGCTGGGTGCCTCGTTAACGCTGGATCTCAGCAGCAGCAGCGGACATAAAAGCATTGAATATGCTCTGGAGGCGATTCCGGTATTGATTGCCTTCTCCGGCTTTTTTATTTCGATTCTGTTTGTATTTCTGACCCGCGCCAGCGCCCGTAAGCAGCGCAACTGGGAAAAAACCATTCTGGTGCTGGAAAAATACTCCATCGGCAACCTGTTTAAAGTGACACACACCCAGGGCGCAGGCACCAGTAACTATTCCGTCGCTAACCTGACCATTTCGCTGGCGCTGTTTATTTGCCTCACCTGGCTGGTGATCTACAACTATCTCACCTTCACCACCAGCGGCGTGTTCGGTAGTGTGATCTCACTGTTTATCAGCACTATGGTGTACGTCATTCTGGATATCCAGTTACTTAAGCCGTTCAGCCACGTCGCAGACAATGATGATGCAGATAAAGCGGATGCGGAGAAGGAAAAAGAGCAAAAATCCAAAGAGTAATGCCTCCTCAGGCTGACTGACTACAGGCTATCCGGTATTTTCACCGGGTAGCTGTTTTTTGCTGAGTCGACTGCGGGTGAGATCACCCAGGCTTATTCACCCTGTAAGTTTCTGGCTAATCAGCGAATAAAGGTCTCCAGCTGGATCAGCAAGCAGTTTGACCAGACGACATAAAGCATCTGTCACTGCGTCATCGAGTGAATCAACCGAAAGTGGATTGATTGAGCTGCTCTGACAGGTTTAACAGGCACCATCAATGCTACGGTGTGAATAACGTTCTGCGAATCGAGCGTCAGCATGATGGTTTTAGTACCCTGCACCATCTCCCCCAGATCGGCAGTTTACCCGGCGACTAAATATGCCGTTCGTGCGCTGACTGAAGGATTACGTAAAGAAGCCAGTGAGCATAACCTCAGAGCTACTCTCCTCTCTCCGGGCGCGGTTTCTACAGAACTGCCTGACCCTATCAGCGACAAAGACGTTCAGTCGGCAAATCAGGCCTGCGTTGGTAAAGTCGGTATTCCCGCAGAGACTTATGCCCGAATGGTCGCATTTGCGATAAACGAGCCTGACGATGTCAGTGTGAACGAAATTTTATTTCTTCCCTGTAAGCAGCGGAGCGGGCAGGTCAGATTTGATTTTGCCCGCGGTTGATGTGCTGAATCAATAACAGTGAGCAGCCTGTCTTACTGTAGAAAAGATGTCCGCACTGAAGCTGAAGTGTGTGATACTGCTTTGATTGATAGTATGTTGTAACTATATGCACTAACGATTCAAATCCATTCACTGCCCTTTCCTTCACGAGTGCTTGTCTGTAAGCCACTATGCGAGCTGATGACCCCAAATTGACGGTCTGCCCACAGGCAGACCGTGGTGCTGTTACCAGCCGGTTTTCTGCATATCAATCACAAAGCGATATTTGACATCGCTGGTCAGCATACGCGCGAAGGCGGTTTCAACTTCCTCGCCGCTAATCATCTCAACGTCAGCGGTAATGTTGTGCTGGCCGCAGAAATCGAGCATCTCCTGCGTCTCTTTAATGCTGCCAATCGAGGTGCCGCTGATGCTGAGCCGACGAAACACCATCGGTGTAACGTTCGGTGAGGGATGCGGTTGATCGGGAATGCCGACCAGTACCAGCTGACCATTGGTTTTTAACGTCGCCAGATAAGGATCAAGATCGTGCGGAGCCGCAACACAATCAAGAATGATATCCAGTGAGGCCTGGCACTCTGCCATCTGGGCGGCATCACGTGAAACTACTACCCGGCTGGCGCCAAGACGACGCGCATCAGCTCCTTTCTCAGGCGAAGTGGTAAATAAAGTGACCTCTGCGCCCAGCGCACTGGCCAGTTTAACCGCCATGTGCCCTAACCCACCCAGACCGACCACGCCAACCCGATCGCCGGCTTTGACATTGAAATGACGCAGCGGCGACCAGACGGTAACGCCGGCGCAAAGTAACGGAGCCACCGCGTTCAATGCAAGGTTATGGGGTACCGAAACCACAAAATTCTGGTCGGCGATTACCTGGCTGGCATAACCGCCAAAGGTTGATGCGCCGGTATACTTATCGATGCCGTTGTAAGTCGGCGTGAAGCCCGTCTCACAATACTGTTCTTCCTGCTGCTGACAAAAATGACATTGCCCGCAGGCGTCAACCATCACACCAACCCCAACGGTCTGCCCCATCGTAAACTGCGTGACGCTGTCACCCACTGCGGCTACCCGGCCGACAATTTCATGGCCAGCAACTAATGGATAGCGGCTGACGCCCCATTCATTGCGTGCCATGTGCAGGTCTGAGTGACAAACGCCACAGTACAGCACCTCAATCATGACGTCGTTCGCCTGTATATCGCGAATCTCAACCTGCCCGGCTCGTAACGGTTGGGTGGCCTGTGATGCAACCAGTGCATTAATTTTCATCTGTCGCCTCGTAGTGGCTTATAGCGGTAAAGAAAGCGGCACACTATAGACACCAGGTCACCATTTTGGTAGTAGTTACCCGTTGGTTACCATGCAAAGGGAGAAAGGTTATGCCGGTCTGGGTTGAGGGAAAACTCTGCTTTTATGCCGATTCACCGCCGCGCCGCCTGCTGGAATTGTTTGCGGTAAAATGGAGCACCATGGTGCTGCACGCGCTTTATCACTGGCCAGAAAATCGTGCCAGGACCGGTGAACTGGAACGCAGCCTGCAGGGTATTTCGAAGAAGATGCTGATTCAGACGCTGCGGGAACTGGAGCAGCGAGGGCTGGTGTCACGTCAGGTGTATCAGGTGGTGCCGCCAAAGGTGGAATATAGCCTGACTGCGCTGGGTCATCGGTTCGCGGAACCGATTGAACAGATGTATCAGTGGGGACTGGAAAATCAGGCAGCGCTGGATGAGATGGAGCGCCATGCGCGCGAAAGCCAGCAGACCGCAGGGTGACGATCTGCCCGTCGCCCTGCTGTTAAGCGTGAAGAATCAATCGAAGGGGAATTCGCGGGCCAGAACCCGGGAAATGACGTTCAGCGCGCCTTCGTCATTGTTGCTCTGGGTCTGATAGCGCGCGACCGCAGCCACCGAATCAACCGCATTCGCCATGGAAAAACTGAAACAGGCCTGGCGCAACATCTCAATGTCGTTAGCGCTGTCACCAATTGCCAGCACTTCGCAATCGCTGATGCCCCATTTTTCCTGCAGCAGCGCGATGCCGTGCGCCTTGTGGCAGCCGGGAATAATCAGATCGATAAAGCCAAAGCCGCTGGAGACCGGATGCATGATGTTCTCCAGTTCGCCCAGCTGGTTGTGCAGTCGTTGCAGCAGCGCATCGACGTCTTCATGCGCCAGATTAAGGGAGAATTTGAAAATGGTGTCGTCGATGTCATATAAATCATCACGCTTTTCCAGCTGGTGATAATGATTCGCCAGCATCGCCAGCACCTCATCAGAGGCGGATGAATGCACATAAGCACCATTACGACCACAGACCACCACCGCAATATCCGGTTCGTGCGCCAGAATATCGAGGATCTGATGGACTTTTTCTTTGGCTAACTCGCCACAAAAAATCTCTTCGTTGCAGTCAGAGACCCACGCCCCGTTTTCCGCCACAAAGGCAATCTCATCTTTAATCTCGGGAAAATAGCGCTGCAACTGATAATACTGATTACCGCTTGCGACCACAAAGCGAATGCCCTTCTGCTTCAGCAACGCATACTGACGTGAGAACCGCTGGACATTGTACTGCTTGTTGTCATCCAGAAAGGTGCCATCCATATCCACCGCAATCATCTTAACCGCCATCTTGCCTGCCCCTATACCTGCGCCGTCGTGTCCTTTCGGCTGATTGAATTGATTCATAAAGCTTACTCGCTGTGTGGATTATTGAGAATGTTAATAGTGAGTTTGTTAACGGCTTTCAGAGCGTTCCGGTAAGAAACTTGTGTTACAGCGCACGTTTTTCATGGTTACAAGGATGTTAATCTTAGCCGTAACTTACGAATGAAGGTTAAATAAATTTCAATCGTAACTCAACCCTGACACGTTAAGGAGCCTGAGATGAAAATTAATTCCCGGTCTACCCCGCTGCCTGCTGACGTCAAAGCAGCGATTCGCCAGATGAAACAGCAGTTGCGTAGCCAGATTGGTGATGTGGAAGCGCTGTTCCGTCAGGTGTGTGACAAAATTGAAGCGGCGATTGCCGAAGCAAAGGCTGATGAGCAGCGAACAGGCAGCGCCTGGCCCATCGTGGAGATGCAAACTCTGGCCAGAGGTGAGGTTTCAGATGAAACCCGGGCGCAGATCAAACGACGCGGCTGCGTGGTCATCAAACAGAATTTTGATCGCGAGCAGGCACTGGCGTGGGATAAGTCGATGCTTGATTACCTCGAACTGAATGACTTTGACCAGCAGTATCGCGGTCCTGGCGATAACTTCTTTGGCAGCCTGGAAGCGTCACGGCCAGAAATCTACCCGATCTACTGGTCGCAGGCGCAAATGCAGGCGCGTCAGAGTGACGCCATGACCCAGGTGCAATCCTTCCTCAATCGGCTATGGACTTTCGATTCGCAGGGACAGCAGTGGTTTGATCCGGATGTCAGCGTAATCTATCCCGATCGTATCCGTCGCCGGCTGCCGGGCACTACCTCAAAAGGGTTGGGTGCGCATACTGATTCCGGCGCGCTTGAACGCTGGCTGCTGCCCGCTTATCAGCAGGTATTTGGCAAACTGTTTAGCGGTGATTTTGCCGCATACGATCCGTGGGATGCCGCGCATCGCACTGAAGTCGATGAATATGATCTGCCTGATACCACCAAATGCTCGGTTTTCCGCACTTTCCAGGGCTGGACCGCCCTGTCAGATATGATTCCCGGCCAGGGTTTGCTGCATGTGGTACCGGTACCGGAGGCGATGGCCTATGTGCTGCTGCGTCCGCTGTTATCCGATGTCCCGGACGATGAACTGTGCGGGGTAGAACCGGGGCGGGTCTTGCCGATCAATGAAAAATGGCATCCTCATCTGATCGCCGGACTCAGTTCAATCCCTGCTTTACAGGCCGGGGATTCCGTCTGGTGGCATTGCGATGTCATTCACGCGGTGGCACCGGTAGAAGATCAGCAGGGCTGGGGCAATGTGATGTACATTCCGGCCGCACCGATGTGCGACAAGAACCGGGCTTATGCCCGACAGGTTGCCGGGGCGCTGGAACAGGGGCGTTCGCCCGCAGATTTTCCGCCTGAAGATTACGAAGCGAACTGGCAGCAGCGCTTCACGCTGGCCGATCTGAATCAGAATGGCCGGCGGGCGCTGGATTTAGCCTGAATTATCACCGCGTCGGCTCCGGCGCGGTGTTTTCCCTGTTAAACTGCAGCGTCTATTGTTCTGCGAAGCTGGCTTATGAATCCACGACATCATCAGATTATTCAACTGGTTAATACCCGCGGCACCATTGCGGTCAGCGAACTGGCGCAGCTGACGGGCGTGTCAGAAGTGACGGTGCGTCAGGACCTTACCCTGCTGGAGCGCGATCGCTTATTGCGGCGGATCCACGGTTCTGCGCTGGCGATCGACAGCGATAATGTGGGCACCCGGATGAATACCCGCTATCCGGTTAAGCAGGCGCTGGCCGATCACGCCGCCCGCCTGGTCAATGCCGGCGAGTCGGTATTTATTGAAGGCGGCAGCACCAATGCTCTGCTGGCGCGCGCGCTGGCACAACGCAGTGATATCACCCTGATCACCGTCAGTCACTACATCGCCCAGTTATTGCGCGAAGCCGCCTGCGAAGTGATCGTACTGGGCGGTCTGCTACAAAAAAGCAGCGAGTCGATGGTCGGTCCACTCACCCGTTACTGTATTCAGCAGACCCATTTCCATAAGGCGTTTGTCGGGGTCGATGGCTGGCACCCGGAAAGCGGTTTTACCGGTCGCAATATGCTGCGTTGTGATGTGGTTGATGCGGTACTGGCAAAAGGAGCCGCTAGCTATGCGCTAACCGACAGCTCGAAATTTGGTCAGATTCAGCCTTATCCGCTCTCCTCAGGTTACCCGATCCGCCGGGTCATTACTGATGATCAGCTCGATGCCGCTACCCTGCAGCAGCTGAAGGAGCAGCAGGTTGAGGTGACTCAGATCACTACCGGCTAAGCTTTACGCCGCAGGGCCGTCAGCCACTGAATCACGCAGGATCAGGCTGCCGTTAAATGGCGGCCGCGGTCGCCACTCACCGCCATCCAGCATGGTTATCAGCCGGCCAATGGTTTCGTTGATCATTTCGGTGACCGGCAGTTTGATGCTCGACAGTGAAGGCGTGATATAGGGTGCCAGCGGAATATCATCAAAGCCCAGCACCGACACCTGCTGCGGAACCGCAATGCCGCATTCGGTCAGGCGCTTGATGGCACCGATCGCCATCTCATCGTTGCTTGCGACAATCGCAGTGAACGCCACCTTGCGCGCCAGCAGGCTATCGACCGCTGCCATGCCGCTCTGCGCTGTCCACTTCCCTTGCACAATCCGCTGCGGCTCAGGCGCAATCTTCGCATCCTTTAGCGCGGCCTGATAACCCGACAAGCGTTCCATGCCGGTCGGTGAATCCAGCGATCCGGTGATAAAGGCGATCTCACGATGTCCGCGAGCCAGCAACTGACTGACAGCATCGGTGCTGGTGGCCTGCTGATCGATGTAAATGCAGTAGCTGTCGTTAATGCGCAAGCGGCGATTAATCACCAGAATCGGCTGCCGGTGTTGGGAGATGATGGCATCAAGCGCGTCGATTGAGAGAAACCGCGGGTAGATGATAATTCCGTCGCAGCGCAGATCGAGCAGGAACTGGATCGCCGCCTGCTCCTGCTCCGCAGTATGCTTGCCGTCGGCCAGAATAAGCTGACGCCCCTGCTGCTCCATCATCCGCGCCGAGTGGGCCATCAGTTCAGTGAAGTAACTGCCGCTATAGAGCGTATTGGTGATCACCAGGCCGATGGTCTGGCTGGATTTGGTCGCCAGGTTACGCGCCAGCAGATTCGGCCGGTAGTCGGTTTCGGCTATCGCCTGCAGTACCCGTTCGCGCTTCTCCTGCCCGACATAGCCGTTGCCTGACAACACCCGCGATACCGTGGCTTTTGATACGCCTGCCCGCGCTGCTACTTCCTGAATCGTTGCCATTTCACTGCTCCTTCACTGCGCCTGTTAGCAGTCTACCTAAGCCTCTCATTATTGGAAATATTTTCACCGGCACGGCATCGCATTTCATTATCGCTGGTGGTGACTTACATCACAGAATCAAAAACTGAGTATTTTTAACGCTTGTCCCATGCAATAAACATCTTCATGATTTTGTGAAACCGGTTTCCTATTTGCCGCTTAGTCAGGGCACAAAACATAACACTGACCGATTACCCTACAGAGAAGATCCATCATGCCCAGAAACTATGACGAGGTTTCACGCGCTATCGTTGACGCGTTAGGTGGCCTCACCAATATTGAGGCGCTCACCCACTGTATGACGCGCCTGCGCTTTGTGGTTAAAGATCAGACGCAGGTCGATATTGCGCGATTAAAAGCCATCAATGGCGTGATGGGTGTGGTGCATAACGACAGCCAGTGCCAGGTGATCATTGGCAATAATGTCTCGCAGGCTTATCAGGCGGTGATGTCGTTAGGTTCGCCTGGCGGCGGCACCGCTGCGCCGGTGAAGCGCAAACTGACCTTAAAAGGGATTGGCGCAGGGATTCTCGATGCGCTGGTTGGCACCATGTCCCCGTTAATTCCGGCGATTATCGGCGGATCGATGGTCAAGCTGCTGGCGATGATTCTTGATATGGCTGGGGTGTTTGAAAAAGGGTCATCAACCCTGGTGATCCTGAATGTAATTGGCGACGGAGCGTTCTTCTTCCTGCCGGTGATGGTGGCAGCGTCGGCTGCGCTGAAATTCAAAACCAACATGTCGCTGGCGATTGCCATTGCCGGGGTACTGGTGCATCCCAATTTCATTGAGCTGATGGCGAAAGCGGCACAGGGCCAGCCGGTGGAATTTGCCTTTATTCCGGTGACCGCGGTGAAATATACCTACACGGTTATTCCGGCGCTGGTGATGACCTGGATTCTGTCGCACATCGAACGCGGCGTCGATCGCATCACCCCGGCGGTGACAAAAAACTTCCTTAAGCCAATGCTGATTGTGCTGATTGCTGCACCGATCGCCATCGTCCTGATCGGGCCGATTGGTATCTGGATCGGCAGCGGGATTTCGGCGCTGGTGTATACCGTTCACGGCTATCTCGGCTGGCTATCAGTGGCGATTATGGGTGCCATCTGGCCGCTGCTGGTGATGACCGGGATGCACCGGGTATTTACCCCGACCATAATCCAGACCATTGCTGAAACCGGCAAAGAGGGAATGGTCATGCCGTCTGAAATCGGCGCCAACCTTTCGCTGGGTGGCTCGTCGCTGGCGGTGGCGTTCAGAACCAAAAACCGTGAACTGCGCCAGACCGCGCTGGCCGCGGCGGCATCAGCGATTATCGCAGGCATCTCAGAACCGGCGCTGTATGGCGTGGCGGTCCGGCTGAAACGTCCGCTGATCGCCTGTTTAATCAGCGGCTTTATCTGTGGCGCGGTAGCCGGCATTGGCGGGCTGGCCAGTCACTCGATGGCCTCACCCGGCCTGTTCACCAGCGTACAATTTTTCGACCCCGCTAATCCGATGAGCATCGTCTGGGTGGCGGCGGTGATGGTGCTGTCGGTAGTGCTGTCGTTTGTGCTGACGCTGATTTTAGGTTTCGAGGACATTCCTGAAACCGAGCCGGCTTCTACGGCTGCGGCTGCGCCATCATCGGCTTGGTGACCGAACGAACCAACGCGATTAACGCCAACTAACCGGCAATGCTGACCCAAAACAGAGGATTTCATGTCTGAATTAAGATTCCCGCAAGGATTTTTATGGGGCGGCGCGTTAGCCGCCAACCAGGCTGAGGGAGGCTATCGTGAAGGCGGAAAGGGTTTAACCACCGTTGACATGATCCCCCACGGTCCGCACCGGATGCCGGTGAAGTTAGGCCTGGAGCAACGTTTCACCCTGCGTGACGATGAGTTTTACCCCAGCCACGACGCAATAGACTTCTATCATCGCTATCCGGAAGACATTGCGCTGATGGCGGAAATGGGATTCAGCGTATTTCGCACCTCTATCGCCTGGAGCCGTCTCTTTCCGAATGGGGATGAGCTGACGCCGAATCCGCAGGGGATCGCCTTTTACCGCGCGGTGTTTGAAGAGTGCCGTAAATACAATATCGAACCGCTGGTTACGCTGTGTCACTTTGACGTGCCGATGCATCTGGTTACTGAATATGGCTCGTGGCGCAACCGCAAGATGATCGACTTTTTTGCCCGCTATGCCCGCAGCTGCTTTGAGGCATTTGACGGTCTGGTGAAGTACTGGCTGACCTTTAATGAGATCAATATTCTGCTGCACAGTCCGTTCTCCGGTGCCGGGCTGGTGTTTGAAGCAGGTGAAAATCATGAGCAGGTTAAGTATCAGGCGGCCCATCATGAGCTGGTGGCGAGCGCGCTGGTGACCAGAATCGCCCATGAAATAAATCCGGCTAATCAGGTCGGTTGCATGCTGGCGGGCGGCAACTTCTATCCATGGTCAAGCAAACCGGAAGATGTCTGGGCGGCGCTGGAAAAAGACCGCGAAAACCTGTTCTTTATTGATGTGCAGGCGCGCGGATACTATCCCGCCTACGCGGCCCGCCTGTTTCGGGAAAAAGGGGTCAGCCTGCAGATTGACGACGGCGATGCTGAGATTCTGAAAAACAGCGTCGATTTTGTCTCGTTCAGCTACTACGCCTCGCGTTGCGCGTCAGCAGAGATGAACGAGCTTAACAGCAGCGCCGCCAACGTGGTGAAATCTCTGACCAACCCGCATCTGACGCGCAGTGAATGGGGCTGGGGCATTGATCCGCTTGGCTTACGCATCACCATGAATATGATGTATGACCGCTATCAGAAGCCGCTGTTTCTGGTCGAAAATGGTCTGGGCGCACGGGATACCTTTAATGACGCCGGTGAGATTGAAGATGATTACCGCATCAGCTATCTGCGTGAACATATCCGGGCGATGGGCGATGCGATTGCGGACGGTGTGCCGGTGATGGGTTATACCAGTTGGGGCTGCATCGATCTGGTTGCCGCCTCGACCGGCGAAATGAGTAAACGTTACGGATTTGTTTATGTCGATCGTGACGATCTGGGCAACGGCACGCTGGCGCGCAGCCGGAAAAAATCGTTCTGGTGGTATAAAAAAGTGATCGCCAGCAATGGTGAAGATCTGGAGTGACGCTGTCACCTTGTATCGACAGAACAGGCTATTCTGGTCAGCCGACCCGCAGCAGTAAGCGGGCGGCTGGTTGAGCTGGACTGCGGCGTGCCGTTGTATTCAGCAGATAATTATCGTATAACAAACGTCTCCGAGGGGTGTCCTGTAATGGGCTGAGATGGCACAAGCCGAACCCTTTGAACCTGATCTGGGTCATGCCAGCGAAGGGACGGGTCGGCAACGTTTCTGCATCATTTTCTGCGTTTTTGCCTGTTCTTCATCGTATGCCCGGATCTCCTTATGTTAACGAACCGTTAATGGAGATCCTATGTCACTTGCGCTTTTCGACACCGGCTTTTATGGCCGCCTGCGTCACCAGGCGGGCGATCACTGGCACGCCTACGTGTCGCACGATTTTGTGCAGCAGCTCGGCCAGGGCCAGTTGCCTCCCGCCGCTTTTCGTCATTACCTCACCCAGGATTATCTGTTTCTGCTGCACTTTGCCCGCGCCTATGGGCTGCTGGTCAGTAAACTGCACGACCCGGCAGCGTTACGTGCAGCAACGGCATCTCTCAACGCCATCGTCAATGAACTGCCATTGCATGTGGCTTACTGCCAGCAGTGGGGGATCAGCGAAGCCGTGCTGGCCAGCCAGGCCGAAGCCGTTGAAACAATCAACTACACCCGTTACGTGCTGGACGTCGGCCACAGCGGAGATGCGCTTGAGCTGATGACCGCGCTAATGCCGTGCGTTGCCGGCTATGCTGAAATCGGCCTGACGCTGTTACACCATCCCGCGACGGTGATCGCAGGCAATCCTTACGGCGCCTGGATTCAGAATTACGGCGATGCCGATTATCTGGCCGGTGTTCGCGCGGCGTTGAATCTGTTTGAAACGCTGGCCCAACAGCGCGCCGGGGCTGAGCGATTCGACCAGCTGGCGACGATATTCACTACCGCCACCCGGCTGGAATCCGACTTCTGGCAGATGGGCCTCGACCCGCAACTGACGTCATCCCAATGAGCCGTTCAACGCTGTTATCACCGCCGGGCATTTCTGTACGTCAGCTCAGGCTGGATTTGGGATCGCATCGGTTGTTCGACTCACTCGACCTGGAGATCCCCGCCGCGGCCTTCACTGCGCTGCTGGGTGCCAGCGGCGTCGGGAAAAGTAGCCTGATGCGCGTCATTGCTGGCCTGACGCCGCCGACATCCGGGCTGGTCAGCGGCAGTGATGGCCTGCCGCTGGCCGGGCGGATCGCCTGGATGGGCCAGCAGGATTTGCTCTATCCGTGGCTGAGCGTGGAGCAAAACGTCTGCCTGGCCAGTCGTCTGCACGGCGAAAAACCGGACCGCGACTGGGCGCAGCATCTGCTGGCGCGGGTTGGTTTGACTCGCTACGCAACGGCCCGGCCCGCCACCCTGTCTGGCGGCATGCGGCAGCGGGCCGCACTGGCGCGCACCTTATATGCACGAAAGCCGATTGTCCTGATGGACGAGCCCTTTTCCGCGCTCGACGCGCTGACCCGCAGCCAGATTCAGACCCTGGCCGCCGGGGTGCTGGCGCAACATACCGTGTTGCTGATCACTCACGACGCGGCGGAAGCCTGCCGACTCAGCCATCATATGCGGGTGCTGACCGGCTCAGGCATTGAACCCTGCCCGCCATTAGCGGGTCAGCCGCCGCGCGCGCCTGATGATGCTGGCGTGATTCGCAGCCAGGCCGCTTTGCTGCAACAGCTGGCTAAGGTGACGCTATGAAACAGCTCAGCCGCTTTGCCCCGCTGTGGCGTGGCATCACGCTGTGCAGCGGCCTGATTGCGCTGTGGTGGCTGGTGACGTTGCTGCCGGTGCCGGCGTTTCTGCTGCCTTCACCGGCGGCCGTTGCGCAGGCGCTTTGGACCAGTAAGAGCTGGCTCGGCTATCACAGCCTGATCACCTTCACTGAAATCCTGAGTGGAATGGCGATTGGCGTAGTACTGGGTTGCCTGCTGGCGCTCGGCATGACGTTTTCGCCGCGTCTGCAGCGCTGGATGATGCCGCTGGTGCTCACCAGCCAGGCGATTCCGGTCTTTGCACTGGCACCGCTGCTGGTGCTGTGGTTTGGCTTCGGCATGAGCGCCAAAGTGGCGATGGCGGTACTGGTGATTTTCTTCCCGGTGACCTCGGCCTTTTATGATGGCCTGCGCCGCGTCAGTCCGGGTTATCTCGATCTGGCTCGCACGCTGGGCGCTTCACGAGGATCGCAACTGCGCCATGTCCGGCTGCTGGCCGCCCTGCCAGCGCTCGGCTCGGGGCTGCGGATGGCCGCGGCCATCGCGCCAATCGGCGCGATTATTGGCGAATGGGTCGGTTCGGCCGAAGGTCTGGGTTACGTCATGCTTAACGCCAACGCCCGGATGCAAAGTGATATCTGTTTTGCCGCGCTGTTTATTCTGGTGCTGATGACGCTGGCGCTGTGGCTGGCGGTCGATGCCCTGCTTCGCCGCCTGATCGCCTGGGCGCCCGATAATTCCTTATGACCTCTATCCTGCGAGAAAATCCGATGCGTAAACCTGTTCTGTCGGCGCTGATCATCAGCGCAGCACTCGCCAGCCCGCTTCATGCAGCAGAAAAACTGACGCTGATGCTCGACTGGTATATCAACCCAGACCATGCGCCGATAATGGTGGCGCAGCAAATTGGCGCGTTTAAGGCGGAAGGTCTGGATGTCACGCTGGTTCCACCGTCCGATCCAGCACTGCCCCCGCGGCTGGTGGCGGCGAAGCAGGCAGATTTAGCCATTACCTATCAACCGCAGCTGCATTTCTTTGCTGATCAGGGATTACCGCTGATGCGGGTCGGCACCCTGATAAACACCCCGCTGAATACCCTGATTACGCTGGATAAGACGGTAAAAAAACCGGCAGACTTAAAGGGCAAACGGATCGGCTATTCGGTCAGCGGTATTGAGCAGGCGACACTGGCTGCCATGCTGCAACATGACGGTCTGAAGGCCAGCGAGGTTAAACTAGTTAACGTCAATTTCCAGCTGACCAGTGCCCTGCTGACCGGCCAGGTGGATGCGGTGATTGGCGGTTATCGAAATATTGAAGCGCTGGAGATCAGGTTGCAGGGTAAAGATCCGGTGGTGTTTAAGGTGGAGGATTATGGCGTGCCGGCCTATGACGAGCTGATTATTGTCGCGAACCGCGATGAAGCGCAGGCAGAGAAAATCAAAAAGTTCCTGCGGGCGCTGAAACGCGGCAACGCGGAATTGCAGGCCCATCCCGAAGCCAGCTGGCAGACTTTTGCCGCCCGGCATCCTGAACTGAATACGCCGCTGAACCATCAGGCGTGGCAGGCTTCGCTGCCGCTGTTTGCTGCCGATCCGGCGAAGCTGGACCGTGCCCGTTATCAGGCCTATGAGCAGTTTTTGTTTGATACCCGGCTGATTAAAAAGATTACACCGGTTGAGCGTTACGCTATCGACGGGCAGTGATCGGCTAAGCCCGCAGCGATTGCTGCGGGCTTAGTATCACAACGGTTTCTGATAGAGCCAGTGTTCGATGTCGCTGGCAGGCAGCGGTTTAGAGAAGAAGTAGCCCTGAATTTGATCGCATCCGTACTCTTTCAGTAATGACAGCGTCGCCTCGGTCTCCACCCCTTCCGCCAGCACGGTATAATTCAGCTCTTTCAGCATCTGAATAATCCGTTTAACGATGATTTTTGATGAGTCATCTTCAGCCATACGCGATATCAGCGACATGTCGATTTTGATCACGTCCAGCGGGATATCCTGCAGATAGCTGATGTTACTGTAGCCGGTACCAAAATCGTCGAGCGAAATAACAAACCCGTGCGATTTCAGCGCTTCCAGACCGCGGATAGCGACGTTGCTCTCGGTGATCAGCTCATTTTCCAGACACTCAATGCCAATCACCGAAGCTGGCAGTTGTGCCGCCTGCAGTTTCGCCAGCAGCGAATCGGCAAACTCCACTTTGGAGAAGTCCCGCTCACTGACGTTAATCGACACCGGAATCAGGCTGTACTCGCGATTCCAGCGCGCGAGCTGCTCGATAAGATGATCGATGACCCAGTTAGTCAGGTCAGAGATCAGGTTGGTTTTGCCGGCTAAAGGCACGAACTCAGACGGGAACAGCTCGCCACGTTCGGCATGATGCCAGCGAATCAGCGCCTCCAGCCCGACAGTTTTACCGGTTTTAAGGCAGACTTTCGGCTGATACGCCAGATAGAGGCCTTCATCCTTTTTCAGCGCCTGCGCCAGATCGTTCATGATCATAAAGTCGTCGGTACGACGGGTGTCGTAACTTTCATCAAACGACATCGCGCTGATGTTTTCATCTATCGCTTCATGCAGCGCGCTGACCGCCTGACGGACCATCTCATTGGCGTTAATCTGGCCGGGCACGAACCCGGTTTCGCCGGTAAAGATAGCCAGATCGAGGGTAATGTTTTCCGACAGATCGGCTTTCATTCCCTGCAGCACGTCGATCATATTGTGCGCCGTGTAGCGGCCCGACCACGGCTGAATCAGCGCAAAACGACCGGGGGCAAAGGAATAAAGCGTATCACCGGCAGGCAGATTGAGTCGGGCGGCAACCTGTTCGGCCATCTGTCGCAGCAGCTTCTCCATCGGCGCAATGCCGACGGTGCGGGAGAGTTCATAAGCGCGCGGAATATCGATGCAGTCGATCAGGATCAGACGGAAACGGCTGTGCGGTGCGGTGACCATCAGCTGCTGGATATCGCGGATTAGCCGTGGGCGATTGGGCAGATGGGTAATCACATCGGCGAAACCGGCATTGTTCCAGGCATCCAGAAACGAGGTCACCAGTCTGGCCAGCAACTTCAGGGTAGCGAGTTTCTCTGAGCAGAAAGCGTGCGGCTGGGTATCGGTCACGCAGAGTGTGCCCAGCACGGCGCCGTCGAGGTTCTCAAGTGACACACCCGCATAAAAACGAATATGCGGTTCGCCTTCAACAAACGGGTGCACGGCAAAGCGTGAATCCAGCAGTGTATCTACCACCACCAGATGGCCCTCACCATCAATCACGTGGCGACACAGGGATTCATCGCGGGTCGACTGTTTAAGATCGAAGTTACGTGAAGCCTTAATATATTGATTATGGTCGTCAATAATCGAAATAAAACTGCCCGAGATCCCTAATACCTGACTGGCAAGATGCACAAACTTCTCCAGCACTTCATCCCTGGCTTCATCAGGCGTCAGGAGTGCTTTAACCGCATTAAGACGTTTCTCGTCACGGCCATTTTGTTCGTTATGCACTGAAATCTCCCCTATACAGGCGCAAAAACCGAAAATAATTTAGCTTAAAAAGATGTAAATAGCGCCCAAATTTCAGATAAGTAGCGATGCTGGCTGTCATTAATTTCAGCGTGAAACAGTGTCGCATGATATCTAATCGCTGTCGAAATCATTTACCTCTTTCCGTTACTTATTCAACACCGGTGATTCGGTGCGAAACCCCAACCCAATCAGCCGGCCAAAGACAAAGCGCAGAAACGGAAGCCGACGGATAATAGCCGGAATTTTGCTGCCGCCGGGTGATTTTCGTCTGGCTTTATTACGGCTCATTTTGATTTGCAGGAACTGCGTTGCCACCGTCGGGAATTGCCGACGCTGCTGGACCTTTTCCAGATCGCGCAGGCTCAGCTCACCGGCCAGCAGCGGCCCGGTGAGAAGGTTGGCGGTCGCCACCGCATCCTGAATCGCCAGATTGACCCCGACGCCGCCAATCGGCGACATCGCATGGGCAGCATCACCAATACACAGCACGCCCGGCTTCGCCCATTTATCCAGCCGGTCAATGCGTATCGACAGCAGCTTAAACTGATCCCAGCTGCTGATTTCCTCCAGACGCGGTGCGCCAAACGGCGAGACGGCGGCAACCTGCGCAATAAAAGCCTCAAGCCCTGCCGCTTTCTGCGCCTCGAATTCGCCTTTCGGGATCGTCAGTCCGCACTGCCAGTAGTCACCGCGATCGATCACGATGAAATTTTGCCGCGGGCCTTTATGCCCCATGCCTGACACCGGATCGTCTGGCTGCTTACTCAGCCGGAACCAGATAACATCACGCGCCACCCCGAAAGTCTGGCTGGTGAGGCTGGCGCGCGCTCTGACCTGCGAGTGGCGGCCATCCGCGCCAATCACTACTTTGCAGCGGATATGCAGTCGCTGGTCGCCGCGGGTGGCAATAACCCCGCTGACGCTGTCGTTATCGTAGATAAAGTCTTCAAACGCCGTCGATTGCAGCAGCGTAAAGCCAGCATAGCGGGCACTTTGCCCGGCGAGGAAGTTAAGGAAGTCCCACTGTGGCATAAAGGCGATAAACCGGCACTGCACCGGCAGCCGCGAAAAATCTGCCATGGTAATGCTCTGACCGGCGATCTCCGCTTCCAGCTTTTCCGCGCGCTGGTGCGGCAGTTTCAACAATTCTTCCAGCAGCCCCAGCTGATGCATGATCTCCAGCGTCGAAGGATGAATCGTATCGCCGCGAAAATCGTGCAGAAAATCGCCGTGCTTTTCAATGACGACCACCCGCAGGCCTGACCGGGCGAACAGATATCCCAGCATCAGTCCGGCCGGGCCGCCGCCGACAATACAACAGTCTGCGGCGAGAATTTCAGTGGAATGTGGCTGCATCTCAGCTCCCTCTGGCACCAGTATTGCTATGATTAGTCAGTGATTCGCGACGCTTTAGCCGTAAGCTGGTAACGATTCAGCTGTCAGGCTACGCATTTATCGCGATTAATTCTAACTGAAAACGACTCAGGGCCCGCTGTGGGTTACCGGTCGCCGGAGATCATCATGATTAATGTGGTTCGCAGTGCCCTGGTTATTTCGCTGCTGTTAAGCCCGCTTGCCCTGGCAGACTCAGCTTACCAAACGCTGCAATTTGCCCTCAGACAGCAGCAGATCACCGACGATCTGCGTGAAAAATGCCAGCTGCCGCCGTCTCTGTCAGATGAAGCGCTGCGCCAGACCTTTCTGAACGATAAAAATGATAAAGCACCGTTGATTGCTGCGGCACAGGCGCTCAAAAATAACGATAACTCAGCCTACCGCGAACGGATGGCGCAAGTGGTATGTCCACCGCAGGCGGGCTAGTCTTCAGCGCCTGAGCATTTACATATTCATTGATATGAGATTTTGTTTTCCAGGCCTGCCTCAGTAAACTGTCAGGCCTGGCTCGATTCAAACAAGAACTCTCCCGCATGAATGAAGAATCACCGCAATCGGTGTATGTTCCCCGCACGCTGGCTGCGCGCAGCCGAATGTTCCGTGCGCTCCTCTATCGTGATAAAACCCCGCTGGCGGTGCTGTTGTGTGCTGCACTGGTCGGGACGCTGGTTGGCCTGGCTGGTGTGGCGTTTGCCCGCGCCGTTGAGGCGATCCAGCAGTGGCGTGCCACCAAAATTTCTCCGGCGATAATCGAGGGCTGGCCGCTTTATGCTGCTGCGTTTGCTGTCTCTGCCCTGCTGGCGATGGTCGGCTATCTGCTGGTGAAGCGCTTCGCGCCTGAAGCGGGCGGCTCAGGGATTCCGGAAATCGAAGGCGCACTGGAAGAGCTGCGGCCGGTGCGCTGGTGGCGGGTGATTCCGGTTAAGTTTTTTGGCGGCATGGGCACGCTCGGGGCCGGTATGGTGCTGGGGCGGGAAGGTCCTACCGTTCAGCTGGGCGGGAATATTGGCCGCATGGTGATTGATATCATCGGCTTGCGCAGCAACGAGTCGCGCCATACGCTGCTGGCGACCGGGGCCGCCGCCGGGCTGGCCGCGGCATTTAATGCGCCGCTGGCCGGTATCCTGTTTATCATTGAAGAGATGCGTCCCCAATTCCGCTACAACCTGATTTCAATAAAAGCGGTGTTCACCGGCGTGATCATGGCGAGCATCGTCTATCGCTGTTTCAACGGTGAGCAGGCGGTTATTTCGGTTGGTAAACTGGCTGATGCACCGGTGCAGACGCTGTGGCTTTATCTGGTGCTGGGGATGATTATTGGCCTGGTAGGGGTGCTGTTTAACCGTCTGATATTCCTGACTCAGGATCTGTTTGCCCGCCTGTATGCCGGTAAAACGGCTCGCGTGGTACTGGCAGGCGCCCTGCTCGGCGGTGGATGTGGGGTGCTGTCGCTGGTGTTTGCGCCCGGAGCGGGCGGCGGGTCAGAACTGATACCGCAGGCGGTACACGGGATGTTCCCTCTCGCTCTGCTACTGCTGATCTTTATCGTCCGGCTGATAACCACCCTGCTTTGCTTCGGCTCCGGTGCGCCTGGCGGTATATTTGCGCCGATGCTGGCACTTGGCACGCTGCTCGGTACCGCATTTGGCGTGGCGATGACCCAGCTTTTTCCGCTCTATCAACTTGATCCAGGCACCTTCGCTATCGCCGGTATGGGGGCGCTGTTTGCGGCATCGGTGCGGGCGCCACTGACCGGCATCGTACTGGTGCTGGAGATGACCGATAATTATCAGCTGATCCTGCCGATGATCATTACCTGCCTCGGTGCCACGCTGCTGGCCCAGTTTCTGGGTGGCAAACCGCTCTATTCTTCAATCCTCGCCCGTACCCTGGCACGCCAGCAACAGGTTACCCGCCCACAGCAGGGCGGATAACCTGAGCGGTTATTTTCCGTCAAAAAAGTCGCTGGGCAACTGGCCCGGCGCTTTATCGATTACCGCGTCGTTATCCGCACCCTCATTTTTCATATAAGTGACCTGGGCGAATTCAGGAATGATGACGTACGGATAGGCCGGTCCTTCATCACGGAAGCGATGCATATCCTCGATAAAATCGTTCTGATAGCAAATCGTCTTCTCCGGATGCTGGCCTTCACCGGCAATCCACTGCGGGAAGAAGATGGTGCCGTGGAGGATTTTACGTGACAGATCAAACAGCAGGCTGACGCAGGTTCCGGTGGGTTCGTGCCAGTCGACCTTATAAATGCCCGGTGCAAACTGTACCGCGTTCATTTTCTGATTAGTGACCCAGCGCCCCCCTACCAGCCCCTGATGAATGCGGTAATCGCAGGTGGTTTCGTTACGCGCATACCATTCATATTTCCAGCCATTATCATAGGTATAAACAAAATGTGTACCGACAAACTGTGATAAATCGTTGGATATATCGTTGACAGATTCAGTGGTCATATTAGTCCTTTACATCATCAGGTATTTAGAAAATAACAGGAAAGAAACAGGCATAAGTCATAAAACGGGCTGTCCGGACCGGAGTAATTAATATGGACCAGGATTTTTTTTTTGCCATTCGAAACCGATAAAAGCGTAAAAATACAGTTGTCAGATTATTTCTTCACACACACTCTGCAAGGCGCAATACATTTACAACATCTTGTTTTTTAAGAGTTGTGTAATATTTTTACTGTTAACAACGATTTTACATTGCTGACCATCTTCGCCACCCTACTACATAATTAATTATTATAAATCATAGAGATAAAAATATAATTTGCATTAATCCTGATTGCGACCAGACTTTTTTATGCTTTTTCCATAACGGGCTCCGCCATATTTTTTACTCTGATGCAGCTGCCTTTGCTGTTGCTGTCCGTTCAACCTGACTTCAGGATACGTTTCTATGGATTTGCTTCATGAACTTTTCCGACTCTCGCCTGAACTGGCTCTGTTTCTTTCTCTCGCTATAGGGACCTGGATTGGTAAATTCAAACTGGGTGCGTTCCAGCTTGGCGGTGTCGCAGGCGCGCTGCTGATTGCCGTCATTATTAGTCAGGTCGGCGTTACAATTGACAGCGGAATTAAAAACGTGCTGTTCGCAGTATTTATTTATGCAGTTGGTTTTGAAAGCGGACCTAAATTTTTCTCCTCGCTAGGGCGGCGCACGTTGCGCGAGATCGCCCTGGCGCTGATTCTGGTGGTTACTTCGCTGGCAACGCTGTTGGTGATGGCGCGGCTGTTCTCGCTGGATAAGGGAATCGCGGCCGGGATCGCCGCGGGTGCGCTGACCCAGTCGGCGATAATCGGTACCGCCAGCGCGGCGATCGCCAAACTCAACCTTGATCCCGCCCAATTACAGCAAATGCAGGGGAACGTCGCCGTTGGTTACGCCGTGACCTACATTTTTGGTTCACTCGGCGCCATCATCATCTGCGTCAATATCCTGCCTAAAATCATGGGCCGTTCGATTCGTGAAGATGCGATTAAAGCTGAGCTGGAGCAGATGCGGGGCGCGCCGGTGCTGGCGCCAGGACAGCAACCCGCGCTGCCGGGTCTGGTCGGGCGGGTGTTTCTGGCCGGACCGGCGGCCGGTAAACGCGTTGCCGAGGTTGAAGCCGGTGCCGATCCGCATTTCCCGGTCACCGTCGAGCGGCTTAAACGTGACGACAAAGTGATCGCCGTCACCCCGGAGATGCAGCTTAACGAAAACGATGCGCTGCTGCTGGTTGGTCGTCGTAAGGGCATCATCGCGCTGGCCGCATCACTCGGTAAGGAACTTGATGCTGCGGAAGGGCCGGAAATGACGATGCAGACCACCGAGGTGCTGCTAACCAACCCGGCGCTGGTCGGTAAGCGCATTGATGCGCTCCGTAAGGAAATTTCAGGTGACGTGCGTCATGGCATTTACATCGCCACCCTGAAGCGTGGCGATCTGCCGGTGCCCGTCACCGATGACACGGTCATTCAGCACAATGATGTGGTCACCCTGTACGGCAGTGAGCAGGATATCCAGCGAGCGGCCGCGCTGGCCGGTCCGGTGCTGATTAAAAGCCTGAAAACCGACCTGATGTTTCACGGCCTCGGCCTCTCCTTCGGTTTGCTGATCGGCCTGCTGGTGCTGCGTATCGGTTCCGTCCCACTGACGCTTGGCAGCGGCGGTGGCGCGCTGCTTTCCGGCCTGCTGTTCGGCTGGTATCAGGCCCGTAAACCGCTGAGTGGAAACATGCCGCTGGCAGCCTCCGGCCTGCTGCGCGATCTGGGACTGGCCGGCTTTGTCGCCGTGGTCGGTCTGCAGTCGGGATTGCAGGCCGTCGAAACGGTGCGCCAGAACGGTCTCTCTATTTTCCTGATCGGTATCGTCGTCACCGTGGTCCCTTTAATGCTGACCTTGCTGATTGGACGTTACCTGTTGCGTTACGACAACACCGCTATTTTTGCGGGCGCCCTGTCTGGCACCCGCAGTGCGAACCCTGCCTTTGGGGAAATCCTCGACAAAGCAGGTAATGCCATCCCGACCGCACCGTTCGCGGTGACCTACGGTCTGGCCAATGTATTTCTTACCCTACTGGGCCCGCTGATTGTCGCGCTGGTCTGATAGCGACCTGCTAATCGATGCGTCCTTATCCGGAGAACTATTCCTATGTCGAATCCTTACGAAAAATACGCCGCGCTGAGTCCGTTTGAACTGAAAGATGCGCTGATTACGCTGGCTTCAGGCAAACCAGACCGCATGATGCTAAATGCCGGACGCGGCAATCCCAATTTTCTCGCCACCCTGCCGCGCCGTGCTTTCTGGCGGCTGGGACTGTTTGCCACTGAAGAAGCCGAGCTTTCATATTCCTACCTGCCGCACGGTATCGGTGGTCTGCCGCGCATTGAAGGGATTGAGGCACGTTTTGACGCCTTTCTCTCCCGTGAGCATCAGCAGCCTGGCGTCGCCTTTTTATCGCGTGCGGTGAGCTATGTTCGCGATCAGTTGGGCCTTTCGGCCTCGGCATTTTTACATGAGATGGTAGAAGGAATCCTTGGCGCCAACTATCCGGTTCCGCCACGCATGCTCCATCTGAGCGAGAAAATCACCCGTGAATACATTGTTAAAGAGATGATTGGCGGCCTGATATCGGCAGAAGATGTTGACCTGTTTGCGGTGGAGGGCGGCACGGCGGCAATGACCTATCTGTTTAACACCTTACGCACCAACGGCCTGGTGACCGCCGGTGACAAAGTGGCAATGGGCGCGCCAATTTTCACCCCGTACATCGAAATTCCCCATCTGGAGGATTACCGGCTTGAAAGCGTGATGATTAACGCTTCTCCCGAGGAAAACTGGCAGTATCCGGACCACGAACTGGATAAGCTGCTCGATCCGGCGGTTAAGATCTTTTTCTGCGTCAATCCGAGTAATCCGGCATCGGTAAAAATGGACCAGCGTTCGCTGGACAAGATGGTCAAAATTATCGAGCAGCGGCCCGATTTGATTATTCTGACCGACGATGTTTACGGCACCTTTGCGCACGATTTCAAATCGCTGTTTGCGACCTGCCCGAAGAACACCATTCTGGTCTACTCCTTTTCAAAATATTTTGGTGCTACCGGCTGGCGGCTGGGGGTGATCGCTACCCATCAGCAAAATATTCTGGAGCAGCAGCTGAGTGACCTGAGTGCGGAAGAGAAGCAGCGTCTTGAGCTGCGTTATGGCTCACTGACGCCAGACGTGCCGGGCCTGAGTTTCCTCGATCGCGTGGTCGCGGATAGCCGCAGCGTGGCGCTTAATCATACGGCGGGCCTCTCTACGCCCCAGCAGGTACAGATGGTGCTGTTCAGCCTGTTTGCCCTGATGGATGGCGAAAATGGCTATAAGTCTGCCGTCTCAGAGATCATTCGCCGTCGTCAGGCGGTGCTTTATCGTGAACTCGGCATTCCTCATCATGAAACTGAAGAGGCGGTTGACTACTATACCCTGCTGGATCTAGGGGCGATTTCGCGTCAGGTGTACGGCGATGAGTTTGCTAACTGGGTCAACGCTACCCTTAATCCCACCGACCTGCTGTTCCGTATTGCGGAAGAGACCGGCATCGTGATGTTGCCCGGCACCGGATTCGGCACACAAAAACCTGCGGGCCGGATCTCACTGGCTAACCTCAACGAATATGAGTATGCGGCCATTGGTAAAGCCTTACGGCAAATGATGGAGCATTATTATGACGAGTTCATTGCGCGTGGCAAAGATCAGCCCAGCGCGTAGTGACTGGACGGAGTAATGTCTGACGGTCTGGCACCGCGCAGAGTGCCAGACCATTCGCCTCAAACTCTGGCCGCTTTCGCTGCTGCCACCAGCCCATCCAGCCAGTCCTGATGACCATTGATCATCGGATTCGGTTTGGTGACCGCCAGCTCGCGAGCCGGTTGTCCGTTTTGCGTCTCCTGAGTCAGGATACGTACCCGGTTACCCGGCAGAGCCTCAATCAGCCAGGCATGCAGAACATCAAGGCGATCGGCGGCACCCGCTTCACCCGCCCAACCGTGCCAGGCCAGGCGTGCAGCCTCGCCTTCTGCCGGTGCAATACACTCTGTCACCTGAGCCTCAACCGGGAAGCCAAAGGTCTCGAAATAGAAGCGTACTCCCTGCTCCAGTACCGGACCTTTGTTGTCGTAAAAGCGCGCATTGGCTGAGTTGGCGTAATAGTCAGACCAGCGTGCGGGTTCACTCAACAAGCGCCAGATTTCCTGCACCGACAGGTCGGCGACAATCACTTCATTTGAGCAAAAATTATCGGTATAGCCCGGTACAAAACCTTCCGGCCAGTTAATCGCGTTCATTTTCATTTTATCCTGCCTTTAGAGGTGATAATGCGCTTATGCAGCGAACCGAGGCAGTATCAGGGCGACGCTGAAATAACGCCAATCGTGATAATTAATGCATGATATCATCGTAACTAATATCAAAAACTGCTTGTCTGACTGACCAGCCGCGAGAAGAAAATGCGCAGCAACATTCACAACGTCGATTTAAATCTGTTGAAAACGCTGGATGCTTTACTGGATGAGCGCAGCGTTACCCGCGCTGCCGAGCGATTATCGCTGACCCAGCCTGCGGTGAGCGGCATGTTAACCCGGCTGCGAGACAGTTTTGACGATCCGCTGTTTACCCGAGCTCAGCGCGGTATCGTGCCAACTTTGCGGGCGCTTGAACTGGCTGCGCCGGTTAAAGCGATACTGGCGGAAGTGGAGGAGTTGCTGCAGCCACAACAGTTTGATCCGTTAACGGCTGAGATGACGTTGCAGATCGCCGCGACAGATTATGCGCTGCGTGCGGTAATCGTCCCGTTTATAGCCCGTTTAAGGCGCGAGGCTCCCGGCATTCGGGTGGCGGTGGTCCCGGTCAATAATGAGATCTTGCAGGAGCAGTTTGAACGCGGAGCGGTCGATCTGGCCTTGCTGACGCCTGACACCACGCCGCAGGAGTTGCATACCCGTCACTTATTTGATGAGGAGTATGTCTGTTTGCTACGCGACGATAATCCGCTGGCAAGCGCCGGACCGCTGACGCTGGATGCTTTTTGTGCGCTGGAGCATGCCCTGGTTTCCTATCCTGGCGGTAATTTCAGCGGTGTGACAGATACGGCGCTGGCAGCACTGGGCCGCAGCCGCCGGGTCACTCTGTCAATATGCAGCTTCCTGGTGTTGCCCGAGATCCTGCGCCTGAGTGATTTAATCAGTGTGGTACCACGTCGTCTGGCGATTGCTGGCGCGGGCCTGACTCAACTTCCGCCGCCGCTGACCATACCGGGCTTTACCAAAACGCTGGCCTGGCATGAACGAACCCATCGGCATAAAGGTCATCAATGGTTGCGTCAGTTGTTAATCACCATTGCTGATGAGACGACAAATCCTGTTACATCTCTACCCTGACTGGGTTACCTGAGCGAGCCGGTTACGCATTTTTTGTCCCTCCGCGCAGCCGCTGGCAATAATCAGCGAATGGATAATGCAAACTACAGGCAAGGCGTTTTATATCTGGAAATCAGATAAGAAAATTTGCACAGCATTATTCTGCTTTCAGCGGATTGGTATTATTATTGATATTATTCAGGGATAGGTTAGAGGGAATATATAGCAGGAGTAAAAATCAATAGATATCAGCGTAACCAAAGAATAAACCACAGCGCATTAACTTTTAATATTGGTTATAACAGGCCCCGGCAAAATGCCGGGGCTGATGGTTAAAAAGTCCGCATCAGCGACTTTCTATTCGGACTTACGTCCACCACCATGGCTGTTTTGGCCACCTTTCTTACCGGCTTCTGAAGCCTTTTCACGGTCATTAGCGAAGTTACCGCCGCTGTTTTGTCCGCCTTTTTTACCTGCTTCAGATGCTTTTTCACGATCTTCTGCGAAGTTACCGGAACCACCACGATGTTCGGCCATAATTTCCTCCTGAACATATTGTCATTTGATTAATGGCAACCAGCATAATTCTATTACGCCAGCCGTTTTCGTGTTGCAGTGATAAGTCTAGCCGGGCCTTTTCGGGCTGCAAGTCTATTACAACCTTCTGGTCCTGATTTATATTTAGCCGAAGCGAGACAGCGCCATGAATAAGCAAAACGGTAAACGGGAAAAATTTATTGAGGCTAATCACTTACCCAAGGCGATCAATTATCGCCCCCTCGCCTGGCGATTAACATTTTTTTACTTTTGATTAAAAAGTTAAATGCCATGTAAAACGCAGCGGCCTGATGTTCAGCGGTTGGCTTAGTCTTGCAGCGCGCAGCCCGGCTGCGGCATCAGCCTGTTAACCCGCTGCTCATCAGTCTGAACCCACCTGACAAGACGAAGATAAACGCCGTTCTGAGGCGCTTTCCCCGCCAGGCAACAGCGCCCGGGCGCGTTAAACGTCTCGCTAAATGTCTCGTTAAGCGCTATGACCGATTCCGATACTTCATCTCAACAAGCTTTGGCTCTGAGGTATGGCAGCGATAAGAAGCTTCGGCTGAGTACACGCCTGGAGAAACGATTGTGAGCAAAGGATTGATGTCAGAGGAGTGGCCTTGGGTTGAGGTGGATTGGGTTGCCGGACTGATTGGTTAGGGGGTGCGATTGCCGGGCTGGTTTTTTGGGTTGGCGGTTTGATTAGTTAGCTGCGGGACTGCCGGGCTGATTCCTGGGATTCGGCGATTTGATTAGTTAGATGCAGGATTACAAGCCGGGTGCTGAAGAGTGGCGGATTTCTTAGGTAGCGGGTTGGATTGCCTGGCGGGAGCGGTGGATTTGCCGGTTGATTTGTAAGTTGGTGATATTGCCGGGCGGTTGCCCTGGAGTGGAAGGTTGTGGGATTGTTGGGTTGTTGGGTTACTGGGTTACTGGGTTACTGGGTTGCTGGGTTGCTGGGTTGCTGGGTTGCTGGGTTGTTGGGTTGTTGGGTTGCTGGGTTGGTTAGCCGTATTAAGCAGAATTTTTTCCTCTCTTGCTGATCCTTTCTGTGCCTGTCCCTTTCTGTGCCTTATGGTGATCCAGCAATCGAAAAAATGTCGCCTGGCCAGCTACTTCCGCCCTGCGCGCAATGATAAAAGCCCTGACTGAGTTAGCCAGGGCTTTTAAGGTACTACCGATTTAACATTTACCATTAAGGAACTTAATTGAGATTTACTGCTTCGGTACTGCTATTTATGAACAGGTCCTGCGGATAATAATGAACACCTGAAGTCACTCATTATCATTAGCGGTTTTCACCACCTGATAGTCTTTTATGAGACAAAGACAGGTCAGGCCCGGATAAACCTGCACACCCCCATCGCGATATATACTCTTTGATGCGTTGCCTTACTTTCATTACGACGTTTAAACCGCAATCGTATCCTGTCGTAACGTAAACGTTCAGAACTACGAGGCCTTACATCATCGCGAATACTTTTTACTGAAATAACATCAACGTACTAAAACTACTTTACTGACTACTAATTACTACTTTGTTACTAACGATACTCCATTCAACAGTGCTATTAATACATAACTCAATTTAACAGGAGTGCTTACTAATTTAACTCAAACTTCAACTTACTTTATCAGAGACGTCTTGTTTGCCGCTGATGTGTCTTACTTTACGATTTTAAATTTCAAAGTCAACACTGTTTTTAAAAACATGTTTATATCTTCAGTAGCTTAGCAATAGCGTTAATAATCATTCTCAGGCAGGATGAGCCCCCCCGCAGTTTTATTATCACTACGAATAAAAATAGAATTCTAATCTTTTTATACTGAATAATTAGCCTGGTGATTATATCATTATTGCCCCCTTGCCTTCGGGTACGAACCGTCGATACATTCTCCGTTACCGGGACTGCGCGCTTAGCCACCTGGTACGCAGCGAAGTGAACAGAGCACTGAATAAAGAAGCGACCCGCGTGACACGAAAAAAGGCACCTTACCGGTGCCTTTTAGCGGTCAAGCTTTGGTAATACAATCAGCCAATTAGTTCGACAGCTGGCTCATCAGCAGCTGAGCTGTCTCAACCGAAGAACCTGGGTTCTGACCGGTAATCAGCAGACCATCCTGCACCGCATAAGACTGCCAGTCATCACCGCGAGAATAGATGCCGCCATTCTGTTTCAGCACATCTTCCACCAGGAAAGGCACCACGTTGGTCAGGCCAACGCCCTCTTCTTCAGTGTTAGTAAAGCCGGTCACTTTCTTACCTTTTACCAGTGGCTCGCCATCGGCGCTTTTGACATCGCGCAGTACGCCCGGCGCATGACAGACCAGCGCTACCGGTTTACCCGCCTGCAGAGTCTGTTCAATCAATGCAATTGAGTTTTTGTCGTTGGCCAGATCCCACAATGGACCGTGACCGCCAGGATAGAAAACAGCGTCAAACGCATCCTGTGAAACTGAATCGAGGCGGACGGTAGCAGCCAGTACTGCCTGAGTCTCTTTGTCACCATGGAAGCGACGGGTTTGTTCAGTCTGTGAACCAGGCTCATCACTTTTCGGGTCGAGCGGCGGCTGGCCGCCTTTTGGTGACGCCAGCGTTACTTCAACGCCCGCATCGGTAAAAGCGTAATAAGGGGCGGCAAACTCCTCCAGCCAGAAGCCCGTTTTCTTGCCGGTGTTGCCGAGTTGATCATGCGAGGTGAGTACCATTAAAATTTTCATATTTGCTCCGTCTCTGTGTATCGGTTCAGGCTAAAGTTTAGGGTTCGGAACCGGCTGCTGTTCAGCCGTATTCTCTGTTGACCGGGCCATCATTACCTGGCTGGACATATTTCTGAAATTTATTTCTTCAATTTCAGCTATTCACATAGCATTATAGCTCAATGAAATACGATCTGAATTTACTGCCTGTCCTGCTGGTGATGATGGAGGAGCGCAACGTCACCCGCGCTGCGGAGCGGCTCGGGATTACCCAGCCGGCGCTCTCCAATGCGTTAAACCGGCTGCGGGAAACGCTTAACGATCCGCTGTTTATTCGCGAACGCTACGGCATGCGTCCAACGCCGATGGCGGAACAGCTCGCCGAAGTGGTTGCAGCCTCGCTCGGCGCGATCGACAAAGTTATCCTCGGCCAGCAGGATTTTGACCCACGCCACGCCACCCGGCTCTTTACACTGGCCCCTAACAGCTACGTTGAATTCGTCATGATGCCGACCATTGTGGCGCGCCTGCGCACCACTGCCCCGGGCATTCGTCTGCGGCTGACGCCGTTTGGCAACGACATTGCCGAAACCGGCGTCATCTCCGGCAACACAGATATGGTGCTGGGACGCATCGTTGAGCCGCCCGATAACCTGGTGGTACAGCATTTGATGGATGAAGGGCTGGCGTGCGTGGTTCGGGCCGATCATCCTGAGGTTACTGACGAGCTGAGCGCGGAACAGTATGAGCAGCTCAGGCATGTCAATGTGCTGCCGCCCGGCCGGATGCGAGCCGGATTGTTCCAGGCGCTGGAGCAGCGCGGGCTGCGCCGTCAGGTTGCAGTATCAGTCACGCATTTTCTGGCGGTGCCGGATATGATAGCGGTGACCGACTATTGCGCGACGCTGCCCCGGTTGATCTGTCAGCAGCTGGCAAAAGATCCGCGGCTGAAGGTGCTACCGGCTCCGGTCGACCTTGGCACCTTTCCGGTTGAAATGGGCTGGCACGCGCGTTACCGCGACGATCCGGCTCACCGCTGGTTGCGCGGCTTAATGATTGAAGTGGCGCAGACGCTCTCCTCCAGTCAGCAACTTGATTAGCGCGATCATCATAACCGCACTAATTATCAATATTGGTATAGTAACCTTGGTTATCATTATTCCCATCGGAGGCAGTAACCTCCTCTCTGACCAACAGGAATATGACCATGAAAACTATTAAATCGACTTCTATCGCCGCCCTCGCCGCTCTTTCGCTGATCTCATTTGGCAGCTTCGCACAGAGTGTCTCTGTTACCTCTTCCACTCTGGATGGCGCAGAAGCGAAAATCGCCGCTCAGGCTCAGGAACAGGGCGCACAGTACAAAATCACCGAAGCGAACACCAACAATCGTGTTCATATGACCGCTGAACTGTATAAATAACGGATGGTCGCAAACGGATTTGCCAGAAACGGCTGCCCAACTGGCAGCCTTTTTTGTGGCTGAATCAGGCAAGCCGACTTTCAGGATCTGTCCCACCGCGCCACCAGAGAATCAGTGCGCAAAGTGCGATGGCACCCAGTACGTAAAAGGCGATGCTGTAGGAGTAGCGAGCGGCGATGGCGCCAGTCAGGGCCGGACTGAGCGCAGCACCGGCTCCCTGCATCAGCATTATCACGCTCTGCCCGGCGTTAACATGGCCGGTACCGCGTAACAACCAGACGATATAGCCCGGAACTGCCACGCCAAGTATTCCGGCGGCAATACCGTCCAGCATCTGCACCGGTATCACGAATATCGGTTCGGAGAAGCTGGCCGCCAGCAGCGCGCGCAGCGGCAAAATTAACAGCGCCACCCTAATCAGCGGACGATAACCGTGCGTCCCAATTCGCTTTGACACCCACAGCGCAACCGGAATCATCACCAGTTGTGATATCACCACCGTTGCGGCCGCATACAGGCCGGGACTGACCGCCGCGTCGGTGCCCGCTGACGCGACACGCATGCTGAGCATCGGTAATAACGCGGCATTGGCAAGGTGAAACAGCAGCAGGGTAATCCCGACCATCAGCAACGCGGGTTGTCGCATCAGCACCCACAACCCCTGAGCCGGAGCCGCGTGTTGTTGCTTTTCATAACCGCGCGCCACCTGATGGTCGATCTCATCTCCACGGATGGCCAGCGTGGCGACAGCCGCGAATATCGCCATTATTGTCATCAGAATAAATACCGCGCCCATTCCCCAGTGCCAGGCTGCAAAACCGGCCAGCAGCGCGGCAACGGTATTACCGCCGTGGTTAAACGCTTCGTTACGCCCCATCTGCCGGTTAAAACCAGGCTGGCCGCTTAATCCCAGAGTGATACCTGCTACCGTAGGGCCAATAAACGCCGCAGCAATGCCCGCCACGATTTGCGACACCATCGCTACCCAGCTCTGATTGCTGAACCACAGCAGCAGCGTGGCGAACGTAATCACCAGGCAACCCAACAGCACGATAATTTTTTTATGTCGGGTGGCATCCGCCATAATGCCGGCAGGCAAGGTGGCCAGCAGTCCGGCGATGCCGCCAACGGTCATCACCAGTCCGATCTCGTCGGGCCGCCAGTGGCGTTGGGTCAGAAAGATCCCCAAAAACGGCCCGAGGCCGTCACGTACGTCGGCCAGAAAAAAACTCATCAGACAGAGAGCGGTGAGAGAACGTTGAGACATAAAATTTCCCTGAAAGCGAAGTCATGCGTTTGCGCTTCGTTTAAAAGAGGAATTATGGTTTAGCGCCAGGAAGGTTACGGCGAGTTATCGTAACAAAATGAAAAAGGCCAGCCGTATACCACGTTACGACTGGCCCTGAGAAGAGCTGGCGCAGGCCAGCTACGCTTTAGCTAAGCGGCTTATTTATCGTTGCCGAAACCCTGTTTAAGCAGCGCGGGCAGTACGTTCGGGAAGTAGATGTTTTTATAGTAACCGCTGACGCTTTCGCTCCAGCTTTCGCCATCACTGCGTCCGATGTTTTTCCAGTGCTGGACCATCTCATCGTTATAGGCAGCGATGTGTTGCGCCATTTGCTCAGTCCGATAGGTCTCTTCATGGCGGAAGGTCGCCATCGGCAGACGCGGTTTCTGATGCGCAGGCTGATCAACGTGTCCGATAACCACACCGGCAATCGGGAAAGTCAGAGGCGGCAACTCCAGCAGCGAAATCATCGCCTGCGGATCGCGACGAATACCGCCGATGGGTACAATACCCAATCCTTCCGCTCGCGCGGCTGCCATTACCGAGCCCAGCGCAATGCCGATATCGGTGGAGCCGGAGACAATACTTTCAATGCTCTGATGGGCAATCTGCTGCTGATCGATGGCCGATATGGCCAGATCCGATTTATGCATATCGAGCACGAAGGTAATAAATACCGGTGCTTTGGCAATCCACGGCTGGCCGCCGGCTATCGCGGCGATCTGAGCGCGTCGGCTGGCGTCACGCGTCACCACCACTGAAACCTGCTGCGAGTTCACCGACGTCGGCGCGCGATAGGCGGTACTGATTATCCGATCCAGAACCGCATCATCGACCGCTTGCTCTGTAAAACTGCGTTCACTTTTGTGGCTGGTAAAAATATCGATCAGGTTGCTCATAGTTCTCCCCTTATAAAGCCCAAGAATAACAGTTAACTGCGGGGAAAAACTTAACCGCACTGGCCTTACACTTGCGCCTTCTGCTACCTGCCCCAGCGGCTTCTGAGATACTCCACCGCCTGGCGGGTCTGAGGCTGATTAAGGTAATTCTCGCGAAACAAAATGGTGCCATCGATATTGGGGTTCGATTCATTCAGGTCGAGCTGCTTTTTCAGCTCAGGCACGCCACCCAGTCGGGTCCAGTCAGGTTCAATCTTTGACGGTTCGCCCACTTTATACAGCGCCAGCCCGATATAAAGCCGGGTTTTGGTCGGTTTCACCACTTCAGCCCACCAGTTAGCCAGTACGTCATACCGTGCGGCCTGGCGCGAGAACGGCCAGTAGAGCTGCGGTGCGATGTAATCCAGTAGTCCCTGCTGCACCCAGCGACGGGTATCCGCATAGGCTTCGTCATAGGCGGCTGCGCCTCGGGTATCCGATCCAGCGGGATCGTGTGACAGGTTACGCCAGACGCCGGCCGGACTGACGCCAAATTCGACCTCTGGCTTCAGCTGTTTAATGGTGCGGGATATCTGCTCAATCAGCAGCTGGGTATTGTGTCGCCGCCAGTCTGCTTTAGCAGCAAATTCCTCGCCGTAGCGGCGGAAAGTCTGGCTATCGTTGAGCATCGAGCCGGGCGATTCGGCATAAAAGTAGTCATCAAACTGCACGCCATCGACCGGATAACGTGCGACAACTTCGGCTACGATGCTGGTGATCCAGTCACGCGCCTCCGGTATGCCAGGGTCAAGAACAAAACGGTCGCCGGCCGTACGTATCCAGTCCGGGTGCAGCACAAATACGCTGGCCGGATGCAGCGAGAGGGTGCGATTCAGCGCACTGACGGTGGAAGGTTTGGTGTTCACCGCGACGCGGTAGGGATTAAACCAGGCGTGTACCTTGATACCGCGCTTATGCGCTTCATCCAGCATAAACTGCAGCGGATCGTAGCCGGGGTCCTCACCGATTTTGCCGGTCAGCATATCTGACCACGGCAAAATTTTTGATGGCCACAGCGCGGTGGCATCAGGTTTAACCTGAAAGAACACCGTATTGATGCCGAGACTTTTCAGATTATCCAGCTTAGCGATCAGCGCGCGCTGCTGCTGGCTGATACGCAACGCAGGCGCACTGCCGTTGACCGATTCGACCGGCGGCCAGTCGAGACGCGAAACGGTGGCTATCCAGACGCCACGCACCGGCTGTTTACTCTGCGGCTGTGGGGTCACCGGCAACGGCTGTCTGGTAACCGGTGGGAACGGGGTGACCAGCGAGCGCGGCGGCTGCGAGGCACAACCGATCAGCAGCAGTGCGGTAGCCAGCGCCACGCCTCGCCTGATAAAGGTCCGGGTCGGGCCGGGACGGTGATAAACGGCGATGATGAACTCCAGTAAACTCTGGTCAGGTCGCAAAAGGGACATTCTCGATGACCGGGATTAAAAGTCAATGCGTTACGACGATGAAACCGTCTCTCTCCCGTCCCCCCGCTGGCTGCGTCATTACCGCCGACTGATACCGGTTGGCTAGTGGCTGCGCCACGCTGACAAGGTGATGATCTGGCTGATGCCGTCATCAAGCGCGTGGTCAGCCAGCCTGAACTGATAATCGCCAGCGGCGAGCTGCCAGCTTCGGCTTGCGGGGTCAAACACCGCCAGACAACGAGGTTCAATCCCAATCGGTATCGTCCGCTCTTCACCTGCCTCCAGCATCACTTTGTGAAAACCCACCAGACGCCACGTCTGGCCTGGGTCATCAATCCGTCGGCCATACAGCTGAGCCACCGTTGCGCCAGCTCGCTCGCCACTGTTTTTTACCCCTACGCTGGCGTGGAGTTGCTCATCCTGCTGGGTGATCTGCAGGCTGTCGGCCGAAAAGGAGGTGTAGGAAAGACCGTAACCAAAAGGAAACAGCGGGCTCAATCGCTGCCTTTCAAACCAGCGGTAACCCACATCAGCGCCTTCAATATTGTAATCGATGTGAAACACGCCACCGCGCAGCGGTTCACCCGGATTGGAGGTAGTCACTGCGGGATCGCTCATCGCCGAGCGCGGCAGTTGGTTTTCATCACGCGGGAAGGTGACCGGCAGGCGACCTGATGGATTCACCCGACCAAACAGCACTCCGGCAATCGCTTCTCCCCCGCCCGAGCCGGGATAAAATGCTGCCAGCACGCCGCTGACCTCCTCCAGCCAGGGCATCTTAACCGGACCGCCTGACTCAATCACCACAAGGGTTCGTGGATTGGCACGCGCCGCCGCGCTAATCAGGCGGTCCTGTTGATCCTGCAGGGCCAGATCGGGCAGATCCTGTCCTTCGGTATTCCACGATTCAACAAACACAATCACCGCATCCGCCCCGGCGGCCTGCGAGGCAATCGCGGCGTGATCGCTGCCGTCGAGATAATCCACCCGGGCCGCGCCCGACTGGCAGCGGATGGCGTGCAGCGGCGAGGAAGGATGATAAACTTTGGGCACCGGCACGCCCATGATGGCAGCACCCTGCTCCGCAAAATGCCCAATCGGCGTGACTGAAGAGGAGCCTCCGCCGGATAACACGCCCTGGTCAGCGTGGCCGCCAATCACCAGCAGTCGTGGCAGATTGAGTGCCAGCGGCAAACAGCGAGCGTGGTTTTTCAGCAGCACGAGGCCATTTTCTGCCGCCCGCTGCGCAATCAGCCGGTGCGCGGTGTAATCAATTGGCACGCCAGGCCGGGCCGGGAAGTCAATCGCCCCGACCGCAAACAGGCTGCGTAACTGCCGTCTCACCATCTCATCCAGCCGCTCAGCCGGGACCCGTCCCTGCTCTACTGCCCGCCGCAGCGGCTCGCCAAAAAATGGCTCTGGGTCCAGATTGCTGCCGGACTGAACATCGAGTCCGGCCAGCGCCGCTTTTTCGGTAGAATGGGTGGCGCCCCAGTCTGACATCACCCAGCCTTTGAAGCCCCACTCGGTTTTCAGCACCTGCTGTAACAGATGGCGGTTTTCACTGGCCCACTCGCCGTTGATCAGGTTATAACCCGGCATCACCGCACCCGGCTCCCCAAGTTCAATAGCAATCCGGAACGCCAGCAGATCCGACTGCTGCATCGCCTGTTCATCCAGATCGGAACTGACCAGCACCCGTCCGGTTTCCTGTGCATTGAGCGCAAAATGTTTCACGGTGGAGACCACATGTTGTGACTGAATACCTTTTACCGCGTGTCCGGCGATGATGCCGGTCAGCAGCGGATCTTCGGAGATATACTCGAAATTTCGCCCGCCACGCGGTTCGCGGATCAGATTGGCACCGCCCGCCAGCTGCACGTTAAATCCTTTTGCATGAGCCTCCCGCCCCAGCATATTACCGGTGGTTTCCGCCATTGCCGGATCAAAGCCCGCGCCCAGTAACAGCGAAGAAGGCAGCGCGGTGGCATTATCGCCGGGCCGTACGTTAGCCAGATTGCCGACGCCAAGACTGGCATCAGATTGTTGCATCGCCGGTATACCCAGCCGCTCAATCGCCGGATAACAGGCAGCCGAGCCTAACGCACCGGGGATTCGGGCCTCACCTGGCGCCGGAATTGCCATCGGTCCGCTCAGCCAGCGCATTTTTTCATCCATCGTCATTTGTTCCACTACACTTTGCGCGCGTTCATCAGCGTTCAGCGTCCGGTCCTGCCAGCGGCTTGTCATGATTTTCTTCCTGAAGTGGGTGAGCGTTATTCAAGACTAGCGTTAAACGGGACGGTTAGCGCCTAAACTGTGATTAATCCAGCTCCGGGTATCCGTTCCATCGGCGAGTTATGGTCCCTGCAGAGACGATAAAAGTGCTTAGCTGGCATAAATGCTGTACTCCTTTGGACCGTTACAGATACCAATGAATGACAATCGCTATTGCTACAACCTCGTGGTCAGTGTCCGCTACCGTTGTTATGACGGAAATAAAAAAGCCCGACGATGCGGGCTTTTTTATTTACTTTTAATGCGGAAACTAAGATTTACTTTCTTTACTACTGTTCGGATTGGTGAAAAAAGTGATATTAAAAATAAAAACACCTTAACAAACGCTGCAAGCGTTGCGACTGTTACCACTGCCTTTGAAATTGTTGCTGGCAAAGAATACCACTCTAAATATGTTACGCCAGCGCCTCTAAGGAAAGCGGCACCTGTAAGCACTGCTGCCATTGCAGCTAAACCGCAGATTAATTTTGCCATCTTTTCCCTCAGCTATCGTTGCTGCTAAGTATTTTACCAGGTGTACTGGCCACCTATACTTCCTCGAGCATTATTTCTGCCGGTATTGTTATTACAGGAACCGATACCACCACCGATAGCACTGGCTACGGCCGTACCTGCGCCACCTACCGAACCCGCAACCATTCCGCCCAAAATACCATTGAGAAGTCTTTCAGTTCAGGATGAGCGGCGACCAGCTGAAGAACGCCATTGTCTGGAACAAAGATATAATGGTGACTGCCAGAACGGCTACCGTGCTGACTGGTTCGGGCGCCTGCGCCAGCATAAGCAGGATCATAATCTCCACTTGCACCTGCGATAAACGTCGACTGCATTTTATTTAACATTTCCATTTTTAATCCTCTTCAATATTTGTTCTTACCTGAAGAGAACTGTACTGCAGACCAGGTATATCAATTAAGTGAAGCATAATCAAAACGTGTCTCAGCTAATATTTTAAATTGACGTAGTTGAAACAAACGAAGATTGTGATAAAGCAGGCCCAATTGGCAATGAATTAACAATAAATAAAGCTGAAATGCCCTGATGCTTTTTAAAGATATGTGCGTAATTTCACATTCCCCATTAAATGCAGACCCGAATGTGGCTCTCCCATCTTTCTGTAGCATTTAATAATCAAATTCAATGTGTGATGCCTTCTATGCAGCAGGTAATAGCACCAGACAACCCTCTTATGGGGTAAAAAAGATAGGCTGGCACGTTTAACCTGATATCGCTCATCTGGCAACCTGCCGACCGTTGAAAGCGCTACAGAGCTTTTAGCGCTGCGGAGTGAATTCGATACCCGCCGAGGCCAGGCAGGCTTTGAGCGTGCCGAACGCATCCTGACATTGCCGTTCGTTAACGCAGGCATAGCCGAGCAGCAGACCGCGCTGGTGCTGCGGATGCATATAGTATTGCGATAACGGCCGGACTTTGACGCCGCGCGTTAACGCCTGAGCCGCAATAGCCACATCATCTGTTCCGGGCGGCAGCGGCATCACCAGATGCAGGCCCGCGTCATGATTGATCGGCGGCAAGAAGGACGCGCCGAGATAGCGTTCAATCAGCTTACATAAAAACTGACGTCGCTGACGGTAGAGCAACCGCATGCGGCGGATATGATCCATGTAATGGCCCAGCCGGATGAACTCCGCCAGCGCCCGCTGAATCAGCAAATGCCCGCCGCGATACAGTTCTGCCGCGGCGATGCGTAACGGTTGCGCCAGCGGCTTAGGCACCACCAGATAACCAATCCGCAGTGCCGGATAAAGCGTTTTGCTGAAGGTACCCATGTAGATGACCGGCGCGTCCGCTTCCAGCCCCTGCAACGAAGGATAAGGCTGACCGGAGAAGCGAAACTCACTGTCATAATCATCTTCCACGATCAGGCTGTGATGACGGCGGGCCAGCGCCAGTAGCGCCTGACGCCGCGCCAGACTGAGATGTACACCCAGCGGATACTGGTGTGACGGTGTCACAAATACCATTTTAGGCGCCGGTCCGCTGTCCGGCACTATCCCCTGTTCATCAACCGGCATCGCCCGAATATCCAGACCGTTCATCCGCAACAGATTACGGGTGCCCCAGTAGCCTGGTTCCTCCATCCACACCCGATCACCCGGGTCGCACAGCACCCGCGTCACCAGATCCACCGCCTGGTGCACCCCTTCGGTGATCAATATCTGATCGGCATCCGCCCGAACTGAGCGTGCCACGCGCAAGTAATCCACCAGCGCATGACGCAGATCGGGGCAGCCGCCGCCGCTACTGTAGACCAGCCGGTGAACATCCGGTTCCCGGTTCAGGCGGGCCTGAATCTGACTGAATAATTTATGGGGAAACTCGGTAACGTCCGGCGCGCCGGGTACAAATGCACCCCACTGATAGGGTGAGGCGGTAGCATGCCCCAGCAAACTTGCGCCGCGTTTTGACAGCGTCGCCGGCAGTGGCAGCGCCACCGGCTGGGTATCGAACATCGCATCACTTTGCAGGCAATTTTCTGGCAGCGTTTCAGCAATCCAGGTGCCGCTGCCGGTTCGTGCAGTGACGTAGCCCTGCGCCATCAGGCTCTCATAAACATGCATCACCGTATTGCGCGACACCCCGAGCTCGCGCGCCAGATCGCGGGTCGGCGGCAGTTTTCCGCCGCTCGGGAACACCTCTTCAATAATCGCCGCCTGCATACAATTCAGCAGGCGCTGATGCAATGAGCCGGCGGGTTCAAACTGTAACCGCGCTAATAGATGATCTGCGTACAACAGTTGCAATTGGCTCCACCCCTGCTTCAACAATTGGCTCTGGCAACTCACCGCGCCTCACGCCTAAATAAGCGTGTTTGTCGGGAATTGTAAATACGCAATACAGCGAGGTGGATCAAATGAGCGAAAAAAACAGTCTGATGCAACAACGCAAAGCCGCGGCACTGCCTAAGGGTATCGGTACGCTTTGCGACTGGTATGTTGCCCGGGCGGAGAATGCCACCTTATGGGATCAGGCTGGCAACAGCTGGATAGATTTCGCTGGCGGCATCGCGGTGCTGAACACCGGTCATCGTCATCCGCGCGTTGAACAGGCGGTCGCCGATCAGTTAACCAAGTTTACCCATACTGCTTTTCAGATCACCCCGTATGAAAGTTACATCGCACTCGCTGAGCGCATCAATCAGCGGATACCGATTGCCGGGCCGGCGAAGACGGCATTCTTCACCACCGGCGCGGAAGCGGTTGAAAATGCCGTCAAAGTGGCGCGAGCCTATACCCGTCGTCACGGCATCATTACCTTCGGCAACGCCTTTCACGGCCGGACGTTTATGACCATGGCGATGACCGGCAAAGTGGCCCCGTACAAGCGAGATTTTGGTCCGATGCCGGCCTCAGTCTGGCACGCCCGCTACCCCAGCGAAGTACAGGGGATCAGTGTTGCAGCGGCACTCAGCAGCCTTGACGACATTTTTAGTCAGGACGTTGCGCCGCACGACGTCGCCGCCATTGTGCTGGAACCGGTGCAGGGCGAAGGCGGATTCCACGCTGCGCCGTTGGCTTTTATGCAGTCACTGCGCGAGCTGGCCGATCGCCACGGCATCCTGCTGATTGCGGATGAAGTCCAGAGCGGCTTTGCCCGTACCGGCAAACTGTTCGCCATGGAGCACTATCCGGTGAAAGCGGACATCATCACCCTGGCCAAGAGCCTGGCAGGCGGGATGCCACTGTCCGCCGTTGCCGGTCGGGCCGGCGTGATGGATGCGCCCTCACCCGGTGGCCTTGGCGGCACCTATGCCGGTAATCCGCTGGCGATTGCCGCCGCGCATGCGGTGCTGGATGTGATTGAAGAGGAACAGCTGTGTCAGCGCGCCGTGACATTAGGCGCCAGGCTGGAGGCAGAACTGCAAAAACATCATGCCACTTATCCGGCGATTGCCGACGTCCGCGCGCTGGGATCGATGGTGGCGATGGAGTTTCATCAGCCCGGCGATGCACAGGCGGTGCAGCAGGCGGCAATGGCGAGTGGCCTGCTGCTGCTGACCTGTGGCGCAAAAGGCAACGTGATCCGTTTCCTTTATCCACTCACTATTCCCGATGCGCAGTTCAGCCAGGCGCTGGATATTCTGAGCGCGGTGCTCAGCCAGTCTCTGGCACCCGCGACACAAGGTGCCGTTCCGGCCTGATTCCCCCGGCTGATTCAGCCGGGCTCTTTCCCCTGCTCGTCCGGGTCCCCCCGGGCGCAGCGTCGGAGACGATGATATGACAATAACGCAGACTGCGAATAATGATGCGCTGGCGCAAAACCTGAAACCGCGCCATGTGCGGATGCTCTCCATCGCCGGGGTCATTGGCGCTGGATTGTTTGTTGGCTCCGGCCACGCCATCTCAGAGGCGGGACCGGCAGTACTGATTTCCTATGCGGCAGCCGGTGCGCTGGTGGTGCTGATTATGCGGATGCTGGCCGAAATGGCGGTCGCATCGCCTGATTCCGGCTCGTTTTCGACCTATGCCGACAAGGCGCTCGGCCGCTGGGCTGGCTTTACCATCGGCTGGCTCTACTGGTGGTTTTGGGTGCTGGTGATCCCGCTGGAGGCCAATGCGGCCGGAACCATACTGCACGCCTGGTATCCGCAGGTGGCTATCTGGCAGTTCACTCTCGCCATCACACTTATTCTCACCGTCACCAATTTGCTGAGTGTGAAAAATTATGGCGAGTTTGAATTCTGGTTTGCGCTGATTAAAATTGCCGCAATCATTCTGTTTCTCGGGGTAGCGGCGGCGGCGGTGTTGGGCTGGTTGCCGGGCAGCGGAACTCAGGGACTGTCACATCTTTATGATACCCACGGCTTTATGCCGAACGGAATGGGTGCGGTGATGGCCGCGATCCTGACTACCATGTTCTCTTTTATGGGCACCGAGATTGTGACTATCGCCGCCGCAGAGTCGAAGAATCCCGGTAAGCAGATCACCCAGGCAACTAACTCGGTCATCTGGCGTATTGCGCTGTTTTATCTATTGTCGATTTTCTTTGTGGTGGCGCTGGTGCCGTGGAATACGCCGGGCCTGGTGCAACAGGGCTCCTGGCAGACGGTGCTACAGGCGATGAACATCCCGCATGCCCGGCTGATCGTTGATCTGGTGGTGCTGATGGCGGTGTGCAGTTGCCTCAACTCGGCGCTCTATACTTCATCGCGGATGCTCTATTCACTGTCACGCCGTAAAGATGCGCCCGCCGCCGCCTCCCGCACCAACCGCAGCGGCACACCGTGGGTTGCGGTACTGCTCTCTACTGGCGCGGCCTTCCTGGCAGTGATCGCCAACTATCTGGCTCCGAGCGCGGTATTTGAGTTTTTACTGGCGAGTTCCGGCGCTATTGCGCTGCTGGTCTACCTGGTGATCGCTGCATCGCATCTGGTGCTGCGTAAAAAACGTGAAAAAGCCGGTGAAGTGCTGAGCTATCGGATGTGGCTGTTTCCCGGCCTCACCTGGTTCACCATCCTGTTTATTGTTACGGTGCTGGTGGTGATGTTGTTTGATGCCGATCATCAGGCTGAGCTGCTGGCAACCGGCGGGTTAACGCTGCTGATCATTGCCACCAGCTATCTTTTGCACCGCAAAAGAGAAAAACGGCAGAGCGCGAAGTTTTTCCCGCTGCACTCTTCCGATCACTCCTGATCATTCTCTCTCCATCCACACGCCCAGGGAGGGGCGTGATTCGCCGATTCATCCCAGGCACGGCAGACGCTCTGTAAAAAGTAACCGGCTATCTCCTACAGCCTGTTGCCGGATTAAACCGTTCACGCCGGTAAAGCTGCGAGGTTGATAACGCCTGCGGGCTAATTTCACCAGAAATAAACCAGCACTAAATCCCCCCGTACAGCTTCACGACAAAAGTGGGCCAGCGGCAATCACACCGTGGCCCTATGATTCGGTTTATGGCAACAGAGGCGGTAATTTTACAGATAGGTCACTGAGACAATGCCTTTACGTTTACCGGCATCCAGCCACGCCGTATTGACACTCACTGGCAGCTGAGCGAGCGTCTGTGCTTTCCGCACATCGACATATTGCGCCACCGTTTTTCCACTTTGGGGATCAGAACAGATAAAGGCAGCCGGATTGAGCTTCACATCCATATTACAGGAGCCATTGAAAATGCTGCCGCTAAAGTTGATCGAGGCTGAAGAAGGCAGACTCTCTGCACTGGCAGTGTGTCCGATTGGGGTGAAGAGCAGCGTGGCCAGGCAGGCAATTAAACGTGTTTTCATTACGCATTCTCCTGGGTGACGTTAACCCTTATCGGCCGCGGCACCCATCAATAAAGTTCAGCGATAACAAAGAGTCGGACAGGCACCATCAGCGTCAGATGCGATCGCTGATTTATTCACTGTAACAGCGTCTAAATAAGGCAGATCGGCCATGCAATTGAACAGGGCCAGTCAAAAGTGAGTATAGCTAAGCCGCAAAAATTTAAAGTTCTTTGGCGATCTTTTTATTCAGCCTGAGCACAAACTTTCCGGCCTGACGGGCAACTGTTTAATGCGAATAAAATAATATCCGCTTGTTACCCGGCAGAAACGCTAACCGCGGCTTGAAAGTTTAACGCTGACATGATTATCGATATTATCCGGAAATGTATTACAGCAGCCGGGGCAGTTTGCTAAGCCGCGCCAGCAAGCAGACAGAGGAAATAACAGCCGCGCGATATCTGTTCAACGCACCAGTCGGTGTCTCAGGCCAGGTATTGGCTGAAACGCAGCAGATAGCCGTCCGGGTCCTGCACCAGAAACTCCCGCTGGCACATCGTTGTGTTTCCTGTCACATAATGATTGTCCTGAACCGGCCGGAACAGCGGAATGCCCTTATGCTCAAGGCGTAAAAGTATCGGTTCAATTGCCTCAACCTCAATCTGAAAATTAACTCCACGTCCGAACGGTTTTTCCAGTGGCGCGGTTTTCCAGCCTTGCGCGTGATATTGCTCAATCATTAACTGTGCGTCGCCGAAGTTGAGATAGGCGAAATCCGGATCCTTGCGCCGGTTCATCAGCGCAAAACCGATGATATCGACATAGAAAAATAATGAAGCCGCGAAATCACTCACGGTCAGCTCTGGCACCATCGGGTTCCAGTAGATCGGCTTGTCATCAATCATTTATAGCGCCTTTTATCCTGTCTTTTAACTACCGGAATCGGTCCGATCAGCTTATCTGAGCGATAGTGCCCTGCAGCTCATCGAGAAACAACCGCAGCGCGGCAGACTGGTGCTCGCGCGACAGATAGAGTCCCCAGATGCCGAATGTTTGTGGCCGGTAGTCGGGGAGCAGCTGCACCAGCTTGCCGCTCGCCAGGCTGCTGCGGGCTTCCTGCTCGGGCACCATCGCCACCCCGCAGTCGGCAATAGCCGCATCACACAACAGCGATGAGATGCCGGCACTGAAATTTCCCCTGACCGCCACGGCGATCTTTTCACCCTGGGGGGCGGTAAAATGCCAGCTTTGTCCGGCAAATCGGCTGTAATAGAGGCAGTTGTGCGACGATAACGCCTCTGGCGTCCGTGGCGTTCCCTGTTTCGCCAGATAGCCCGGCGAGGCACACAGAACCGAGCGACATTCGCCGAGCCGACGGGCAATCGCACCCGGCTCCGGTGCGTCTGTGATGCGGATCGCCAGATCGATGCGCTCGCCGATCAGGCTGACCGGCTGATTGTTAATCTCCAGCTCAATACGCAGCGCCGGATAACGTCTAAGGAAATCGGGAATTGCCGGACCGACCAGGTGAGTCGCGGTAAAATGCGCGCAGGCGATACGCAGCGTACCGGCGGGCATCGCCTGCGTCGACTCCTGCTCAATCTCCTCCGAAAGCCGTGCCAGCTGACGGGTTCGCAGCAATATCGCCTCGCCGGCGGGGGTGATGGTTAACCGACGCGATGAACGGTGCAGCAGGCGGGTCCCGGCCCACTTTTCCATCTCCTCCAGATAGCGGCTGACCATCGGCCGCGAAATGCCCAGCGCCCGTGACGCCGCACTCAGGCTGCCCAACTCGCATATCCGGTTAAACACCGCCGCAGCTGTCACACGATCCATCTCATCACTTGTACGATTTATGAAACTCAGCATCTCTGATTGCGGGAATTCTATCAGATAACAAAAGCCGTAAAATAGCGCTGTGATCTGCAGAGAACACAGGCGGCTGAGTCATCGGCGACGCCGGTGTTCTCTCCTGACGACTTTGCAGAGGTTGGTCAGGAAATGACTCCCGCTACTCAGAGGATTAAAAATGAAAACCACGCTGTTACCGTTAACGCTAATTCTGGCCTCGGCTGCCGCCACGGCGGTCCCGCTGCAGTTCGAAACCTACAACCCGCAGCACAACGGTATTTTTGCCGTTTCCTCAACCCTGGTGAGCGGACCGAAAGAAGCCATTCTGTTCGATGCGCAGTTCAGCACCATCGACGGTGAAAAACTGGTTGAGATGATTAAACGTAGCGGTAAAACGCTGAAAGAGATCGTCATCACCTCGGGCGATCCTGATTTTTACTTTGGTCTGGAACCGATTGTGAAGGCCTATCCTGACGTGAAGGTAGTTGCGACGCCGGGCGTGGTGAAGCATATTCAGCAGACGCATCAGGCCAAGCTGCAGTACTGGGGGCCGCAGATGAAGAAGGGCGCGCCGGATAAACTGACCCTGCCTGAAGTCACCGATCAAACCCGCTTCAGCATCGATGGAGAAGTGCTGGAGCTGCGTCATCCGGATGAATACGCCGCTTACGTCTGGGTCCCGTCAGAAAAAACCATCCTGGGTGGAACGGCGATTTCGTCCGGCATTCATGTCTGGACCGCCGATACGCAGACGGTAGAAAGCCGCGCCGCCTGGCGCAAGGTGCTGACTGAAATGCAGGGGCTGAAAGCGACAAATGTCATTCCAGGTCACTACCTCGGCGAACGCCCGGCCGGGAGTCAGGCGGTAGACTTCACCCTGAATTACCTCAAAAGCTTTGACGCGGCCCTGGCGCAATATAAAACCTCATCGCAGGTGATCGGCGCGGTCAAAGCCGCCTGGCCACAGCTGGCAGAAGAAGGGTCACTGGAACTGAGTGCCAAAGTGAATACCGGCGAGATGAAGTGGTAAGCTGAACGCATTATTCACCTGCCCTGACCCGCCGCTCTCCCGGGCGGCGAGTCGTCAGCTGCAACAGATGTTGCCGAATTACTCGCCAGTCAGCAGTGCAGGATGCAGACCTTTAACCGGACTTAACGCTTCAAGCCGCGCGGCAATAGCCAGAATTGTCGCTTCATCGTGCCATTTCCCGGTGATCTGAATGTTGATCGGCAAACCTTCGCTACTCTGACCAAAGGGTAAGGCAATCCCTGGCAATCCGGTGACGTTAAGCGGGACCGTGGCCGCCTGCAGCCAGCTGACATCCACCGTCTGCCCATCAATCACCAGCTGTTCAACTCCATGCTTGTGAGCCGGTGTCGGCAGCACCTGGGTAATCAGCGCATCATAGCGCGAAAAGTATTCGGCATAGCCATCGCGGATTCGCTCGGCTGCCTGTTCCGCTTCGATGTACGCCTGCAGCGGCGTATCGGGCAGTGACAGCATGGTTGTGGCCATTTTATAGATTTCCGCCGGATCCCGGCCCGCTACAGCTGCCGCAAACGCAGGCTTCATCTCCATCACGTGCAGACGGTTGAACACCTCCAGCGCAAAATCACGTTCCAGCGCTGCAATCCCCACCTCCTCAACCTGCACCCCACTTTGTTGCAGCGCCGCCGCCGCCGCTTTCACCACTGCCGCCACGTCCGCATCAACCGGACCAAAGCCGGGTCCGGTCATCCAGCCAATCCGCAATGGACGATCGCCAACGGCCTCGCCCGACTGCGGGCGGGCAGCAGCAGTCGCAAAAGCATCCTGCCCATCCGGACCCGACAGCAGCGAGAAGGCAAGCGCAATATCGCGTACCGAACGCGCCATTGGACCAACATGCCAGAAGCGACGCGGTGCGCGCGGCCAGATACCGGTCATCGGTATGCTGCCATGGGTGGCTTTGATGGAGGTAATACCGGTCTGAGACGCCGGACCACGAACCGAAATGGCCAGATCGGTGCCGAGGCCGAGCGGCGACATCCCGGCGGCAATGGCGGCAGATTCGCCTCCGCTTGAGCCGCCAGGCGTGCGGGTCAGATCCCACGGATTGTTGGTGCGGCCGCTGAGTAAATTGTCGCTTTCAATCCAGTATGAAAATTCAGGCAGATTGGTTTTAGCCAGCAGAATGCCGCCGGCCTTTTTCATCCGCGCCACGCTGGTGGCATCCTGAGTCGGCATCCGATTTTTGAAGATTGGCGATCCGCGCTGCGTCATCACGCCCGCGGTGTCGATCGAATCTTTAACGGTAAACGGGACACCGTGCAGGGGTCCCAGCGCCTGACCTGAACGGACAGCCTGCTCGGCCGCTTTAGCCTCGCTCAGCGCATTCTCTGCCAGCGTGACAATCGCATTGATCTGCGGATTAGTTTGTTCAATGCGATCAAGGTGCGCCTTAACCACTTCGACCGGTGAAACCTCGCCGTTGCGAATGCGTTGAGCCAGTTCTGTCGCATCGTTAAAAAAGAGTGGATTTTGCATGTTAAATTTACCTACCTGTCACTTGGTAGGTAAACAGTAGATCGCTTATTTTCCACTGTCAACAACTACCTGCCAAATGGTAGGATGATAGCTTCACCGGAGGAGAGACAATGAGTAAGAATGCAAAAGAAGCGATCCTGGCCGCGGCGCGTAAAAGTGCGCAAGCCCATGGCTATACCGGCCTCAATTTCCGCCAGCTGGCGAGTGAAGTCGGTATCAAAGCCGCCAGCATTTATCACCACTTTCCAGGCAAAGCGGAATTAGGGGCGGCGGTCGCCCGACGCTACTGGGAAGATACCGCCGCCGATCTTGACGCACTGCGTGAATCAAACCCGGAGGCAGCGGCCTGTCTGCACCACTATCCGCATATTTTCCGCCGTTCGCTGGAAAGCGAAAACCGGCTCTGCATGGGCAGCTTTATGTCAGCAGAATATGACGATCTTCCCGAGGCGGTGAAAACCGAGGTACAGCATTTTGCCGATGTGAATATTGCCTGGCTGGCGGCGCGCCTGCAGGAAACCGGCATGACCGACGTGGAGCAGAGTCAGGCACGGGCGCGGGCCATTTTTGCCGCCGTGGCCGGGGCACAATTGCTGGCCCGCAGTCGTTCCGACATTTCGCTGTTTGATGCGCTGATAACCGATTATCAGGTGGCCGGTCTGCTGCCGGCTTAAGCGCCAGGTTAGCGGTCTGACGCTATCCCTGGCGCTTTACTCACCCTCACCGCCAGGGCGGTGAGGGATTCACCCGCGACGGATTTGCTTACCGTTCACGCAGCGCTTCCCGGGCCCGGTTAAGCGGCTTAAGTAAATACTCCATGATGGTTTTGCTGCCGGTGTGGATCTCTCCCATGGCGATCATTCCTGGGTAAACCGGAAAGTGTTTCCCTTTTTTGTTCACCAGATAATCTTTATCAGTCCGGATGTAGACCCGGTAAAAATATTGATCGCGATGAACGTCATCCTGAATGGTATCAGGTGATATTGAGGCAACCTCTCCTTCCAGCTCGCCGTAAATATTAAAGTCATACGCGGTCAGCTTGACCACGGCGCGCTGACCCGGGGTGATAAAGGCCACATCACGCGGGGCGATCGGCAATCGGGTTGCCGGCATCGTCACTCAGCATCAGTTGGGTGACTGTCACACCTGCTGGATCGCTGGTTTTGTTGTTGTCAACCACAGCGCCGGTGTTGTCACCCGGGTTCGTTGCGGCTGAAGAGAAAGAGCTGTGATGTTTGCCGCCCGAAGGAAAGAAGATGGCAATACCGGCTAATGCCGCACCACCCGCAAGCGTGCCGCCGGCAATCAGCATATTATCGATACCCGCAGCTTCAACCATATCTGAGGTCAGCGAATAAAAACCGCCAGCGGCGTCATATTCATCAGCATATAAGACGCCGTCCGGGCCCGACGCGAGCATAAACGGCAGTTCTGTCTGACTGACATTCTTTACGATGAACTGGTAATGCTCACCGATAACCGTATCTTCCCGTTCGAACTGGAATTTATCATCGACTTTTGTGGCTTAGATCTTTTGAGGCGGTTTTCCGTCACTGCTATGGACTTCATTTGAAACAGGCTGCTGAGGCACATTGACCCGCAGTGATTGATGTGAGTTTAAGGTAAATGCTGAAGACAATTGATAAGAGATTATGTTTACCGCTTCCGTTAACGGGCGTTAAGCCGCTATCAATTACGGAAAAATTCATCTGACCTGCAATAGCCATAATGACCCGGCAGAAAGCCACGCTCTGAATCACGAACGATCAAATAATCGTCCCAATCAGTTACAGCAATAAATTACAGCAATAAATTACATCGTTAATAATTCCAGAGCGAAATTACCAGGCAAGCCGCGAGCCATACGCTGATTAAAGCGCTGAACTCCACCATTCGGCGAAGATCATAGCGCCAGATACCCAGCCCGCTGGCTGCGCAATACAGCGGTGAAAACGGCAGGCTACATTTTGTTCAGCAGACGTCGGTCATCTCGCGCCTGCAGCCGTGCTGCTGCTGGTGACGGGAAGATATAGCTGAATAAATCCCGGTAGAAGTTGAGATGTTTCACCAATCCTTCGTGAATCGTTTTGGTGATGTCTTTAACCAGGAAGTCATGCGTGGTGCTGAAGCTGGCGACGGTGAAAAAGGTTTTATCATAGACGTTAACCATTCCTTCCCACTTCATCACCCGCTCTTCACGTGCGGCGTCATCTGAAGCGACAAAAATCGCCTTATGCGATTTCACACCGTGGTTACTGACATAGGTCAGAGAGGAGTCGTAGCCACGCTTGCTGCGCCAGCGGCAGAATTCATAGGGCACATCGTAACGCGGCAAAAAGAAGTCGGGACAGCGGAAGTTATCATCACAAATCAGTCCTTCCAGCGTCACCGAAACATGCAGGAAATCCTGCATGAAATCAAATTGCCGGGTTTTGCTGCAGCTGACGTTTATGTTGAAATGACCCGCCTGTACATACCAGTAATTGGTAAATCCGGTCACCAGAATACAAAACACCTGCCAGTCACTGAGTTTACGATCGCCTGCCAGCCCTCTGAAGCGGCTAATCATCATCCGTGATTTAGGATGCTGATACGCTTTCAACAGCGGATCGTTCATACCTTTCAGCAACATCAGGCACTCTCCTTAACATTTTGCGCTTATCCTGCCACGCCCTCTGAACCCTGAAAAGGGGTCATCTTCTGAATGTGTCGGCTATGCGGCGTTGGTGCTGAGGCAGGGGTTAATCCTGCCGCTGCAGGCTTTGCTGCTGCAAAGCGGCAAGCTTCTGTTCAAAACAGCCCACCAGCAAACGTACCTTGTGCGGAATGAAACGTGCATCGGGAAAGATGGCATAGAGATAGCGATCCGGCAGCCGGTAGTCAGGCAAAATTCTGACCAGCTTACCGGCCGCCAGCGCCTCACTGGCAATTAACGTCTGTATGCCGCCTATCCCCAGCCCGGCTTCAATAGCCTCTGTCAGCGAGTGACTGTTATTCGAGCGAAAGACACATTCCACCGCGAGCGAAACGCTCTCTTGTGCTGAGACCAGGCGCAACGGCGCATCCGGCTGAAGGCCACTGAAGCGAATGTGAGGATGACGCTGTAAATCGGCGGGCGTCAGCGGTTGACCATGCTGCGCTACCCAGTCAGCGGCGGCCACCAGCACTGTTTCAATCGTGGCCAGCATGCGGACAGCCAGGCCGGCCGGCGGCGCTTCGCTGAGACGGATGGCGACATCGACGCCTTCAGAAATCAGATCGGACAAGCGATCGTCAAGCGCCACCTCCAGCCGTAATGCCGGATGCTGCTGCTGAAACGCCAGCAGCTGCGGCATAAAGCGCTGGCCCAGCCCGCTGGGTAACTGAATGTGCAATTTCCCCTGCAGCGGCTGCGACGTCGGCCGTAACTGCTGCTCCAGTTCATCCATGGCGTGTAACAGTTGCCTGACCTGCTGCAGATAACGCTGTCCCTCTTCGGTTAACGCCATCGCGCGGGTGGTTCTGTGCAGCAGGACCACGCCCAGATCGGCTTCAAGCGCCGCCACCTGCTGGCTTATCGCCGACTGTTTCATCCCGTGTTGTCGCGCAGCTGCTGAAAACGATCCCGCTTCGGCAACGCGAATGAATGACTGAATCGCAGTCAGTTTGTTCTGCATTTAGTGGATTTCTTGATAAGTGTTATCGGTATAGAGGGGATTTAATCACAAAGAAGCCCAGGTGAGACTGTGATTTCACTCCAGATGAGATCGCTATCATGATTAACAGTCAGAAAAAAAACGTCGCGCTGGTGGCAGGCGCGACCGGTATCGTGGGCCAGCAACTTATTCGTGCCTTAACTGCGCAGCACTGGCAGGTCATCAGTCTGAGCCGCCAGCGACAGCCCGACCAGCAGCAGTCAGAACAGGCTCTGGCTGACCTGCTGTCGGTTGATTTGCTCGATCAGCAGCAGAGTCAACAGCGGCTCTCTGCTCTGACTCAGGTCACGCATATTTTTTACAGTGCCTGGCTCAACGCCGCAGATTGGGCCGCGATGGTGAAACCCAACGTGACGATGCTGCAAAACCTGGTCAGCAGCATAGAGCCGGTCGCGCCGCTACAGCATGTCAGCCTGATGCAGGGATATAAAGTTTACGGTGCTCATCTCGGACCGTTCAAAACGCCGGCGCGAGAAAGCGATGCTGGCGTACCGGGTGCTGAATTTAATGCCGAACAGCTTCGCTGGCTGGCCGACCGGCAACAGGGTAAAGCCTGGCACTGGAGCGCGCTGCGTCCCGGCGTGGTCGGCAGCGACCGCCCGGGCAACAGCATGAACCTGGCGCTGAGTCTGGCGCTTTATGCCTCACTCTGTCGCGCTGAAAAGCTGCCTCTGCGCTTCCCGGGTTCAGCGCAGACCTGGCACAGCCTGGTCGACTTTACCGACGCTGAATTACTGGCCGACGCCACGATCTGGGCCGGGCAGGCATCCGACGCACGCAATCAGGCGTTTAACGTGAATAATGGTGATTTATGGCGCTGGAGTGAGCTGTGGCCGGTGATCGCGGCGTGGTTTGATCTTGAGATCGCGCCGCCCGTTTGCTTATCCCTGCAGCAACTGTTCGGCGATTATCGGCACAGCTGGCGGGATATCGCTGCGGCTAACCAACTGGTTCAGCCCGATATTCTGGCGCTCAGTGACGGCAGCTTTGCCGATTTCGTCTTCGGCTGGCACTACGATATGTTTGGCGACGGCAGCAAAATCCGTCAGGCGGGGTTTCATCAATACCGCGCAACCGACCGGATGTTCTGCGATCTGTTTGCCCGCTTTCGCGCCGCCAGAATTATTCCCTGAGCGCCTCAGTGACAATGGCGAACGCAGACAGCGCGGCCGGAAAGCCTGGCTGGCTGCGCGGCATATCGATTAGCGCCCTTTCTTCCTGCGTCCCGGCTGCGCAAAACGCTTGCGTGAGGCGCTGTCAGGCTCGGCTTTGCCAGCAGCCGGACGGGCCGGGCTTTTCTGCGCTTTTTTTGCTGCGGCGGTTTTAGCCGGCGCTTTCTTTGCCGGCTTATCTTCTGAAGAAGAGTTCTCCAGCAGTTTAAACAGTTCGATCAGTTCGTCATCGGTCAGATCGCGCCATTCCCCCAGCGGCAGACCTTTCAGGTTGACGTTCATGATGCGGGTACGCTCAAGCTTCGTCACTTCATAACCAAAGTGCTTACACATGCGGCGGATCTGGCGATTCAGCCCCTGCACCAGGGTGATACGAAACACAAAAGGCGCTTCTTTTTTAACTTTGCACTTTTTGGTCACGGTACCCAGCATCGGCACGCCCGCGCCCATTCCGGCGATAAACTCATCGGTAATCGGCTTATCAACGGTAACCACATACTCTTTTTCGTGATTATTACCGGCACGCAGAATTTTATTGACCAGATCGCCGTGGTTGGTCAGGAAAATCAGCCCCTGAGAATCTTTGTCCAGACGGCCAATCGGGAAGACCCGCTTGCTGTGGTTCACGAAATCGCTGATGTTGTCGCGCTCACCCTCTTCCATAGTCGTGATAATGCCGACCGGTTTGTTCAGCGCAATCAGCACTAAATCATCTTCATCACGCGGCTCGATAAGCTGACCGTTCACTTTCACCACATCGCCTGCAAAAACCTGCGCGCCGACAGTGGCGCGTTTGCCGTTAATGAAAACGTTGCCCTGTTCGATATATCGATCGGCGTCGCGACGAGAACAGATTCCGCTCTCGCTGATGTATTTGTTGAGACGAGTTGATGAATGAGTCAGCATGGTTCCTCCAAAAAACGCGGACTATACCTTACCGGCGTGGGCTTGCGAAGTGTTTGCGCGCGAAACTTTTCCGCTGCTGAAGCGCGGCCCGGCCCGGCTTAACGGCGTGACTCAGTCAGACGGCGCTGACAGGTCAATGGCCATATTCATACAGCGCAATCCACTGCCGGCCAGCTTTGAAGGATAAACACTTTCACCCAGCAACTCGAAGCCATGTTGCAGGTAAAAGCTGGCGGCGTTAGGGGTGGATGCGAGCGTCAGGCGCCGGTAGCCACGGCGCTGTGCTTCCGCTTTGATGGTTTCAATAATCTTGCCCGCCAGCCCCTGGCCGGTGAAGCCAGGCAGGGTAAAGATCGCCTCAACGCTGCCGGCCGCCAGATCCAGCGAGCCGGTTGCCACCGGCTGGCCGTCAGGACCGTCGATCACCAGGAAAGGATTCTCGCGGATCATCGCCGGAAAGCTGACGGGCATCCGGTCCGGCGTCCAGGCGGCAATCACCTCGGCTGCATACACCGACTGGCAGCCGTGGCGAATCGCCTGGTTTCTGATATCCCACAAGATTGTTGCCTCTTCAGGTGAAGCCCGTCTGACCTTCATCATCCTCTCCTGCCTCATTAATGCGCACCGTCTCGCTACGTTATCACACCGCTTCCCTGCAGTGCGATCGCCGCCGATCAGAAGCGCGCATTGAGCCCGACGTTCCAGCTCACCTGATGATATTCGCTGTTGCCCGCCACCGCAGAGACGCCTGCAAACGCGGTCACCGCCGTGCCAAGCGGCACGCTGGCCCCGACCGCCATATCCAGCCAGTTATCATCGCCTGCTTCGCGGGTGCGGGTAAACGCCGTGCGGGTCGATTTCAGTCCGGCCGTCACCGCAGAGTCACTGTCGCCAAACTGATGGTTGTAACTGACCTGCGCCCACGGATTGATCAACAGCTGCCTGCTGTCGATGCGCCAGCCGACAGAACCGACCTGCGAATGCAGCGTCTGATCGCCAAAGCGCATGGCGCTGCTGCGATTGCCCTGCTCCTGATAGCCTGAGACCCGGCTGTAATCCAGCGCATAGCTGGCAACCGGACCGGTGGAAACATACTGGCCGAGCGGCAGATCCCAGCCGGTTTCGATGCGCATTCCCAGCAGCTTACCATCAGTACTGCCCTGCTCGGTCCGGGTGGCCGGTCCCAGTCTGACCTGACGCTCAATATCATCAAAATCGAGATAGGCATAGTGCAGATCGGCGTTAATCCAGCCCTGATCAAACAGCCGCAGCTGACTCCACAGCGCCACCAGATTGCCACGCAGTCGGTAGTCGTAACGTGACGATGGCTCCTGACGCTGCGACGTCGCTGAAAACATCGCCCCGGCCTGCCAGCTGTCGTTTAGCTGATAACCAATACCGACCGCGCCATTGGCGGTGGTGGCATCGCCATCCTGATAACTGTCGCCGCGGAAATTCCGTGACTGACCGGCATAGCCACCGAAAACGGTAAACTGTCCAGCGTCAGCGGGCTGCTGGCGCTGCTGCTGCAAATGCCCTTCCAGAGTATTCCGCGCATCCCTCACCAGCATCAGCGGTGACTGACTCAGCGCCGCCACCTGCAACGGCGCATCCAGCACCGACTGAATATAGTCAGCGATCAGGGCATGCACCGCCGGGCTGGGATGCAGACGATCCGCAAACAGATACTGCTGCGCCTGAGAGAAGCCCGGCGTGGCCGAAGTGCAATCCATTGCCGAGACGCCAGGCGGACAGGCCATGCCTGCGCTGTTGCTGATGCCGTACTGGCCCGGATTGTCGATCACCTCATTGAACAGTCCGTTGATATCGACCCGCGCGATATTGCCGCCGGTCGCCACCAGCCCCTGCTCTTCGAGCAGGTTATAGCGGTCGGTCAGCGTCGCCGCAGTGTCGCTTAACAGTTGCCAGGCGGCAAACAACTGTCGGGCGATCGCTTCACGCACCAGCGGAATGGCCGGGATCTGATCGGCTGCCTGGCGGAATGCCGCCTCAATAGCCTGCTCACGCGCCGCCCGATCGGGCGTTGTGACGCTGCTTAACGACTGGAACAGCGCTGCTATAGCCGGTTCCGCCACCGGGCCAAGCGGTTGCAGGATGGCCTGCAGCAAAGCCGGCGTCGCCCCAACGTTTGGCACCGTCGGCACCACCACGGTTCCCGCTCCGGCCGCCAGCAGCCGGCTGACCTGGTCGGCAGCAGAGCGGGCACTGTTATCGATCACCTGCACCGCATTCAGCGGATCGGCGGCGGCTGCAGCCAGATCGTTACCGCCGATCCAGTGAATATAGAGGCCGTTGCCGTCAGCGCGACCGCCACTGGCGGCCAGATAACGGTCGACCTGATCCTGACTGTTGTACTGCGGATTAAGCGCCGGCACCGCCACCGCTCCTCCGGCAGCATAGTTACTGCCACCCTGGGACGACGGCAGCAGGGTTTGGTTCAGCTGCTGCGCCAGTATCTCGTCATACAACGGATGGGACGCCGCGTCGTAGGTGAAGCGGCCTACATTGCCGCCGTCGCTCAGGCTATCGCCAAACACGGTGAGCTGACTCCAGGCCGCTGCCGGCAGCGGCGACAGCAGGCTCAGGGTGGTTATCGCTGCACTGGAGAGCAGGTGTCGCGGGTGAAAAAATTTCATCATCGGCTCCGCACAAGGTAACAGGGATTAAAAGAAGCAAAAAAACAGGCTCAAGCTCGCAAAGCAAAGTAAGCGTAGTCGGCAGCAGAAAATGACAGCAGAAAAGCCGCGATCGGGATCTCAAAGCGGGAAAATTTGGTCAGATGCGGCGTCTTACCCGGCAGAGATGACGGCCGCCGGGCTGCTTCAGGGACTATTTTTTACCGGCAGGTTTCAGGCCGCGATAGAGATCCTGCAGGCGTTTCATGGTTTTGACCGTGCGCTGCGGGAGCGTGGACGCCACCGAAAGGATCAGCATCTCCAGACAGACCATAATAGTGCCGTGCAGCGGAATGCGGCCGTTTTCACCGCCGCGCGGGACGTTGATCACCACATCGGCTTCACGGGCAAAAAACGACTCGGTGGCATGGGTCAGCAGAATAATCGGAATGCCCAGCCGTTTTGCCTCGCGGACCACGGTGGTGCCTTCGCGGTGCGCCGATTGTTGCGCCATCATCACCAGCACGTCACCGCGCTGCAGCGCCAGCATCTGTTCGGCCAGCGCAATACTGGCGCGATTAAGGGAAAACGCCGGCAGCCCGATACGATTCATCAGGCGGGCGCTGTAATCCGCCAGAATCCCGGAGGCGTTAATGCCAAAAATCGCCACCTGACGCGCCTCCGCCAGCAGCGCCACCGCATCGGCGACGGCGACCCGGTTGTGCGGCAGCGACATTACCTCACAGGCGCGCCGGTGCCCCTCCAGTACAAAATCAATCGAACTGTTAACGTCGCTGGTCACTTCGCTGACGGTGGTGATCATCTTATCTTCAGAGGTCAGCGATGGACCAAACCACGCCTGCAGCGTCTGTTTCAGGTCGCGCAGGCCGCTAAAACCCAGCGCCTGAACCGCCCGGATCACCGTGGCATCGGAGGTCTGATTAGCCTGCGCTATCTCCATCGCGGTACTTTCCAGCACCGTTTCCCGCTGTTGATCGATGTAACGGGCCACCGCCAGCAGCCGGGGCGACAGCTGCTTTTGCCGCAAACGCAGACGCTCACCAAAAACATCAACCCGATTTTTGCCGGTTATTGCCTTTTTCATTATTAATCCTGCTGGCTGAGTGGTCGGTCGGGCAATAGGGTTCACCCGCGCTGAAGCGCGCTGATTTTAACCTGAACGCTGTAGTGAGCAAGATAATCCACGCTGTCATTGACCTGACAATACTGGGGATTTAGTCGGTCATCAATACAGGATTTTATTATTTAAATTTATATATCAACGTATTAAACGTTGTCATCCCGCCATTTAATGGCCAGGTCCGGCTCCGATTTTCTGTAGTGTTTTCATCATTATTTATGTTTACTACTACACCCGCCAATGTTTGAATGATTCTCAATTACAGATGAGAAGTATTGTCGTCGCCGCGAATTGCCTTTGCTATCCGCGCCGGTCTGGCCGCCTGCTCACTGTTTATTCTCTGCGTTTTGCAGAATACCGCCAGGGCGGTCAGCAGCAGCCCGCGCTGTGCTGAACCGTAAAGCATGACTCGCTTCAGACATGAAAAGAAAAAATGACCAACCGTTCAGATAAAATCAAAAATCCGGCACGCCATTCGGCACTGGCGCTGGCGATCGGCAGCGCGCTGTTAGTGGTGCAGGCACAGGCGGCAACCGGGACCGACACGCCGGATATCACCGTGACCGCTGACGACAATCCGCAAACGGGTTACACCAGCAGCCAGAGTAGCGTGGCCAGCAAAATGCCCACCGCGCGACTGGATGAGGCACAATCGATCAGCACGGTCACCCAGCAGCAGCTGGAGGATTACCAGGCCAGTTCGCTGGCGGATGCGATGCGCTTTGTCAGTGGCGTAGCGGAAGCGAATACGCTGGCCGGCACCGAAGATGGTTTTGTCCGGCGCGGGTTTGGCAGTAATGCCGATGGATCGATCTATCGTGATGGCATCCGCAGCAGTCAGGGACTCAACTTCGATGCCACCACCGAACGCGTTGAGGTGCTGAAAGGCTCGGCCTCGCTGCTGTACGGTATTCAGAATCCCGGCGGGGTGATCAATGTGGTCAGCAAGAAACCGCAATATAGCTGGCACACCAAAGTCAGTGGCCGTTATGCCAGCGAGGGTGGCGGCGCAGGTACGCTGGACGTAACCGGCCCACTGGGTAATGGCTTTGCGTTTCGACTGATCGCTGAGAAGCAGAATCAGGATTACTGGCGTAACTTTGGCAGTGAGCAACATACTCTGCTGGCCCCGTCTTTACAGTGGTATGGCGATCAGGCGAGTTTTTTAATCAGCTATGCCGATTACCGCTATGACATTCCTTACGATCGCGGCACTGCGTTTATTGACGGCAAGCCGATCGACATCGGTTATAAGGATCGTCTGGATGACACCGCTAACCACGCCTGGGGGCACAACAAAACCCTTAATGCGCACTACGAATGGCAGTTTAATGATGAGTGGCGCACCCGTTTCACCCTCGGCTGGAACCAGCGGCGCTATGACAACAATGAAGTCCGGGTGACGGCGGTCAATACCACCACCGGTGCGGTGACCCGTCGGGCCGATGCCAATCGAGGCTTCAACCATAAGACCAAATACCTGAGCTGGGATCTGCTGGGCAACCCGGAAATCGCCGGACTGTCGCACGCGCTGGTGGTCGGCACCGACTATGAGATGAATCAGACTTATCGCGCCCATCAGTATCAGGGCAAGGCGACCAATAACTTCAATTTCTTCCAGCCTGAATATGACCAGTTGTCACCGCTGACTGACAGCAGCACAGAAAACAGTGCTAACGCCAACAACCTGAACCGCATTCATAGCCGTTCGATCTACGCCAAAGATAGCGTGACACTGTCACCAGAATGGACCGTTGTGTTTGGAGGCCGCTATCAGCACTATGAGCAGCGCGCCTCTAAAGGCTTTGATCCGCAGGTCGAAACGCTTAACGATGAGGGCAACACGTTTCTGCCACAGGCCGGGATCATCTATAAACTCACGCCCGCGTTATCGTTCTACACCAGCGTGAGTAAATCCTTCACGCCGTCCACCGACGTGGACGACGAGGGCAACGTCGGCAAACCTGAACAGGGCACCAGCTGGGAGATCGGCAGCAAATGGCAAGTCTCACCGAAACTGTTTGCCTCTGTCGCACTGTATCGCATTGATGAAAAATCGATGTCGCTCAGCATTAACGGCACCACCCGCGCGATTGATAAAGCCCGCTCCAGCGGCGCTGAATTTGAGCTGAATGGTGAAATCGCACCCGGCTGGGATCTCAGTGCTAATTACAGCTATGACCAGGCCGAAATCATTGAGGATCGGGTCAATCCGGATAACAACGGTAACCGGCTGCAAAATGCGCCACGCCATGCCGGGGCGCTTTATCTGAGTCATCAGTTGCAGTTCAGTAACCTGCCCGGCACCTTCCGGCTGGGCGGCGGTGCGCGCTATACAGGCAGCCGTGCTGGCGATCCGGATAACAGTTTCACCCTGCCTGATTATGTGGTGGCCGACAGCTTTGTCGCCTGGAATCATCGTCTGTTCGGGCAGAAAACGCAGCTACGGCTCAATCTGAATAACCTGTTCGATAAACACTATTACAGTTCAAGCGGCGGCAACCTGCGCGTCCGCGAAGGCGAAACCCGTAATCTGATGGTACAAGCCAGTGTTGAATTTTAATCCGCTCGGCCGTCTGCTGCGTAACAGCCTGTTACTGATCGGCCTGGTCTGCGCCAGTTCGCCAGCCGGGGCGCGCACCCTGACCGATATCACCGGACAAACGGTCAGCGTGCCGGATCGGCCACAGCGGATTGTGCTGGGCGAGAGCCGGATGTTGTATAGCATCGCGCTGCTGACGCCCGGAAATCCGCTCCAGCAGATTGTCGGCTGGCCGCAGGATCTGAAGAAGTACGATCCGCAGACCTGGCAGATTTTTGCCCGCCAGTTTCCGCAGATGCTGACGATTCCGGCTCTCGGTCAGGAGGGGGTAAATGACATTAATCCGGAACAGGTGATCGCGCTGAAGCCCGATCTGGTGATCCTGCCGCAGCTGGCACGCAACAGCGATGCCGGGCTGCAGCTGGAAACGATGCTGAAAGCAGCAAAGATTCCGGTGCTGAAGGTTGATTTGCGGGTTCATCTGCTGAAAAACAGTGAGCGCAGCATGACGCTGCTGGGCGAAGTGTTCAATCAGCCGCAGCGGGCAGCCGACTTCAATCGTTTTTATCGCAGCCACATGCAGCGAATAGCCAACCGGCTGGCACGCTATCACGGGCCGAAACCGACCGTGCTGCTGCAGTTGCATCTCGGACGGCGCAGCGAGTGCTGCGTCACCTCGGTAAACGGCAACCTTGGCGAACTGCTGCGCTTTGCCGGCGGCGAGAACATTGCCAGCCAGCAGGTTAACGGGGTGTTCGGACGGCTGAGTGAGGAGCAGGTGATTGCCGCCCAGCCGGACTACTATTTCGCGACCGGTATCGGCAACGCTGATGAACCGGATAGGTTAACGCTGGGCCCGGCCGTCTCAGCGGCCCAGACCCGCGAAAGCCTGCTGAGACTGACCCAACAGCAAAATGGCCTGAAGCAGCTGCGGGCGCTGCGTGATGGACACAGCGGTGCGCTGTGGCACAACTTCTATCTCAGCCCATGGCATGTGGTCGCAACCGAGTTTTTCGCTGCCACGCTCTATCCTGAGCTGTTCCAGGATGTTGATCCGCAGCAGACCCTCAGGCAGATGTTCCAGGAGTTTCTGCCGATTCCGTTGTCAGGCAGCTACCTCTATCGGCTGGCGCCGATCAATGCCCCGCCGTCAGGCAGCCGGCAGCGAACGCCCGAGGTTCTTCACCCGGACGATATCAGCCATCACCGATAGCGCGATCTCCGCCGGGGTTTTACTGCCAATCGGCAGGCCAATCGGGGCATGGATGCGGTCCAGCTCGCTGCGATCCATCCCCGCGATCTGCTGCAGCCGCGCCCGGCGCTTTTCGCTGTTCTTCACCGATCCCATGATGCCGATATAAAAGGCGGGTGTTGCGATCGCTTCCATCATCGTCAGGTCATCAATGCGTGGATCGTGGGTCAGCGCCACGATCGCCACGGCCGCATGCGCCCCGTTCAGCTCCAGCCAGCGCGCCGGATGCTGGCGCACCAGCGTAACGTTATCCGCTGCGCCGAAATGCCGCTCCAGTTCATCGAGCATCCCGGGACGATGCTCGCAAACCCGCACATGAAATCCCAGCATCTGGCCGAGCCGGATGCATTCAAACGCCACGCTGGAGTAGCCGGCCACCAGCAGTTCCGGGATCGCGCCGACCGGTAAGCGTACCAGCTGGTCGCTGACGCTGAGTGCGGGCAATAGCCGATCCGCCGCCATCGCTTCCCACTGCGCGCGCTCACCGGGCCGGATCAGCTTCACCATCGGCTGCTGGCCGCTCAGCGCCCGCTGCATCGCGCGCAGCAGATCCAGACTGGCGGTATCGGGCGGCAAATATTCAATCATAATTTCCAGACTGCCGCCGCACGGCAAACTGACATTCGGCCGCATACCACCTTCGCCATAACGCACCTGCTGACTGCTGGCACGATAAGCGCCGGTCGCCAGCTGGGCTAAAAAGTCCTCTTCGATGCAGCCACCTGACAGCGAACCGCAGTATGCGCCCGCCTGATTGACCGTCATCAGCGTACCGGGCGCACGCGGCGACGAACCGTAGGTACGTAACACCGTACACAGCCAGACGGATTGCCCCGCCTCGCAGCTGCTTAATGCCGCATTAATCACCCGTTGATCGAGCGTAATCATGAAAATTCCTTTATCGCCTGCAAATCAGCTGGCAGATCAATATCATAAACACAGCCGCGATCGCTAAGGGGCAAGCGAATCGCATCACGTTTGACTATTGCCTGCGCGCCCACATCACCCTGTAAGCCGGTTAACAGCGGGTAATAGTGCCGCTGAAAGCCGACCGGATGGCCCGGTATGCCGTCAATCCACGGTCTGACCACCGCCGCATCGGCCAGCGCTGCGCTGACGGCCCGATAGCTGTCGGCGGTAATCAATGGCATATCACCGAGTGCGATCAGCCAGCCGTCGTATTCGCTGCTGGCAGCAACACCGGCGGCTATGGAGTCGCCCAGCCCGTGGCTGTCGCACAGCACCGCCGTCGCCGGCGCAATCAACGCCCGAATCGCCCCCTGCTCCGGACGGGTCACTACAAACAGATCCAGACCGCTGGCCGCCGCCTGTTGCAGGGTATGCTGTAACAGCGGCTTGCCGTTCAGTTGGGCCAGCAGTTTGTGTTCACCGCTCTGCTGACGAAAACGGCGGCTGAAGCCCGCCGCCATCATCACAATCGCTATCTTCAAAACAGCTTCTCCCGCTGGCGATAAAAACGGGCGCAGACTGGCTCTGCGCCCGTAAACCTGACCTCAACGCCGGCGGCATCCATCGCAGCCGGCCCGGCGTCCGCCGTAATCAGATGATTTTGTCGAGGGTGATCGGCAGATCACGTACCCGCTTGCCGGTAGCATGGAAGACCGCATTACTGATCGCCGCCGCCACGCCAACGATGCCCAGCTCACCGACCGCTTTACCGCCCATGGTGGTCGCCTCAAAGTCAGGTTCGCCGACGTTGATGGTGGTGATGCTGGGAATATCACCGTTAACCGGCACCAGATAGTCCGCCAGGTTATTGTTGATTACCCGACCGTTGCGAGGATCGATAATCCCCTCTTCCATCAGTGCCTGACCGACGCCCATGATCATCCCGCCGATCCACTGGCTGCGCGCCAGTTTAGGGTTATAGAGCCGACCGCTGTCGAGTGCCGCCACCATGCGTTTCACCCGAATGGTGCCGAAATCTTCATCAACCCGCACCTCAACAAACTGTGCGCTCCAGCTGTGGGCGGAAAATGCCTCTGGCCGGCTCATGTCGTTGAGGTTACGCACGATTTTGTCGCGCTCGCTTTGCGGCATATCGTCCGGGAAGGTGCCGCCTTTCACGCTCAGGCTGTCGGCCGGAGCCAGCGTCGCCAGCTGGGTAAGAGAGATGCGGGTACCGCCGCTGTGCTGAATCGCGCCATCCTGCAGGGTAAACTGCGACACCGGCAGGCCGCTGAGCGGCGACGCGGGCAGCTCACTGGCCAGAGCCAGCAACCGTTCGCGCATTCTCTGCGCGGTATCGTTCACCGCCGCCGTCAGGTTACCGGCCAGCTGCGATCCGCCTGCCACGCCTGCGCGCGGCAGCGCGGTATCACCCAGCTCTACCTCAATGGTTTCCGACCGGACACCGAGATGATCCGCAGCGGTTTGCGCCAGAATGGTGTAGGTGCCGGTTCCGATATCTGCGCCGGCGCACTGCACCACAAAGCGGCCCTGCGGCGTCAGGATGATTTTCGCTTCGGCCGGCAGCCGGTTGACCGGATAAGTGCCGGAGGCCATGCCCCAGCCAATCAGCTCACGGCCTTCACGCATGGAGCGCGGCGTCATAATGCGCTTATCCCAGCCAAACGCTTCTGCCCCTTTCTGGTACGCCTCTTTCAGCCGACGCGAACTCCACGGCAGATCGAGCTGATAATCTTTATCTGCCCAGTTGCGCAGACGCAGTTCCAGCGGATCGATGTCCAGCGCATAGGCCAGCTCATCCATCGCCACTTCAAGGCCAAACGCACTGGGATTCTCGCCCGGCGCACGCATCCAGCCAGGCGTGACGGTGTTAATCGGCCGGACCTGATGCTGTGCCGACACGTTGCTGACGGCGTACATCCGGGCGGTCACTTTGCTGCAGTTTTCGGCAAACACATCAATCAGCGAGGTTTCGCTGAAGCTGCGCTGAATAATCGCCTCAATTTTACCGTCACGTGAAGCGCCCAGTTCCAGCTGCTGGGAGGTCGCCGGACGTCCACCCAGGCCGGTAAAGGTCTGCGGTCGGGTCAGCGACACTTTAACCGGACGGTTCAGGGCGCGCGACGCGACGCTGGCTAATGCAACGTGGGTATAAGGCACCGGTTTGGACCCAAAACCCCCGCCGACATACGGTGAAATGATGCGTACTTTTTCGGTCTCAATCCCCAGCCATTCGGCGATTTCAACCTGCGCGCCCGCCACCCACTGGCTGGGTTCCCAGACCGTGATCTGACCTTCGTGCCAGTGCGCGATGCAGGCATGCGGCTCCATCGGCATGTTGTATTCGCGCGGGGTGGTATAACGCTGGTTGATACGCACCTCGGCACTGTGCATCGCGGTGGTCGCATCGCCCAGATCAATGTCCTGCTCTGACATCTGCTTATGCTCGACGCCCTCGTCGGTGGCAAACACCCGCGCCGGCGTGGTTTCATAGTCGATCTCGACCAGCGAGGCGGCCCAGGTCGCCTGCTCAAAGGTTTCGGCGATCACGATGCCGATATTCTGGCCGTTGTGAATGATCACATCATCCTGGATCGGGGTGTAGGTGGACTGCGCTGCGCCACCGTCAGCAATCGCGGTCGGCTTGTTAATCTTTAACGGATTCAGATGGGTATAGACCGCCAGCACCCCATCAGCCTGCAAGGCTTTTTCGGCTGACAGGCGGGAAATGCGACCGCTGGCAACGGTTGACTGGAGTACGACCCCGTACAGCGGATTTTCAGGCTGATGTTCGATGGCATAACGCGCTTCACCGATAACCTTCACCCGGCCGTCACCGCGCGATCGGGCCGCGCCCAATCCTTCAATCGGGCTGCTGGCTTGTGCCGTCGCCGTGTCGGCGGTGGAAGCGTCAGGGATCTCTGCTGCCGACCGCGCCTGTTGAGCCTGGCGGTCGTTAGGCTTTACTTCACTCATGCGATCTCTCCTGCTGCCATTAGCGCACGCGCTATTACGCGCGGTGCCAGCTTCACTTTATAGGCGTTATGCTCCAGCGCCTGGGTTTCCTGATTGATCAGCTCTGCGGCCTGGAATACCGTCTCTTCATTAAATGGCTGTCCCTCTAACGCCTGCTCAACCCGCGTGGCACGCCAGGGTTTAGTCGCAACGCCGCCCAGCGCGATATGCACCTGACGCATCACGCCGTTTTCCAGCGTGAACCCGGCGGCTGCGCTGGCGGCGGCAAACTCATAGGAACTGCGATCGCGCACTTTGAGGTAGTGTGAGCGTTGCAGGGAAGCGGTTTGTGGCACTTCAATCGCCACAATGATCTCGTCATCGCGCAGATCGTGTTCCTGATCCGGGGTCTCACCCGGCAGCAGGAAGAAATCATCAATGGCGATCCGGCGACGCTCGCCCTGCTGATTCTGTACTATCACTACCGCATCAAACGCCACCAGCGCCACCGCCAGGTCACCCGGATAGACCGCAATACAGCTGTCGCTGGCACCCAGAATAGCGTGGTTACTGTTTACGCCCTGCCGTGCGGCACAACCGGAGCCGGGATTACGTTTATTACAGGCCGAAAAAGTCGCCGGATCGCGATAATAGGCACAGCGGGTGCGCTGCCGTAAATTGCCGCCCAGCGTGGCCATATTGCGGATTTGCGGCGACGCGGCCTGCCATAAGCTGCCGTAGATAGCGGGCGCATGCTGCTGACAGGCGGGATGATCGGCCAGCTGGCTCATGGTGGTCAGCGCGCCGGCGCTGATTTTGTCATCATCAAAACTCAGGCTGCGGAGTTCGGTCAGGCCATTTATACCAATCAGCTGCGGCGGGTTAAACACGCCACATTTCATCAAATCGAGTTGAGTGGTGCCGCCCGCCAGAATCTGACTGCCAGAATGCTGTTTTAACGCTGCGGCCTCGCTGGCTGACTGCGCGACTTTCCAGTGGAATGGGTTCATGCGGACTCCTTCGCCATTTCGGCTGCCGCCTGTTTAATGGCATCGACAATGTGCGGATAGGCACCGCAGCGGCACAGGTTGCCGCTCATGTATTCACGAATTTCATCGTCCGATCCGGCATGGCCCTCTTTGATGCAGGCGACGGCCGACATGATTTGGCCTGGCGTACAGTAGCCGCACTGGAAGGCGTCGTTTTCGACAAAACAACGCTGCACCGGGTGTAATTCACCGCTGGCAGATTGCAGCCCTTCAATGCTGGTCACCTCAGCGCCGTCAGCCTGAGCGGCCAGCGTCAGACAACTCAGCACCCGCTGACCGTTAACCAGTACCGTGCAGGCCCCGCACTGTCCCTGATCGCAGCCTTTTTTGGTGCCGGTAAGGTTCAGATGCTCACGTAACGCATCAAGCAAAGTGACACGGGGATCGATTTGCATCGGGTATGGCTGGCCGTTGACCTGCATTGTTAGCGATATTTTTTCTGACATTGTCTGCTTCCCATTGTTGGGGGCTAAAAAGTGTAATTTTTTTATTAGTCTGTTTCGGACGGGATATAAATCGGGGAGAATCCGGATAACCCTAAGCTTTGCGCGCGTATGCACGTCTTTAGTTTTAGCAGCTTTTCAGCCATCCGCTGGCGCAGCGGGTAAAAAGTCCCCTTTTGACGTGACAGACAGATCCCCTGCACTGCGGCGAATTTATTCTTTTTTTGTTCTATCGCTATGATAGATTTAGATTATTTAAAAACTTCACTTATTAATCATCTTCACAGCTTTAATGCACAGAATTCATCAATGCTGTGGGGGAATTTGCCCTATTCTGTTGCGGGCTGAGGTTAAGACCAGCGCGCGGCACGTTGGCCGCACTATCATGGAATCGACCTGCGCAGGCAGTAGCAGCAGGTTTAGCGAGCCAGAAAGACGATGCTAAGAGAAAATTTTAACGACCTGATGTATCTGGTGGTGGTGGCTCAGGAGCGCAGCTTTACCCGCGCGGCAGCAAAGCTGGGCGTATCGCAATCGGCGCTCAGTCACGCCATCCGTGGACTGGAAGAGCGTCTTAACCTGCGCTTACTGACCCGCACCACCCGCAGCGTTGCCCCAACTGAGGCGGGCGAACGCCTGATCAAAAACATCGCGCCTTTATTCAGTGAGATTGAGTCCGAGCTGGTCAGCGTTACCGATACCCAGGGGGAGATCGCTGGCAACATCCGCATTACGGCCGGTGAACATGCGCTGATGTCGACGCTGTGGCCGCTGACTAAGCCGTTTCTGCAGCGCTACCCCGCAGTGAATATCGAGTTTTCGGTGGATAACACCCTGACTGATATCGTCAGTGGCCGCTTCGACGCGGGCGTGCGGCTGGGTGAGCAGATCGAAAAAGATATGGTCGCGGTGCGCATCGGTCCGGACTGGAATATGTGCGTGGTCGCCTCGCCCGACTACCTTGAGCAGCATGGCGTGCCCGCCACCCCCTACGATCTGCAAAACCATAACTGCATTAATATGCGGTTACCGACGCGCGGCGGACTGTACAGCTGGGAATTCATGCGCGACAACAAGGAGATTCGGGTCAGGGTCGAGGGTCAGCTGATTTTTAATACTCTGGCGGCACGCATTGATGCGGCGCTCTGCGGTATGGGCATCTGCTATGTGCCGCAGGACTGTGTCGCTGAGCACATTGCGTCGGGCCGACTGGTGCAGCTACTGGCCGACTGGTGTGAACCGTTTGCCGGCTACTATCTCTATTATCCCAGCCGCAAACAGCATACCCGGGCATTTGCCCGGCTGATTGAGGCGGTGCGCTATCGCGGCGAGTAAGCGGCAATAACGCACCCCAGGGTTACCGCAGTGGCCGAGGCTGGCGCTCCAGCCGCCGCGTTTTTTGACCGGAGACGATCATCGCGACGATGAACACCAGCGCAAACAGCACCACGATAGTCGGCGCCGGTGCGCTGTCGATAAAGAAAGAGAGATAAACGCCGCTGAGTGACACCAGCACCGACACCAGCACCGCAATCAGCAACGCGTGAGAAAAACGTGTGGTCAGCAGGACCGCAATGGCACCCGGCGCGATCAGCAGCGAGATCGACAGGATAATGCCCACCGCTTTCAGCGTCGCTACAATGGTTAACGACACCATACACAGCAGGCCGTAATGCATCAGTCGGGCCGGCAGGCCACACACCTGCGCCTGCTGCGGATCAAAGCTGAACAGCATCAGATCGCGCCATTTCAGCGCAATAACAGTGACAATCAGCGCGGCGATAATCAGCGTCTGGATGATATCGGCGCGGGTAATGCCGAGCATATCGCCGAAAAGTATATGGTCGAGATGCACTTCAGGCTTCACCGCGATATACAGAATCAACCCGACGGCGAACATGCCGGAAAAGACAATCCCCAGCACCGTGTCCTGTTTAATCCGGCTGTTGTCCTGCAGAAATCCGCTGGCTACGGCACAAAACAGTCCCGCGATAAAGGCGCCGATCGCCAGCGGAATGCCCAGCATCCAGGCCAGCACAATGCCGGGAAACACCGCATGGCTCATTGCATCGCCCATCAGCGCCCAGCCTTTCAGCACCAGAAAGACCGACAGTAAGGCGCAGGGGATCGCCACCACCAGCGCGATCAGCAGTGCGCTTTGCATAAAGGCGAACTGGAAAGGTTCAAATATCCACATCAGGCAGGCTCCTTATCCGGATCGTTGCGGGCGCGACGCCGGTTCGCCAGCAGGCCATGCTGCGGTGCGAAGACAAACGCCAGCAGGAATAACAGCGTCTGCGCCACCACAATTATGCCGCCGGTTGCGCCGTCGAGATAATAACTCGCCCAGGCGCCGAGGAAGCTGGTGATGCTGCCAATCGCCACCGCAATCATCAGCAGGCGCGGAAAGCGATCGGTGAGCAACCAGGCGGTGGCGCCGGGCGTCACCACCAGACAGATCACCAGAAACGCCCCGACGGTTTGCAGTGCCGCAACGGTCGAAACCGCCAGCAGGGTAAAGAACAGGATCTTTAACCGTTCCGGCCGCAGGCCGATAGCACGGGCATGGTTCTCATCGAAAAAGGTCACCATTAAATCTTTCCACTTAAACAGCAGAATGATCATCGATATGCCGCCGATCAGCGCCAGCTGCAGGATATCAGCTGGCGCAATCGCCAGGATATTGCCCAGCACTATAGTCTGAATGTTTACCGAGGTCGGATTAAGCGACACCATGAACAGGCCGAGGCCAAAAAACGAAGAGAAGATCAGTCCGATGATCGCATCTTCTTTTAAGCGGGTGCGCTGATTGAGCAACAGCATACTGCCGGCCGCCAGTCCGCCCGACAGAAACGCGCCCAGCGCAAACGGTAGCCCGAGCATATAAGCGCCCGCCACGCCGGGCACGATCGAGTGCGACAGCGCATCCCCAATCAGCGACCAGCCTTTAAGCATCAGGTAGCAGGAGAGAAACGCACAGAGTCCGCCGACCATGGCAGAAACCCACATCGCGTTGAGCATGTAGTGGTATCCGAACGGCTCCAGTAGCAGATTCATGGTCAGTTCCCGTCGTGAAGCGAGGCGCGCGGCGCGATAAACGGACGTTCATCATCAGTAATGATCTGATCGTCCAGCCCGTTGACCGCAACGTGGCGCAGCACGCCGCTAAATGCCCGTTCAAGGTTGGCGGTGGTAAAGGTCGTGCGGGTCGGACCGCTGGCGAGAATAGTGCCCTTGACCATCACCGTGTAGTCACAGAATTCGGTGACCGACCCAAGGTTATGGGTCGAGACCAGCATGGTTTTACCTTCATCACGCAGTTCGCCGAGCAGGGCGATAATTTTCGCCTCGGTCTGGACGTCAACCCCGGTAAACGGCTCATCCAGCAGGATCACCCTGCCCTGTTGGGCAATCGCCCGTGCAAGGAAAACCCGTTTTTTCTGACCGCCGGAAAGCTCGCCGATCTGTCGCTGACGATACGCCAGCATATCGACCCGCGCCAGCGCCTCATCAACAATGTCGCGGTCATGGCGTTTAGGCCGACGCAATAGCCCCATGTGGCCGTAGCGGCCCATCATCACCACATCCTCAACCAGCACCGGAAAAGACCAGTCCACTTCTTCAGATTGCGGAACATAAGCCACCAGGCTCTGGCGCAGCGCCTGACGGGTCGGCATACCCAGCACCGAAATCGTGCCGGCGGAGAGCCGGACAAAGCCCATCAGCGCTTTAAACAGGGTCGATTTGCCCGATCCGTTCACGCCGACCAGCGCGGCGATTGAGCCGCCGGGAATGCTGAAGCTGGCATCACGCAGCGCCGTGTGGCCGTTTCGGTAGGTGACGCTCACGTCGGAAACCACGATAGTGTCGCTCATGGCGCACTCCTCCCATGATTAAGGCCGTTGACCAGCGTGGTGGTGGTGACCCGAAGCAGATCGAGATAGGTCGGCACCGGACCCTGAGCCTGACTTAATGAGTCGACATAGAGCACTCCGCCATAATAAGCGCCGGTTTCGCGCGCCACTTGTCGGGCGGGTTTATCAGAGACGGTACTTTCACTGAAAACTGCCGGAATAGCCTGTTTCTTAACCTGATCGATCACTTTTCTGACCTGCTGCGGCGTTCCTTGCTGATCGGCGTTAACCGGCCAGAGATAAAGCTCTTTCAAACCGAGATCGCGCGCCAGATAGGAGAACGCGCCTTCACTGGTCACCATCCAGCGCTGATTTTCCGGGATCGCGGCCACCTGCTGGCGCAGCGGTGCCAGCGCCGCAGTGATTTTTTGCTTATAGGCAACGGCATTCTGCCGATAGGTTTCGGCGTTAGCAGGATCGTACTTCACCAGCGCATCCCGGATATTATCAACATAAATCAACGCATTATCAGGAGACATCCAGGCATGCGGATTGGGCTTGCCGTTATACGGGCCTTCGCCAATGCCAATCGGTTTAACGCCCTGCGACACCACCACTTCGGGTACGCCGTCCAGGTGTTGATAAAAACGCTGGAACCAGCGTTCGAGGTTCAGCCCGTTCGACATAATCAGTTGCGCGCCCTGCGCACGTTTAATGTCACCCGGCGTCGGCTGATATTCATGAATTTCGGCACCCGGTTTGGTAATTGAGCTCACCTCTGCCGCATCGCCCGCCACGTTTTTTGCCATATCAGCAATCACCGTAAAGGTGGTGACGACCTTAAATTTTTCTGCTGCATAACTGCTGGTGGACATTAGCGCGCTTAGCAGCAGGCTGAAAATGAGCGTTACGCTTTTTTTTATCGGGGCCATCGCACGATCTCCGGATATGATTAAAATTAAAACATAATTAGCCTGTGCTATTTTTTATAGCACAGGCTATAACTTTACGACAGGCTCCCTTTGTGAAGTTTCTTCAGCATCAACAGCGGAATGAGAAGTTGTGTAAACAGCCACTGTTATTCATTGAATAAATTGAATTATTTAAGCGTGGCTTTTGAAGGCATATCGGTAAAGGCGGCGGAAAGATGCCGTGTGACGGGTCGCCAGTGTCCGCTCAGAACTGTCCTGAAAGTCGTTGTTTACCGTCGCAGCAGCCGGTAAAGGTGGGGCGATGAAAGCAGTGAAATGCCCGGTCAGCCGGGAGGTTACGCTGCCCCTTGCGCCTGATAACAATCAAAAGACACGAATTGATAGACAGGACAAATTAAATTCAGCGAATTTTTTTGCTACAGTGAATGTTACTTACCGCAACAAAACCAGGGAGGATAATTTGTATTTTTCCAGCGACGAAAAAGCGAATGTCATCATTGGCGAAGCAGCAATGAACCTGATCGAGGACAGTCAGGAGGTCAATGTAGAATTGCTGATGGGTGAGTTGCTAGCGATGTCTGCATCAGAAGTGGATGAGAACCGTCTCGAACAGTTGCAACAGGTACGACAATGGTTAAAAAGTTTCAAAACCATTGGCGCACGCAACACTGAGCAGGCTGGCTGGTTATCGAATCCGCTGAACGCTGACAAAATGAGCACTGATTCTGCTGATGATATTATATTTAAAAGCTGACCTGAACGGTCTGCCAGACTGTCGGCCTGTGCGGGTGTTGTACAGGCCGGATTCATTAAACGCTGAAAAAGCCGCCAGAACACGCTTTTAACCTCGCAGTAAACTCTTCGTAACAGCCTGATTAATAAAGCATAGCATTTTTTGCACAAAAAAAATCATTCCGGGAATTCAAAATTCTGTACAAGTTTTTTAAAGATGTATAACTTGCGCATCCAGAGCGCGATACATTTTAACCATCTGAGGACAACACTATGCGTCAGAACGGACATGCACCGGAAGCCATCAGCGACATTGCCCGTTACTTCAATCAAGCCAGTCAGCCTTCACAGCAGGAGACGCTGGGTGAGATTGTGGTTGAAATTCTGCGCGCAGGTCATAATCTGAGTCGTAAAGCTATTTGCAGCAAACTGCTGCGCCGTCTGGAACTTGCCTCTACGCCGGAGGAAGAGAGTCATCTGCATGAACTGATCGGGCTGCTTTTCCGTCGGGAAGAGTAAAACTGATACCCGGCGTTGATGAAGATGCATTACGCCTCAGCTCACAGCAATTCTGATCGGACTATTTTTCGCATTAACGAAGCCCAGTGTTGCTGTCCCGTTTCAGGCGCCCCGTCAACGGCGCCTGTTTCTACATCAGGAGCCGCAACGTGGCCATTAATTCGTAAATCAGAGAAACCAGTATGTACAGAAGTGATGATGAGAAACTGACAGATGTCATGATCGGCGAAGCCGTACTGACATTGCTTAAGTCAGACAAACCGGTGTCCAGCAATGCCCTGATCAATCAGCTGGAGCTGATGGCCGCCGAGACGGACGAAGAAGCTAAGGTGACAACGATCCGCAAGGCGATTACTGAAGTGCGGAATGGGATGGTGGCAGCGCGTAAGCGAACCAACAGCACGCTTGCCGATCGTGAAAATGCTTCACACCGTTTAAACAATGATGGTCCGCCTGAAGGTTCAAAAAAACACTAAACGATCCGTTTTTTGCGGAACTTGTTACCATAATTTACGTGTTAACGAAGCGCTGAGGCTTATCAGAAAAAAGTTTGCCGTTCGTCTGGGCAAAACAGTAATAGCGACTACACTCGATTCTGACTTAAGTCGATGCAACTACCGAATTTTCCGCAGAGAAAGAAAAACATGCAACACTCATCTTCAGATTCAACTCTCATTGACTATTTTCGCAGCGCAGGCGACCAGCTTGCTCCGGAAACCGAATTACTGGGCGGGATCATCCGAAATATCGTCGCCGAACAGGGACGCGTAACCAATAAGGCCATCATCCTTTATCTGATCGCCGAGCTGGAGAGTACCTCAGACGTGGTTAAGCTGGATGTATTACGTAAAACGCTGGAAATCGTTGTTGGCCGCACGCCGGACGACGCCGGAGTCTGATGCAGGCTTCCTGCGCAGTCAGGGTGATGATTGCGCAGGAACATCCCGTCGGCATCAACGATTATACCCACTCCCCTCCCCGCCTTGCTCAGCCGGTCTGCCAGCCCGGCACACCGAACAACACCCTTCTCGTCAGCCAATAGAGCCGTTAATCCAGTGAATCACGATGCTGCTGACATTTCACCAGCACATGACCATTGAAGGTGGTCGGCATACGGTTTCTGACCACTGAAGAAGAACCAATATTATTTTCCAGGTTGAAGTCATCACGGGTAATGGTCAGAGTCGCAATTTCAGTGAAATCGTCACGCTGGGTGTTATTATGTGCTTTATTATCAATCACTTTAACCACAAAAGTATCATCATCAATTTTAATAACATCGTATCTCACCAGCCGACTGTCCTGATTGCTGCTGATATAGTGTGTTTCAACATCCGAAAAGATCATGGTCATATCCTTAATTGCGCTGACCCCGGTTAATCGACCTGCTGTTGCTTAACAGACAGGTGATGCAGCGTACTTTGGTCTGGTTTGGTCTCGCAGCGTCAACAGCCCGATGGCAGGCCGTTCAGGGTTACCCCGGTGAAGATTCTTTATAACGCGTTGCGCCCGGCAATGAAACTGTTTCACCGTGCCGCCGTTGACGTCAGCCATCACTAAAGACTGGCCTGGCGTCATTACTCGCAGAACGTTAAAACCGGTCACAGAGTCGCTTTCCCGTGCTGCGCCGGTTCACGTCTCTTATTCCAGCCCTGGTCCGGCAACGACTCAGGGAGCTCAATCAGTGACTGTCACCGATGCTGCGTAATATTCAGCGTACAGGCTGGCAGCCGATTAAGTAAGAATAGTCTTATCTGGCAAGGGCGGTATTTTCAGGTAACGATGTGCCTACAGGCCCACGGGCGTGGTCCGGAGAATAAGCACCACACTGGCAGACACGCTGAATAATTCTCCGCTGATAACCGTCATTATTAAGCGCCGCCGTTCTACACCGAAGCAGAGTTTAGGTAAAAATCCGTGCTGCCCAGGGGGGAGAAATAAAGAAGCGGTTTTGAGCAAGGCGGGCGTTTATTTTCAACGCCACTGGCCTTAGTGCATCTTGCGGGTAAAAAAGCCGATCGCTTCATGGCAAAGCGCTTTCAGCCGGCTATCGCGCGTCTCTTCGCTGAGGCGAAACAGTGCGTCGGTAATATCATGAAAATGAACAGGCTGCCCTGTCTTAATCAGATCGCTGACAATAGCGCCAACCAGCGCGCGAATATCTTTTTCTTCATCGTACTTCACACGACCTCCAGACGGTGTATGCATATACAGTTTAACACCGTTGAAAGACAAAAAACAAAAGTACCCGGTTCAGGGAAATATAAGCGAAGCGGCAGAAAAGGTTATTATTCATACTGGCTCAGAATAATATCTGGTACTATTTCGTTACCGGGCTAACGGCAAAGATATTACCGCCAGATATCGCGCTGGAACTGCTGCAATATATTTATCCCCCCCTTTAAGCAGACAGCTCAGAATATTCATATTATGAAACATACCGGCGCAGTCAGAGGTGATCCGTTGACTGATGGATGCTTTACCGGCACTGTCTGATGCCTCATCGTCAGGAGCCAGTTTCTTCCCGTTCACCGGTTTCATTTACTGACCTGCCGGATGGCGGATAAAAAAAGTTTCCTGTCAGGCAAAGCCGCTGCGGTTTCGCGCCAACAGTGTGATAAAACTACGCTTATTTCCCCGTCTCACGAGTGACGCATGGCTAAGTTCACCTTAAAACAGATTGCAGCCCAGTCCGGCTTAAGCCTGGCGACGATTGACCGGGCGCTGCATCAGCGTGGCCGGGTGCATGCGCAAACCCAGCATCGTATCCGCCAGGCAATTGCCGACCTTGAGCTGCTTCAGAAAACCGCGCTGGCGAAAGGCAGAACCCTTTACTTTGATGTCATCATGCACACGCCCGATCGCTTTCGTGAGCTGGTGCGGGAGGCGTTCAGCAGTCAGATAGCCAGCTTTGCCAGCTTTAAACTCCAGTTGCGCTTTCACTTCAGCGAGACGTTAACCGCCAGCGAGATTAACGCGCTGTTAAGTAAAAGCGCGCTGCACAGCCACGGCATCATTCTCAAGGCGGCCCACTCTGAGTTGCTGAATCCGGCTATCGACATGCTGCTTAAGCAGCGGATACCGGTGGTGACGGTAATGAGCGATCTGCCGACCAGTGCGCGCCTGCGCTACATTGGTATGGATAATTTTGATGCCGGTAAAGTTGCCGCCTTCTTAATGACCAAATGGCTGCGATCGGCGCAGTCGCACATTGTGGCGATTACCGGCAGTAGAGACTTTATCGGTGAGCAGGAGCGTATTGAAGGTTTTGAACGGGCGATGCAGCAGTTTGCGCCACAGCATCGGGTCAGCGTGGTAGCGGGAGGTTACGGCATTGACCCATTGATGTATCAGTCGCTTAAGCAATTTTTACAGGCCCATCCCGAAACGGATGCGGTTTACACCGTCGGTGGCGGTAATCCAGGCATTCTGCGCGCCTTTGAAGAGCAAAACCGCCCCATTAACGCTTTTATCGGTCACGATCTGGATCGCGAAAATCGCGCACTGATGCAGGCGGGCAAAATTGATGCGCTGATCGAACATAATTTACAGCTTGATGCTCAGCATGCCTTCAGAACGCTGCTGGAATTTCACGGCTTTCTGCCCGCCTCGGAGCCACTGGCGCCTTACTCAAAAATTAACATTATCACCCGCTACAACATGACCACTTAGCCTCGCCGCCGCTACCGCCAGGCACTACAGCTTCACGTGATCGATCAGCGCACGTAGCTTGGGTGCGAGGTTTTTGCGGCTGGGAAAGTAGAGATAAAATCCCGCAAAGGCCGGTAACCACGCGTCCAGCACTGTCACCAGCTCCCCGCGCGCAATGTAGGGCTGAAACGTCTCTTCCATGCCGAAGCTAATCCCGCCACCGGCACAGGCGGTGCGAATCATCACGCCCATATCATTGGTGGTGAGCTGCGGATTAACTGCCACATCAAATTCACGCCCCTGCTCAGCAAACTCCCAGCGATAAGGTGACAGACCCGGTCCTTTTCGCCAGCCGATGCAACGATGCTCAATCAGCTGCTGTGGATGCTGCGGCGTCCCGTGCCGCGCCAGATAGTCCGGCGAGGCCACGGCAACCTGACGCTGCGCGGCGGAGACCGGCACCGCAATCATATCCTGCGCAATCACCTCTCCCAGCCGCACGCCCGCATCATAACCCTGCTCGACAATATCAAACTCTTCATCGGTGACGGTGATATCCAGCTCGATCTGCGGATAGGCGGCCATAAAGCCCGCCAGCAATTCTCCGCCGAGCATGCGTTCGGCGATCGAGGAGATCGCCAGTCGCAGCTGCCCGCGCGGCTCTGCGGCCAGTTCAGCAATATCGCTAATGGCCCGGTTCAGCTGATTGATCGCCGGTGCCACCTCGGCATACAGCCGTTGTCCCGCTTCGGTCAGTTGAATGGTGCGGGTGGTGCGCTGCATCAGTGACAGGTTGAGCCGATCCTCCAGACGTCGCAGGGTCTGGCTGATGGCTGACCGGGTGACGCCCAGCTGTTCGGCCGCCAGACGAAAATTACGCGTCTGCGCCACGATTACAAACACTTCCAGCGCATTTTTATCAGCATTCATTGGTTAGTTTTAGTTGCCAGTCTATGAAGCAGTGGGTGGATTATCTTTATAGTCGAGCCGTCGTAAGATCACCAGCGACATCACAACAGGAGAAATGTTATGACGCAGAAAGTGATCTTAATTACCGGTGCCTCCAGCGGCATTGGTGCGGGCATCGCCCGTGAACTGGCGAAAACCGGCGCCAGGTTGCTGCTCGGTGCCCGGCGTGAAGAGCGGCTTAACGCGCTGGCCGAAGAGCTGCGGTTCAATGGCGCTGAGGTGGCGGTAAAAGCGCTGGACGTCACCCAGCGCGATCGGCTGGAAGACTTTGTCGGGTTTGCGCTGGCGCAGTGGGGTCGGGTCGATGTGATGATCAATAACGCCGGTATCATGCCGCTCTCACCGATGGCCTCGCTGCGGGTCGACGAATGGGATCAGATGATCGATGTCAACATCAAAGGGGTACTGTACGGCATTGCCGCCGTGCTGCCGCCGATGCTGGCCCGGCAGTCCGGCCATATCATCAACATCGCCTCGATTGGCGCACTGGCAGTATCACCGACTGCGGCGGTTTATTGCGCCACCAAGTTTGCGGTGCGGGCAATTTCAGACGGGTTACGACAGGAGAACAGTCAGCTTCGGGTCACCTGTGTACACCCTGGCGTGGTTGAAAGTGAACTGGCGGCGACCATTACTGACCCGACCGCGGCGCAGGCGATGCAGCAGTATCGGGCCATCGCCCTGCAGCCAGATGCTATTGGCCGGGCGGTGCGCTACGCGATTGAACAGCCGGAGGAGGTAGACGTGAATGAGATTGTGGTGCGGCCAACCCGCACCCAGCAGTAAGCCCCGGCCCGATGCCGTGCTGGCATCGGGCCGCGGTCAACATCGATCAATAGAAGCTTCTGCGGCTCCGCTGCACGGTAACGGCAATTGCGGTCAGCGCCACCAGCATCAGAAACAGCCCTAAACCGATCATGGCGTTGAAGCCGTAGGTTTTGAACAGCAGCAGACCGGCAATACAGCCGACCAGGAATGAAAACACCGTGGTCAGGTGGGTATGCAGCACCTTCTGGAAGAATCGGCGATCGGCGCTTTCATCGTGCGAAACATGCGACGATAACCACGATCCCAGCGCGATACCGGCATCGGTTAAGGTGCCGGTGATATGGGTTGATCTGACGCGACCGTTCGACAGCTGGGTCGAGGTAGCATTATGAATCCCCATCAGGAAACCCAGCATCACCAGTACTTCACCGTTAAAGCGCGGCGTATAGAACATGATCTCAAACAGGGATGCCGCCGTCAGGGCGACGCCTTCAGCCAGAATAATCAGACAGAAGATGGTGCGCAGCCGGTGTTTCTGGCCGACGATCACCGCCAGTCGGGCAACGGTACAGCCCATAACAAAGGCGGTAATCAGCGCCAGCAGAAACAACAGCTGGTGCAGGTCGCTGGTGGTGACTTCGGTTGATATCTGGGAAGTGTTACCGGTCATGTGCGACGGAAAAAAACCGAACGCGCCCAGCGCCATGGCGTTAAGGATGCCCGCGGTGGTGGCCAGCACCAGTGCCAGCAGGCGATCTTCAGTATGCGATCTGACTTTCTTCTTTTTTATCAGCACAGGATTCCCCAAATCAGGTGAATGCAAACGGGTTTAACCGCTTCAAGCATACAAGCTGATAAGAAATTTTCCTGTCAGAAACAGATTACTCCGATGAAATAAGCCATTAATTTTGCTGATTTTTATAAAGCAGTTTCAGTTTACCTCTACAACTGTCAACGTAACGTTTTGCGTCATCGCCGACAGCGCTGTCGGCTGTCGGCTGTCGGCTGTCGGCTTGCGGCAGGTTAATCAACAATGAACAGTCGCGCGCCAACCGGCGTTGAAGAACGATGCGGTTCAGCGTTGTCTGCCACCTGGTAACTGGTGCCTGCCGTCAGCACAAAGCGGCGTCCATCGGCCAGTTCGGTATGCAGCTCCCCGTCGAGGCACAGCAGAATGTGGCCTTTAACGCACCAGTGGTCGGCGAGATAACCCGGCGAATAATCGACCATCCTGACGCGTATATCGTTGAACTGCAGGGTTCGCCAAATCGCCTCGCCCCGATCGCCAGGATGAACCGTTTCTTCCACCTGCTCCCACTGCGTCAGTCCAAACGGCAAATTATCAATTTTCATGCGTGCTCCGGGGAAACGGCAGCCAGTCTGCTGCCTGGGTGAAAAGATCTAAGCCAGCGCCTGGATCACCGCCTCTTCGGCGTGAATCAGCGTGGTATCAAATAACGGCACGCTGGCATCGCTGTGATCCACCAGCAGGGTGATTTCGGTGCATCCCAGAATGATCGCTTCTGCCCCCTGATCCACCAGCTGCTGCATAATCTGCCGATAGCGCTGGCGCGAAGCCGGATTGATCGTGCCGAGGCACAGCTCGTGGTAAATCACCTGATGAACCAACGCGCGGTCCTCTTCCTCCGGGACAATCACCTGCAGACCAAATTGCTGCTCCAGCCGGCCGCGATAAAACGCCTGCTCCATGGTGAACCGGGTCGCCAGCAGCCCCACCTTGCGTAATCCCGCCTGCTGAATCCGTCGCCCGGTGGCATCAGCGATGTGCAGCAGCGGCACAGAGACCGCTGCGCTAATCTGCGGGGCCACTTTATGCATGGTGTTGGTACACAGCACGATAAACTGCGCGCCGGCACGCTCCAGATTCTGAGCCGCCGCGGCCAGTATTTCGCCCGCCTGCTGCCATTCCCCCGCCGCCTGCAGCTGCTCAATCGGCTGGAAATCGACGCTGTAAAGCACCAGCTGCGCCGAGTGCAGGCCACCCAGCCGTTGTTTAACCTGTTGATTGAGGATGCGATAGTAAAGCGCGGTCGACTCCCATGACATTCCACCTAACAGACCAATGACTTTCATTGCGGCTCCTGAAAATGTGACCAAACAGCAGCATGCCAGATCGCGCGGTATCAGCAATCAGTTTGTCAGCACTTGCGACTGATTATTCAGTTTGCCTGCGGTCTGAACCGCCAGGCGATCGCCATCAGCACCACCACCCCGACGCTCATCATCAGCCAGGCGCTGGTCAGCGATGCCCCACTGTCACGCACCCCGCCAGCCACCAACGGCATAATGGAGGCGATGAGATACCCTCCGCCCTGCACCCGCGACAACAGCACGGCGGCCTCGGTGGCATTGCGGGCATGATCGAGCGTGACGATCAGCGACAGCGGAAACAGCGCCCCGATCCCGAGGCCGAGCAGCAGCGTCGACAGCAGCGGCATGGCACCCGGCGCAACAATCAACGCGATCAGTCCGGCCAGTAACAGCGTCAGCACCAGCAGCAGTAACCGGCGGCGATCGGGAAAGCGCTGCTGAACGGCAGAGATCACCAGTCCGGCAACCACTTCGGTCAGCGTCAGCCCGGCGAGCAGGAAGCCGCTGTTGCGGGCGCTCCAGCCTGCCTGGATATAAAACGGCGGCAGCCAGGCCAGCACCAGGGTATAGGCGCCGGTTCCAATACCGAAAAACAGTAACAGTAATAAGGTGCGCGACGCGGATAGCGCTGCTACCCCAACAGACGGCGCGCGGTCCGCCGGACTGTCCGGATTCGCTGACCGCCAGACCAGCAGAGTGATCAGCGCCAGCCCGCCAGCCATCGCCAGCGCCGCAGGTAAACCGAGCCGCGAAAATAGCGGATCTGCACCCGCCGCCATCAGCGCCGCGCCCGCCATAATCCCGGTGCTGAATAACGCCATCAGCGTCGGGGCGGCGTGAAGATAGCGCTGGCGGATCAGCGCCGGCATCAGGGCCTGTATTACGCCGATTCCCGCGCCGCCCGCCAGCGCGGTCAGGATTAACGACAGCGGCGAGAGCGAAAAGCCACGCCACAGCGAGGCGATCGCCAGACAGAACAGCCCTGTCGCAATGCCGCGTGCCGCACCGCGACGCTTAAGCAGCCACGGGCCAGCCAGTGCGGCAAGCCCCATCATGGCCACCGGCAGCGTGGTCAGCAGACTAAAGGTGGTCGCCGACAAACCGGCCTGCTGTTGCAATGCCGGAAACAGCGGGCCGATAATCGCCAGTAGCGGGCGCAGATTGAGCCCGACAAGAAAGGCGATCGGTGCGAAGATAGCGGGTAATAAGCGGGTGTTTTGCATAGCCGACTCCGTGGAGAGGATTAACGCTGACAGCAGCAGGCTGTCAGCATTTATCTTAACGTTAAGATAAATAGCGGCCGGCGTTAAGAGGCTGCGCACAACCCGACAAATTAGCCACACAGTGAACAGGTGAATGATGCAGGACCATATCGATTTTGTCGTCAGCCAGTGGGACATCGCGATGCCAGAGCTGGATGCCTCCTCAATGCGCATCGTCGGCAGGATGCTGCGCCTGATGAAACATCTGGCAAAAGCACGCAGTCAGGCGCTGGAGCAGTTTGATTTTCATGAAGGAGAATTTGACGTGCTGGCAACGTTGCGGAGGGCCGGGACGCCGTACTGTCTGTCACCGACCCAGCTGTATACCTCGCTGCTCGTCACCTCCGGCGCGATGACCCATCGTCTTAAGCGGCTGGAACAGCGGGGTTTGATTGCGCGCGTGGCGTCACCCGATGATAAACGCAGTATGCTGGTGGGACTCACCGCGCAGGGTCAGCGCTGTATTGAACAGGCGCTGGCGGTCCATACTGCCACCCAGAACGCGATACTGGCACCGCTTTCGCGGGCGGAACGCAGCGCGCTGGAAGGCATGCTGAAAACGCTGTTGCTGCCGTTTGCCGGTGAAGCGGTTACCGCAGCCGAAGAAAAAGATTAATGGTGCAGTTCAGCAACCGTCATGGTGAAGATCACTGGCTGTTGATCGGCACTGGCGTAGGCGTGCGGCATATCGGTTCGCGCCACCGCCGCGCAGCCCGGCCCGACCACCAGCGTCTGATCGCCAACGGTTAACGCCAGGCTGCCCTGCTCGACGTGCAGCAACTCCAGCGTACCGGCCGGATGGCCTTCGGAGCGGAAGGTTTCACCGGCAAACATCTGCCAGCGCCACAGCTCAATCATGTCAGGCCCGCGGGTACCGGCCAGCAGCTGCGCGCGACCGCCCTGTTCGCCCTGCCACAACGTCGGTATCGCGCTTTGATCAATCAGCCACGCGGCGGGCGTATGGGTCACATTGACGATATCCGCCACCGACACGCCCAGCGCGGCGGCAATTTTGCATAAAATAGCGATGCTGGGATTGGCTTCGCCTTTCTCAATCTCTACCAGCATCCCTTTGCTGACGCCGGCCCGGCGGGAAAGCGCATCCAGCGACAGTTTCTGGCTTTTACGCCAGTTTTTAATGCTGTCAGAAACAGCCTGATTGACGCTCGACACGTCAGCGCCGGCATCGGTCGATATATTGACTTTTTTGGTCATCGGTCATTACTATGAAATAAATTAGTCACTGAGAGATTATCCAATGTTATCTGTTGATCCGTCAATCGACCCGGCCGTATTTGCGCTGGCACCCGGCTTTCGTGCCATCAGCATTATGGTGGAGGCCGCGCCAGTCACCCGACCTGAGGTTGGCGGACAGGCGCTGGAACGGGCCTGCCACCAGCTGCTGGAGCAGGATGTGGAGTGGGCCGACGCCCATCTCGCGGCGTGGGCAGAGGTGTTCAAAGCGTTTGGCGCGAAGGCGAAACGGACTCCCTGCTCGGCGGATGCACTGCGCAAACGGGTAATGCGCGATGGCGTAATGCCGGCTATCGATCCGGTGGTCGATCTGTATAACGCCATCAGCATTCAGTATGCGCTGCCGGTCGGCGGTGAAAACATTGCCGCCTACGTCGGCGCGCCGCGGCTGACGATCGCCGATGGCAGCGAGTCATTCGATACGGTCAAACAAGGCGACGTGGTGTATGAGTCGCCGGAGCCGGGAGAAGTGATCTGGCGCGACGATCGGGGCGTAACCTGCCGCCGCTGGAACTGGCGTCAGGGGGTGCGCACCCGGCTGGATGCGCAGGCGCGTCAGATGTGGTTTATCCTTGAAAGCCTGCCAGCGATGCCGCTGACGGCGCTGCAACAGGCCAGTGACGATCTGATCGCCGGTCTGCAACAGATGATGCCAGACGCCACCATCGACGCACGCCTGATAGACGCCGCCAGCGCGTAAACCTGACCTCAACCGCCTGACAGCATCGGTTAACGCCGAGCCGGATATATGGCAGGATACGCGCCCTGTGTCCGGCGATTCCTTGTCGGACCTCTTCTGCAGATAACCGGGGGTAGCGTTGGTTAAGGGTAAACTCAGGTGGTTGGTACCGCTGCTGACGGTGCTGGCGCTGGCGGGCTGGTGGTTAATTCCGCATTTCAGCAGCGAGGATAAAGCGTACTACGTTGCGATATTCTGCGGCATCGATCATCATGATAACTCACAGTTGCTGCCGCAAATGCAGCAGATTATCGAAGGCAGCAATTCTGACTATGCACTGCAGAAAATCACCTTCAAACCGGCGCTGGCGGGTCAGGTGATCGACCACTGGCAACAGCTGAGCGCCGCTGAGCAACGCCAGGCGGCAACCGATAACCTCGCCTGCCAGCAGTTACTGAAACGCTGAAATCGCTAACAAAAGAGCCGCACTGACTCAAACCCGCAAGGAAATAGCATGCCGCAACCTGAACGCATCAATTATCCGCAGCTCGGCGAGGTAAAAGCGCCTTACGTGCATGCGGTGAAACATGGCGATACCCTCTACGTTTCCGGCCTGACCGCCTTTGGTACCCCGGCACAGCAGGGTGACATCGCTGAACAGGCGGAAGCGATCTTTTCACAGCTTAAACTGATCGCCGACGCTGAGCAGACGTCGCTGGCCGCCCTGCTGAAGGTGACCATTTTTATCACCGCCTTCAGCGATATTGCGGCGCTGCGCACCGTGCTGTTCCGTCACTACGGCAGCCATCTGCCCGCCAGTTCCCTGGTGCAGGTCAGTGGTCTGTTTTCGACGGATTTACGCATTGAGATTGAGGCGATTTTTGCTCTGTGAATCTCTCACCGCGCTGTGCGTAACCCGTTACCATGCCACTCGATTATAGCGGTTTCATTGTTGCCATCTTACCGATAGCGCTGTCGCCGGGTGCCAGTTTTACTCTGGCGATTAACAGCGCGCTGGCTGAAGGATGGCGCGGCGTCGCGACCATCATTGTGGCTACCGCACTGGGGGATCTACTGCCACGCTTTGCTGGTGGGATTAGGCGTTTCGTCGATGCTGATGGCTTTTCCCTCGCTGTTTCATCTTCTGCAGATCGCCGGCACCGCTTATCTGTTGTGGCTGGCTAGCCAGTTAATAATCAGTGGGCTGCGTGCCCGCCAGCCGGTTGTCAGCCCCGCTCCGCAACCGGTGACACTGTCACAGGCTTTTCTGGCCAACCTGCTCAATCCCAAAGCCGTTCTGCTTTACCTGACCGTGGTGTCGCGCTTTACCGGCCAGAGCGGCCATGTACGCGACTTCCTGCTGTTGGCCACGGTGCATATTGTGATCATGGCCGGCTGGCTCGGCGCTGCCAGCCAGCTGCTGATGAGCTCAACCCGCGCCATCAGCACCGCCACGCTGCGTGAATATATCAACACACTTGGCGGAACCGTGCTGCTGGCTATCGCCTTATCCGCGTTGATCCCCTGACGCCACCGCACCGCGGGCCAGGTAACCGATGCGATACACTTCCTGCTCATCTACGGGTGGCACCGCTGACGCCGTAACGCTAAGCCCCTGCCAGCGGCTGACATCCCAGGCGCTGAAGCCGGTATGCTGCGCCAGATCGGCAAGGTTGCTGTGCGGGGCGATCGGCCAGCGGCGCAGCGTGATAAAGCGCGCCTGATCGAGCTGATACGGCAACGCATCGCCGTTCAGCGCCAGCCAGCTCTCGATCACCGGCCAGCCAAAATCCTCCACCAGCCGCTGAAAGCCCACGCTTTGCAGGAAACGCTGCATGGCTGACGCATGCTGCCAGAAATAGAGCGGCGCATAGCGGTTCTCTGCCACTGCCAGTTGGTCATCATCCCGCCGGGCGTAGAGATAAGCCTTGGCAATCAGACCCGGAAATCCGTCCAGCCGCGCGCCGTTCAGCCGGATACGCTGCTCAATCGTCGCCATCGGGTAATCTGCCGGCAGCGTAAAGCGGTAATGCATCACCATCATGACATCATCTCCGCCAGCATTCTGCCGCCGCTGAAGCTCCACTCTTCACTGCTATTGAACTGGATAATCACCATCACATCATCCGGATCGATCGCCAGCGTGCTCTGCAATCCGGCGCACAGCTGCTGATAAAAGCGCTGCTTCTGCTGCCGGGTGCGTGGCCGACCGGCGGTAATCTGGAACAGGATGAAATCCTCGCTGCGCCCTTCGCTCAGGTAGTGACGGTTGTAAATTCGCTGACGGGCTGGCAGCTGCTCGATCAGCTGAAAACAATCATCAACCGGCACCGCAAACTCAGCCACCAGCGTCTGATGCAACAGTGCGGAGATCTGCTGTAACCGGGCCTCACTGTAACCCTGGCCAAGGGTGATACGGGTTAACGGCATCTGCTGTGCTCCTCAAGGTAGCTGAGCGCAGTCACTGCGGCGGGCCAGCCGGCGTAAAAAGCCAGATGGGTAAAGCTCTCGATCAGCTCCTGCTGCGTCAGCCCATTTTTACGCGCAAAATCAATATGCCAGGGCAACTGCTCAACGCGGCCCAGCGCGGTTAACGTCGCCAGCGTCAGCAGACTGCGTTCACGCGCTGACAGCACGCTGCGCTGCCAGATATCATCAAACAGCACCTGCTGGGTCAGCTCAGCCAGCTTCGGTGCGAGGTGCATCAATGTTTCCCGATTCAGCGTCTCTTTCATTTTTTCTCTCCCGTGTTGATAGACAGAGTGTCGCGCAGCGCTATAATCCTGAAAATCAAATTAATCAGCACAGACCATCCACTTTTACAGGATGATTATGAACAGAGTTCCCGAGTCACTGGATATTGATGCACTGCGCAGCTTTGTCACCGGCATAGAAGCCGGCAGCTTCGCGCTGGCGGCCCGGCAACTGTGCCGCTCAACCTCGGCGGTGAGTGCCCAGCTTAAAAAGCTCGAGCAGCAATGCGGCACGGCGCTGGTGATGAAAAAGGGACGGCATCTGCAACTGACGCGAAGCGGTGAACTGCTGATGAGCTACGCCAGACGTTTGCTGCTGCTAAATGATGAGACGTTGCGGGCAGTGAAAGGTGATGGGCTGAAGGGTGAAATCCGCATCGGCATGCAGGAAGATTTTGGCGAGACGTTAATGCCAGCGATCCTTGGGGCGTTCAGTCGCCAGCATCCTGGCGTCACAATAACCGCGCGTGTCGACCGCAATCAGCCGCTGCTGAGCGCGATGGCGCAGCATCAACTCGACCTTGCGCTGGTGTGGCAGGCCGATCCGCACGCTGCGGGTCAGCGGGTCGGTCAGTGCCCGTTAGCCTGGATACATCATCCTGATTTCACGCTGGCCGACCGGTTGCAGCGCGGCGACCCGCTGCCGCTGGTGGCGTTTGATGCGCCGTGCGTGATGCGCTCGCGGGCCACTGCCGCGCTGGATGCCGCGGGCATCCCGTGGCGGATTGTGTTTACCAGTCACAGCCTGAGCGGGGTCTGGGCGGCGTTACAGGCGGGCTTAGGCCTGACGCTACGCACCCGCGCCGGAATGCCGGAAAAGCTGGCGATCGCATCCGGGCTGTTGCCGACGCCCGGCCATATCGGCATTGCGCTGGTGACGCCAGAGACCACGGATGACCCGGCGCAGGCGCTGCTGCAACAGCTTATCATCGACGCCGCCTTGCCCTTTACTCAGCGATAGCATGCCGGTCGGCGGCACCATCAAATAGCCGCTGAATCAGCGACTGGCAGTAGCTGGCTGACACTTCCCGATCGTTAAAAAGAATGTGGTACATCACCGGTGCCACCACCCCATCAATCACCTGCCCGACGTCAAAGCCTGGCTCACCGCGCGCCAGCGCCCGGCTGTTCAGCGTCTCAAGATGCTGCAAGGTGTAGCCACAGCATTTCTGGCTGGCGTCTCCGCTGTAGCTGCCGATCACGTCGGCCAGCATTTCACGTCCGACTTTTGATGACATCTCTTCGGCATACTGCACGATGAACGCCGTCAGATCGCCGATCATCTCACCGGTGTCCTCCGGTTCAGCAATCGGCCGCATCCGCGCCACGGCCACATCGGCCAGTAACTGTGACAGATCGCCCCAGCGTCGATAGAGAGTGGACGGGGTAACCCCGGCCCGTTCAGCGATCATCGGCAGGGTTATCGCCGCACGATCGGTAGTTTTGAGTAACTGATTCACCGCCCGGTGAACTTCCTGCTGGATTCGGGCACTGCGTCCGCCCTGACGAATCATCTCCTTTGCCATCTTTTCCTCCTGCTCTCAGCTGCAATCTGGCGGGTTAAAGCAAATAATTTGCATTAACCTATCACCGGCAGTTTACCTTATCGGGCGATGCATGGGCAGCAACGTGCGGTTTCCGGCTTTTTAGCCGCCCTCGCAAATTTCATGCGCCAGTCTGACGATCGCTGGGTTGCTGAATAACCGGCTGGCACAGTCCGCTTCTGCCGCCGCATGCATCGATCCGAGATTGGTTAATATCACCAGCGCGCAGTCGGTTTCTCTGAACCACCAGGCACAGGCGCTGTAACCCAGCACGTTGCCGCCGTGACCGATGGCCGGGCCAAAAGCAGAATCTGTTGTGAACAGGCTTAAGCCAATTTGCGCCTCGCCGGCCGGCCGGCCGCCAGCGTTGCATCTCACGCAGACTTTGCGGGTTAACTAACGCGCCGTTTTTCAGCGCCAGACAAAAGCGCATCAACTCCCCGGCGGTAGAAACCATCCCGCCAGCGGCCCACTCAACTGAGAGGCTGGCAGCAGAAACATTGATCATCGCCGCGCGCTCAGGGGTAAAACATTCGGCGACGCCGGCGTGCTGGATGAAATGTGCGTCCGCCCGATGATATCGCGTGGCGACGTTGTGCCGATCGGAAAGCGGATAGCCCTCCAGCCGGGTCTGTTTAAGCGAGAGCGGCCTGAAGATGCGCTGGTTTAACGTCTCCTCCAGCGTGTTGCCGGTGACCCGTTCAATCAGCATCCCCAGCAGGGTGAAGGAACTGTTGGAGTAGTGAAACTGTTCATCAGGCAGAGCCAGTGCCGGTTTGCCGTGGATATATTCCAGCGCTTCCTCCGGTCGCCAGACCTTATCTGCAACGCTATCTTTACCGCGCGCAACATGAATCCAGCCGGGCTGATCTTCCCAACTGGGGATCCCGGCGTAATGTGATAACAGCTGTCTGATCGTCACCACCCGGGCATTAGCGATGCCAGCAAGCTGTGCTGGTTCCAGCCAGGCAGAGAGCGGATCGTCAAGCGTTATTAGCCGCTCTTCGCTAAGCTGCAGCAGGATAACGGCGACAAATAGTTTGGTGATACTGCCAATGCCAAATGCGGTATCAGCTGAATTTCGCTGGCGGTTACTGAGGTCTGCATATCCCGCGGCGTACTGCCAGATCAGACGGTCTGCTCTGCCGATGGCAATCGATATCGCCGGAAAATCTTTGCGGGTCTTTTCATCCAGCAGTTTGATGAGCGGTTCGGCACTGACGGTCATTGCTGTTCCTCACGGTTAGCCTGTTAAGCATGCAACACATCACGGCTGACGCTGCTTTCTTCATGCCGGCTGCACGCGTTAAAACCGGACTTTATGCCGATGAATCGCGTTTGCAAAACGCCGCCTGAAAGCGCGTCGGCTGGTGCAGGTCGTTCAACGGAATCCGACGTTGACCGCGATCAACTCACGTCGTACGCGGCACAGGTAGATTCGCGCGGTCAGCCTGGCGCCGGTCATGGTTAAGTTTGAGACTGGCGGCATTGCCGGTCATTATCGGTCAGCGGCTCTGACCAATGAAGCCATCGGCACTATGATTTGTACGGATGGCTTTGTAAGGATGGCTTAATCAGAGCAGCTTAACCAGAGCGGCTGAAATCATCGATGGGTCAGCAAAGCTGATCATAAACGAGGAAATACCATGAACATCACAGCTCCTGCGGGTTCCCGCATTTTAACGGCGATGCTGATTGTGACGGCACTGAGCTGCATTGCGACGCCCGCGCAGGCTATCAGCCGCGCCTATCGCGCCCAGCTTGAGCGCAGCGGCTGTAGCCAGATGACCGACGCCGACGGCACCTGCGACATCAGAAAAACCAGAGCGCAGAATCAGGCAAACAGCGTAAACGCCCCTGCCTCCGGCCTGAAGCTGGATCAGCTGATCGGCAAATCGATAGATGTCGCCTCCGGTCAGCTGATTGCTGACGGCTGGAAAGCCAATGAGGGACGCTGGTATCACGATAATCGTGTTCTGACGCTGACCGTCGCGGATAACCTGATCACCGCGGTCTCGCTGAAGCATGCCGGACACGCCTCGCTCACGCTGAGCAAAGAGTAAAGCAGGGATGCGGATTAGCTGGCCTGTAAGCGGTGACCGGCTGTATCCCGCTTCGGCGGCTCAGCAGCCAAACGGCGGTATTCGCGACTGAACTAACAGGTTTTTTTGCCTCGGAAAAAGTTGCTGATGCCGCCACCAACGCGATAGCTCACTCTGCGCTAATAACCTGCCAATCTGCCATCTCATGCCGGTAATGCTCTGGCCGTACAAATGCTGGATGCAGAGCCTGTTGCCTGTCTTCAGCCCCAATACCTCACCTGTCTGGAGCCGGGTCAGCGGGGCGCAGTTTTTTTGAGAATAAGCGTTCAGAGAATGAATGATCAGCGAATCGGTGTACTGATAATAAGTGCACTGAGAATAAGCGCCCTGAGAATAGGTGCACAAAGAAGAAGCCTATAGCGAATAACAGGAACGTGCGGTTAAACGGCTCAGACAAGAGGCAAATTCGCTCAGGACGCAAATTAACACCGTCAGGATCTCTGTTCCTGCGGCCAATCGCGAAGCAGCCATTCAGAAATAGAGGTCTCAGCTAATATGGACACCAATAAACTGGCTGCGTTAACCCGGTAACTTTACGGACAGAAGACGGGAGAAATGAAACGCCGGCCCGCCATCCGATAGCATACCGGTAAACCTCAATGACCCGATGTGGGTATCACGCAAAACCAGCAGAAAGATAATCCTTCCTGTTCGCACCTTATCCAATTATGCGACACAAATTACCAGTGGCCTCATTATTCTAAAATCACTGTCATTAATCTGATTCATTAAAAAAACCCTTCACTAATCTTATTTAAGCAGCCACACTGTCAACCAAATAAATTTCATTCCGGTTAGACAACATTATGCTGAGACGTTATTTGATTATATAAAAACCTTCTAAGCCCGACAGTAAATTAACTCAGAAGATAAACGGTAAGCCTGTTTTAGGCTTGCTTCATTAATTACGCACTACAGCATTGAAAAATTGTTCATGAGAGATATGAAATGTACTCCAACTCGATATGGATCATGCTTGAGAAGTCAGTCAACATTATCGGCTTAATCTATATCAACGCACTGATGGCAAAGTACGTTGGCCCGGAAAACTTTGGTAAGATAAATATCTCAACCTCTCTTTTCATCTTTGTACAGACGCTCTCGTGGTTTGGTGGTCAGAACATTATTTTTAAACGCATGAGTGAAAAGACCAGTTCCGGCGTTGCACTGGCGATGCACACCCAAAACCAACGGCGCTTTTTCTTTCTGCTGTCATCAGGCGCAGTATTAATTTATCTCTATTTTTTCACTGACTTTATCGTCTTTTTATTTGGCGTCGCCAACTGCATTGCCACCTACTTTATCGTGATGGACTTTTTCTCCATCTACAATAACACCCAGCTAAAATCAAAAATAAACACCATAACCAACGTAATTGGTTTATCCATCGCGCTGTTGATTCGTTACTGTGTGGCCCATTTTAAACTGCCAGTGTACTACTTCACTATCCCTATTATCATTATCCCCTTGATACCTTATATCTTGCGCCTTATTTATTTTAACCGTACAACTGAAATAAAAGAGAACAGTAAGGGGATTGCAGTCTATAACCGGCACATGTTATTCGCCGGAAGTGCACTGATTTTATCCAGCCTGTCTGCTGATATATACACGCAGATATCGAGCATTTTTCTAGCTAAAATCCTCTCTTATTCAAACCTGGGTGTTTATAGCGTTGCGTTAACCTTAGGAGGTGCATGGTCATTTATTGTTCTTGCGTTAATAACTAGCTTCTTTTCAAAGATATACAGTGAGAAAGATCAGCTAACGGTTGAAGCGTTACTGATTAAAATCAACCGACTTGTCATCCTGTTTTCTCTCATTGCGCTGGGCGGATTCTATATATTTGGCGATTTTGTCATACATTTACTCTATGGCGAAAAGTATATGGATTCGGTAAAGATCATTCCCATCATTATCATTGGCACCATGTTCTCGTCGTTAGGAACAATTTGCTACCGCTATATGATAAAAGAGTCCGGGTACAACTACCTGGCCAGGAAAATGTTGTTATGTTGTCTGTTAACCATACCGTTATCCTGGTTAATGATAAATGCTTTCGGGATTAACGGTGCGGCATACTGCTTTTTAATCGTTGAGATTTCATCCTGTACCTTACTCAATTACTTCTTCAAAAACAAAACAATCATCAAAATGCATCTTAATATTTTCAAACTGAGATAATTTTAATGAACATGATAAAACACACAGTCAAGTCAGCTTTAAAATTTAGCGCCTACATGTACCCTGAATTTTGCGCTAAAACGCACTACTACATCAAGTTCAGAAAAAAACTGAACTTAACAAACCCTACCAACTTTAATGAAAAAATCCAGTGGCTCAAGTTCAATGAATTAAATGATGATATTTACACCCTGTGCGCGGATAAGTACAAGGTGAGAGAGTATGTCAAATCGAAAGGATGTGGTGAAATTCTTAACGAACTCTACGGTGTCTATGATGACTCACGGGAGATTGACTACCGGGCATTACCCGACAGGTTTGCACTTAAGTGTAACCATGGCGCCGGATACAATATTATATGTCATAACAAAGCATCACTGGACATTGCGAAAACCAGCAGGCAACTAAACAAATGGCTGAAGCAGGACTTTTCAACCAACTTTATAGAGCCACAGTATAAGAGAATAGAAAGAAAAATCTTATGCGAGAAATACATTGAAAATGATCGCGGGGGGTTTCCTGATGATTATAAATTCTATTGTTTTAATGGCAAACCTTATGCAGTAATGGTGTGCATGGAGCGTGAGAAAGGCACCCCAAAATTCTACTATTTTGATATGGACTGGACCCCGCTTCCATTTGAAGACACCATTGAGTTAATCAATAAAAACGATTACCCAAAAATGCCTGAAGGTTTCAAAAAAATGCGGGATTATGCGGTTAAACTCGCCGCTGACTTTAAGTTTGTCCGGGCCGACTTCTACCTGCTCAATGGCAACGTTATTTTTGGCGAGCTGACATTCACCCCATCTGCGGGACTGGATGTCACATTGCAGGAAGCCGATGTTATTTTAGGAAGCCAGCTAAAACTTTAGTCTTACCAGCAATGAATTTACTGCCTGCCGGAGCAGGTTAAACACTTTCCAGCCTGCTCCGCACCCCGGTTAACTATTTTCCCGTCGCTTTTCGCTCATAACAGAGGTTAGCCGGTTTTAAATTCGCGCTTTGCAGCGCCTGACACTGCTTATGACAGGATTAGCTTCGACAGATTCTCCCCCTGCTCCACACCAAAATCTCCCCGCATAGCGCTGACCCGCTATCACAGGGTATAAGGGTAAGACGGCGCTAAATATCAATGCAGGTTAGCCAGCCGCTGTGCCTGTTTTCAGAGCACGTAGCCTCAGTCTGCGTGAGTTGTGTTCCGCTGACAGCTGCTCAACAGGGATCAGTCAGCTACAAAACGCGCCGTTCTGCTTCCGCGCATCCTCAAAGCCGGTCGCTGGTGCAACGCCACAACCCTGCGTAAAGCTAAAATGTTAACTGACGGTCAGACTGACCGTGTACACTTCTAAGGCTCATCTTCCGGATTAAGGTCTTTATCATGACAGCGATCCTGCCCGTTCTGATGCTTCACACCACATCGCGTCACAGACGTTTCAGCGTTACACTAGCGATAATGATTGCGGCCATCGCCAGCCCAGGCGCTGCGTTCGCCGCGATAAACCAACCTACCGGCCCGGCCTTGAGTAAAAACAGAATGATCACAATGCAGATCGATAATCAGTCGTACCGCCTGATTCCAGCCGATAACGCGGCGTCCCGCGCCCTGATAAACAAACTGCCGCTCAGCGTGGAAATGGTTGAACTGAACGGCAACGAAAAATATGTCGATCTGGCTTTTGATCTGCCGGTCGGACCGGCAGTCACCGGAACCATTCAGGCTGGCGATGTGATGCTGTATGGCAACAATACGCTGGTGCTGTTTTATAAAAGCTTTCATACCACCTACCGCTATACGCGGATTGGCCGGATAGACGCACCGGAGGCGTTAGAACAGCATGACAGCATGAAAGCAGCAACGGTCAGCGTGACGTTGTCACCCGAATAAGGATTGATTCTTTCCTGCTAAAAGCGCCATGCACTGCATGGCGCTTATTTGCTACTGTTGCGCCACTGAATCGAGCGCGGCCTGCAGCCGTTCAGCCCAGGCGGACTGTTGCTGCTCGCTGAAAAACGGCACCAGTTCGCCCAACTGCTCGGCACTCAGGCCGGTATTGATGCTGATGCCCAGGTGCGCTTTCAACTGCGGCTCCACCCCTTCCATCGCGGCCAGCGCGCCGACCGTCGCCAGCTCACGATTTTTCCAGCTGAAATTGTCCCGCTCAAAAATGTCACCGAACAGGTGAGACTGCAGATAATCATTCATTACCGGCGCGAAATCGAACAGCGGTCCTTTCACCGGGCTGCCGACCAGCGCGGTCTGGTTGCGTTTACCGGCGGCCGCCATCGCCTCTGGCGCAGGAAGCGGGCCAGGCTGTTGCCCCAGCCGATCCTGTTTTCCCGCCAGCCGTCGGCTTTCGGTCACTTTCATCAACTCGCCCAGCGCATTCAGACTGCGTGGGAAGCCAGCATAGGCATACAGCTGGACCAGTATTTCGCGACAGTCGCTCAGGGTCAGGCCAGCGTCCAGACCGCGATTCAACGCCGCGTTCAGTCCGGTTACATCACCGATGGCCGCATAGGCGGCAATGCTGGCTATGTTTTTCTGTTGTAACGACAGTGGCTGGGTTTGTTTCTGCATTTGAGCTGCTATTTTTTTGCGTTCTGTATCGGGCATGGCGTCTGCCTGCCCCACGGACGGGGCCAGTGCCATGCAGAGCATCAGTGCGGCATTTAAGGTTTTCATCATTCGGTCCTTACGATTTTTCAGCCGCGGCATATTGCCGATCGCTGACCTTTTCCATCCAGTCAACTACCTTGCCGTCCAGCGCTTCTGCGATAGCGATATGGGACAGGCTGTTTTGCGCAGCGGCACCGTGCCAGTGTTTAACGCCGGCCGGGATCCAGACAATATCGCCCGGTCGGATCTCACGAACCGGTCCTCCCCATTCCTGCACCCGACCCACGCCCGCCGTGACAATCAGTGTCTGACCGAGCGGATGGGTATGCCATGCGGTGCGGGCAGACGGCTCAAACGTCACCGTCGCGCCACCGGTCCGTGCCGGTGCAGTAGCCTGAAAAGGCGCATCAATACGCACTGCACCGGTGAAATAGTCTGCTGGTCCCTTCACGGAAGGTTGATCACCACTATGAGATAAGCGGATGCTGGAAGCCGTTTCCTGAGCGGAGACGGCGGAGGCGGTCAGCGCCAGTGCCAGCGCAACAAGGGTAACTTTTTTCATAGGGCTCCTTACGAGTTGAGGGAGAGAGGTTGAGGATAATGACAGCGATTAAATGTTCTGCCGGATACCGTTGGCGTTAAACGATGCCGGGCAGAACTCCTGCCCGGCTGCCGCACCATTTTTGTAGCGAACCACATCGGCCATGATCGACAGAGCTATTTCCGCCGGGGTTTTACTGCCAATTTCCAGCCCCACCGGGGCGTGGATACGGTTAAGCTGTTCGGAACTCATCTCTGCCAGTCGCGCCAGCCGCGCTTTACGATTAAGGCTGTTGCGCTGAGATCCCATCACGCCGAGGTAGAAGGCTGGCAGGTTAACGGCTTCCATCATGGTGAGATCGTCGATGCGGGGATCGTGGGTTAACGACAGAATGGCGGTGCCGGAATGACAGCCTTCGCGCTCCAGCCAGGCCGCCGGAAACTGGTTAATCCATACCACCCCGTCATTCACCTCCGCAGCCAGGCTGTTCATCACCTCGTCACGATGCTCACAAACGACGGTTTCAAAGCCGAGCGCCACGGCGAAATTAGCGCAGTACACCGCCACGCTGGAGAGACCGGCAATGATCACCCGCGCAGGCGCGCACAGGGTCAGTTCGATCTGCTGGTGGTCAAGCGTCACCCGGGTGCGCCGGATATACGGGGCGGGTTCAAGTGAATGGCAGGCGGCAGGCAGCGTCACTTTTTTGGTCAGCGCGCTGGCGCTGTTCAGTGCTTCGATCATCTTCGACAGATAAGTGAGGGTCTCGCTTCCCGGCTGGCGTTTTTCAACCAGAATATCCAGCACGCCTCCGCACGGCAGCGCCCTGTCGGGGGCATAGCCGCCTTCACCATACCGCACCCGCTGGCTCGCCGCAGAAAAATCCCCATCACGGATGCGCGCAATGAAGCTTTCTTCAATGCAGCCACCCGACAGCGATCCGCTATAGCGGCCATCCGCGGTAATCACCATCATTGCGCCCGGCGGACGGGGCGATGAACCGTAGGTGTGCAGCACGGTGCACAGCCAGATCGCTGAGGTTTCGGCCCAGCGCCGGGCGGTCTGCAGTATCTGCAGATCAGGGCTACGCATGTTGCTCCTGCGCCTGACTCGCCAGGCCATAGCGAGCGGCCAGTAGCGCAAACAGCGCCGAACAGAGCAGAACCACCACGCCAAAGGCAAACGGGCTCCACCAGCCGGCAGCGTCGAACAGCTCACCGCCAACGCTCGCGCCCAGGGTAATGGCCATCTGAATCACCGCCACCATTAAGCCGCCGCCCGCTTCAGCCTCTTGCGGCAGCGCCCGGCTGAGCCACAATCCCCAGGCGACAGGCGCAGGCGTGGCAATCAGTCCCCACAGCGCCAGCAGCAGACCGGTGCCCCACAGTGAGCCGCCTTCAACAATCAGCAGCCCGCCGATCAGCGCCATCGCCAGCGGGATCAGCACCAGCCAGATAAACAACCGATGCGCCAGTAACCGGCCGATCAACCAGGTCCCGACCAGACCGGCAGCGCCCAGCAGCAGCAGGATAAAAGAGAGGGCGTCGACGCTGGCACCGGTTACCGATTCCATGAAGGGACGAAGATAGGTAAAGATGCTGAACTGGCCCATAAACAGGAACATTATCCCGGTCATTCCCAGTGCCACATGCGGATGTTTCAGTAACCGCAGCGGCGAGGCGCTATTTTTAGTCGCGGAGCCGGAGAGTGAAGGAATGCTGCGCCATTGCCAGATGAACGCCAGGATAGCGAGCGGCACCACCATAAAGAACACCCCGCGCCAGCCGATATACTGGCCGAGAAAACTGCCGAGTGGTGCCGCAACGGTGGCCGCCAGCGCATTACCACCGTTGATCAGCGCCAGCCCTTTAGCCACCGCGTGACGTGGCACCAGCCGCATCACCGTGGCGGTAGACATTGACCAGAATCCGCCGATGGCAACGCCCAGCAGCGCGCGTCCCAGCATAAACATGATGCCGTTAACCGCAAACGTCACCACCAGACCGGAGAGGGTCAGCAGCAGCGTAAAGGTCACCAGCACCTTTTTACGATCCAGCTGCCCGGTGAGTGGCGTGTTGAGTAGGCTGGTGAGCACCGCAAACAAACCGCTGATCGAGATCGCCTGTCCCGCCTGCCCCTGACTGATGCTGAGATCGCTGGCGATCGGGGTCAGCAGGCTGACCGGCATAAATTCTGAGGCGATCAAAACCACCACGCCCAGCGCCATTGAGAACACCGCGCCCCAGGCAGCATGATGTGACTGCGCACCCGGCGCATTAAGGTTTACTGAAGACATTTTCATTCCTGCTAATCAGACAATGCCGCGATCTTATCCCGGAAGGAATAGTTTAATTAATAGCGGTAAACGAGATGAAATTGTGAGTTAAATTCATCAATACGCCGACCAGGCGATCGCGGTTGCCCGATCGGTAACAGCAACCCGGCAACCGCAACCGCAACCTGCCGGCTTAGCGCATCTGTAAAATAATCACCTCGCTGCTGGCGGGATCGGTTTTTTCGCGCATCACCTTCACCGCCCCGGCGTCGGTTTTTTCACCCTGATTGCCCCACGCGCTGCGAATGAAATTCAGCACCTCCGCCGTCTGCCGATCGCTGAGCTGTTTACGATAAGGCGGCATCCGGTAGGCATCGGGTATCCCCTGCGACACCACCCGCGCCGAGCCGTTGAGCACCACGTTAATCGCCGAAGCGGGATCGACCTGCATTGAGCTCGCGCCCGCCAGTGGTGGGATCCACGGTGCCTGGCCGCGACCATCCGCACCGTGGCAACTGCTGCATCGCGCGGTGTAGATCTGACTGCCGGGCTGATCGTTGTGCGCGGGCTGGCTGGTCTGTGACGGGTATTGCCAGCGCGGGCCGGCGTTGTTACTGCCGGGCGGCAGAGACTTGAGATAGTGCGCAATCGCCTGCAGGTCGCTATCGTGCATAAACTGGGTTGAGTTGTTGAATGCGTCGGTCATCGAACCGAACACCACGCCGTGCTGATTGCGGCCGGTCTTCAGGAAGGTCACCACATCGTCTTCGCTCCAGCGACTGAATCCGCTGTTGGCATCATTGCGCAGGCTGGGGGCATACCAGCCATCCAGTAAGGCTCCGGCAAGATAATCCGGGCTGCTGGCATCCAGCGCTTTTTCATTAAACGCCAGCCCGCGCGGGGTGTGGCAACTGCCACAGTGGCCCGGCCCCTCCACCAGATAAGCGCCGCGATTCCAGGCCGCACTCTGCTCATCGTTCTCCCGCCATGGCTCACCCGCCGCGAAAGCCGCGCGCCATAACGCCAGCGGCCAGCGCATATTGAGCGGCCAGGGGATATCGGACGGCGTATTGGCACGGGATGCGGGCTTCACGCCGTGCATCATAAAGGCATAGAGCGCGGCGATATCCTGATCGGAGAGTTTTTGATAGGAGGGAAACGGCATAGCCGGATAGAGACGATGCCCGTCGCGTGCCACGCCGTGACGCACCGCGCGATCAAAATCGGCCAGCGAATAGCGTCCGATACCGCTGTCATCATCCGGCGTAATGTTGGTGGTGTAGATTTTGCCGACCGGCGTGGCCATCGCCAGCCCGCCGCTGAACGGTGCGCTGCCTGGCGTACTGTGACAGGCAACACAGTCGCTGAGCCGGGCGACATATTCGCCGCGCTGGATCAGATCGGCAGATGGCGCTGACGTTGCCGGACTGGCACGGTCAAACGGCGAGTCCGGGGTTTTAAACAGCCAGAGAGCAGTCGCGCTGGCGGCTACGACGGCTGCCAGCAATGTCAGGCTGAGCTTTTTATGTTTCATAGTGCATTCCCTTTACGATGTAGCTCAGCTGAAGGTAATCCGGGACAGCGGCATGCTACGCACCCGCTCACCGGTCAGACGTGAGACCGCATTGACGACGGCAGGCGGAACCGCCGGCAGCGGCGGCTCACCGATTCCGCCCATTTTTGCCCCGCTCTCGACAATGCGGACCTGCACCTTCGCCATACGCGACGGAGGCAAAATCGGATACATATCAAAGTTACGCGCCACCGGTTGTCCGTGCTGATAAACGCTCTCTTCGATCAGCACCTGAGAGAGCCCGAGCGCCACGGCGCCGTTGACCTGCGCCTCGACGATCGCCGGATTCACGATGCTACCCGGATCGATTGCTTGCCAAATCTGGTGCACTCTGACTTCACCGTTTTCGATAGAGACCTCGGCGATTGCGGCGGCCTCGGTTCCGAACGGTGACGCCATCGCCACGCCCCGCGCCCGACGGCTGCCGTCCGCGGCGGTATACGGGCCGGGTTGCCAGCCGCCGGAAAGATCGGCCACCGTCTGCAACAGCGTGGTCAGACGCGCATTGCCCTGCAGCAGATGCAGCCTGAGCGCCATCGGATCGAGCCTGCCCCGCTCGGCAATTTCATCGAGGAAGCATTCATAGAAAAAGTCATTCATCGAATTGCCGACCGATCGCCAGTAACCCAGCCGCACCGGGCCTTTATGATAAATCTGCGCGATACGAACGTGCGGAATGGCGTAGGCTTTGCCCGATAACCCTTCCACCGCGGTAGGATCCAGCGTGTCGCCGTGCTGACCGGCCAGCCCCTCGGTCGGCCCTTCACAGATGCTGACCGCCTCCAGCGCCAGCGGGTAGCCGTCGGCATCCAGTCCGGCACGAAACCGCACCGCGGCCATCGGGCGATGGGTATCGCGCAGGAACTCCTCTTCACGACTCCAGATCAGTTTGACGGGTCGCCCGACCGCCCTGGCCAGCTGGACGGCTTGTGGCCAGACCATCGCGGACTCATAGAGGAAGTGACGGCCAAAAAATCCGCCCAGCAGCGGGGAATGGATAATGATCTTATCCGGGCTGAGGCCGGTACGCTTAGCCACGTCGGCCTGGAACATTTCCGGTGCCTGATTGGGGATCCACAACTCCAGCGAGCCGTCGGAATTAAAACGTGCCAGCGCGGACGGCGGCTCAAGCTGGGCGTGGTTAAGATACTGGCTCTGGTAGTGGGCGCTAAAGGTGCTCTTCGCCTCAGCCAGTCCGTGCTGAAGGTCGCCACGAACCTCAGCGTTTTCCCCGTCGCCAGGCTGCTGAGCCAGCACGGCGGCGAACGCATCAGAGGAGAAGTCAGCGGGCATATAGCTGCCGTCTGGCGTCTCTGGCTCCAGCCACTCAACCTGCAGCGTTTCAACCGCACGTTTCGCCTGCCACCAGCGTTCGGCCACCACCGCGACGGCGCCGGGCAGTTGATGAACCGAATGCACGCCTTTCATCGCGCTGACCTGTGCGGCATTGCGCAGCGTACCCACCGTCAGACCGAGTCGCGGCGCGTGCTGTACGGCCGCGTGCAGCATGTTATCCACCCGGCAGTCGATGGTGTAAATCGCCTTGCCGGTCGATTTTTCATGCATATCCAGTCGCTGAACCGGCTTACCAATCCAGCGAAAGTGATCGGGATCTTTCAGGCTGACCGAATCGACTGAGGGTACCGGCAGCTCACGCGCCCGCGCAGCCAGTTCGCCATAGCGTAATGAGCGCCCTGATTCGCCATGGATCACCCGTCCCGGCTCAGTGTGCAGGCTGGTCACCGGCACCGCCAGTTCAGCGGCAGCGGCCTCGATCAGCATCTGTCGTGCCAGCGCGCCGAGCCGTCGCATGGTGGTATAGCTGGTCCGCACCGACTGGCTTCCGCCGGTGATGCGCATCCCGTTATCCATTACCTGATATTGCGAACCTGGCGGCGCGTTCTCCACCACGAAGGATGCCGGATCGGCGTCCAGTTCTTCACCGACAATCTGCGCCATGGCGGTGAAAATCCCCTGCCCGCCTTCAATAAAGGGCGACAGAAATTTCACTGAGCTGTCCGCGCGTATTTCCAGAAAGGCCGGTACCCGGGTACCGGCTGGCATTGCGGCCGCGGCGGACTGTGCACGGCTCTGTCCGACCGGCAGCCCGACGCCCAGCACCAGCGCGCCCGCCAGACCGCTACCCGAAATCAGAAAACGACGCCGGGAGAGATTGACCGGCTGTTCGCCAAACGTCCTGGTATCAGGCATGCGGCGGCTCATGCTTTCTCTCCTTCAGCGGCCAGCCGATGGACGGCAGCGTTGATCGCGTTATAGGTGCCGCAGCGGCACAGGTTGATCATCGCTGCGGCAATCTGCTCATCCGTTGGCTGGCGGGTCTGTTTTAACAGTGCCGTTGCCGCCATCACCTGCCCCGACTGGCAGTAGCCGCACTGGGGCACCTGAAGATTGACCCAGGCGTCCACCACCCGCCGGCCCACTTCATCGTCCTCAATGGCTTCAATGGTGGTGATCTGTTTACCGGCGACCTTCTCTACCGGCGTCACGCAGGATCGGACGATCTGGCCATCCACCAATACCGAACAGGCGCCGCATTGCGCCAGGCCGCAGCCATATTTGGTGCCGGTCATCCCCAAATCGTCGCGAATCACCCACAACAACGGCGTATCCGCCTCGGCATCGGTTTGATAGGTTTGATTATTAACGTGCAGTTCCATAGGTTTTCCGCTCCAGAGGGGTGACATTGCCCGGAAGTCAATTAATCGCTAAGACGCATTTAGCCCAACGCGCAACAAAAGACGGCAGCAGAGAAAAAGATGAATAACATGATTAAGCGGGCAGATTATCCTGACAAAAATTAAGCGCAGGATTAATAGCGCTGGTCTGAATGCCCTGATGAATTCAATTCACAAATAGCGCGGCCTGGTGGCGCTTATTCCCGCGCTCTGCCGACATAGGTATGGATAGCCCGCTGTTAATTCGCCATCGCTACCGTCGGGTTAATCATAAAGGCGATGGTGGTGGCTGATTAGATCGGATAATCTGCATCTGCTTGTGAATATAACTCACAAATAAAGGACTGAACCGATGAATGATATACAGGCATTTATTGCTGTTGCGCGCGAGAAGAGTTTTACCAAAGCGGCGGCGGGTCTGGGCGTCAGCCCGTCGGCTTTAAGCCACACCATCCGTAATCTGGAAGAGCGGGTCGGGGTTCGCCTGCTGGCGCGCACCACGCGTAACGTCGCGCCTACCGAGGCCGGAGAACGCTTACTGAAATCTGTCGCCCCGCTATTTGAGCAGATCAATCATGAAATTGAGCGCATCGGTGAATTACGTAATACGCCAGCCGGCAATATTCGTATTACCTGTTCAGACGATGCCGCCGAAGGGTTATTACGTCCGATGCTGCCGGCGTTTCTGGAGAAATATCCCGATATCAGCGTAGAAATCTCGATTGATTATGGCTTCACTAATATCGTGTCAGAACGGTTTGATGCCGGCATCAGGCTGGGCGAATCAATCAGTAAAGATATGATCGCGGTTCGCATGGGGCCAGACTGGCGCCTTTCGGTGGTAGGGACACCCGGCTATTTTAACGCCCACCCGTTACCGGTTATTCCACAGGATCTGGCCCAGCATCGTTGTATTAATATCCGCCATTCGCCTGCCGGCAGTGTTTATGCCTGGGAGTTTGAAAAAGCGGGACGCAAACTGAATATCCGGGTCAACGGACCGCTCATCTCCAATAGCATCGTACACGTGCTGAATGGCGCGCTGGATGGTATCGGTCTGGCCTATGTGCCGGAAGCGATGGCCAAACCGCACATCGAAAACGGCACGCTGATTGAAGTGCTGGCCGACTGGAGCCCGACCTTTGAAGGTTTTCATCTCTACTATCCCAACCGCCGCCATACCTCCTCTGCCTTCGTGGCCTTTGTCGATGCGGTCAGATACCGCGGCAAAGCCTGAGGTTGTTTCCGCAGAGTTGTTTCCGCAGATTAGTCGCCGCCCTGGCCGCCGGTTGTCATTCTCAATAGCGCTATCCAGCGCCGGCCGGGCGGACTGCCTCAGCTGACCGGGGTGATTACGCCACCCCGCCACGCCGATAATACACCTGCCGCGCATGCCGTTGCCGTTATTGATGAATAGCACTCATAAGCTTATTTCCGACAGCGCGCTTCACTGCGCAGCGTTCTCAGCCCAGACTCTTTTAGCGGAACAGGCGTCACTGTTCCCCTGTTTAACAAAATCATTAAGGATCAGCGATGCCGCATTTAAGCCTGACGTTTAATCCGCAGCAAATGACGGAGACAGAAATTGACGCCATGGTTGAAGATCTGTGTGCGGTACTGATACGTCATTTGAATATCAATGAGGCCGCGATCTCCCTGACGCTCACCCGCGTCAGTGCGGCTAACTGGAAAGCAGAAGTTTACGATCCGATTATTTTGCCCAGCCTGGCGAGGCTCTATAAAAAACCAGGCTACTCACTCTGATTCTGATCACTATCCGGGACTAAGATGATTAATTATGACTATCGCGGAAAAGTTGCGCTGGTAACCGGCGCAGCCTCCGGAATGGGTTTTGCCACCGCCCGCGCTTTCTGTGAAGCGGGTGCGGCAGTGGTTATGGCTGATTTTAATCCGCAGGCCTTATCACAGGCGGCAGAGTCGCTACGTGATAAAGGTTATCCCCTGCTTGAAGTAGTGTGCGACGTGACCGATGAGGCACAGGTTAAAAATGTGGTCGACCAGGCGGTGACGGCTTTTGGCCGACTCGATGCGGCTTATAACAATGCCGGAATTCAAAGCCCGGTGGCTGAAACAGCCGATGCCAGTGGAGAGGAGTTCGATCGGGTTAATGCGGTGAATCTGCGTGGCATCTGGAACTGTATGAAATATGAACTTCAGCAGATGCGCATTCAGGAATCGGGTGCCATCGTTAACTGTTCCTCTCTCGGCGGACTGGTCGGTATTGCCGGCCGCGGTGTGTATCACGCTTCCAAACATGGTGTGCTGGGTCTGACCAAAAGTGCGGCACTGGAATACGCCGCGCGCGGCATTACGATTAACGCGGTCTGTCCGGGCATCATCAGCACGCCAATGGTCGGGAAGATGCTGGAAAAAGAGCCCGAAGCGATGGATGAATTGCTGAAGCTACAACCGATTGGTCGTCTCGGCCTGCCGGAGGAAGTGGCAGCAGCCGTGCTGTGGCTGTGCAGTCCGGGTGCCAGCTTTGTGGTCGGCCATGCACTGGCCGTTGACGGTGGCTATACCGTGCAGTAAATCCGCTGCCCCCTGATGCAGCAGCCGATACAACAAACATTACTCACCCTGAATCAGTAAGGAACAATAAAATGACTGATATTTTCAAATGTGGCTCTCAGCCTTCAATGGTCGGTCCGGAAGAGTGGTTTACCGGTACCGTGCGTATCGATCCGCTGTTTCCGGCCAACGAATTTGCCCGCGCCAGTGGCGGTGCCGTAACCTTTGAGCCCGGTGCACGGACGGCCTGGCACACCCATCCGCGCGGTCAGACACTGATCGTCACGGCAGGTTCCGGCTATGTTCAGACCTGGGGCGAAACCGCACGGGAAATTAAGCCCGGTGATGTGGTCTGGATCCCCCCGTTTGAAAAACACTGGCATGGCGCGAGTGCAACCACGGCCATGACGCATATCGCTATCCAGGAAAATGAAGAAGGAAAAGTCGTCGAGTGGCTGGAACATGTCACTGACGAACAATACGGCAAAATCCGTTAACGCGCTTTCACCCTGCGGGCAGGCATTCGGGTCACCCGGATGCCTGCGTAGCCGTTATCTGACCCGCTTTCAGACTTTACGCTGAACAGTAAGCTGAACATCACCTGAGAATCGCCAGCCTTCATCGTCCGAAACGGTAAATAACAGCCGGAGGATCAATCTGTCAGCTGTCGGAATAAAAAAGCCCGTCAATACGGGCTGAACGCTAACAATGGCGTAAAAATCACATCACGATTTCTTCCACCAAAGGAAGCGTGGATCTTTCCTGACTCCCTTTTCAGGAAATAAGATCATTATCTGAAAACAGTTCTCCTGGGCCGCTAACGTTACTGCCGGCCAAAAAGCAGGCGAAGTGTCCGGTAATAGGTGCGTTCTTCCTCCATTGACTGACAGAGCTCAAGCTGTCTGACTAATTTACAACACAGCGTCTTCCGGTTAATGGCTTCACCCGAGCGCATCAACTCACAAACAAGCACCCCCACCACCAGCGCGTGTGCGGCATCCTCGTCGTTAAGGTTCATTCTATTCAGAAAGTGTTCCAGCAGTTCGCTATTATTATCTCGCATACCGGCCCCAGCACGATAAAATAATTGCCACTGCTCTCTTGCCAGGTATAAGGAAAGCCTGACCCAGAATTTCCGGGCATGGTTTATCTTAATCTCGTTAAATTAACGCTTAAAATTACAGCATCAGGATTTTCGATCTGAGACTTTATCCGGCGGCTTTTTCCGCAGGCGGCCTGCGGCTCACTTTACCCCCTAGTCGACCCGCCTCAACCGCACGCTCCGGATTATTCTTGAAGTTTCCGCTACTTATCTGTCCGCCTTTGCGTCCCGCCTCGCGCGCCCGCTCCGGATTTTCGGCAAAATTACCCGATCCACCACGCCGTTTTTGTTGTTGCATAATTTCACCTCAACTGAATGTACACAAATAAACAAACACCCCACCAGAACAATTTAAATATTAAAACTGAAGCGATTATTTTCAAGAAAAATATTTAATCAAATAAAGTCATTTTGCCGTTTGGCTTTTTGGCTAAAACTGTCTTAGCAAAATTAAATTTAATTACATTTCAATTATTTAATTTATAAAACTGTACAGTAATTTCACCAAAGGTATAAATTTCTGAAATGTGAAATATGTGATCAGCATCACATTTTAACCAAATTGAATAATCAGGAATAATTTTATTTAACTTTCGTTTAACATCGAATTCTGGCGAATAAAAAGCCATCGCCTGAATATTATTCAGAAATTAAGCGAAGCGATATAAAAAATTAAATGTGGCCGCATGTAAGCTGATTAATTATAAGCCAACCGTTTGAGGATTCGCTGGTAAGCCCAGCATTAAATATGAATAAAAAACCGCTAGCCTGACCATTCAACAGGATAGCAAGGCGTCATGCACTTTAATATGGTACTACGCTTAATGACCTGAAGGGTAACTCACTGGGGCCTGCCGGTCGGGAAACTACGCCAGCCCGTGAAGCCGGCATTCGGTTAAGGAGGTGCTGACACCTTACAGTTGCTGCTTTCTTCGCTCAGCAGAGATGTCAGACTACCGGGCTGCCGCTGCGTGGTATTAACCCACCGCAACAACCGTTAATGCGCCATTAATCACCAGAGGCTAGCGGGAATATTTTGTCGCTGACACCCGCTAATCTGACTCAGGTGAAGAGGCCTTAGCATCGTCTTCAGCAGGCGGCGAAAGGGTCTGTTTTGCCCGCCTGCCTGCGGTCTGGCTAACTGCTGAGCAGGTTTTTTGCCGAGGTCAACAGAAAGGCGGTCACCGAGGTAGCGTCAGATATCTCTCCCTCGAGGATCATTTGCCTGAATGCGGCTATTTTGATGCTTTTTACCTGCAGATCCTGCTCTTCCTGTTCGAGCTGTTGCCCCTCAAACTTGAGTTCTGTCGCCAGAAAAATATGGTAACCCTGAGAAGAGTACCCCTGTGCCAGTTTCTGGTAGCCGACATAGTCCAGCTTTCCCGCCACCAGACCGGTCTCTTCACGCAATTCGCCAGCAGCAATTGACGCCGGGGCGGCATCTGGCGCGTGCTCCCAGCTTCCCTGGGGCAACTCCAGCGTGCGCTTCCCCAGCGGATAACGGTACTGTTCGACCAGATAGATTTCATCATCCTGCACCGCAACGATGACGACAAAATCGTCTTTCTCAATCACCGAATAGATGCCCTGGCTGCCGTCAGCCCGCAGAATTTGATCTTCTTTGAGCGTCATCCAGCGGTTTCGATAAATTTCTGTCGATGTGACTGTGGTTATTGCTGCACGCATCACTGTCTCCTTGATTATCAGAATGCTTTTACCATCGCGTTTAACTTCTCAAGCACAAACTCAGCCGCGCCGTCGAATCCTGCATTCTGAGCCACCACCTGCAGTCCCTCAAGCATCAGGGTGATCTCTTTGGCCGCTGTTTCCGGTTGACTGGCACCGGCTTCGCGACAAAGCGCCACCAGCCGGTGAAATTGCCGCTGCTTATGGGCAAATATCAGCGCCCTGACCTCAGCATAATGCCCGGTTGTTTCCGCCAGGGTGTTAGTAAACGGACAGCCACGCTTCAGCGTCCCGCTGAGATTGGCGGCGATAAACTCGCCAAATCCCTTAATCCGCGCGGCCGGATTGTCAGGAAACTGCTCAGCAAGCCGATCAAAGATCTGACTGTAATCTTCAATCAATCGTCCTATCCACGTCAGAACCAGCACTTCTTTAGAGGCAAAGTGGCGATAGAGCGTCATCTTAGTCGATTCTGCCTGTTCTGCTATCGCATCTACCGTCACCCGGTTAATGCCTTCCTGATAGAAAAGCTTTTCAGCAGCCTGAAGAATGCGTTCTCGCGGCGGCAATCGCGGTTGGATCTCTCTCGTCACTCTTCACTCCTTGCAACGATACTAATTAGTATACTACGATACCGATCGGTATCACTCGATACTAAACAGTATACACGCACAGTCGCTGTTCGTCTTGTCAGCCACTAACCGGACCCTTATGAAACTTTCAGAATACACCGCCTGCGATGCTACTGGCCTCGCTGAGCTGATTAACCAGGGCGACGTCACGCCCGCAGAAGTCAAAGCCGCCGCGATTAACGCCATCAATAAGGTTAACGCTGAGGTCAATGCCGTGATTGAAATCTGGCAGCAGGAAGAGAGCCAGCCGCACGGTCCGTTTCAGGGAGTGCCGATGCTGGTCAAGGATCTGGGTATTTCCGTTAAAGGTCGCGGTAACGAACTGGGCAGCCGTCTGGCGGCCGGTCACGTTTCGCCTCACGATTCAAACCTCGCGCACCGCATGCGCCAGGCCGGTCTGCTGTTACTGGGACGTACCACCACCCCGGAACTTGCCACCAGCACCACCACCGAATCGCGTTTTCAGGGGGAAACCGCTACGCCCTGGAATCCGGCCTACAGTGCGGGCGGCTCAAGCGGCGGCTCGGCGGCGGCAGTGGCGGCCGGTATGGTGCCAGCAGCGCATGCCACCGACGGCGGAGGATCGATTCGGGTTCCGGCTTCAGCAAACGGATTGTTTGGCTTAAAACCGAGCCGTGGCCGCTTCAGCATGGGGCCGGATGTTGATGAAGTCTGGTCCGGGCTTGCAGTGCATGGCTTTCTCAGCCGCACGGTGAGAGATAACGCGGCGTTACTGGATGCGCTTCAGGGCAACCAGGCCGGCGATCCCTTCACCATTCCCGCCTCCGCGCAAAGCCTGCGCGCCTGCGTCACTCAGGATCCCGGCCGGCTAAAAATCGGTGTCATGACGCATCCGCTGAATGGCGCCCGCACTGCGCCGGAAGTCGCTGGCGCACTGGAACAGACCGTCGCACAGCTTGTTTCGCTGGGCCATCAGGTTGAAGAGGTTTCGCTGGAAATCGGCAGCTGGGAGTCGTTTGTTGAAATGAACAGCCGCTTCTGGGCGGCAAATACCGCCGCCTGGATAGATGCACTGGCGGCCGCGATGAACAGACCGGTCAACCACGAAACGCTGGAGCCAGCCAATCTGGCGCTGTGGCAACTGGGCCATAGCCTGACGGCAACGGATTTCATCGCGGCGATGCAGATGCGTAACAGCGTCACGCAGAAGATGGCGCAGTTTTATCAGCAGTACGACCTGCTGCTGACGCCGGTACTGCCAGCGTTACCGACGCGGCTGGGTGAGTACAATCAGCAACAGCATCAGCTGGATGGGCGCGGCTGGATGCATCACGTGTTTGATCATTCGCCGTTTACCGCGCTGGCTAACGTCTGTGGCACGCCGGCGATGTCGGTCCCGCTGGGATTCAGTCCGGCAAATCAGCTGCCTGTTGGCATGCAATTTATAGCCGGTTTTAATCAGGAGGCGGTGTTACTGAAACTGGCAGGTCAGCTGGAGCGCGCGTTTCCATGGCATCACCGAAAACCCGCTATCTGGGCCGGGAGCGACTGCGCGGGATAAGCCGTTAGCTCTCTGCTGGCAACACCGGCGGTGTCAGGCAACAGCGGGTAAGGTCAGAGAACGACGCGGATAACTGCACAGCAGAAGCAGACCGATCGCTGCTTCTGCTGGTGATGGCAGGTTAGTTTAATGATTTTGCTGCGCCTTCGATGATGGCGGCGATTTTTTGCGGCTGTGACGCGTAAATGGCGTGGTTCCCTTTCAGTTCAGTCACCTTGCTGTTAGCCCGCTTAGCCATGAAGCGCTCCAGTTCAGGATTGATCGCCCGATCGGTGCTGGCGACCACCGCCCAGCTTGGTTTGGTTTTCCATGCCGGTTTGCCTGCAGGTGCATTAAACGCCGCGACGGCTGGCATCACCTGGGAACGCGCCAGCAGATCGGTTTCTTTTACCGGTAAATCCGCGGCAAAGTCAGCGTGGAACGATTCAGGTTTCAGATAGAGAAAGTGATCGTCAGTTTCCGCGATAGAGTGCGCAGCAGGCGGATATTTTTTCGCCAGGCTCAGTAACGAGTCACCTTCATCCGGTTCCATCGCCGCGATATACACCAGCCCCGCCACCGAAGGATCGTTACCCGCCTCGCTGATAATCATCCCGCCGTAGCTGTGGCCCACCAGCAGGGTTTTCCCGCTCTGCATTTTCAGCACGCGCTGGGTCGCAGCGACGTCATCCGCCAGTGAGGTTTGCGGTTCCTGCACAATCGAAACCTTGTATCCCGCTTTGCCCAGTATTTTAGCGATCGGATTCCAGCCAGAACCATCAACGAAAGCCCCGTGGACCAGCACAATATTTTTTACCGGCTCCGCCAGAGAGGACGCTGCATACACCGACATAACCAGACCTAACGCGATTGAAGCCATTGATTTTTTAAACATGTGATTCACCTTATCAGTTTTGAATGCGATTCTGCGGCGTAACGCGTCCTGCCGGAGCGGGTCATCGCCAGCGTATTGTTTAATTTAAATAATCTGCAACGCGCGCCGGATCGGGCGGCAATAACGGCCAGCAGGCCGTTAGCTGCCGTAACCGACGCGTCCCGGCTCAGACCGGCTGTTTAGCCCAGACTGCCTGCGCATTGGTAAATTCCCGCAGGCCGAAATGGGAGAGTTCGCGACCGTAGCCACTCTTTTTCACTCCACCGACCGGGATGCGGGCATTGGTGGCGGAGAAACCATTGATGAATACGCCGCCGGTTTCCATCCGGCGCGCCAGCCGCTGTCCACGCGTCACGTCACCGGTCCAGAGATTGCCGCCCAGCCCGTAATCACTCTGGTTCGCCAGTTCAATGGCGTGCTCAGCATTTTCCGCCACGCTGATGGCGGCGACCGGACCAAAGGTCTCTTCATCAAAGGCCGCCATACCTGGCACCACATTCCCCAGCACCGTCGGCGCATAAAAATTGCCGCTTCCCGCCAGCTTTGTTCCGCCCAGCAGCAGCGTGGCACCGGCCGACAGGGTGCGTTCAACCTGATGATGCAGTTCATCGCGCAGATCTTTTCTGGCCATCGGCCCGATATCGGTCTGCGGATCGAGCGGATCGCCCACTTTCAACGCGCTGACCGCTTTAACAAACTTTTGGGTAAACTCGCTGGCAATCGGGGCTTCCAGAATGAACCGCTTGGCGGCCAGACAGACCTGCCCGGCGTTCTGGAAGCGGGCCTCAACGGCTGCCTTCACCGCCAGGTCGATATTGGCATCGGCCAGCACAATAAAGGCATCCGAACCGCCCAGCTCAAGCAGACTTTTTTTCAGTGCCTTACCGGCGATGGCCGCCACCGCTGAACCGGCACGCAGGCTGCCGGTTAAGGTGACCGCCGCCACACGATCGTCTTCAATGACCCGCGCAACGGTGTCATTGTCAGCAATCAAATTAGTGAATAACCCCACCGGGAAACCGGCGGCTTCATAAGCGTCCTGCAGGGCATAAGCAGAGCCGATAACGTTCGGGGCGTGCTTCAGGATGAAGCCATTGCCGGAGAGCATAATCGGACCTGACGCGCGAATAACCTGCCATAACGGGAAGTTCCACGGCATCACCGCCAGTACGGTGCCAATCGGCAACCAGGAGACATACACCCGATCGTCGTTATCAACAGCCACCGGTTCGTCGGCCAGCACCGCCGGACCATTTTCCGCCAGCCATTCAAGGGTGACGGCGCACTTCTCTACTTCTGCCCGGGCAGCCTTCAGGGTTTTGCCCATTTCTGCGCTGATCAAGGCCGACAGGTTGTCAGAACGCTGACGTAGCACCACTGCGAGGCGACGGTAAGCCGCCACCCGCTCACGCAGCGGAGTGGCCCGCCAGATGCGAAATGCTGCTGCATTCTGCTCCAGCAGCTGCTCTATCTGTTGCGCCGTCTGGCCGGCATAGGTGGCGATCAGCTCATCGGTGGCGGGATTGCGTGATACCGCCAGCGGAGCGGAAACTGAATCGGGTCGGGCTGATTGAGATGACATATTGACTGCCTCCTGAGAGATGAAATGCAGCGCGGTTGTGCTGCGTTAAATCCATCTTAGGCATCTCATTTCAGCCCAGGAAGGCGTGTTGTTATCCTATTACTGGCAGTCACTGGCTACGTGTCGGGGGATATAGGTCACCAGTGACAGGTCGGGTCTGCCCTCAGGGGTTAACGCCACGTAGGTGAATTCGATGTGTCCGGAAACCGGGTGCATCAGGCGCTTACTGCCTTCGCTCATGCCCTGCACGTCGGTGTCCTGCCACCATTCGTGGAACTCCGGTGAGTTGTCTGACAGCTCTTTGATCAGCGCATCAAACGGAGCTTTGTTTTGGGCATGCGCCCGGGAGGCGCGAAAAACCGAGATCATGCCGCGCGCCATCTGTTCCCAGTCGAGGATCAGGGTGCGATAGGGCTGATAGAGAAAAAGCAGCCGCAGCGTATTGCGTTCGTGCGGCTTGAGCGAGCCGTAGTCGATGAACAGGTCGGCAATCGCGTCATTCCAGGCGAGGATATCCAGCCGGGCATTGCGCACGTAAGCCGGAATAGGATCGATGGCCCTGACCAGCATATCGAGACCTTCCGTCACCCCCGAATCGGCCTGACGCGGCACCGGTTGTTCCCTGGGCGACAGCGCAAAAAGGTGGGATGATTCGACCCGGTTGAGTTTCAGCACGCTGGCGATTCGCTGCAGCGCGTCGGCAGAGGGCTTAATTTCGCGGCCCTGCTCCAGCCAGGTATACCAGCTGACGCTGACGCCAGCCAGAATCGCCACCTCTTCGCGGCGTAGGCCGGGCGTCCGGCGCGCGCCTTTCGGCAGCCCATATTCCTGCGGATTTAACCTCGCCCGCCGGCTAATCAAAAAAGCCCCTAATTCACGCCGTTGCTCTGGTGTGGTTTTTTTTACCATCTGGCATCCCCTTTAACATTTTTATTGTGGTTCTGCGAACAACTGACACGTCCCGCTGTTTTTATATCAATACGGTGTTTTTATTAAAGCCTTCGCTCACGCTTACTTACACTCTTTCGCCGCCCGCGGGTTGAGGTGAGTGACCCGGCATGAGGTGTGGAAACCCGGCGACGTTAGCCATAATCTGTAGCGGACATCCCCGATTAAAACGGAAGTGGATAAGATGACTGAAGAGAAAACCTCGATTACTGAGCTGGCAGAACTGGAGCGGATTTACGGCGCGGTGGCAACACCTTCACTGGCCAAGGTGACTGACCATATTCATCCGTCTTATCGCCCGTTTATCGAAGCCTCAACGTTTGTGGCGCTGGCGACCTCCGGTCCGGACGGGCTGGACGTGTCACCGCGCGGCGATCCGGCGGGCTTCATTGAAATAGAAGATGAGCGCACGCTGCTGTTGCCCGACCGACGAGGCAATAACCGCATCGATAGCCTGCGCAATATTCTGCACGACAACCGGGTGGCGCTGCTGTTTCTGATACCAGGCATTGGCGAGACCTTGCGGGTCAACGGCAAGGCGACAATCAGCAGCGATCCAGCGCTGATGGCCCGCTTCGCCGTCAACAATCAATCCCCCAAAACCGTCTTGCGCATTGCGGTAGAGAGCGTCTTTTTCCAGTGCAGTCGCGCCATTATCCGCGCCAGATTATGGGACCCGGCGATACAGATTGAGCGTCAGCAACTGCCCAGCACCGGCAGTATCCTGAACCAGATCGCCGGTAAAGCGATCGATGGCGAGGCGTATGATAAAGCCCTGCCGGAGCGGTTGAAAAACACCCTGTACTGACAGTTTCAGCACGCTGACACAGTCAACCGCTGGCAAGCGATGGCCGACGCGCCACGCCTTGCTGCCCGGTTAATGTTGTGGAGGGTGCGGTAACCGGCGTTGTCACGCCAGCAGCACTGTCGATAGGCTGTTTCAGCACGGCGCTGCTGATTACCTCCGCCGCTGCATGCTGCCAGCCATCAAAAAACAAATTCGAAAAAATAAATATGTTATTGACCCGGCGTGGCGAAAGTCTGACACTGATCGGCTACGGTCACAGGATGCTATCATGTCGCAAATCACCCCGCTTCAGCTGTTCAAAAACCTTTCTGACGAAACCCGACTTTATCTGGTGCTATTACTGCGTGAAAAAGGCGAGCTGTGCGTCTGTGAGCTGGCGTCGACGCTGCAACAGCCCCAGCCGAAAATATCCCGTCATCTGGCTTTATTACGGGAACACGGGCTGCTTATCGACCGGCGCGACGGCAAATGGATCCACTATCGTTTGTCTCCCCATATGCCTGCCTGGGCCGCCATGATTATCGAGCAGGCTTATCTCAGCCAGCAGGATGAGATTCGACTGCTTCGTCAGCAGGCCGAGCGCGACAATGCCACCACCAACGGCAAGCCGATCTGCATCTAAAAATTTTGCCCTTACATATTCGAAATAACGCATATGTTTCGCTTCAGTATCTACAGCCCGGCTGGCCGGGTGACGCTATTCAACAGGAGAAGCTATGTTTCTGGCGAGCGCGATTTTCGTCCTCACCCTGGTGCTGGTTATCTGGCAACCCAAAGGATTAAGCATTGGCTGGAGCGCCACGCTCGGTGCCGCCCTGGCGTTGCTGAGCGGTGTGGTGCAGATAGCCGATATCCCGCTGGTCTGGCACATCGTCTGGAACGCCACCGCCACTTTCATCGCGGTGATCATCATCAGCCTGCTGCTGGATGAGTCCGGCTTTTTTGAATGGGCCGCGCTGCACGTTTCCCGCTGGGGCGGCGGCAGAGGCCGTCGGCTGTTCGCAGCGATCGTGCTGCTGGGGGCGGCAGTCGCTGCGCTGTTTGCCAATGACGGGGCGGCATTGATCCTGACTCCGATTGTGATTGCCATGCTGCTGGCGCTGGGTTTCAGCCCCGCCGCAACGCTGGCCTTTGTGATGGCGGCAGGCTTTATTGCCGATACCGCCAGCCTGCCGCTGATCGTCTCAAACCTGGTGAATATCGTGACGGCGGACTACTTCCGGCTCGGATTCAGTGACTATGCTGCGGTGATGGTGCCGGTTAACCTCGCTTCGGTTGCTGCCACTCTGGTTATGCTGCTGCGGTTTTTCCGGCGGGATATCCCGCACAGCTATGACCTGAGCAAGCTGAAGTCACCCGGCGAGGCGATTCGGGATCGCCGCACCTTTAACGCTGGCTGGCTGGTTTTGATTCTGCTGCTGGTCGGTTTCTTCGGCCTGGAACCGCTGGGAGTGCCGGTCAGCCTGGTGGCGGCGGTGGCGGCAGCTATCCTGCTGGCCGTGGCCCGTCGTGGTCGGGTGATTGATACCGGCAAGGTGCTGAAAGGCGCGCCCTGGCAGATCGTTATTTTCTCGCTCGGCATGTATCTGGTGGTGTATGGCCTGCAAAATGCCGGCCTGACCGACTACCTTTCCGCCGTGCTGAACCGCTTCGCTGAACATGGCGTCTGGGGCGCCACGCTGGGAACCGGTTTGCTTACCGCCCTGCTCTCTTCGCTGATGAACAATATGCCGACGGTGCTGGTGGGCGCGCTCTCCATCGACGGCAGCAGCGCGCAGGGCGTAGTCAGAGAGGCGATGGTCTACGCCAATATCATCGGCTGCGATCTGGGGCCGAAGATTACCCCGATCGGTAGCCTGGCGACTCTGCTGTGGCTGCACGTTCTGGCGCAGAGAAACATCACCATCAGCTGGGGATATTACTGCCGCGTGGGGATCGTTATGACGCTGCCGGTGCTGCTGGTTACGCTGACGGCGCTGGCGCTGCGACTCTCTTTCTGAGCTGACAAGCGGAACGTGCCAGTGCCGTTCCGTAATGGAGAATACTTTATGCAAGACATCACTATTTATCACAACCCGGAATGCGGCACTTCGCGTAATACCCTGGCCCTGATCCGCAACAGCGGGGTCGAGCCGGCAATCGTCCTTTATCTGGCGACGCCGCCAACCCGCGAAACACTTAAAAAACTGATCGCAGAGATGGGCATCAGCGTGCGCGCCCTGCTGCGCCAGAATACCGAGCCCTACCAGCAGCTGGGGCTGGCGGATCAGCAGCTGAGTGATGATGCGTTGCTGGACGCGATGCTGGCTTATCCGCTGCTGATTAACCGCCCAATCGTGGTGACGCCGCGCGGCACCCGGCTCTGCCGTCCTTCTGAGCAGGTGCTGGATATTCTGCCGGATCGGCAGCAAGGCGCGTTCAGTAAAGAGGACGGAGAGCGCGTGATTGATCAGCAGGGTAACCGCATCGGTGATTAACCTCATTCTGCGAAGTTAACGATTTTCAGGCAGCGGCGCGGCAGAGAATAACCGGGAATCTGCCGCGCCACCGCCGTCTGGTTAGCTGTTGCAGACGGTTACTGGCGCGGCGCGTTCAGGCGAGGTTGTTCCGGTCGGGTCCGCGACGATCCGATCCCGTTAAACCGACCGATCCCGGCAGTCAGCCGGGATCACTGTGCCATCTTAAGCGGCACTGCCGGCCATTTTTACCAGCAGGCGGAAGGCATTCTCAAACGCCGAGGGCGTGGCAAGATTTTGCCCATACAGGTTATAGGCGGTGCCGTGGTTAGCGGTGGCAATCGGGACCGGCAACCCACCCTGAACCGTTACGCCGCGCTCAAAGCCCAGCATTTTTAGCGCCGTGGCGAACTGGTCGTGGTACATCGATACCACCGCATCCAGCTTGCCGGTTTCCACCGCTTTATAGGTGGTGTCCGCCGGGTAGGGCCCGTAAACGTCAATCCCCAGCGCTCTGGCCTGCGACATCGCCGGCTGGATAATCGTCTGCTCCTCATCGCCAAACAGGCCATTCTCGCCGCCGTGCGGGTTAAGCGCCTGCACCGCAATTTTAGGCGCAGCGATGCCCGCCTGTCGCAGCGTACGATCCATCAGTGAAATCGTCTCCACCACGCCGTTAACGCTGAGGTTTTTCACGATATCGCGGAACGGTATGTGCGACGTCGCGCGTCCCGCCCACAGGTCGTCGACTACGTTAACCTCACAGCAGAAGTCGTCAAACTTCAGCAGCTCAGCAAACCAGTGCAGCTCATCGCGATGCTTCAGCCCACCCATGTGCATCGCCTGCTTATTCAGCGGCGCGAAGCAGATCCCCTGGGTTATACCCTGCTGGGTTAATTCGACGGCACGGGCCAGCGTCTCCAGAATATAAACGCCGCTTTGTTCACTGGCGCTGCCGTAGTGGAACGGCGTGCGCCGGGACCAGTCGTGATTGAGCAGCAGCGGCCTGTCGGCGGTGAACGCAATTGCTGCAGTATCAGTGATTTCGTCATAGTCGAAACGCTGACCGGCAATCACCATGCCTTTTTCCAGCTCATGGCGGTCCGCAATGATAATCACGTTAGCCAGCGCGCGCAGCGCCGGCTGTGACAGCACTTTCGCCACCAGCTCCGGACCAATACCTGCCGGATCGCCCAGCACCAGTGCAACAGAAGGTTTTTTCATCAGGATTTCCTCAGTGATACGCATTTTTAACCGGCTCAACCGCGCCGCGAGAAGGAGCATCTTCAGACAAGGGAATATCTGGACGCATAAAGAAGGTCAGCACGATGCCCACCATCAGCAGCACCACCGAGCCGTAAAATGGCAGGCTCCAGTTACCGGTTTTGTCGATGATGATGCCAAACAGAATGGGTGAAATTATCCCCGCCACCGCCGATCCGGCATTCACCAGCCCGCTGGCGACCCCGACATATTTAGGGGTGATCTCCATCGGTACCGCCCAGATCGGACCAATCGTCAGTTCGAGGCAGAAAAAGGCCAGGCCGAGGCAGACCGTAATCACGGTCATATCGGTGGAGCCGATCACCGGTATCAGCAGTAATCCGGCCGAAAGAAAGCTGAAGATAATCACGTTACGCCGCGCAGCGACCACATTGCCGGTGCGTTTCAGGATCCGGTCGCTGACTACCCCACCGACCGTGTTGCCGACCACGCCGGAGAGAAAGACCGCCGAGGTAAACAGCGCGGACGATTTCAGATCCATGCCACGACCGTTCATAAAGAAGGTGGGCAGCCAGGTAAAAAACAGCCAGCCGGTCCAGCCGTAGCAGAAATAGACGCCCATCGTCGGGCCAATACGTTTCAGCAGCGCCTTCCACGGCGTGGGCGTTTTAACCGTCAGGCTGGCATCCGGTTTCGGCAGAACTTTGCGCTCCTCTTCACTCAAGTCGGCGATCAGATGGGGATTATCGCGGAATCCGGCGATCCAGAATGCCAGCCATACCGCGGTGATCACCCCTAATGCGATAAACGAGAAGCGCCAGGAGTGCAGCATCACCAGCAGCGCCACCAATGACGGTGTAACAGCATTACCAAAGCGGGAGAAGGAGTGGGTGATGCCCTGGACGAAACCACGTTTTTCGCTGGAGAACCAGAAGGTCATGGCACGCGCCTGAGAAGGCAGCGCGGCACCTTCACCAATGCCTAACAACATCCGTGACAGAAACAGTGAGGCGAAACCGCCGGCAAAGCCGGTACAGACGGTAGCGACTACCCAGATGCTGCCGCAGATAATGATAGTTTTGCGCGCCCCGTAGCGATCGACAAACCAGCCGCCAACGATCTGGAAAACTAAATAGGTATAGGCAAACGCGGAGAAAATAAGCCCGAGATCGGTATTGCTGAGGCCTAAATCCTGCTTGATCAACCCGGCAGCCGTCGACAGATTGACGCGATCGACATACATCAGAAATGACAGGGCGCAAAAAAGCGCCAGTATTTTCGTACTGTAGCGGTTTTTCATAGATGAACCTTGTGTGTTCAGGTCAGAGGTTGGGGGTCGCTGTCAGGCGACGCGATGCAACGTAACGGGTAATCTATCCCGTAGAGGGAAACGGTCGGCTGTCACCGTTGAAGCGCAGGGTATGAGCAGGCATTGTCGTCCCTTATTTCATTAGCGTTAACAGCAGCGGTCACTGCGTGCATATGAACCAATGTTGTTCATTTGTTATATTTTATCGCTTATTTTTTGACTGCCGATTGTGAGTACAATCACAATTAACGGGCTAAAGGGTATTCATCGTTGAGGTTGTGAGGTGTGTCTCAGCAAACCGATGCAGAGATGAACATATGAACAATCAAGGGGTAAGCCGCTAACAAAAGCTCACTGGCCGGGTTAATTTTAATGTTCGCATGATGCACAGATGCACAGCTTTTGCATTTGTGGCAGACCTTCGCTACCGGCGCACTGACACGGCGGATAAGACGTGCTTCAGGGCCTTGAGCGGTTTGACTGGCGGTAGGGTTAATTAACCTGCTGCCTGACAACCTGGCTCCATCCCCAAGCGCAGCGCAGGTCTGTGCTAACCTTCATCGCCTGCTGATGTTTCATTTGCTGATAAGCACCGGGCGAGCGGATTTGCCGCCTCCGGCTAGCGGCTCACTGATTAATGAGGAAAAATATGCTCTGGCTGGTGTCAAAATATGCGATTACCGCCTTTATGGTGGTGCTGATCTCCGAAACGGCCAAACGCAGCGATCGGCTCGGCGGGATGCTTGCCGCCCTGCCGCTGGTCACCGTGCTGGTGCTGGTGTGGATGAAGCTGGAAGGCCAGACGGCGGAGAAAATTTCTGCCCACGCCTGGTACACCTTCTGGTATGTGGTGCCGACCCTGCCGATGTTTATCCTGTTTCCGTTTCTCTATCAGCGTACCGGCTTCTGGCTGACGCTGGTCCTGTGCTGTGGCCTGACGCTGCTGCTGTTTGCGCTCTGGGCGATGCTGTTAAAGCGGTTCGGCATTGTGCTGATGTAATGCTGCGCCATCTGGCGCGAAATGCCGTCGAGAAACCTGTTCCGCCGCGCCAGAGGCTGCCGGGCCTCAAGCGGTTTATTAGCGCGGCGCCGTCATCAGACCCAGTGGATGAACCAGGCGATTATTCGTGAGCAGCAGGTCATCGCTGACCGCTGCTATGCGCCCGGCCTGCTTAATCGGGCGAGAAATGTGCGGGATTCGGTCTGGCAGCAATAACTTTCTTTCGCTAAGCATAGAATTTTTCATCGCTAAGCGCTTTACGCGCCGTTTGTTATGTTGCGCGGATGACAACCAGACTCAGGAAAGAGAGATGAAAAAAGTTTTACTCAGTGCGCTTATTGTCGCCGCGCAGGCGGGGATGATTTTCACTACTCAGGCTGAACAGTCACCGCAGACGGTTAACATCGGCTTTCAGAAAGCCAATATCTTCGCCCTGCTGAAGTATCGCGGCACGCTGGATGAGACCTTCAAGAAACAGGGGATCGCGGTGCACTGGGTCGAGTTCCCGGCCGGGCCGCAGATGTTGGAAGGACTGAACGTGGGCAGTATTGACCTTGCCGCCACCGGCGATGCACCGCCCACCTTTGCGCAGGCGGCGAATGCCGATCTGGTTTATCTGGCGCACTCCCCGGCCAATCCACAGACTGAAGCCATTGTGGTGCCGGCTAACTCCCCCATCAAAAATGTGGCGGATCTGAAAGGTAAGCGGGTGGCGCTGAATAAAGGGTCGGACGTCAACTACCTGCTGGTGACGGCGCTGGAACAGGCGGGCCTGAACTATAAAGATATCACTCCGGTCTATTTACCGCCGGCGGATGCGCGCGCGGCATTTCAGCGTGGCGCGGTCGATGCCTGGGTTATCTGGGACCCTTACTATGCTGAAGTGGAAACCAACGCCAACGCCCGGCTGATAAAAAATGCTGAAGGGCTGGTGCCGCATTACACCTTCTATCTTGCCAGCCGTAAGTTTGCTGAAAGCTATCCGCAGACCGCACTGCAGGTAATCGACCAGCTTGGCACCCTCAGTAGCTGGGCCAATCAGCACCCGCAGGAGGCGGCAAAAATCATGTCCTCGTCAACCGGCCTGCCGCAGCCAATCTGGCAACGTGCGCTGGCAAGAATGCCTTACGGTGCGCAGCGCATGACGCCGGAGGTCTTTACGCAGCAGCAGGCGCTGGCCGATAAATTTACCGGGATTGGGTTATTGCCGGTGAAAGTAGACGTCCGCAGCGCGACCTGGTCGCTGGATAAAAAATAAAGCGCCAGTCTTCGAATCAGCGCTGCCGACTGGCCGGAATGCAGAATGGCCGATCGGCAGCGCCGGTGAGATTTATTTCTTCTTCGTCAGCATCGACTTTAAATCGGCAAACGGATTGTAAGTTGCTGCGCCGACATCATCCTGCGCGTCCTCTCCCGCCACCACGCTGGTGCCGTACTGATCGGCTTCGGTGTACTTCGAGTGCTCGTGGTCGTGACAGTAAAGACACAATAGCTCCCAGTTGCTGCCATCTTCCGGGTTATTGGTGTGATCGTGATCGATATGGTGCACGGTTAATTCACGCAGGTTCGAATAAACGAACTCGCGTGAGCAACGTCCACACACCCACGGATAGATTTTCAACGCTTTTTCACGATAGCCACTTTCCAGCCGCGTGTAATTTTTCGGGATCAGAGCCATTGCCGATGTTACCTGTTAACAAGAGTTTCCTGGGGGAGTGTTTGAGCCAGCCAGCTTGCTTAACAGGGTACATTAAGTTGCAAAGTAAGTCCGCTTTTCGCCGTCAGCGGCGTGGCAAATCCTGCGCTGCAGAATGCGAGTGAACAAAGCAACGCAGGCACGTCAAACCCATATCTGCGCCTAAAGGCGCTGCAGGCCAATAAAATTAATGCACTGGACAACTAACAGCGCCAGCACTGATTGACGCTCTACTGGCTGCGACATCTCCTGGCCAGACACGGTAGAGAAGATCCCTTCAGCATTATCGCGCAGCGTAAACGAGCCACTCATTAACCTGTGACACTCACTCTCCATAACGCACTTGCGCACCGTGCAACGGTGCGCTATCATGATTGCATAAAATATAGAGAGGCTTGAATAGAATGCTAAATCACATAGAAAGCTTCCGTGATGTATGGCTGGAGGACTTTTTTTTGCACTCAACACCGCATAGAAAGATTCCTCCAGACATACATACCACCCTGGCTCGCAAACTTGACCTTATCAACGCTGCCGTTACTTATCTTGACTTGAGATCGCCACCCGGCAACAGGTATGAAGAGTTAAACGGCAAACTGGAGGGTTATTCGTCAATACGCATTAACCAGCAATATCGCTTAATATTTAAATGGGTGGACGGAAAAGCGGAAGATCTCTATCTGGATCCGCATAAATATTAAAAGACAGGCGTGCCAGTTGGCCCTGGCCCCTTTTGATTTACCAATGATACTCAAAAACCCTCAAGGAATATCAATGAAACAGGCAACCAGAAAACCAACTACCGTAGGTGACATCCTGCTGTACGAATACCTGGAGCCGCTAGATCTTAAAATCAACGAACTTGCGGAAATGCTGCATGTGCATCGCAATAGTGTAAGCGCATTGGTTAACAATAACCGCAAACTGACTACTGACATGGCATTCCGTCTGTCTAAAGCATTCGATACGTCCGTTGATTTCTGGCTTAACCTTCAGGCTGCTGTAGATCTTTGGGAAGTAGAGAACGACACCCGCGCGCAAGAAGAATTTAGCCGCATCGTTCCCGCTACCAAATTTATTGCCAGCAAAGCTAAGAAGAAAGTCGCCTAACCTTCGCCACCAGCCCGCTTAACAGCGGGCTTTTTATTTCCCTCAGAACATTGCGCCGACACGCGACCAGTGACTTTCTGCACCCTCCCCATCAGCCCGGGCTGATGGTGTTCTTTTCAAACTTTTCCGGACGGCACAAGCCAGCATACCGGGTGACTCTTCTGTTGGTGAACAAGCCGCCCACCAGCGGCTTACTTCTTTTCAGAGCTTCCGACGGATAAGAAGATCTGCGCCCTGTGTCTGACTGTGAGCAAGCCCGCAATGATGACTGCCGCCTGGGTTAACGGCACGTTATCCAACGCGTAAGGAGTTGCGCCATGCGCGCCGACTTTATCGCCACTCAAATTACCTTGATCTCGTTAAACGCCGGCATTGAAGCAGTCCGGGCAGACGAGGGATAAGAGTGCGTGGTGCAGTCTGTTAAGCGGAAAGACTACGCTGCCTGTCGGGTGCGGGGAGACGATAATCATCCCGACCGGTTGAAACGCGCGCGCTGTCATAGCAACATCAATGTGTAGGTTAACCGCAACACGGAGGAAGCATGACGCCACAGCTTGAGACTCAACGACTGCTGCTCGAACCCCTTCAGCGCCATGACGCAGCGGCTATTCAGGCGCGGTTCCCGCAGTGGGAAATTGTGCGTTATCTGACGGTTGCCGTGCCCTGGCCCTACCCCGACGGCGCCGCGCAGGATTACGTCGACAATATCGCCTTACCGGCGATACAGGCCGGGCGAGCATGGTGCTGGACCATCAGGCGGCAGGAAAAACCTGAGGAACTTATCGGTCTGATTGAACTGCGCGATCTGGAAAATGATAACCGCGGTTTCTGGCTGGTGCCTGAATGGCAAAGACGCGGCTACATGACGGAAGCGTGCCAGGCGGTGAATGACTTCTGGTTCAGGACGCTGGGCCGTCCGGTGATGCGAGTGCCGAAAGCCGCAATCAACGCCGGCTCGGTATCGATTTCACGTCATTCCGGCATGCGGCTAATCGAAACCGGTAAAAAAGCCTATGTCGCTGGCGTGCTCGATTATCAGTTGTGGGAAATAACCCGTGATGAGTGGTGCATGCGGCAATAAATCGCCGGTCTGGCGGGCTTTTTCAGGCGACGGCCGGGTTTTCATCCGGCTGGCGTGTCGCGGGTATCGTTTTCGACACTGCCGCCAATACAGCTGGCACCGGGATATTAACGCCCTCCGGCCGGGCCGAATTCTTGTCGCGACAAGGTGATTGATCGACCAGGATAATAAACTGACATCGGATAATTTGCTGAATCCGGTCAACTCTCCCGCTGGTGACGGGTTGTCCAGACCGCAGGGCACATTGCCCACCGGACAACCGGTTAACTTATCTGCTGCTATGCCCGCTTACATCGACATCTGCTGGGCGGACTTCAGGTGCTGCTCAACAACCGGGGTGTGCGCGTCGGCCAGCGCCTTCACATCCGGATCTTTAATTTTGCTGGCATCACTCTGCAGCGTCGACAGCACCATCTGGTGGTCCATTGTGCCGGCATTTTCCATGTACATCTTGTCAAACGCGCCGCCGCTCTGTTTTTCCAGCATGGCAGCCATAGCCTTATGTTTGGCGTCCGGCGCGGTCGGCAATGTTACGCCCTTTTGCTGGGCCACCGTTTGGACTTTGGTCAGGGCATCGCCATGGTCTTTAACCATCTGCTGGGCAAACGCTTTGACTTTGCTGCTTTCAGCCTTAGTCAGTGCGATCTTTGCAGCGGCAATTTCATTGATATTGGCCTGTGCCATGTCTTTCAACGCTTTTTCGTCGTCGGCGCTAAGCTGAGCCTTCGATCCATTCTGCATTGCAGCGTCCGCTGCGCTGGCCGTAGTCTGTGCGTGTACGCCGACAGCACTGAACATTGCTGCGAATAACGATACGGCCAGCAGCCCTTTCAGGGTTTTACTGTTTTGCATTTTGCTCTCCTGATAATCATGGTGAGGTCAGTATTAATTGTTTACCCGTGAACAGTCTCGTCGTGGAATAACGTCTTCACTGGTCAGTATAGTGGATCAATGATGTCTGACAGCCGAATGCGCTATTTTCCGCAAAGCCGAACGGCAGAAAATGACGAAATAAAAAAGCGGGGATCGCACCGGGCGAATTTAAAGCGAAGGGCGAGAATCAGCGCATCCCGTTTATCCACACGCGTTACTTATCCAGCGAATGCGCTGTGCCGCATCGCTAAAAACAGTTTTTGCTTCTTAAGGCAGACAATAATCAGGGTCAGGGCCGCAGCAATAATCAGAATAGATTTATCATACGGATTTACCTTCGCTTAATGCCAGCACGGCCGCCGTCAGGTATATTCAGGGCGAGCGCAACGCTATCGGGTTTTGCGTAGCTGAGCGAACAGATAATTATCGTTCTGACTGGATGACCAGCACCGGAACGAAGCATTTATCTTGCTGACATACTCTGTACTTAGCCGGAATGAACGCCTTTTTTCCTGTAACAGGCTGCATGACCAGCAGCTGTCAGTTTTGTACAGAAGCGGCAGCACTAACCTCATACCCGTTTTTTCTGACAACAAGACTAACGATCAACCTGCTGATGCCGATAACTCCCTTTCTTACACTATATGAAGGAACATGTATGTACTGCGTACGCCCTTTAATCCGGCCACTTTTTTTTCTGACGCTGCTGCCCTTTTCTCTGGTTCAGGCTGCGGATAATCCTGTATTGACCGGCGGCAAAACTAACCCCTTTTCGGTCACCAAAATCCACGATCGGGTGAATTACATGGTGTCGTTAAACTTCAATAATGGAAAAACAGCTCAGCAATGGCGATCCGTTGATTGTAAGCACGGCACGGCACAGCTTCTGTACAAGGATTTATTGAATGAGAGCGGGCTTACTAAAGCTCGCTTTTACGGCAACAGTTACCTCCGCTATGCGCCGGCACAGGATGACAGTCAAATGACGGCAGAGGATATTCGCAAGGTTTGTCAGTTACCCATAAAAGAGGCACGCTGGGAAAAATTATCAGCCACGTCTGAGTACGGTACTACCAACCTTGTCGATGTGAATAGCATTGAGCATATTGGTGATATTTTATCGGTGCGCATGGGATATGACTTTGCAGATATCATCTGGGAACCGCCTTATGACGCCCCGCTTGAATTAAAGATTGAGCATTACCTGTATAACTGTAAAACCCATCAGGGTGATGCGGTGGCTGCGATGAACGTCGACAGTGAAGGCCGCGTTACCGATTCACTCATCACTGCTGATATCATTCGTCGCAAGAGTAGCTTCAAAATTGACGGCCAAATGACCCAACGCTTTGAGCAACTCTGCCAGTTACCCGCAGGGAAAACTTTCAGAGCTGAAGGACACTTTGTCCCTGCGGCTAATAAGCCAGCATCAAAGCTGATGGGGCCAACAATGCCCGATCTGAGCAATAATAATCCGCAGTGGCTGAGTAAATTCCCTCTTTCAGCAGCCATTGAGCATCAGGCACAGTCACTGATTAAACCCTGGGCGCTTCCGCGCTTTAAGCAGGTTCGCTATACCACGGTCAGCGCTCTGGGTAAGGTTAAAGTACAGCTGGATGCACAAGCAGATGGTTATATACGCAAACTGGAAGACTATGGTATCTGGACGGTGCAACGTTTAACGCTGGCTAATCAGCTACAGCTGAAGTTCACAATGTCCATCAGTAATGGTGCTTCGCGGCTCAACACGTTGCAGACGGATCTGCGTTTCCCGTTAGTGACCGGACAACACTATCAGGCGAAATGGGAAAGCATTGATGCCGATAAGAAAGTCACTGCTTCAGCGTTACGTTGCGACGTAACCGATCAGGGGGATGCGCATGAAATTTCACCTGAGTTTAGTGGGAAATATCTGCTGGTTAAGTGTGATGAAACTGACGAAGGGCAACCGGGTAGCAGTAATAAATTTGCCTGGCTGCAGGACCTCAATATTTTCGTCCCGGTCGCGACGCAAATAAGTGGTAAACCTGAAAGCCTGGTCACGCTGGAAGATGTCAAAGTGATGCGTTAATAATAATCAGGCTCGCCGCTTTAATCGGTGAGCCTGATAGTTGAATAATCCCCTGAGGGTTAAGTCATGCACTCTCGTGGAAAAACCAGCGATCGGTCGATTATGTGTCACAGAGGCAGCTAGAGGTTATTTCAGGGTGGCACCTGCTGTAAAAGAAAATGACGGAGTTCAGCTGTTAATTCGTCTGGTGCCTCTTCTGCCATATGGTGACCGCTCGCGATGGCTTTACCCGTGACATCGGCTGCCCAGTTTTTCCAGATCCCCACTATATCGCCATATAACGCCTCCAGATCGTCGTATTTTGACCATAAACAGAGCGTCGGGCATGCAATCATCCGTCCGCTCTGACGGTCATGAAGTTCGTGTTCTTTGTCTATACCCAGACCGGCGCGATAATCCTCAATCATCCCATGTACCGTTTCCGGATCGTGGATGGCTCGTCTGAACTCACTGTATTCTTCATCTCCCATGGTTTCGGGCTGGCCTCCATACCACTTGTCCGGATCGGCGAGGATCGCCCGCTCTGGTTTTTCGGGTTGAGCAAAGAAGAACCAGTGGTACCACTGCCGCGCAAATTTCTCATTACAGCGGTTCAGGGCTTCGAGTATGGGAATGCAATCCAGTACGACAAGGCGAGTGATTCGGTCAGGATAATCCAGCGCAGCTCGGTAGGCTGTATAGCTTCCTCTGTCATGTCCCACCAGCGCAAACTGCCTGAAACCCAGCTGGTTCATCAGTTCAATACAATCTTTTGCCTTGGCTCTTTTAGCAGAGCCAGCATGATCAGGCTGGTCAGCAGGCTTTGAAGAGCGGCCGAAACCACGTAAATCAGGACAAACGACGGTAAAAGATTTCGCCAGCTCCGGCGCCACTTTTGACCAGGTTGCGTGGGTTCGCGGGTGTCCGTGGAGCAGCAGCACCGGAGGACCATTACCGCCATAACGGACATTGAGCACCGCTTCTGACAGGCTGAGTTGTGTATGGGTAAATCCTTCAAACATAGGCGATCCCCGCGCCAGGTATTTGATGAGATTATAGGCTGGAGTCTGCCATTAATCCTTTTCTGCCACAGTTGAATACTGAAAATGCTGTAGCGAGTGAGATAAGTAATCAAAAACTCAGCAATAATCGGCAGACTGAGGCCGGAAATCAGAAATGGTCGGGCATCCGATAGGGCATAGCGTTTGATTGTTTGTTGTTCAGGAAACACCTGATGATATTGCTGCTGCCCGTACCGGGAGTTTTAAGAATCAGGTCACTGCCCAATGAGAATATTCCGGCAACGTGGCAAAATATCCTGCTCCCTGACTGTTCCCGGTCGTGGTCCGATAATTAACGGCCAAAGCACTATTATTTACGCATCTCCGCCCCTGATATTAAACAGCATAACCAGACAGGGAACCAGCAGGCGTCAGGCTTGTCAGATTTGGCTCAAAAGCGATAAGGCGCGGCCTGAGCCTGCGCCCGGCGTAATTTATTAAAAAGCTGACTGGTAACATTTAATACGTTTAACTTCAGGTGGTTACCCTAGAGCAACAGGACATTTAAGGCCACTTCAGCGATCCGGCATTTAATACGAAATCAAGGCTCAAAAAGAATAATTTTTAATACATCCTGAGTTGACAAATAATATTTCCCTCTTAATTTATCTGGAACTAAATATGCATTCCGAGGGGGTTTAATCTCGGAAGAATAAAGTAAATCAGGCTATTTATTTATGAGAATGATCTTATAGCCACCCTTCTGTGCATTGCTTAAAGTGCGCGGCCAATTTCCACGACAGTGTTTATTGAAAGTGTCATGGATGCACTTAAGAAATTTAGTAATAGGGAATTAACCTTGTGTTACCGCGTTATTCATTACCGCAGATCTGGTTGCACTGGATCTCCGCCGTTATTATCATCTGGGCCACGCTCAGCGGATTCTATGTGGCATTATTTAATCACGCTCCGCAGTGCGCACGCTGGATTGGATTTATCAATGTCTCCGTTACAACAATTTATATCCCTCTCTTTATATTAAGAATATGGTTTGCATGGTGCCACGGAAAACCCAGCGATAATCTACTCAGTCATAAAGAAGAAAAGCTTGCTGCAGCAGGACACTTCCTGCTTTACAGCAATATTGCTTTAGTCCTGATTACTGGCGTGATGATGATGGAAAAACCGATTAATGTGTTTGGCCTGATTGCGTTACCTCAACCGATTAATGACCCCGGGATTACGACCGTTTTTAATCAGGTGCATATTATTTCCTGCATGACGTTGGCGCTGCTGGTAATCGGACATATTTTAGCCGTCGTTAAGCATCAGCGTAGAGGTAAGCCATTACTGCGGCGCATGGGCTGGTAAGCCGATATCGTTTTACAAATGCGCCTCAATTCACTGTGATTATCAACCTGACATCACCGCTGTCAGAGGTCGGGTGTTAGCAGAGAATGGGGGCGTGAGATTAATGCCTGACGGGCGTGAAGTCTGTCAGGCTGCACCAAATAATCCAGCCTGTCTCACGGCGATGCCCGCCAGGGAGGGGCAGCAGTGAATCGTTATCAATACTCGCTGGCTTCGCTCCCACTAGCGGCAGTAAACCCGTCTGCGTCTGGTACTCTTCACAGCGGCTAACCTGCCGTCAGCAGCGCCCACCGCTGCCTGAGTGGACCGCAAATACCCGTAGCTCTCCCCTTTTCGGGCAGCAAACCAGAGGTCTGGATTAGCGCTGTCCCTCACCTTTCTGTCCGGCTGAAAGACGCCATACGACGCCTTCTGTTAGTGCCAGAAAGCGTCACAGCCTTGCCCGAGGCACCGAATACACCTACTAAATACAGGGTTGTATGTCGACGTCGGGTTGATATAGGGTATGTGAAAATTCAATGACGCATTTATTTATGAAATACAGAAAAATTCTGCTGGCTGCCGTCATCTTTCAGCTAAGCGGCTGTGCAGCGCACTCTCCCTCGGTCAATATTTTGGGCGCGTACTTCCCGGATTGGCTATTTTGCATTTCCGGTGGTTGCCTGATCTCAGCGGCAATATACCTGTCACTAACCCGGTACGGGAAAAATGCGTGGCTCACACCTTATATCCTGACTTATCCGCTGCTGATCACCCTTTTCTCAATGGGATTGTGGATCCTGTTTTTTTATTAATCTCAATTTGTTAACCATGGAAAACAGATGTCTATTCAGTTAAAAAATGGCGCGGGACAGCGGCGGTTTATTCTGGCGCTGTCAGTGCTTACGCTGGCAATATTATTCTGGTTAATCTGGGTATTTGATCAGACACCCGGCACTGATGATGCCTATGTTTATGCTGATACCATAACCATCGCCCCTCAGGTTAACGGGGTGATCATAAAAATGCCGGTGAAAGAGAATAATCTTGTTCGTCAGGGAGATATTTTATTCGAAATAGATCCTCGTCCCTATCACGATGCCTTAATACGCGAAAAGGCAAACCTTGCCCAGCTGGAGCAGCAAATTATTCTTACCCAGCGCGACGTCAGTGCGCAGCAGTTCAATGCACAGGCGGCAGTAAAACGGGTTGATGCCGCCCGCGCTACGGCTGAGCAGGATGCGGCTACCCTGCGACGAATGGACGCGCTGCGCGGAAAAAACTACGTTTCCGGGGAATCTCTTGATCAGGCGCGAGCCCGGCAGCGTGCATCGGCGGCGCAGTTACAGTCAGCCAGACTGCAAGCTGAACAGGCTAATGCTGCGGTCAGCAGCGTAGCGGCATTGATTGCGAAACGTGAAGTGATCAAAGCAGATATCTCCACCGCCGAATTTAATCTGGAACATACCGTTATCCGGGCGCCGTTTGAAGGCCGTGTCACCTCATTAAAAACCACCAGCGGTCAGTACGTCAGCACAGGACAGGCTGTTTTTACCCTGATTGACAGTAAGAACTGGTACGTGGTGGCAAACTACCGCGAGTCTGAACTTAAACATATTCACAACGGTGACAGCGTCGATGTTTATCTGATGAGTGATACCGGAAAGCATTTTAGCGGAACCGTAGACTCCATTGGATATGGGGTTTATCCCGATGATGGCGGGTCGTTACAGGGTGGTTTACCGAGTGTTGCCCGCAATATTAACTGGGTGCGTGTTGCCCAGCGCTTCCCGGTACGCATTCGCATTACAGCTCCTGACCGTCGGCTTTTCAGAATGGGAACCTCTGCGGTAGTGAAAGTGCATTCCGGCCGTCTGCGACATGAAAGGAAGGGTATTGCAGCATGACAACGCCAGCCATCACCGGCGGAAAAACCAGTGCTCTGCTTCGTTTTTTGCAGCAGGAGTTAAGGGGATTCCCCGGGCGTTATAATGCCATGCTGCGGTATCTGCTTTCTTCCGTCATCGTCATCATCACTTCGCTGACGCTGGGCGTCCCGCAGCTTGCCTATTCTCTGTTGGTGGTTTTTTTTGCCACCCAGAAAAACATTGTATTAACCCGGATGATATTTCCGCTGTTCCTGCTGGTGAATACCGCGGCAGTCGCGGCGGCGATCCTTATCCTGAAATTCACCATTGATGTGCCGATGCTCCGTCTGTTGAGCGTCTCTGTTGCGTTGCTTATTCTGCTGTATCAGATGCGATCTTCCAGAAAATGGGGCTTTCTCTATTTTGCCGTCGCTATCACCATCACCTACGCACAAAGCTTTGTCGATCTCAGTTCAGATGGCGAAATGTTGCTGCGTAACTGTCTGTGGTCGTGGGTGGCCGGCTGTTATGCCACTGTGGTGGCGCATATCGTTAATACGCTGCTGCTGCCGGTGGAGCCGGTCAGACAGTTGCAGCAGGAGCTGGACAGGATCCTGACGGCGACTCGCCGGGCGCTGGAAACAGCAGCTGCAGGCAAGCCGACGACGCCAGTCACGCTGGAAGAGATCCAGACCAGTGTGCTGACGTTACACAGCTGTCTCAGGTTCTCCATCATGCGGTCGCAGCCGTTTCGCGCCAATAAGGAAAAGCACCTCGCCGAAATCGCCACCGCTGAACGGCTTTATTCTGCCTCACGTCAGCTGGCCAGTCTGCACGGCGGCTTAACCGACACGGCCTCCAATCACTGCCGCAAACTGGCCGTCGAGTGCCGTTCCTTTCTTCAGTGTTTGCGGGACAACCGGCGCTATCTTCCTGAGCCGGCGGATCGGTCGCAAATTGACGCCCTGCCAGCCTGTCTTCAGGAAATGTACAGTGCGCTACGCAGCGTCTCCCTGCTGGACGCACAACGCAGCGAGCCTCAGCAATCAGGCGACACGCTTCCCGCGACTGCCCGGCCGAAAGCAGCGCTTTCATATGACTATATTAAATACGGCATCAAGACATTACTCGCAGTTGCCCTCTGTTATATCTTTTATACCAGCGTCCAGTGGCCTGGCATTCATACCTCGATGCTCACCTGTATCATTGTTGCCGTACCCGGCCTTGGCGCCTCAGTTCATAAAAGCCTGCTGCGGATCGGTGGCTGCCTGGTCGGCAGTCTGCTGGCGTTATTCTGCACAATCTTTATCCTGCCTCACATCGACTCAATAACCGGACTGTTGCTGATGGTGATACCGGCGATCGCCCTCAGCGGCTGGGTGACGGCCGGCTCCGAGCGAACCAGCTATGCCGGGGTTCAGATTTTGTTCGCGTTTTCGCTGGCCATGTTCGCAAGCTTTTCTCCCCACCCGGACCTGTCAGAAATTCGCGACCGGCTGGTAGGTATCTTACTGGGCATTACGGTTTCGACCCTGATACACAGCCTGATCTGGCCGGAAACGGAGGGGAGAACACTGCGTCATGCCCTGGCGGGCTTGTTTCAATCTATGGCGGCAAGAATGAGCCTGGTGGAAGGGAAAACCAACAGCCAGGCGGAAGGCTGGTTTAAACTGGATGCCGCACAAAAACTACTGGCCCAGGTGGCGCTCGAACCTAACTGGCGCAGCAACAATAATGAAGAGCTGACGCTAACCTGTCAGACTTTGCTGGGTAAACTGCGTGAGATCCACGTTGCAATTTCCAGGCTGGAAACCGAGTATGCGCATTCTGCCGGGGATCCTGAACAGCATGAGGCGGTTACGCTTGCCCGTCGTCTGCTGCAGAGCCTGTCAGCCGGGATGACGCGCTATGCCGAGGGATTGCAAAGTGAACCGGGCTCTGCACCGGCTATTGCCACACCGGTAGATCCGCTAATGGCTGATATGCAGCAGAGTGAGGTGGAAAGTGACGCGGTCCTGAACAGTCCCCTTCTGCTCAGGAGCCGTGAACTGGTCAGCCTCTGCTGCTCTGTGCCTGCCTGGCCGTATGACAACAAAATGAATGTATCCGGAGTGTGATGCTGATGAAGATGGAGATGATCCGCCGTAATGCGGATGAGACCAAAAAGAAACTGATAGCTGCGGCACGAGATATCCTTGCTGAGGAAGGTTATGTCGCTTTCAGTGAGAATAAAATTTGCGAACTGGCCGGCGTCACTCGTGGTGCCCTGCGTTATCATTTTCCCACCGGCCGATATGATCTCTTAAATGAACTCATCCCCCTGCTTTTACAGCAGATACCGGCCAGTAGCACCTCAGACTGTAAGACACGGATCCTGGAGTTAATCCAGTTTATGCAGCAACAGCCGGTGCACAATCCGCTGGTTCTGATCATGGAAATATGGCAGGCGACGTTTGCGGATAAAGATCTGCGGGAGTCGGTGGGACAGACACTCGATCAGCGATTCCAAGTATTTTTCAATGTCAAAACCCTTGAGGAACTGCCCGAAGAGATCACGCCATACCGGTTAATGTTCTGGGGATCGATTTTGTCGCTGCAATATCATAAAAATAATAATAACGGTTTGCAGACAATCATAGAATTCATGAAAGCGCATTAATATTGTCAGATGTCGTCTCTCAGCACGTCTGTTTAACAGGCTATAATTCTGTACAGGCCCGAAGGTAGTTTATTCTTTTGGGCTTGTCTTTTACTGATACAGACAAACCTATCGACGCCATATTTATTATAAAACCGCCTGCCGGTGCAGGTTTAATTTTACAGCCAATTATGCAATAGCGAAGAGCCGAAGAATTCAGTCTGTAAATAGAACATTTACCGGCAGAATCCTGTTGTTGTATCGCTATGTCGCATGAAAATATCAGGCTGTTTTGAATACGTGTAAATCAGGGAGATTAATATGATGGATAAACCTCTTCTTATTGTGATGACCGAAAATAACTGGTTATTTGCGGGCCTGACTGACCTGTTGCCAGAGATGACCTGTCTAAGGATGGACTATGCCAGCCAACCTATACCACGGCAGGTGAAGAAAGCCCGCAACATCATCGTTGCCGTGGACAGCCTGATATTTTTCCGGGGCGAATGGCTGACGTTCAACAGCCTCCGGGCCTGTCGGGAAGATATTTCTGTGGTCTGGCTGACTCAGGAACATACCGGGCGGGTTTTCCCGGCAACCAGCCGGGGTGACAGGATCCTGTCACAGACAGAGGATATTAGCTCGCTTGCGCCGATGATCAGAGAAATTGCCGAACAGTCGGTATCCCGGCTAACAGCAGATCGTGTCAGACCGGTCAGCCTGACGCTGACGGAGCGTCGGCTGCTGCCCTTTTTTATCGCCGGTGTCAGTCTGCCGGACCTGTCCAGACAGCTGGGTTGCGCGATAAAAACCCTCTACCACCACCGTCATAGTATCGTGACCAAAGCGGGATTCAGGCAGCCGGTATTTCTGGAGTACGTGTATAAATCTAATCCGGGATTTAGCGGTATATTCAGTCCGGAATCAACCGCGTGGAAAACAATATGGCAGGAGGAGCAGAAACAAGGCCTGTCCGTCGATGGATAATCTGGCTTATTACAGGCTTTCGTATTGCGGTAAAGCTTCCCGACCCGCATTCACACCGGCCGGGCAACGACAACTTTCCTGCCTGATTTATTTTCAGCCAACGGAGCAAGTGAAACGGCAGGATAGAGCGGACGACACGACAGACCTGTGCGGGTTTCCAGGTGATGATATTGCTCCGGTAAGGTTTTTGCCAGCCAGGTTTACTGAGGCCGCTGATTGTTACCGGATTAATAACACTGTCGTTCCTCAACGACTATTTTTACAGCGATGACAACCACGTAGATTAGTCGCAGATGAATCGGGTGTGCGCTCTGCGCTACCCGTAAGCTATCCTGCTAACTGACGAGGTCTGAAAATGTCTAAAGTTGTTACCTTTAACCGCACCGGTGGTCCCGAGGTTCTGGAAATTGTTGATGTACCGGTGCCGACACCGGCTGCAGGAGAAGTTCAGATTCGCGTAAAGGCAATAGGTGTTAACCGGGCGGAAATTATGTACCGCACGGGTCAGTATGTGATCGAACCCGAATTCCCGGCGCGTCTGGGTTATGAAGCGGCTGGCGTGGTTGAGGCAGTCGGTGAAAACGTCGACGGTTTTACCTGCGGGGATGCAGTCAGCGTGATCCCGTCGTTCATGTTCAGTGAATACGGCATGTATGGCGAACGGGTTAACGCACCTGTACATGCGGTGGTGAAACAGCCAGAAAATCTCTCCTTTGAACAGGCCGCCGCGAGCTGGATGATGTACGTAACCGCTTACGGTGCGCTGGTTGAGTACGGTAATTTGCAGGCCGGGCAGAATGTCATCATCCGCGCAGCCTCAAGTAGCGTTGGGCTGGCAGCCATTCAGATAGCGAATATGCTGGGCGCAAACCCTGTGGCCCTGACCCGCACCAGCGAGAAGCGTGAGATGCTGATTAAAGCCGGGGCAGCCGCCGTTATCGCCACGGCAGAACAGGATATGGTCGCTGAAATCAATCGCCTGACCAATGATCAGGGTGCCCATATTGTCTTTGATCCTGTAGGCGGCCCGGACGTGGCAAAGCTGATGCGGGTCATGGCACCCCAGGGAGTGTTCTTCCAGTATGGCGCGCTCGATAGCCGTGACATGCAGGTACCGGTGTTCGAACTTCTTGGTAAACACCTCACCCTGCGTGGCTATGAGCTGTTCGAAATCACCACCGATCCGGAAAAAATGGCGCGCGCAAAAACCTTCGTCACCGACGGCCTGCGTTGCGGCAAACTTAAACCGGTAATTGATAAAACATTCAGGTTCGATGAAATTGCTGATGCGCACCGTTATATGGAAGCAAACGGTCAGGTAGGTAAAATCGTTGTCACTGTTGAATAAAGCGTCTGCTGCACGGCTCACCTGCGGGGCCGTGCAGTAACTGCATCCTTTTAACCAGACGTGCAGGGCCTGACCGGGATCCGGCGGCCATGTTGTTGATGAATAATCCGCCCGGTCAGAACTCAAACCCATATAAAATGAAGATTCAGACTTAAAATATGCGCTCGCCAACAATGCAGAGAAAGGGCTACCGACACACGATGTATCTGCATTACAAGGCAAAATGCTGGCAATGTTCATCCGGATGACACGTGCTGTACAGGTGCTTGAAATTGGTACGCCTGGAGGATACAGCACGATCTGGATGGCAAGAGCTCTACCCCCAACCGGAAGCATAACGACCCTTGAGTTCAATAAGCATCATGCTGAAGTTGCCGGTCAGAATATAGATAAGGCAGGACTTACTGAGCGCGTTAAACTGCTCACCGGTGCTGCACTGGATCTCTTGCCCACGCTTAGCGGCCACTTTGATCTTATTTTAATTGATGCCGATAAAGTGAATAACCCACATTATCTGGAATGGGCAATCAAACTGTCGAAACCTGGTACGGTTATTGTTGGCGATAACACGGTGCGTGGCGGTAAAGTCCTTGATGCCGATAATGAAGATCCTAACGTAAAAGGGCTCCGCAAGTTTATTCAAATGATATCGGAGGATCAGCGCCTTGAAGCCACCGCCATACAGACTGTGGGCGAAAAGGGATGGGACGGCTTTGTCATGGCTATCGTTAAGACCCTGTGATTGATATTCTCACTAAAAAATTATTGATGTCCGGCGGATTTTGACCGGTGTTTAAAGCGTTGCTTCAGATGAAATAGCGCCATCGTTTCAATCTGAGTAACAGTGAGATTTGATCGCACGTGCGGGGTGAGGACTATCAGGCACGTTGCAGATGGTTTATTCGTCATACTTCAGCGAGTATTGCCGGTAATATACAGCAGGGAGACAGAGTATGAAGATAGCTAATATAGATCATATACATGTCTACGTTGACCATATTGAGCACGCAGAGCGCTGGTATCAAGAGATCCTCGGATTTTCACGCGATAACGCACTCGCCTTCTGGTTCAAACAGGGTGGACCGCTGGTGATAAGGAATCATGGCGCATCGCTTTCTCTATTCCTGAGAAAATCTCAGCATCCTGGCCATACCATGGCGTTCGGCGTGGAAGCCCCCCTTTTTTAGCTCCCTATTACCCCGCCTCAAACACCATGAAATCCCTTATACCGCCTGTGACCACGATGTTTCGATGTCGGTATACTTTAGCGATCTCAGTAATAACAAGATTGAAGTGACCTCTTACGATTACATTCAGGCAAAACAGATACTGAGCAACGTTGCCTGAGAATGTCGCTGCCAGCCCTTTCACACGCGCCAGGCCTGCCTCTGCTCAGCAGCCAGCAAAAACAGCGTCGAACAGCTCACCTCCGTTGCTGATACATAGCAGCAGGATGATGGCAAAATGCCAGCTTTGGTGGCAAAAATGGACACGGGTCAGATGAGGGTGCGTTAAACTCCGGGCCGCAGGTCAGTCCCGGTCACCTTGTTATTCGGCGCGATCAATAGGTATCGCCTACAGTATGAGCACGCGAACAGAGCAGAGTGGCCGGGCCAAAAAGGCTTTTTACCAGACTAAAGCCAGCATAACCGCCGACTTCATTGACCTTGCCGTAAAGCCTGACGTCATAATATCTGCTGCTCGCCCCGCCTCACAGCGCGTGCAGCATCGCACGACGTTGCACTGTCGACGTCAAATAATTCTGCTTTAAGGATGCCGTCATGACCCCTTTTCATCAACTGACTGCCACCAGCCTGCGTGGCCAGCCTGTCCCGATGGCCGACTATGCTGGCAAGGTGGTTCTGGTGGTTAACACCGCCAGCCATTGTGGCTTCACGCCGCAATACGCAGGCCTTGAAGCGCTGTATAAAAAATACGCTGACCAGGGTCTGGTGGTGCTTGGGTTTCCCTGCAACCAGTTCGGAAAGCAGGAACCCGGCGGGCCCGACGAAATCACCCAGACCTGCCAGATCAACTACGGCGTGAGCTTTCCGATGTTTGAGAAAGTGGACGTCAATGGAGCCGCCGCGCACCCGCTGTTTCGGTACCTGAAAGACCAATTGCCCGGCGTGCTGGGGGGTCGGATCAAGTGGAACTTCACCAAGTTCCTGATCGGACGTAACGGCAAACCGCTCAGGCGTTTTGCACCGATCACTACCCCGCAGAAAATGGAAGCCGCCATTCTGGCTGCGCTTGAAACCGACGCAAAATCTTAGTTTCAGCCATTCGCTTTAAGATCTTGCGGCACGCGGATTCCGGCTGGATAAGGCGACCTTCGCGCCTCGCGCAAGCGCTGCCACCACATGTTTATTAGCGGCCGCAGCGCTGTCTGTAACATAGACGGCCGGGGTAACAGCGTTAAAAAAGTGAGCTGCTGCTGTTGAATGCCACGCTGTTGCATGGCTAAACCCAACGGCAACACGGTGAAGGGACGTCTGACCGGTTAAACGCAGAGCGGCGTACTGCCTCACCTGATGATAAAGCGGCGGGTATTATCTGGCGACGCTAAAGCCAGGCTGAATCCGGCTCTTTTACAATCCGTGATGCGATTAACGGAGACAGCCTGGAGTGAGGAGAAGCTTTATTTCAGCGGTTCCGCCAGCGTTACGATCCACAACTCGCTATCTGACTCGGGTTTCTCCAGCGGCTTCAGGCCGATAGTGGTGGCCACCGGCTTATCATCGACCGTCAGCGTCCCCTGCTCGTTCACCCGATAATCCTTGCGCTTCTTGCCTTCAACCGGCTTTTTCATCACCGTTTTCACGCCAAAGTCATTGTCATTAGCCACCGCCAGGGTTTTATTGTCAATCAGCGCCAGCCCTTCGGCCTTCTCCTGCTGCCAGCCGAGCTGACGTAAATCGACCACCCGCGTTTTAGCCGCGAGCTTAATGCCGCGCTGCGCCAGCGTTTTCTCATCGTCAAACTCCGGGTAGTCGTCAGGCTTATCGAATGCGGCAAGATCGGTAGCCCGGCTCAGGTCCACCTTATAAATAAGGTTACGCATTGCGTCGTCTTTGCTGCTGCCCTGTTCAATCAGCAGGATATGCTGATTGTCGATCGCCACGATATCGCCAATTTTCGCGTCGCTGTTTTTAGCGTAAGCCTCGCTGTCGATGGGGTAACCATACATCGCGGTTTTCCCGGTCGCCGGATCAAAGCTGACCAGGCGGGTAAAGCGCGCCTGCTTTTTACTTTTACCCTCGATATCCAGCGTGCTCTGCACCGCGGCGATAATACGGCCATCCGGCATGCGGGTGAGGCCTTCAAAGCCACGATTTGGCTGGCGCCACTTAAGAATATTCGGCAGACCACCGGCGATCGATTTCTCTCCTTCCGCGGCCTGCGGCCCGTGAATCGCCAGAATCTTACCGCGCTGATCAACGTTAATCAGGAACGGGCCATACTCATCGCTCAGCCAGTATCCGCCCTTGCCGTCAGGCGTAATGCCTTCCGTATCCAGACCCCGGTTATCGCCATGCAGCACTTTCAGGGTATCGCTGAGCGCGACTTCATTGGTTGAGCCGATGACGCCATCCTGTAGCGGTAAGCCGTTCACATTGCCCTTTTCGTCATGCAGCGGCCGCGCATCCGTGGCCTCCGCTTTGCCGTTCTGCACCCGAATCTTCATCAGCAGCGGGGCGAAGTCTGGCGTAACGAAAATCTTCGCCTCCTTTTTACCCACATCAGGCGAGTCGGCATTCGGTCCGCGATCGGTGACGGTTTCGAAGGTGAGCGCGTCGCCCTGCTTGCCGGTAAACAGCAAGCCGGAGCCGATCCCTACCGGCAAACCCTGTGGAAACGCGCTGGCGAAAGCGCCGCTGTAGCTTACGCGCGTACCTTCGGGAAAACTGACAATATAGTGCTCAGCCTGAGGCTGTGCCGCTAACGTTGATAAAGAGAGCGCACAACCGATAATCAAGGCAATGGTTTTTATTTTCATAATGTTAACGTCCATGAAGGAAAACTGACATCTTAAGGGAGACAAATGACAGTTAAATGATATGCCCGGCAAACTTAGGCGGCTAACAGCTTGATTTCACCTCGTTAAGAAGCGGGATGGTGCGGGGATGAAGGTATATTTCTGTGACAGGGTAAATAGCATCGGGCAAAGAGGAGCTAGCTATGCGGTCAGTTGTTGTGGTGCCGTACGATAAACAGTGGCCGGAAATGTTTAAGGCAGAAAGTGCCTTAATAAAGACATTTTTAGGTAAGATAGTTAAAGATATTCATCATATTGGCAGTACGGCGGTGCCTGGCCTCGCAGCAAAACCCGTTATCGATATACTGCTGGAAGTGTACGATATCAACCCACTGGATAAATACCGCTCTGCAATGGCCCGCGCCGGATACGTTGCGCGCGGTGAGAACGGAATTGCAGGGCGACGCTACTTCATTAAGGGTGGTGACAGGCGCAGCCATCAGCTACATGCGTTTGCAGTCGGCGATACACAGATATTAAGACATCTTGCTTTCCGTGATTACCTGAGGAAAAACAGCGATATCGCCGAAAAATATGCCGGGATAAAGCGCGCGGCAGCATCGCTGTATAATAACGATGCGCATCGCTATAGCGCATTCAAAGCAGACTTTATAGAGCATCATCTGCAGCTGGCGCTGATTGATCCGCAGCGTCAGATATAGAGCCAGTCGTCCGGGTCTCAGGGTGAATGGCTGTGGCTGTGACTGTGGTCAGCATTGTTCAGCTCACGCCTCGTTTGTCTTGTCCTGGCTGTGGTATCTGACACGCTTCGCTTGCTGCAGTCATCACCCGCTTTCCCCTCTGCCACCTTACCCTGCCCTGACTCTTTCAGGCGTCGCGGTCAGTCTGTTGAGTAATGGCGTTAACGGTGCGCTGTTACTCTTTGAAGTCCTGCATAAGTTCAGAAACAATATCTGCCGCCGGACGAATGGATTTGATGACGGAAATACCGGTCCCGGTGGACACGATGCCCTGGTCAAAATTGCCGAGCCTCATGGCCTGCCACAGCGAGTGATAGCCGTTCATCGCTTTGAACATGGCGTCCCGATCGGTGCCCTGCGCATCCAGTTCTGCCAGTGCAGGGCTCAGATCGGTGGGTAAAGTACGGTAATAAGCCGGCAGCGTGCGGAACAGCAGTAACTCCTCCGCCGTTGAGTCGACAATCAGCCGTTTAACCTTGTCAGCGGCGGGGTTCTCGTCTGCAGTTAAAAACAGGCTGCCGGCATAAACCCCTTCCGCTCCCAGCGCCAGGGCAGCACGCACGCCACGGATATCACCAATACCGCCGGCGGCGATGACCGGGACTTTTACGCTATCCGCGATCATCGGAACGATGCTGAAGGTGCCAATCACCCGGGTTGGCACGGTGCCTCCTTCATCAAATCCGGTGGCGATGATGATGTCGGCCCCTAATCGCTCGGCTTCTTTTGAATTAGCGATGGTCGGCGTCAGGGCGCGATAAAGGATTTTTATGCCGTGGCTTTTAAAGAAATCAAAAATTTCAGCGTCCAGCAGCTCATTGAGCAGCACCACTTCCACGCCTTCTTCAACCAGCATTTCTGCGGTGGGCCGCCAAAAATCCATGGCCGGGCCGTTGATCACGGTGGCAGCAAAGGGTTTGCTGGTCAGCTTTTTCACTTTTCTGATCTCTTCCCGCATGCGGTCCAGTGCCACATAACGTGAGCCCGGCAGACTTTGCTGACCGGCGTGCGGGCCCAGCGTACCCAGCCCACCAGCATTTGAAACGGCAGCGACCAGTTCCGCATTGGTCAGGAAGTACAACGGTGCCTGTATTAGTGGATAGCGAATATTCAGGATTTTAGTGACGCGATTATTCATTTTTTGCTCCTGCAGAAAATTACACAGGCAAAATGTTACGCTTTACATAATGGAAAGGAATCGTCAAAAATAGAAACCTGATGCCCATATATGGAAAACACAGTGGATTTTAACGCTACGAAATTGTTCATCGCCGTGGTGAATGCCGGCAGTTTTTCGGCGGCCAGTGACAGAATGGGCGTGCCGATCTCCACCCTGAGCCGCAAGATTAATGAGCTTGAGCAGGCCCTGAAGGTGCAACTGCTGGAACGCTCACGACAGGGGGTAAAACCCACCCATCGCGGGCAACAATTTTTTGAACAGGCCCGTCTGGGCGTCGAACTGCTGGAAGATGCGCAAAAGTCTGTCACCTCAGCCCACACGCTTCAGGGCAAATTGCGCCTGTCGGTCCCGCCTGAGTTCTCACTGTGGTGGGATTTACTGATCGCATTTCAGCAACGCTATCCTGATATCAGCGTATTTTGTCATTCCAGCGAAAGGGTGGTCGATTTATTCGAAGATGGTATCGATGTGGCGCTGAGAATGGGCGATTTAAAAACCGATGAGGTGATCGCTAAGCCCGTCATGAATATGGAAACGGTGTTTGTAGCCAGCCCGGCATTACTGGCGCGTCACGGCACCCCGAAGACGCTGACTGAAATGGCCCGGCTACCGATTGTTGCCTGGGAAACGCTGAATCGCGGTTTTTTTGAATGGAACGCGGAAGCGGAAAAAGTAAAATACGCGCCCTTCTTTACCACTAATAACGTTCAGGGATTACTTCATTATGCTCTGCAGGGAATGGGTATCGCAAAGCTGCTGAATATATCTGTCCGGCCCTGGCTGGAAAGCGGTGAACTGATACAGCTATTACCCGGGATCGCAACGCAAAGCCTCCCGCTGCACCTGGTCTATGCCCGCCATAAACATCCGTCAACCCTGGTGCGAGCGTATCTGGATTTTTGCTCAGAATGGACAAAAAAGCTCAAGTAACGAGATAGCAAAATAATCTGTCCGGTTACCCCGACGCAGCCTGCTCAGCGGTGCTGAAGGGTAGATGATTCGCCAGGAAATTGTCGGAGTACGATGCAGTCGCCCGCACTTAACGCCGCCAGTTTGCCGCTGGCGACCTGACGTGATAACGGCACTTGAGACGCCGCCACCCGGTTTATCTGCAATCAATACGTGTTAGCACCGCTATGCATTATCCGACGTGATCGGTCCGCATGAAGAGGTTGAATCCGCCAGATGAAGAAAATAGTCAGGTATATCGCATGGTTTGAAAGTATGAGCGCCGTTGAGTTCATTACCAATCCACTGAATCTTGATTTCAATCATCGGGGTTTGAATCAAAACGCAGCAAGAATCTATTATATAAATGGCTATGAAATAACAGCTGACGAACTTACAAATGTAATAAAGAAACGCTGCCAGGGTTTTGACGAAAGCAGTGTCAGGCTAATAACGCCACTGCTGCTGCAGTTGCTGCCGGCAGACAGTAAGGCTTTCTTTGCACGTTGCAGATGTCGTCGGATCTTTCTGATAGAGATGCTGTATCGTCTGCCATCGAAATCTGTCGCTCTTGTTTACTGAACCCCTAAAAATACGCGGTTCAATTCAGCAAGGGTTGTATGAGAAGACGGCAGGCGAAAATGCCGCCGATATGTGCCGATTTATAAAGGGAGCGGAACTCCCTTTATATTTGTCAGATATTAACTTACTGGCCAGTGAATGCCGTTGCCGCGCAGGCATTCAACCAGAATAAAGGCGAACACAACGGAAGCGACACAGACAGAGATTTTTTTCCATATCCCGATAGGCAGGAATAACACCTCACGTTCGTCACGGATCTGCCGCTGCATCGCCAGCATGGTTTCCTGATGCAGCTGGCGAATAAGTTTCAAATCTTCATCCTGCCTCACTTCATCCAGCCCTCAAACTGGCCATTTTGCATGAGCGCGACTTTACCATTCTTGTAAAAAATCACATTACTGATACCGGCCGCAAACACCTGGTTACCGGCATTTTCTTCAGTTTTAATGGCTGGCTTGCCGTCTATGCTGACGATGCCCAGTTTATCACGTGATACCACTACATTTTTATAGCGCCACTTTCCGGCGGCAGATTTATGGGCCGCCTGGGCGATTTGTGCATTCTCAAGCGCCTGTTTCTCGGCTGCGCCAACCATTGCTGTATGGCGGTTCTGCTCTGCCATATAACAGATATCGCGGCTGACGCCTTGTGCCTGGCAATCAGCCATGCGCGAAGAAGCAGAAGAACAACCGACCACCGTCAGCACCACACCAATAACCTGTAATTTTTTCATCATTTCCCATCATACCCATCAAGAAAAGTAGCCTGAATATCAGCGTTTAAGCCTTTCCGCTCCCGGTCAGACCAGGACTGCGAGAAGGATTGGCCGTTATAATGACTAAAGTTGGTTTCACCGTTCATTTGCAGTGTAATGCGTTTAGCTTCGGCTTCAGCCTCTATCGCCGTTAAACCTGCACTGCGAGCCGATTTCCCTGCATCGTAGATATACTCAAATGCAGGCTGCAAAGCCTTTACAGAACTCATTTTATCTACCGCCCTATTGATATTATCGGCCTCCATAAAGTAATAGACGTAATGCCTGGCATGTTGCTGAGCGGATGTCTGTGTGATACAGCCAGTCATTAACGCTGCAATAACGGCAACAGCGAATAACTTTTCCATACTGATTATGCCTTTAGTGTCATGTCGGCTTTGCATTAGTTAAATCGTTAACAACCCTGCCGCCTTGGGCTGAACAGCGATTTTACTTATTGCTTTGCGCTGTAAATCACACATAACTAACTTCTTTTTTAGGTGATTATTCTGAGACTATATTCTGCATGGCTACATTTTTTATTATAGCGACTGACATATAACGTTGAGTTCAGGCATAACTTATCCGGCCATAAGCGCCACCGAAAACTGCCGCGGAAATATGCTTTTCAGAACATGCAGGTTCAGTAAAAACCGCAACAACGGAAAACCAATTGCCAGTTTGTTTATTCTGAAACTATCCTCACCCTCAAACTGAACGGTTTCCCGGCAAAGTGCTTTCACTCCCGGGCGTGATTTTGAACGTTAATGAAGGACTGCGCGTTTAGCAACCTTTTCAGGCACTCCCGCCGCCACAGCCAACGCCCGGCGTTCGGTACAAACCGGACAATCGCACGGTTCGCCTTTACGTAGTACGCTGGATGCCGCTGCCGCCATTGCCATCACGGCAATAGTCTGAAATTCGTCAACGACATTCATATGAACCTTCATCGCTTCGCCGTTATCTTGCTGTGTGCAGTTCATGACTTCAACCGCGTGCCCTTCAGCATCAGTCGCTGTAATGACGATTTGAACCGACATTCCCTTCTTATTCATAATAATCTGACACCTCTGGTATCTTTTGAGCAGGCGGCGCGTCCCTGTGCCACAAATTAACCTGATAATTCATTTCCGCCTGTATCTGGATCCACTAGCGGGTCTGTGCGAACCGCTTCTCTGACTCGCGTCAGCGGTGACGCTCGCGGCGGAGTTCATTGCGAAAGTGTCTAACCTGCGCAGACAATCCCCACGTTAGCGGCATTACTTCCCTCTTCTGGTTTCAGTGGATAAACCGTCCAGAACTTCAGTTGCGCCACCTGTTTCGCGTGCTCTTCTTGCTGTGTTACCAGCTCAGTACCATTCGCGTGCACCATCAACCACGCTTTTACTTGATCAGTATTCATCACATCCACCCTTCAAAAGCCTGCGTAAGCGCGGCTATCGTTATGAAACATGAAAGCGCCAACATAACGAACAGCAAGACAGTCAGCGCAGCAATATCAAACCATCGCATAGGGCCACTCCCACATGCGTGCACGAGTGCGCGATAATAAAACCCGCACAGGCGGGTTTAGATTTATCAGAAGTCGCCGTGCACACCTGCTCCAGCCATCCAGCCGCCGAAAGAATCGGTAGACGCCTGGAAAGATACGGCAGTGTGTTCAGTTACCCCTTTCTGCACCCCGGCGGCGAAGCCTGCGCCCTCTCCGTTCGCTGTACCCGTAGAGAGCGCCCAGCTATCGTGGTTAGCGTCGAAGTGAAGAGAAGACATAGCGGCAGCGTTATCGCCGATTTGCTTAATCTTTTTGCTGTTCTCTGCGATGCGGTCAGAGTTGTGCTTGATGCTCTTCTCTGCATTGTCCAGGCGGGCGCTGTTCTGATCAATGCGAGCACTATTGTGCTGGATGATTTCACGGTTAGCGCTGATGGCTTCGCCGTTGGTATCGATGCGAGCCGCGTTATATTGGATCGCTTCGCCGTCCGCCAGAATGGCGGTGCGGTTTGCCTGAACCTCGGCAGCGTTAGTCTGAATGCCCGCCGCATTTGCTTTTACGTCGTTGGCAGCCGTCTGGATCTGCTGTGATTCATTGCGCTGCTGCTGGGAATCATTGCGCTGCTGCTGTGCAATCTGTTCATTAACGGCGGTGCGGTATGCAGTTGCATCGCTATCTTTTACCGGCTGTTCAGTGGTGGTAACAGGCGCGGCCTTAACGTCAGCGATGCCACGGTGCGCAGCCGCCAGCGCATCACGCTGTTCCTGCACAGACCGGGCTACCGGCGGTTCAGTGGTGGTGACAGGCGCGGCCTTAACGTCAGCGATGCCACGGTGCGCAGCCGCCAGCGCATCACGCTGTTCCTGTTCAGACCGGGCTACCGGCGGTTCAGTGGTGGTGACAGGCGCGGCCTTAACGTCAACGATGCCACGGTGCGCAGCCGCCAGCGCATCACGCTGTTCCTGCACAGACCGGGCTACCGGCGGTTCAGTGGTGGTGACAGGTGCGGCCTTAACGTCAGCGATGCCACGGTGCGCAGCCGCCAGCGCATCGCGCTGTTCCTGCACAGACCGGGCTACCGGCGGTTCAGTGGTGGTGACAGGCGCGGCCTTAACGTCGGCGATGCCACGGTGCGCAGCCGCCAGCGCATCACGCTGTGCTTGCACAGCAACAACCGGATCTACTTTCTGGTTTTCGGTACGGCGCTGGTTATCAATTACCCGCAATTTACCTGCGATTTCATCAGAATATGTTGTCGGCTGGTTCACCCACTCGCCGCCCGGTCTGGTGCTCATCTGGCTTCCGATCAGGTCCGCAATATATGAAGATTTACCCGTAGCCTGGAATGAGTCCGCAAGTGTTGCCTGTTGCGTTGCATTTAAGTTATTCCAGCCTCGCGCCGCTTCAGCCCAGTCTGTTTCTGTATGCGCATGTGTCAACGCATAGGCAACAGACTCAGTTAATGCGTCTGCATGTGCTGTATTAATCGCTAATCCGCAAATCGCACTAATAGTCACAGCCACAATGGATCTTTTCATTAAAATGAACTCGCTAAAGTTGATTTATGACATCATGTGTAAATCACAAATGGAAATCAGTCTCCTGGCCCGCCAGCCATAAGATTGAAATCCCTAAAAGACCTCGTCTTAATCGACGAGGTCTTTTTACTGCTAATAAAATAATTTGTGAAAATCTTAAAAACCCCCACCAGAATTTTTAACAGTCCAGGCACTTATCTTTTACTATAAAACTTCTTTTTGTTTGCAGAGCCTATCATTGCCACATCAATTTCCACTTGAAACTTATAGTTTCTCTCCACCTACGCTTTAATTCATCTAAAATATAAATGCAGACATTAAAAGAGCTGGTCAATGAGGCCCGGGTATTACAAATTGAATTCATTAATACGACACGATCGCGCTTTGAATGCAAAGTTGCTGTTCCTTCAGATCAGGTGCAACGATGTAACGTAATCTACAAACTGTCTTTATCTAAAGCGCTACTAAGCCTTAACTGCTCATGGCATGAAATAATAAGCAATTAAAAACCGTTGTTACTTCCTGGTTTCAGCAGCGTTGCCCCTCGATAGTGAAGCACTCAATAATGGGGGCATGCCCATTAACGATTTCCAGAGCCTGGACTAGCAAACACGCGCTTCCATACTTCATATTGGTTCCGTTAAAAGCCCTGAAAACCTTGCTGTACAGTTGTCGGAGGCGGTAAGAGACAGGCTAACAATGAAATCGATTACACGGCTAATATCTGCTCTTTTGCCCTCAGAAAGCGCAATTTACGCCGCAACGTCGAGGTGAAATTTGATCTTGATCAGCTTTTGATATTGATAAAATGAATGCGGTTACACGCACATTTTAATTACTTGTTTTGCAAAGAAAATTATTGAGCAAAAAATGCTATATCTTTGGTGTTTGTCAGGCTCGTAAGCTGACTGATACCGCTCATTCTGCCGGTTATTGAGCCAATTAACCGGCCTGATGAGATGATCTAAAGGCCACCACAGCCTTGCTAAACTGTTCCTGTTAGATTTTCTTGTTGAGTAGGGTGGCTTGCCTTGTCTTATTAATTGAGCCGATCCTAAGACTGGACATTATTTGGGATAACAGCATGTCAGGTGCGCGACACCATTCTGAAAAATCATGTATACATCACCAGGCACTGAATTCCGTCAATGCAAACATTGCCTGTTTGACCGATCCTTTTTGAGCCAGAGGCGCTGACTGATTAGTGGGGTGTTGCATGAGGTTGGTGAGCATCTGTCTCTAAGTGCTGACATTAAGCTTTATTAGCCGCGCCTGAGACTTCGGCTATCCGGCAATACGATGCAACGCCAGAATAATGGGCCGTTCGGTAAAAGAGGCAGGCAGATCCTATTCGCTAATTATTATCTGCTGGCAATTCCCAGGGCGCGGGTCTTTAAACGCTTCTGACTGCTGGTTCAGCCCGGGAGGATATTACGGCAGAAGGTCAGACGCGGAATAACGTCATTCATGCCGCGCCGGATAAAAACGGCCTCAGCGTCGCTGCGATGAAATGATGGCAAATAGCGTGAACGCTATAAACATTTTCGTCAGCGGAGGCAAAAGTTGCGCAGTAAGTTGCAGATCCTGAAGCCACCATTACAGATCAGCAGCAGGCATTCCTGAAAAAGCTGAAGAAACAAACGTCATCAAGTGCGCAGCCCGGCGTAGCTGCTTATGTCCCTTAATGTTCATAGCAGAAGTCATGCAACCCCGAACAGCAAATCGAATGCCCGTCGGAGACACCAGCAGCAAGCTATACCTGAGCATGTCAGAGATGACAACTGATGAATGGGCTAGCGGCTGAACCTTGAGGTTATTTGCATTCTGCTTATCTACTGAAGCGGCGGCAGCATTGAAAAAGTCGCGGCGTTGACCGCTTCCGTGGTTAATACAGTTATCAAACTGCGGTTAACTTTTATGTGGGATATTTTTCATCGTCTGAACGCCGCGCGGGTCATGCCCGGCAGGTGTTTGAAGAGATTGTGTCGGTTCTGTTTACGCGAAAATTCGTCTGAAAAGGCGGTTTAATTCCAGTAGCCACCATTATCATCATAGTAGCCGAGGGTTTATCCGCTACCCTTTCCATCAAGGCCCTGGTTAGCTTTTGACTCACGCCATCTGCATCTGACTCCGCTTCAGGATGTCCGAAGCGAGTAAAAGAAACGGACGATAACTCCGGTTAACTCAACGAGCATTTATCAGCGGATTAACGCTGTCTGATTCCGCTCTTAGCCCTATCTTTGCCGGTAACGCAGACATGCAGATAGATTTAAAAACCGGTTTGATTGACGCATTGCCTCAGTGAGAGCAGGTGAGAACCCTCACAAAAATGCTTTTTATCTGAGGAATAACCTGTCTTCATCACCCGTAAAAATGTGAGCAGGATCATCTGAGCTGAGCGAGATTAAGTTCACTAAGTAGCCACGTTTTGAAGGTCTCCAGCGCAAAATGCATGTGCTGATGCTGCGGAAAAACCAGATAATGTCCGATGTAGTGGATTTCACTGGTACTGTTCACCAACGGACATACCAGCCTGCCGCTTGCAATTTCGCGTTCAGCGAGCAACTTCGATTCCAGTACAACCCCTAACCCGTCGACTGCGGCAGCAATGGCCATAAAACTGCGGTCAAAACGAAGCCCGTAATGTCGGGGCGGCTTCATATCATTCGCCTCAAACCACCCTTTCCACTGATATAACTGCACATCACACTGAATCAATGTCAGCGCATAGAGATCTTCCGGCTTCATTAGCCTTTCAGCCAGCAGTGGGGAACACAGAGGCGTAAGTTCCTCTACGGCAAGGGGAATTTTTTCATAGGGGGATGGTCGAGGTTCGCCATATACGATGTCGAGGTCGAAGTCATCCTGCTCAAAACGCGCATATTCGGTGCTGGCCGAAAGCCGCAGATCGATCTGTGGGTTCTCACGTATAAAACTGCCGAGCCGGGGTAACAGCCACTGATGAGCAAAACTCGGAGCGGTATGAAGGCGTAAAGGTCTGGATTCATCAGCCGTAACTAATGAAAGCCCCTGTTGCATTTCGTTGAACCCGCGCTGTATGTGCTCAAGCAGTATTGCCCCCTCTTTCGTTAGCGTGATTTCCCGCGTGCTGCGCTGAAAAAGCCGAACTTTTAGCAGGGTTTCCAGTTTACGAATGGCATGACTGATGGCGCTGGGCGACAGTTCCAGTTCAGCGGCTGCGAGCGCAAAAGATCCTGTCCGGCCAGCTGTTTCGAAAGTACGTAACAGGTTGAGAGGCGCTAATCGCAAAAGCGTCATTCATGAATCCTTTTCACCAGTAGTTGTATTAATTGCTTTTGTCAGCGCTGACCTGCACACCCTAAGCTCATTGCATGCCCGGACAGGCCGGGACTTGAGGTGCGCGGTCTTTTCGACTTCCGTATGAATGATGCCACCCATGCGTGAATAAGTTAGCACGCTGATTCAACATCCTCTATCCGCAAATCCTGCCTGTTATATGTTGAACGTCCTAAGAGGAGCAGTAAATGAGCACGATTGCAGAGCCCGACATCGCATCGGCTGAAGTACTTAGCAGACTGGCAAAGCATGCCTGGCGTATACGCCGCTTCGCCTTAAGAATGGGGGAAGTTCAGGGACAGGGATATATCGGCCAGGCGCTGGGTCTGGCTGACATGCTGGCAGTAGCATGGTGCCACGCTATGCGGTTCGATCCTGCTAATCCGGAATGGGAAGGACGGGATCGCTTTCTGCTGTCACACGGTCACTACGCAATCGCCCTTTACGCTGCACTGATTGAAGCCGGCGTGATCCCTGAAGAGGAGCTGGATACTTACGGCGCAGATGAGAGCCGCCTGCCGATGTCAGGCATGGCAACCTACACGCCAGGTATGGAGATGTCCGGTGGCTCGCTGGGCCAGGGACTTTCCATCGCCGTGGGTATGGCGCTGGCGCTGCGTCATAAAGGCAACTCAGCCTTTGTCTACAACTCCATGTCAGACGGTGAACTTGATGAAGGCGCAACCTGGGAAGCGGCAATGTCGGCCGCGCATCATCAACTCGCTAACCTGATCACGCTGGTCGATATTAATCAACAGCAGGCTGATGGTCCTTCGCAAAAGGTGATGGGGTTTGAGCCGCTGGCCGATAAGTGGCTGGCCTTTGGCTGGGATGTACAGCGTGTCGACGGTAACGATATCGCAGCAGTGAAAGCGGCTTTCGACCGCGCACGTCAGCTAAAAGAGCCAAAACCACGCGTCATTCTGCTGGATACGCTGATGGGGAAAGGCGTCCCATTTTTGGAAGCACGTGAGAAGAACCATTTCATCCGCGTGGATGCTGATGAGTGGCAAAAGGCCATAGCAATTCTTGATAAGGCAGAGGAGGAACGCGTATGAGCAGCGTTGCAGAAAAGAAACCCCGTTTAACCACCTCGGCCATGATTGCTTCAATCGCGGCAGAAGGACAGAAAACGGTCCCGGCTCCCTTTGGCCATGCACTCGTCAAAGCGGCGCAAAGCCGGGCAAATATAGTGGGGCTTACCGCCGATCTCTCTAAATATACTGACCTGCATATCTTCGCTCAGGCGTTTCCTGAGCGCCATTTTCAGATGGGAATGGCGGAGCAGCTGCTTATGGGCGCGGCCGGCGGCATGGCCAAAGAAGGAATGATTCCGTTTGCCACTACGTACGCCGTTTTTGCCACCCGTCGCGCATACGATTTCATTCATCAGGTCATCGCCGAGGAGAACCTTAATGTGAAAATCTGCGCGGCGCTGCCGGGTCTGACTACCGGATATGGGCCCAGCCACCAGGCCACCGAGGATATCGCGCTAATGCGCGGCATTCCTAATCTGACCATTATTGACCCCTGCGATGCTCTGGACACTGAACAGGCAGTGGCGGCTGCGGCCGATCACAACGGACCGGTCTATATGCGCCTGCTGCGTGGAAAAGTTCCGCTGGTACTGGATGAGTACCACTATCAGTTTGAACTGGGTAAAGCCAAACTGCTGCGGGATGGACGCGACGTGTTGTTCATCTCCAGCGGCATTATGACGATGCGGGCGCTGGAAACAGCAAAAGCGCTGGCCCAAGACAAGGTAGACGTTGCCGTGCTGCATGTGCCGACCATTAAGCCGCTCGATACAGCGACGATTCTGGAACAGTGCCGCCGCAGCGGTCGTCTGGTTGTAGTGATGGAAAATCACAGCGTAATAGGTGGCCTTGGCGAAGCGGTGGCGACGGCATTAGTGCGTGCGCAGGTCATGCCTGTGTTCCGTCATATCGGGTTACCTGACGAATTTCTGGCGGCTGGCGCCCTGCCCACGCTGCACGATCGCTATGGCATCTCCACCTCATCCATGGTCAGCACGATTAAAGGCTGGCTTGCCTAAGGAGCACGAAATGAACGTTGTATTTGTCGGCCTGGGCGCGATTGGGTTGCCAATGGCCTTACAGATAAAAGCAGCCGGGCATCAGGTAGAGGGTGTTGATGTCGCGGAGGCATCCAGACTGCGGGCGCGCACTCAGGGTATTGCAGCCACAGAGCGCTATGCCCTGACAGGCAAAGCTGATGTGGTGGTGGTGATGGTTGCCACACCTCAGCAGCTTGCAGCACTGGTCGAGGAGGCATTGCCGACAGTATCCGGTCAGCACTGGGTGATCATGTCAACCGTTGGCCCCGAAGCCATTATTGCAGCCGCGGAGCAGCTGCAGCGAAGCGGGGCCAGCGTGGTTGATGCGCCGGTAACCGGCGGTACAGCGCGGGCCAACACCGGTGAACTGGTGATATTTGCCGCAGGTGGCAACGATTCCCTCGACTATGTCGCCCCGATTCTCACGGCTATGGGCCGGGTGAAAACGGTGGGTCACCGGCCGGGCGATGGGCAAGGAATCAAAGTGATTAACCAGCATCTTTGCGCAGTCCACATTGTCGCCGCAGCCGAAGCGCTGAACCTCGCTCAGTCGCTTGGACTGGATCCGGCGCAGGTCTTGCCCCTGGTTGAAGGCGGCGCGGCAGGCTCCTGGATGTTATCTGACCGTGGTCCTCGTATGTTACAGGGAACCGGTGTCGAGGTGTCCAGCGCGATTAACATTTTCGTCAAAGACAGCGGTCTGGTGGCAGAAGCTGCCGCGGCATGCGAGGCAGAGGTGCCGCTGTTAAAGGTGGCTCATACCCGCTATCTGGCTGCAGCAGAAGCTGGCCTGGGGCAACGTGATGACAGCCGGGTCATTGAAACCTGGCAGTAGCCATAAGTGGTTATCCGGATCGCCCGGATAACCCATCGTAACGGGGTCAACCATGAAAACTTCCTCTGTACCTGATAATCATAAAAATAACCCGGTCAAAGTCTCTATCGCCTCCATGATTGGCTCGGCGGTTGAAAGCTACGATTTCTTTATTTACGGCACGGCAGCCGCTGCGTGGTTTGGAAAAATTTTCTTCCATACCAGCGAGCCGATTGTCGGTATTATGGCCGCCTTCGCGACACTTGCGGTGGGCTTTCTGATGCGGCCCGTCGGCGGTTATCTGGCGGGTCACTTCGGCGATCGCTATGGCCGCAAAGTTGTCCTGTTCTGGTCGCTGCTGGCCATGGGACTGGCGACAGTCCTGATTGGCGCTCTGCCGACTTATGAGCAGGCCGGTGTTCTGGCTCCCATCTTGCTGATTCTGCTACGTATGATCCAGGGCATCGGCTTTGGTGCGGAATGGGGAGGTGCAGTACTGATGGCGTTTGAGCATGCACCAGAGAGAAAACGGGGTTTTTATGGCGCTGTTCCGCAACTTGGCATACCGCTTGGCCTGCTGTTGGCTAACGGAGCTTTCCTTCTCTCTGGCGCACTGTTTGAAGGTGACTGGGTCTGGCGGGTACCGTTCCTGATATCGTTCATTATGGTCGCTATCGGTATCTTTATCCGAATGAGCGTTGCGGAATCACCCGAATTTGAAAAAGCGAAAGCGGAGAAGCGCATCGTTAAGCAACCGGCACTGGAAGTTATTCGTCGCGACTGGCGAACGATTTTGAATATCGTAGGGTTACGGCTGGCTGAAACGGGTGGTTACTATATCACCACGAGTTTTATGCTCTCCTATGTCGTCCTTGCTGAAATTACCGATACCCGTCACGTGCTATGGGGGACGCTCATCGGCTCTGCGCTTGGCCTGGGCAGTCATCTTTTATACGGCGCGCTCAGTGACAAAATTGGTCGCCGTCGGGTCTTTCTGTTTGGAGCCCTGTTCACCATAGCATTCGGTGTCCCAATGTTTATGTTGATCAACAGTGGCGCGGTGGTGCTGGTAATTACAGCGATTGCATTATCACTGCTGCTGAGTCATGACCCGATTTTCGCTGTAGAATCAAGCTGGTTTTCTGAACAATTCCCGGCCCATATACGCTCTTCCGGTATATCACTGGGTTACAACATGGCTTCTGTTGTAGCGGGTCTGTTGCCATTTATTGCCACCGGCGTTTATAGCATGGTTGGCTGGATCGGACCGGCCATTATTTTCTCTCTGCTGGGCGTTCTCTCTACCTGGTGCGCATTACGCACCCCTGAAACCGCCCCCGCCCGGCTCAGTGAGAAAAACAAAGTCGTCACCCGTGCTGTAAATCCAACCCACAGCTGATAACCCAGTAAGTTCCAACGCGCCCTTGATCGCCTGGTCAGCGCTTCAGGGGCGCATGATCGGTTGAAATTCTGGCACACTGGCAGCCGTCAGCAGTGCCGGTGACGATGTTATATCCACATTAGCGGTTTCATTCTCCCGCTGTGCGCGCCTTTGCTGACGGGATCGACCGCATTATCTGCAATTGTCGCGCCTGTGCCGTCAAGGTCCGCTTTATTTCAACGCTATCTCACGTCCGCCTGCCCTCTCAGGCGGATGATATGGTGTGGCGCTGTCAGGCTAACCTCTCGTCCGGCCGCCCGGTACGATTACCTTTTCGTCAGACGCGGTGCCAGACTCAGGTGCCGCTGAACAGATAATTATCCTTGTAAAATAGCCGGTTATAAGCCAGCGGCACGTGCAGGCAATAAAATAGCCGGAGCCACCCCGCCGGCCGGTTCATTATCCTTGCGCAAAAAGGCGCTCTATTCTGGCACCCGCACAGCGCGCAGTGACCGGCAGAATATCCAGCTTGCTGACATAGCCATCGGGATCAAGTCCGCGGTTGCGTTCTCTGGCCTGTTGCAAAATCGCCTCATCCCAGTAGAGGCGCTTGCGCTGATCGCCTTGCGTGGTAAGAATAAACTCCGCGTCGCCATCAATGGCACGGTAGCGCCGCCAGCTGTTGGCCGGCACGGATACCACCGAGCGATCAGGCGCGATGATGCTGACCTCTTCACCGTCCTGATTCCAGCTCACCTCCAGCGTACCTTTAAACACCATGATGACCTGAATGTCCGGACAAAGGTGCCGCCCTACCTGGTGGTCGTCCCGCAGGCGCAGCCACTCCACGGAAAAGCCGTGCGGCTGGACGATTGGGGGCGCGCTGTGGCGATCCTGTGAAATGCCATAGCCAATAACCGGAGCAATTTCGCCGCCGTGGCCCGGCAGAATTGCATCCAGTAACCCGTCTGACGACCACTGACGTTCTTCACCCGTGACGGCCCGCTGACGCATCTCCTCTACGGAATAATCACGCAGAGCGGCAATCTCCTCTGCGGCCAGCGGCGGCAACAGCGCCGATGTGCCGGGGTACGTATCACCCGCATTGACATCAATCAGCATATTATCCTGGCTGAGATAAAGCCCATGCTCGCTGGCGGCCGCCAGTATCGATGGGTGCCAGATAATTCCGCCGGTGTTATTGCCGCCCAGCACGGTATACACCATGCCGCAGGTATCTTCTTTACTGACGTTAGTAAAGCCGCGGAATATCCAGGTGGGAATGGTCAGGATCGCCGGCGCGCTGAACTCCGCTTCGTGCTCACCGTTCGCCCCCCAGCGAAAGCGCCAGCTGCCTTCATGCAGTAAAAATACCTCAGCAGTAAAGTGCAGATGCAGGTTATTGGTGACACCCTTCGGCATTGCCGCTGCGCCGATGTTAAACCCGTGCGGCTCGGGAATATTCACCACCTGCGAAGCAGACTGCGTGACGCCAGGCCCGATAAAGGAATAATTCTGCTTGAGATGCGAACCCGGCAGCTTGCAGTCAATAAAGGCCAGATTGCAGGAGACCATATCTTCCGGCGCGACGAGGCGGCTGCGGGCTTGTTCAGAGGTTAAGGTAATGACTTTCATATCAGCTCCTGTTAATAACCGGACGCGCCGGTAGTGGGGATGTCGTTGCCGCGGGCGATCGCGATCGCTTCGCGCGAGGCGCGGCCTAGTTGCATAACGTCGTTAGCGGGCGTGACAAAGTGAAATCCCTGCGCGATACGCTGCGCTGCCGCAGCACCGGAGGTGCAGAAGATACCGGCGATTTTGTGCTTTTCGCGACACTTGCTGACGACCCGTTCAGTCGCGGAGAGCATATCGGGATGCGCGGACTCGGCGCTGGCGGCCCCGGTCAGCGTCAGAGAGAGATCGTTTGGTCCGATAAAAACCCCATCCAGCCCGTCGGTATCCAGGATCGCATCAATGTTTGCCAGCCCCTGGCGGGTTTCGATCATTGCCAGGGTAAGGATCTCGCGATTGGCATGCTGCGGATAATCTGCTCCGCCGTAGAGCAAGCCTCGCGCAGGCCCGAAGGACCGTGTCCCCAGCGGTGGATAGCGGCAGGCCGAAACGAAACGCTGTGCCTGTTCCGGCGTTGAGATCATCGGACAGATTATTCCGTAGGCTCCCGCGTCCAGCAGCCGCATGATCTGCGCCGGGGTATCATCTGCAACCCGCACCACCGGCACAGCGGGCGTGGCCGAGAGCGCCTGTAGCATTGTCAGCGCGCTGGCAAAATCAATCATGCCGTGCTGCAAATCGACCGTCACGGCATCGTACCCCTGATGCCCGGCAATTTCGGCGCTGTAGCTGGAAGGAATAGCCAGCCAGCCATTAATCACAGGGCGCTGTTCAGCAAACGCCGTTTTAAGCTTATTTACTCGCATTGAGAGACTCCTTAATCCATTTCCTGACCGCAACGGCTGCTTTATCTGCCGCTTCGAGAACAAAAAAATGACCAGATGAACTGAGGGTTAACCAGGTGGCAGCGGGGATGCTGTCAGCCACCAGACGATGGTGCGCTGGCGTACATATCGGATCGAACTCACCGTTCAGGATGAGCACCGGACAGGCAAGAAGGCCCAGCGCATCGCGGTTATCGAGACGGCTGATCGCCATTTCGGTCTGCCGGGCAAAAGTGGCGGGATCGGTCTCCTGTGCCATCAGACAGAGCAGATCCTGTAGCTTTCGGTTACTGAGGCTGGACGGCGCAACGTACTGGTGCCAGAGCGTGGCAGCGAGCCATTCGCCATGCCCCTGCTCGCGCGCCATCCTCACCGCTGCCCGACGGCTAACGGCGTTTTCCGGACGATCCGCCAGCGGATTGACCGACAGCAAGGCCAGCCCCGCCAGCCGCTCCGGCGCATCGGCCGCGATTTGAAGCGCGACAATCGCCCCCAACGAGAATCCCGCCAGCAGAAAGCGCGGCGGCAGTATTTGCAGTAGCCGCCGGGAACAGGCTTCCGCCGACGCATCGCTGGATAAGGTCAGGCAGATTACCGCCGCAACGTTCAGCTGTGCGATCAGCGGTTGCCACAGCCGGACATTGCAGAGCGTGCCGCCAATCAGCACCAGCGGCACGTCACTGTTATCGATAAAGGGTGAAGTCATGCTGCGGTCCACCCTCCGTCCACCATCAGCGCACTACCGGTGATCATTGCCGCCGCATCCGAGGCGAGAAAGACTACCGGTCCCATTACATCTTCCACGCGTCCGAGGCGAGGCAGCTTTATGTTGCTCATTACGTAGCGACGGAAGTCTGGATCGTTCAGCGACTGGCGGGTCAGTTCGGTTTCGATAAAGGTCGGGCAGAGGGTGTTCACCCGGATCCCGGCCTCGCCAAGCTCCAGCGCCATGGCGCGCATCAGCCCTTCGAGTGCAAATTTCGAGGCGCAGTAGACGCTACGCTGCGGCCCGCCGACGTGTCCCATCTGCGATGAAATATGGATGATGGCGCCCCCCTTCTTCGCTTCACGCATGCGCCGCGCAACCTGCTGGCTGACAAAAAAAGTCGCCCGCAGGTTCAGCGCCATCGCCGCATCAAAGTTCTCGCCACTCACCTCCAGAAAGGGCTGATGGCGTGCCAGTCCGGCGCTATTGACCAGAATATCCATCACCGGCAGCAGGCTAATGGTTTCTTCCACCTGTGGTGAGGCAGTAATGTCCAGCACCAGCGAATGCAGCGTCAGTTGTTCACCGGCGGCGAGCGCAACGGCGTCCGCCAGATCGTCGGGATTGCGGGCGGCGATCCACACCTCAGCCCCGGCCTCGGCAAGTGCTACCGCGCAGGCGAAACCAAGCCCTTTCGAACCGCCGGTCACCAGCGCCCGTCTGCCGTGAAGTGAGAATGAGGGCGTATGCGGCAGCCGCATCATTTCACTTTCTCTCTGATCGGGGCTGGCGACGCATAAGGCACATCCGTCTGGCCATAGCGGCGCACGCGGATATTGGCTTGCTCGGCGTGTCCGGCAAAACCTTCCAGCAGAGAGAGGCGCGAGCAGTAGCTGCCAATTTCCGCCGTGGCCTCATCACTTAACACTTTTTGCCAGGTGCAGGTTTTCATAAATTTGCCGACCCACAGCCCGCCGGTATAACGTGCAGCTTTCTGGGTGGGCAGAGTATGGTTGGTGCCGATAACCTTATCGCCGTAGGCCACGTTAGTCCGCGGGCCAAGAAACAGCGCGCCGTAGTTAGTCATATTGGCCAGGAACCAGTCGTCACGTTCGGTCATCACCTGAACATGTTCGGAGGCGATGCGATCGGCCTGCTGCAACATCTCCTGGTAGCTGTCGCAGACGATCACTTCGCCGTAATCTTCCCAGGCGCGGCGGGCAATATCCGCAGTAGGCAGTTTTGCCAGCAGTCGCTCAACCTCCCGCAGGGTCTGTCTGGCGAGCCGTTCAGAGTTGGTTAACAGAATGGCCGGCGTGGTGACGCCGTGTTCAGCCTGTCCGAGCAGGTCAGTGGCGCACATTTCAGCGTCGACGCTTTCATCGGCAATCACCAGCGTTTCGGTGGGTCCGGCAAACAGGTCGATGCCAACCCGGCCAAACAGCTGTCGTTTAGCTTCCGCCACAAAAGCGTTACCAGGCCCCACCAGCATATCCACCGGGGCGAGCGTATCGGTGCCAAGCGCCATCGCGCCGATGGCCTGAATGCCGCCGAGCGCATAAATTTCCGTGGCGCCCGCCATCTTCTGGGCAGCGACAATCGCCGGTGCCGGTTGCCCGTTAAAGGGCGGCGCGCAGCTGATAATGCGCGAGCAGCCCGCAACGTTGGCGGTGATGATCGACATATGCGCCGAGGCCAGTAGCGGATATTTCCCTCCCGGCACATAACAGCCTACGGCATTGATGGGAATATTTTTATGTCCGAGAATTACGCCGGGGCGGGTCTCCACTTCCAGATCCAGCAGACAGGCTTTTTGCTGCCGGGCGAAATTAAACACCTGCTCCTGCGCAAATTCGATATCCGCAATATCCTGGCGGCTGAGCTGTTTAATACAGTGCGAAATTTCAGCCTCGCTCAGACGATAATCCTGACGATCGTAACCATCAAATTTAATGGCTAATTCACGAATCGCTTTATTCCCGCGCTGTTCAATATCCGCCAGAATAAGTTCAACCGTTTCTCTAATCTGGCGTTGAGATTGCTGGCGTTCCTGCATGGGTTTACTGGTTTTTAAAAATTGTGGCATCGGGTACTCCTGTTAAATGGCAATGAGACTTCCTCCCGGCAAACCGGGATTAAATACTTAGCTGTAGAGATTACTGGTCGCGTACTGAAGCGAATTGCCCGTTAGCGGATAATTCAGAGGACCGGTTTACCTGACGGTTATTCACCCAGCGCACCGAGAGCGGCGTAATAACGACGGCAATAATGGAAAGCGCGGCAATCAGAAAATAGCCGGACGACAGATTAACGTGTTGCAGCATGACGCCCATCATTACCGGACCAATAAACATGCCGAGCGAATAAATGGTCTGAAACAGCCCCATACGGGTGGACTGCTCATCCGGAGTGGTATTTATCACGCTGAGTGACATAAATGCGGCAAAGGCCATACCAAAGGAGAAACCCGCCAGCGCCTGCAGGGCATAGATAAGATACATATTATCGGTAAAGGGAATGCCGAGCGTGGAAAGTACCTGCAAAATAATCCCCACCACGGCCGTTTTCATTACGCCCAGACGGCGGTAAAAAACCGCGCTGCACAACGCGATAGCCAGCGCATAGAAGATCAGATGGATATTGCTTAACAGCGACAGAATCCCTGCCCTGGCACCCAGCTTTTCGGCATAAATGGGCGTCAGGGTATCGCGGGTGGCGAACGGCACCAGAATAACAATGGTCGCCAGAATACCAATCATCCACACCGAGCGATCGCTAAGCTGTTTACGCGCACCGCTGATACACGCCCTGAGCGTGGGAGCCTGGACCGAATCGTGTGCGTCGCTAATTCGGGTGGTCAGGATCAGCGCCAGTAAGCCGGAGACACAGGAGAGCAGAAAGGCAATGTTGTTATCAAAATAGTGGATTAATAAACCGCCAATGCAATTGCCAATAAACACGCCAACCGGTCCTGCCAGCGCCAGTAGTGCGACGGCAGCCGGGGCCTCTTTACGATCAAAGTAGCGAATAAACAGAATGTTATACAAAACCCAGGTTGCAGCAGTGACGCCATCCGCTGCTTTCGCCAGATAGAGCGTGACCGCATTTGGCTCCAGCCAGGCCAGAGGCCAGGTAAATACCGGTAACAACAGGGTAATTTGAATAAAAATTTTGCGGCTTTTTACCACATCCGAAATGATCCCCAGCGGAAAACGGATCAGCAGCGTCGCGAGCCCACTTGCCCCCATGATAATACCCATCACCTGCGGTTCTATGCCCTGCGCCAGCATCATGGGAGCGAGAAAGGCGTCAATACTGTGAATACAGATAAAAAATAAAATGCTGATGATAAAAAACAGCCGGGCTTCAGGTCGGCGGAGTAGTGCTCGGAACATGGTCTGAACCTCTGAAAATTAATGGTTTTTAACCAATCAAGAACGGCATTACCGGCGCTTCCCTCTGGTTGTCACTCCATTTGCACGGTATCGTTGACGGCATGAAACGGCATGAATACGTATTCAAAATTTAAGTTACGAAAAGGTTTCATGTTTGTAAAGTGACCTGATTAACATTGTTCAAAAATTAATTTTGCTGGTTGCATACGCATGCAAAGATGGTGTAAGTATAAAAAACGCCCTCTTTCTGACGGCGGCATCAGTACGACAGGAAGCGCCCAGCAGGAGGAAGCGGGATCATGAAACGAAAGAGTTTTGCAGCAGTCACCTCGCAGCAGGTGGCACAGCTGGCAGGCGTATCACAGTCAGCGGTATCACGCAGCTTTACGCCTGGAGCCAGTATCTCTCCGGCGACCCGTGAAAAAGTGCTCAAGGCTGCCCGGGAGCTGGGTTACCGCCCAAACGCCATTGCCCGCTCGCTGAACACCGCCCGCTCGCGCATCATCGGCGTAGTGATCTCCTATTTCGATAATCAGTTCTATCCCCAGGTGCTGGAAGCGCTGGCGCAGAAACTGGATACCCTCAATTACCACCTGCTGCTGTTTGTTGGCGACCGGGAGGGCAATGTCGATCGGATTTTCGATCAGATCATGCAATACCGGGTCGATGGCATTGTGCTGGCGTCGGTCACGCTGTCGCTGGATCTCTCCGAAGAGTGCCTGGCGGCAGGCATACCGGTGGTGCTGTTTAACCGTAGTCAGGAAAACGGCATGACCTCGAGCGTGAACAGCAATAATGAAGCGGCAGCGCGGCAGATTGCTGAGTTTCTGATGGCCGGAGAACACCAGCGTTACGCCTACGTCGGCGGCGCTGCCGACTCTTCAGTGAACATCATCCGTCAGCATGGCTACCTGACGGCACTGCAGGAGCAAGGCATTAACGATGTTCAGGTGGTTAATGGAAACTATGATACGAAGCAAACCATACGTGCTGCCTATCGCCTGTTTTCAGCGCCATCGGTGCCCGATGCCATCTTCGTCGCCAACGATCATATGGCGATCACGGTGATGGACGTTGCCCGTTACGAATTCGGCCTGCAAATTCCTCAGGACGTGTCGGTGATCGGTTACGACGACACGGGTCCCTCCGGCTGGCCTTCATATGCCCTGACCTCGGTATCACAGCCGGTTCAGGAGATGGTGGAAGCAGCTATTGAACTGCTGATGAAGCAAATAGAAAGCGGCATTATTGAACCCGAGCAGATTATCGTACCGGGCATGCTGATAGTACGCCACTCGGCCCGACGACCACTGAGCGGCATCATCGAAAAAGAGGGTGTATCCCTGTTTCAGCCTCAGGAGTTCAAATGAACAGATTACCTGGCTTCAGCCCCCAGTTTGACTCTATCCAGCAGTTTATTACCACGCTGACTCACGTCGTCTGGGAAGAAAAGGATATTGGTCAGCTGGCTGATTTTTATGCTACGCCGGTGGTATTTATTACGCCGGAAAAACAGCTGACCGATTTGTCGCAGTTTATGCGCCATACCCTGGAAGCGATGTACAGTTTTCCGCAGCGCAGCGTATTGACTGAGGATATTCTCTACACGCAAACGACAGACAGCGATTATTACGTTTCACAGCGAACCGTGGCCTCTATTCGCCACCAGGGTGAAGGCTTTTTCGGTGCCCCAACCGGCAAGAGCGTCTGGGTTCGCACCTGGGCCGATCGCATCTGCGCGGACGGTGCGATACGTCAGGAGTGGCTGTTGCAGGATCGCGCGGCAATACTGGCACAACTGGGGCTAAACGTGCGTGATTTTGCCTTGAGCCTGAACAGCGCCCGTGATCAACTGGGACTGGAAAACGCATCCGCCGAAGTGCTTGACGCACGCTGGGCTGGTGGCCCTGAAGGCGATGATGTTGAAGGCCCCATTTCGGGGGTAATTGAACGCTACCTGACGATGTGGGCAGGGGGTAACAGCGGTATCGTGCCCGGTTTATACCATCCGGCCGCCACCTTATATGCGCCCGGCCACTGTACAGGAACCGGCGAGGCGGAAATCAGCGCCCTGCTCTCGGGCTACCGCGCCTCGTTTGCCGACAGCGAAACCCAGCTTCATCATTTAACTGTGCGTAAAGATGCTAATGAGCCTGTCCGTATTTCTTTGCGCTGGTCATTGTTAACCTGGCATGACGGCTACGGTAAATTTGGCGCGCCAACCCGCAAGCCCATTTCTATTACCGGTATCAGCCAGCTTGAATTACGCGATGGATTAATTATTCGCGAATATCTTGGCATCGATGAATTAGCTATCTGGTCACAAATCGTTAATCAATAAAGCCCGACGTTAATTATTCGCCGCAATTTATTTTGCGGCAATGCTCTCTCCTTATTTTAAGGGGCAGAGATCTTATTGTCTGAAAATACTCTGTACATCAATGCGGGAGGTCGCATGTCTTCAACTGAAGTAACAAATAAAGCCCCAGCAACAGCCGAAAAAAATAAATCTCAACGTGACGATCCGGTATTACAGATTGAACGGCGAGACTTTATCGATTTAGTGCCGGAGAAACGCCCGCGCGCGCAATCTTTAAGAGGTTTTGATGAGTGCTATACGGATATTGTTGATTACATTGTTCGCTGCACCCACAAAATATGGGATGAACGCGACGTGGGATTAATTTATACCCACTATACCCATAACTGCGTGCTTTATAACGCGCTGGGAACGCTTTATACCCGTGAAGACGTGGTGCAGGACACGTTGAAAAGACTGGTGGCTTTCCCCGAACGGCGTGGCATGGCAACTCAGGTGATCTGGAACGGAAATGACGTTGATGGCTTTTATACCTCGCATCTGGTGACCGGCAGCGGACGTCATACCCAGTTCAGCCACCTTGGTCAGCCCACCAACCGCACTTTTGTCACGCGCACCGTAGCCGACTGCATGATCCATGAGAATAAGATTTATCGCGAGTGGGTGGTCAGCGACAACATGTCACTGATGAAGCAGCTGGGGCTGAATACCGCCGAAATCGCCTTCGGCATGGCGAAAGAGCAATTTGATAAAGGCTTCCGCGTCACTGATATCGGTGAGAACGGGCGCATGCTGGGGCAATATCCGCCCGAGATGGCGTGCGACATCTCCATCGCGCATACCGATACCGAGGAGCAGTGCCTGCGCTGGATGCACGAGATTTATAACCGCCGGATGCTGGGCAAAATTAAACAGGTTTATGCCCCCAACGTGCAGTACCACGGCCCGCTGATGAAAGAACTGTATGGCGTGGCATCGGTGACGCATCAGACGCTGGCGCTGATCGGCATGATCCCGGACGGCGCATGGCTGCCGCAGCATATCTGCTCGACGCCGTGCGATGAAGGCGGCGTGAAGGTGGCGATCCGCTGGATTATGGAAGGCCATCACCTGGGCTATGGCGAGCTTGGCAAACCGACCGGAGAACGTCTGTTCGTGATGGGGATGTCGCACTATCACATCGTGAACGGCAGAATTATTGATGAGTGGACGCTTTACGATCACCTGGCGCTGCTGGCACAAATTAATCTTGGTCAGATGGAGAAAGCATAATGTCTGCGGCAACGATTGTTAACCAGGTCAGCTGGATTAAACGCCCGCTGGGGCAGGATGAGAAAGCCGACCGTTCCCTGACCGACACCGTCAGCGGCATCATTGCGCGGGTCAGACAGGAAGGGGACGCGGCGCTCAGGGATTTTTCACAGCAGTTTGATAAGGTGGTGCCGCAGCAGTTTGAAGTCAGCGCCACTGAAATTGAACAGGCGCTGGCCGGTCTGGATCCGCAGACCCGCCGCGACAGTGAATTTGCCATTTCCCAGGTCCGCCGCTTTGCCCAGGCGCAGTTCGCCACGATGCTGCCTCTGGAAGTCGAGACGCTTCCGGGCGTGCACCTTGGGCACCGCATTATTCCCGTGCAGACGGTAGGCTGCTACGTGCCGGGCGGACGCTACCCGATTCTTTCCGCGCCGGTGATGTCGATTGTGCCGGCTACGGTTGCGGGCTGTGAGCAGATTATCGCCTGTCTGCCACCGGGCGCGCATCCGGCAATGATCGCCATCTGCCACCTCGCAGGCGCACATCGCATTTTTAAAGTAGGCGGCGCGCAGGCCATCGCCGCCATGGCCTGGGGAACGGAGAGCGTTCCGGCGGTGGATAAAATTGTCGGTCCCGGCAACGCCTTTGTGAACGAGGCGAAGCGCCAGGTCTTTGGGAAAGTGGGGATTGATGCGCTTGCCGGGCCAAGCGAGATCTTCACCGTGGCGGATGAGAGCGCCGATCCGCGCATTCTGGCCGCCGACTTGCTGGCGCAGGCGGAGCATGACATCCATACCCGCGTCGGGCTGGCGACCACCAGCAGCGAGATCGCCGAGCGTACCCTTGCCGAGATCGAGCGCCAGCTGGGCAACCTGCCGACCGCCGCCACGGCGGGAGAAGCCTGGCGTCGTCAGGGCGAAATCGTGGTCTGCGAAACGGAAGAACAGTTGGTCGCCTTTGCCGACTATATCGCTACCGAACATTTGCAGGTGCATACCCGCGATCCGCACGCCACCGCATCAAAGATCCGCAACTATGGTTCGCTGTTTATCGGCCAGAATGCCAGCGTGGTGTTCTCAGATAAATGCTGCGGAACGAACCATACGCTGCCGACCATGGCGGCGGCTCGCTACACCGGCGGACTGTGGGTCGGCGCGTATGTAAAAGTCTGTACCCATCAGTGGATTGATGAACAGGGGATCCCGGCCATCGCCGAGCCGGCCATCCGTCAGAGCCGCACCGAGGGCATGCAGGCCCACCGTCGTGCGGCCGAGATCCGCCTGCGCCCGCAGGATATCGACGGCATTACCGCAGGCACGCGGGATTAGCTGATGACCGAGGCAGGCCTGGTCTGCCTCATTTTTTCCAGGAACTCACTCTATGCGCGCAATGCGTCTTATACCGCCTCAGGACTGTCGCGACGAGATTGCCCGGCGGCTGCAGGCGATGGCAGATCAGCATCACCTCAATGCAATTATTGGCGTTAATGCCGCCGCGATGAGGCTGGCTGAACAATATCAGCACCAAAGGCGGCGCGGTAATATTCTGGGCCCGCTGCACGGCATCCCGATAATTATAAAAGACAATATCGCATGTGCCTCTCTGCCAATAACACTCGGCTGCAAAGGGCTGAGCACAGTAAGAGCGGCATCCAACGCGCGGGTCATTCAACGCCTGCGTGCTGCGGGGGCGATTATTCTCGCCAGAGCGAATATGTCTGAGTTTGCTTTTGACGTTCGATCGCGCAGCTCGATTGGCGGTGATGTGCTTAATCCGTTGCAATTGACGGTGACGGCGGGTGGATCAAGCGGCGGCTGTGCCGCTGCCGTCGCTGCCGGTATGGCCGACGCGGCACTGGGTACCGACACGGGCGGTTCAATCCGCATTCCCTGTAGTTACACCGGCCTGGTGGGGTTACGCCCTGCCTTCCGGCGCAGCATGCTTGAGGGCGTAGCACCCTTATCCATCAGTAAAGATACCGTCGGTCCGATGACCCACAGCGTAAGGGATGCGGCGATTCTGCACGCGATTATACATGGCATCCAGCCGGATAAACCTGAAGCCGTGGGTTTGCGTTCAGTACGCCTTGGTGTCATTCGTGCGCTGGAAGGCGAAGATCCGGCTCAGCTTACAACCTGGTACCAGGCGCTGGACCAGCTCCGGATGGCGGGTGCAACGATAGTTGAGGTGGATCTGCCCATTCTGACAGAGGTTGAATCTCAGCAGTGTCTGAGCCTGTATGAATTTCAGGTGGCGATTAATCATTGGTTGAAGCTGCAGCAAAACGGGCCAGCCAGTCTGCAAGCGATCATCGCCTCCGGTGACTATCTGCCTGAATACCTATCGCTGCTGGAACAGATGCTTAAATGGCAAAGTCTGAAAACACCAGAATGGCTGAATGGCCGTCGCTTTGTGCGCAGGTTAAATCTGAATCTAAACTGCAGCGCAGAGCACTATCGTATAGATGCCTTTCTCTATCCTACCGTCGCCAGACAACCGGTAAGTCTTGAAAAAATGCCACCGGGCTGCGCTCCTGAGCTGGCAGCGATTAGCGGATTGCCTGCCATCACGCTGCCCTGTGGTAACACCGGCAAGGGGTTACCGGTTGGTATGGAGTTACTCGCCAAAACGCGGGATGAGCATTTTTTACTCTCATTAGCACTGGCATGTGAAACCGTTTTACAGCAGATATAACTGCAATTTTGCCTCTGCAACGGAGAGAGGCGCGGTCGGCAATGAATACACTGACGGTAATCCCGGGGCCAGAATCAGAACGCTTGCGTTGCTCATTGAAGAGTGTGCGTCGGCATCAGGTCAGGCTGTTTTATTCAGACAGGCTTCGGTCAGAGCGTTGGCCTTCGCCAAAGAGCGAAGCCGATTCTGTATTGCTGCGATATCGTCAGGCTGGCCCGGCTGGCTTTGGGTTCGTACCGCAGTGAGTCGCCAGCAATGCGACATTGCACTGCACCTGAACAGTCATTTTCATTCGATCTTACCGGTAATGTGCATCGCCCGGCCGTTCCACCTCATTCCCCTCACCTTCAGCTGTGCAGACGCTGAGATAGCGTATTAACCGGGACGGCAGAGAAAATATTTACCTAACAAGTGTTAGATAGGTGTTGACGCAGGTCAAATCGCCCGCTAAGGTTTATCTACCTAACGTTAGTTAGGCAACCCAGCCACCAACCTAAAGGATCGACCATGACAACTAAACTTCAGCTTTTCACTTCGCCTTCAGCCTTTCCGAATCCACAGCGTCTGCGTCTGTTCATGCACGAAAAGGGCATCGCTGACCAGTTTGCCGAGACCATCTATGACATGTCGCCGGTCGGTGAACAGCGTGGCTGGCGTCATCTGAATATGAACCCGTGGGGTGAAACGCCTACCCTTCAACTGGCTGACGGTAGCTATATTTCCGAAACGGCTGCCATCGTGCGTTATCTTGATCAGGAGTATCCCGGTCGCAAGATCATGGGAGAGACCGCACTGGAACAGGGGCTGGATAATATGTGGGATAACCGGGTATGGGTGCACATCCTGTACCGCATCGTTACCGCGTTCCACGTGTTGCACACCGGACTCGGCTTCAAGCTGGAACTGACCAAAAATGAGGCCTGGGGCGAACACTGCCGCAAGGAAGCGCTGGCTCACGCCGCCCTGGTCAATCGTCATCTGTCAGACGGCCGCGAATGGCTGCTCGGCGGCGATGCCCCGACCTTCTCGGACATTACGCTGGCAACCGCCATCGCCTTCTCGAAATTCCCGGTCAATGCCACGCCACTGGACGAGCGTTTTGAGTTCCTGGATGCGTACTGGCAGCGCTGGACAAAACGTCCTGCTTTCCAGGCAGCCTACGCCGATCGCAGCAGCGGCATTCCTGAGCTGGATTCGCCAGCCCGGTAATAGCTTCTCAATGAAAACGCCGGTACGCCGGGATCGCCATCCTTTAACTTTCCCGGTGACCGTAGCGACTCAGTTGGCTGGCGATGCCGCCAGCTGAATCATGATGGAACGGCTTAAGCCTGCGCGCCCTGATCACATGAACGCACTGCTCCACTGACAATCTACCTGTCACACGTTAGGTGTTTGCTGTAAAATGGCCTTCTTTATTGAACAGAACGTCGCAGGACGAAAGGTACCAGGATGAGCGTCAATTCTAAGGAAGCCATTTTGTTGGCGGCCAAAAAAATTGCCCAATCGCACGGCTACAATGGTTTGAATTTCCGCGACCTCGCGGAAGCTGTTGGTATCAAAGCGGCGAGTATTTACTACCATTTTCCCAGCAAGGCCGATCTGGGTATTGCCGTTGCCAGACGCTATTGGGAGGACGGTGCGCTCGCACTCGAGATGATCGAATCAGAAAGCCCATCTCCGATTGACGCGCTGCGTCGCTTTCCTGAAATCTTCCGCAGATCGCTTGAGGCCGACAATCGTCTCTGCCTAGGCAGTTTCATGGGCGCTGAAACTGATACTTTACCGATTGAAATGACGAAAGAAATTCAGAAATTTGCTGAAGTAAACATTGCATGGCTCAGTAAGCTTCTGGTGGCTGCGAAGGTGTGCGAATCCAGTGAGAGTGAATCCAGAGCACGGGCAATTTTCGCCGCTATTGTCGGTGCCCAGCTTTTTGCCAGAAGTCGCTCGGATATCTCGCTTTTCGATGCGCTGGTCGATTCATATCGCGCGTCCGGGCCTCTGCCTGCCTAGCCACTGACAGCGACCCGCTTTGGCGAAAGATAAAACCGGGTAATAGCCCGGTTCGTCTCTCATTCAGCCTTTCTCTGGTGTTAGTAAAACTGAACGTCATTGATCATACTTGGGTCATGCCACCATCCACACAGATTTCTGCTCCGGCTATATAACTGCTTTCATCGCTTGCGAGGAATAGTGCAGCACTGGCAACTTCTTCAGGCCTGCCCATTCTTGATAACGGAATGGTGCTGATTATCCCATTACGTAGCTCTTCAGAGGCCGCAAGCATCATTTCCGTATCGATGGGGCCAGGGGCGACAACATTTATTCGAATGCCACGGGCGGAGAGTTCTTTTGTCCATGTGCGGGCAAAAGAACGAAGAGCTGCTTTACTGGCGCCATATACGCCATATCCCGGCGTGCCAATCACATCGGCAATCGACCCGATCAAAACGACGCTCGCGCCCTTCTTCATCAGGGGAAGTGCAGCCTGCATAGCAAAAAGCGGTGAACGCACATTCAGGCCGAAAATAGCATCAAAATGTGCCGGGGTGACGTCATCAATCGTCGAGTATTCCGCCATTCCGGCATTGATGACCAGCACATCTATCTGGCCAGACTCTGCCCTGATTACATCAACTATCCGTGTCAGTTCGCTTACCTGGCTGACATCAGCACGAACGGGCCTGGCGGTGCCCTTTATGGTGTGGCTGGCTGCTTCCAACTCTTCATTTCGGCGCGAGGTCAGCCAGGTCGTTGCACCTTCACTGGCAAATCGCTGGCTGATAGCCAGACCAATGCCTTTTGCTCCGCCGAGTATCAGGGCAACTTTATTCTCTAATCTACGCATCTGCTCACTCCTGTCGGGATGGAAAACAGATGATATAATTTTTATACTTAATAACAATTACGCACTTTGTTTATATCAGGTATCGAGGAATATATCGCTATGGCTCAAATTGAGAGTAATGACCTGACAGAAATAGGAAAAACCCGACCGGTGCTGGAGAACATCACCAATAAATGGTCAATTTTAATTCTCACCGTACTTTGTAGTGAACCCGTGCGCTTCAATGAACTTCGTCGCCGACTGGATGGGATTACGCACAAAGCCTTGTCTGATGCGCTTAAGCGGCTTGAGCGCAATGGATTGGTGCATCGAAAGGTACTGCCGACTTCGCCGGTGAGTGTGGAGTACAGTCTTACATCACTGGCACAGACGCTTCAGGAGCCTTTTAGTGCGCTGTATGGATGGGCACTAAAACATGGTGCGGAAATGGAGCAGGCTCAGTTGCGGTATGATTCCCGGCATGCAGAAGAGGTTTGCTGAATCATCCTGCGATCCGGGTCCACCCGTCGCCTTTGATTGACGCTGTTATGTCCGCGAAAAGATGATTAAATTTATTCAGCAAACTTATCCGCGGCTCTGCCGCTCAGCAGAGCGTTACTCACCGAGACGCGGATTGATCGCAGGGAAGACCCGTCGTTAACATTAAAAGTAACTCCGCAAACAGAGGCAGGGAAAGTATGAGGGAGATTGCACCCGAGGGCATAACCGGTATGCCGTCACGCACGGCAGAGTATCTTTGCCGTCAGACTGCACGCCAGGTGAAAGGAGGGAGCCTGACCCCGGAGACCTGTCAGCGTATTTATGCTTTTTGTGGTGTCAGACCGTCAGAGACTCAATGGCGTCAGTTTCTTATCCCGGTTCTTTGCTGTCTGGGACTACTTTCACTGGTTGCCGGATCGGTGTTCTTTGTTGCCTGGAACTGGGCATGGCTGCCGAAGATAGCGAAATTTGCGCTGGCCGAACTGCTGATCGTCGCGCTGGCGGTGGTGGTCTGGTGGCGCTGGTACAGCACGCTGGCACGCAGCGCATTGCTGGCAGCAGGGTTAAGTTTCGGCGCCCTGTTTGCGCTGTATGGGCAGATTTATCAGACCGGGGCTGACAGCTGGGAACTATTCCGGGCCTGGTTATGCGTTCTTCTGCCGCTGGCGCTGATTGCCCGGCAAAACAGCCTGTGGTTTTGCAGCTGGCTGGTCGCTAACCTGGCGTTCCAGCTCTATTACACCACGATGCCGACCTCACTGCTGGATCTCGCCGTGTCTGACAGCTTCACCCGACTCCCGACGGCGGTGCTTCACGGATATCTGGCGCTGCTGGCAGCCTGCCTGATTGTCAGGGAAGCGCTGGCCTGGCGGGCGATAGCGCATCATCCTGAGAGCTGGCTGGCAAGTCGCTGGTTCTCACGGGTGATGGCAGGATTTTTACTGCTGCTGCTGACCACCATCGTGGCCGGGAACATCGCTGACTGGGACGGTGCCAACCCCTTTACTTATATCACGGTCGGCTGGGTAATCACCCTGCTGGCAGGTTATTACCTGTACCGTTACCGCTATCAGGATCTCTGCATGCTGACGCTGGGCATCGCCAGTCTGACCGTTGTTGGTTGTGCGCTAATCATGCGGTTATTTCTTTACGCCTACGATACCGGTGATCTGTTTTTGACCGGTGCCCTGATGGCATTCTGGTTAGCGGTAAATGGTTCGATCCTGCTGAAGTGGCAGCGCAAACTGGTTGAAGAGGAGCCGATCGATCGGGTTCCGGCCAGGCTGACCTTACTGACAGACACGTTGCGACAGCAGGGTTTGCTAAGCGCCTCGCAGGTTGAGGAAATTCAGCAACGCGATCACGCGTCCGACTTGCCCTGGTATCTGAGGCTGGTGCTAAGCGTCGGTGGCTGGATCGCAGCGATCATCATTCTGTTACTGCTGGTACTGCTGCTCTATACCGCTGACTTACTCGACCAACCGAATGCCGCCACTCTTATTCTCCCCTCGCTGCTGCTCGCCGTCATTGCGCGCGGCCTGCTGCGCAGTCAGCGTGACGGTAAACATCACCTCGGGCTGGCATGGGCAATTGCGGCGACCTGCGGGCTGATATCCGGCGTTCTGCTGCAAATCCACAGCAATGACGTCAGCTTCCTTATGCTCAGTTCACTGTGTGCGGTGCCGATCCTGGCCGCGATGGCGGTGGCTATGCCCGACCGCACTTATCGATTTATGGCCATCACTGCCCTGACCTTTTTTCTGGTGCTGGCGGGCCATTCTCTGGCCCGGCTGTATCTGTCGCCGACGGCTGGCCGCCTTGCTGTTTGCGCAGTGGTGGCGGCAATAACGTGTTGGTGGCTGTGGATCGTCAGTCATCAACTGAGGTTACAGGCAGGGCCGTATGCTGACGCGGTACATCCCCTGCTGTATGGCATCCCGGCTGGTCTGATGTTGCTAAGTCTCCTCGGGATAAACGCGGCGTATCTCACGGAGTTCATCTGGTCAACTGCGCAGTTGACTACGCTTCAGTCTGCGACAGGCACAGGGATCGCGGCAGGCTTAGTGCTGAGTGCACTCAGTCAGAAAAGGAACGGCCAGCCGCTGTTTTCGATTATCACACTGCCCGCCGCCCTTCTCTGCGGGGCTGTCGCCCTCTATGCACCGGGTATTGGACTGGGCCTGTGGTTGATACTGATGGCGCGTTATCAGGGGAGTCTGGGATTACTGGTGGTCAGTGGCGGGTTCATGGTGCTGTATGTCATTGGCTGGTATTACTTCCTGGCGGTTACTCTGCTGCAAAAATCCCTGCTGCTAATGGTCGGTGGTCTGGTTTTGCTGGGGCTGGTTTGGGGAGTCAAAAAAGTGTTACCCGCACCGATCGGAGGTGCCAGTGAGAATGCGTAAACAGAGCCGATGGCTGGCAGGCGCAGTGATAGCGCTGGCGCTGGCGGCCGTCAATGTCAGCATCTGGCAAAAAGAGCAGTTGCTGAAACAGGGCGCGGTCATGATTTTACCCCTTGCGCCGGCTGACCCGCGCTCCCTGATGCAGGGTGATTACATGGCGCTGAATTATGCCCTGACCCGGTCTCTGGAACTGAGGTTGTACCAGCAGGCTGAGACCTGCGGCGCGACTCTGTCAGCGCCCTGCCTGCCCACCAGCGGGACGCTGATTGTTGACCTCGATGCGCAGCGTCATGCGACTGAGGCCCGGTTTGATCACGGTGAGCCTCTGCAGGCGAATCAGTTACGGGTGAAATACCATCAACATTCTGGCTCGCTGACCGTCGGCACCAACGCCTGGTTCTTTCAGGAAGGCCATGGCGAGCGTTTCGCGCAGGCACGTTACGGGGCATTCCGCGTCGGGAGCGATGGCACGGCACTCCTGACCGATCTGCTTGATGAGCAGGGTAAAGCGATTCAGCCTTAACTATGCCCGACGCTCGCTGACCTGCCACAAACTTCTCTGACAGGCGGCTTTAAGATCCTTCCTGCCAGGATGCACGTCGCGGATCGCCACCAAGCCCTTGCTGGTCTGTGGAACCGGTTATCGATCATCGCCTTAGCGCTGATATTTACTAAGGGGCTGAAAGTTCGGGCATCAGTTGCCAGTGCAATCTGCTGAGTTAAACCGGGCGGAGATTTGTTATAAGCGGGCAACGGCCAATCGGGTGAGTAAGGCGGTCGGGACAGAAGCGGAGGACCACAGGCAGATTATGGTTGGTGCAGCATCCTGTTGATACGCTACCGCGCAGAAGGTTCTGTCTGCTTACCCAGGTTGCCGGCTACCGGATGTGGCACGGTAAAGTATGTATCCTTCGTAATGCTTAACAGCGTGCGCACGACGCGGGCTCGTTTCCCGGCGCATCTCCCCGGGAAACGTTGATAGTCGTTGGTACAGAGATTGCAATTGCAGAAGTAATAAGCGGCGGTTAGCCCGGCAGGTATTCGGCTACTGCTCGTTTTTACGCTGCACATCCTCTGCGGCAGAAACGCCGGTGATGTCAGAAAGCCCATCCTGATCGATTTCAGCTGCGGCACCATCAACAGTCCTGGCCATCATGAGTAAGTCCTGCAGTTCGTGCAGCAGAATAGCCGCATCCGATTTCAGCACCTCATCGGTATCCACGGACTCAATAATCGTATTGATGGCCTTTCCGGCGCTTTCCATCATTTCAGTCACACCGCCCTGCTTACTCACAGCAAGCACCAGCGCGCTGATCAGAAGCGACTGAGCCTCGACGCGGGCAGTTAACTGTTTGGTTGCCGCATCAATTTTAGAGATTTTGGCAAGCATGCTTAACACAACGTTTTTCATGGGAAATACTCTATAAAACCTATATTTGGCAGTTAATCAGGTTGAGGAAACGCTGATTAACCATTTTCACTGGCAGGAAATAATTAACAAAACCGCTGTCGGATTACGCTATTTTTTGACCAGCGTAAGCCTCTGAAAATTTGCCACGGTTACCGGCCTGCCGCATCCAAAGCAGACTGCTCCGTGAGCACCTTTCTTCATGTCAGACAGGAGAGAATAGGTAAACTTCCTATCACCGCAGAACGGGCAGCGAAATTTAGCGAATCTCATGAATACACATCAGGGTTATCCCCGGTAAAAGAGGGCCCAGCATGGCAGGTTAGCGTTAATTGACAAGCACATTTACGTCAGCAGCGATTTATTGAAGGAGAACAGAATTTTCGTCCTCTGCCGGGCTGATGAGAAAGATTTTCTGGCTGAAGAAAACAGCTCAAAACCGGACCGACCCTGAGCCTTTTTAATCAGCCTCAGAATATCAGCATCCTAGCTTAACGCCGCCAGCCTGCCGCTGGCGGCCTGAGGCGATACGGCAGGCACACTGCCACGGTAGCCCGAGCATTACGGCCGTATTCGATTACTTATTACCTGGTAATAAACTTTCCGGGCCAGCGGTGGCTGGTATGGGAGCCAAATTGCCCGGAATTCTGATGGTTTTCACGAATTCCCGACTGTAAATAATTTAACTGTTATCTTTGCCTTGCCATTGGCAGCGCTGTAGCTCATCAAAATCGCATTCAAAAAAGGGGCGTAAACCCCTTAGTATTAATGTCAGTCCACCTGGTCTGGTACCAGCAGCTGCAGACTGTGAAGTCATCGTCCGGCCCGACTTACAAAGAGCAAGGCACCAGCCCACCTACACTGACTGAATGCATGGCATAGGGCCTCCCATAACGCGCGCGCAAGGGAGATAGTACCGGAAAGATTTTTAGCCGTTTTGACTAATAAGCTGATCAGGATTATATGAATGCCAGCTGTTTAAAATCCGGGAATGGAGATTATGCTGATTACGAAGTGGCGTCTGATATAACATGCCTGCGCCAGAGTTTCCGGGGCGAAATTCCGGCTTCGGCTTCGGCTTCGGCTTCGGCTTCGGCTTCGGCTTCGGCTTCGTGGAGGGTACTGATGACCTGTTCGTCGGAAAACCGTTTCTTTATGGGGTCTCATCACGTGACTGATGAAGACATGACTAGCACAGTGGTGTGTTATTTAACGACGAGCAGATCAAACAAGCGCTCGGCAGCAGCGCTATAAAGTAGATCCTCTGTAAAAAGTTAATCCAGAAGCGTGCGGTGTGCATTTTGATACAGGCATTCAGGGCGCGCTCAAAGATTAGCCAGCTCAATACTTAAGAGAATATTTTTTAATTTTATCGAAAAGAGTGCTTTTGGCAATTTTCAGCGCATCCGCGGTTTTTGTTAAGTTTCCGCCTTGCTGATGCAATTCGACAAGAATGATGCTTCGCTCAAAGCTTTCAACCATTTGTGTTAATGTTTTCTCATCATTACTGTCATCATGAGCGTCATGAATACCGAGTACAAACCTCTCAGCCTGATTGCGTAGCTCTCTGACATTACCCGGCCAGTTATCGGACATTAAGTTACGCAGATAGTGCTGTTTTACTTCTGGTATCGGGCGTTTAAAGGTCAGAGCAAACTGACTCACAAAGAGATTAAACAGTAAGGGGATGTCTTCAACTCTATCGCGTAGGGGAGGAACTTCAATGTTTATCACATTAAGTCTGAAGTATAATCCAGCATGGAATAATCCAGCTTGCACAAGCTCTGACAGGTTGGTTTTACTCGCAGCAATAATTCGAACATCAACCGGGATGCTTTCATTTGAACCTAAACGTTCGAAAGATCTTTCTTCCAGAGCCCTTACAAGCTTAACTTGCATCGCTAATGGCAGACTTTCAATCTCGTCAAGGAAAAGCGTCCCTTTGTCTGCATATTCAATTTTACCAATTCGAACTTTTAGTGCTCCAGGAAATGCGCCCGAATCACAGCCAAAAAAAACGATATCAAAAATAGACTCAGGTAAAGCCCCACAATTTAATGCAACAAAAGGCCCTGCCCTTTCGCTAATTTCGTGAATACATTTGGCGACAAGTTCTTTTCCTGTGCCTGTCTCACCATAAACAATTATGTTAGCCGGCGTCACAGCGACGTCTTTTATTCTTTCTTTCAATTCATGAATGGCAATCGAGTTTCCAATTAACTTGTTATCGAGTGTATTTGCGTCTGCGAGCTTACGACGCAACTGATTATTTTCATGAATTAGCCGGCGCTTATCCAACGCTCTAAAAACAATATTAATTAATTGCTGGGGAGTAAAGGGTTTAGTCAGGAAGTCATAAGCTCCATTATGCATAGCTTCAACAGCCGTCTCAATATCTCCATGCCCCGTAATGATAATAACCGGTACATCTGGATCTGTCTGATTAAACTCTTTTTGAAAAATAAATCCACTTTTACCCGGTAGTTTCATATCTGTCACTATAACGCCATGAAGGCGCAACGCGGGTAAAAGATAGCGAGACTCTTCTACCGAAGAAACACCAACGGCATGCAATTTTTCAAGCTTTAAAGCCTGGACACAGCCTAACTGAATATCTGAATCATCTTCTATGACTAGTACGTCTATATTGTTCATAAATCAGTTACCCTGGTTAATATTAGCTAGCGGCAAACGTACAACAAAGCACGCACCTGCCTTTCCATTCTCCGCACTGAGCGTCCCATTATAAGACTGGATGATATCGGCAGAAATTGATAAGCCCAGGCCTAAACCACGATTTAGTTTAGTCGTAAAAAAGGGATCGAAGATTTTTTCTGCATTTTCTTCTGAAATTCCTACCCCATTATCTTCAATCTTAATTACAGCAAAGTTATTTTCAATAGCCCATTCAGCAGTTACGATCCTTGCAGTCTGGTTTTCTATTACAGCATCAAGCGCATTACTTAGGAGGTTAACAAACACTTGTTCTAATCTTATATTATTACACATACACCAAACATCAACATCTGTTGAAAGTTTAGTAAATCTGCAATCATACTGCCTGAAAAGATGGCTTATTAGCAACATGGCATTATCCAAACTCGCGCTTACCGACACCGGGCCGACTGAATCATCTTTTGATCTGGAAAAAGTTCGTAACTGATTACTGAGTCGGCCAATGAAATCAACAGATTTTAAAACCCTTAAAAGGTTATCTTTTGCTTCATCTGTGGCACCTATATCGATTAGTTTCAGTGCATTCGCTGACAACATATTGATAGCTGACAAGGGTTGATTAATTTCATGTGCCAGCCCAACCGACAGCTTTCCGATGGTAGCTAGCTTTTCTTTATGTAATAGTTCATTTTGTGTATCTCTCAGCGCTTTTTCGGTTGACATCCGCTCCTGAATCTCCGCCTCGAGCTGCTTACTTCGTTCAAACAATTCACTTGTTCGTTGGTTAACAATATACTCCAGCTTTTCTTTTTTTATTTCTAATGCTTGCTGCTTTTCTAACCTAAGCTTAATAATTTGTCCTCTTTGATTCATTGCATAAATGAGTATTAGTATCAAAGCCAACGTCAAATTTACAGCGACAATGGATGGCAGCACAGCCCATACTATTTGGCTTAGTGGAACCAGACCCGCAATGATCATGTTTATTTCCGGAATGTAGTTATAGTAATAAACATAATGTGAGTTATTTACTAAGGCTATTCCAGCACGATTACCCAGGGAGAGTTCCCATTTAACATCCTCCCCCTGAATCACTGCATTATAATATCTTTTTTCATTGATAATTTTCTTACTATCTTCCAGTGAAAGTTTATTGACCACATGATAGAACCAGTCAGGATTGGAGGAATATGCAACGATCTTGTTTCTATCCAGCAAAACTGTGTGATAGTTGTTATTGTCATTCTTTATGTGGTCATTCAAATTTATTTTTGTAACTACCACCCCTTTTTTAACACCATTAACATAGATGCCATTCGCCTGATAATACCCTGATATCAAGCTTGATATTCCAACGCCAAAATAGCCAATGGTTTTATTGGGTTCAACCTTCTGAAAGTAAGGACGATGAGATAAATTGTAACCTATAGCACTTTTATCGTCATCATCATCGCTACTGGCAACAACCTTCCCTCGATCATCTAGGAGATATAAAGCCAGTGCATGAGTTTGTTTTTTTATCGCGCTAAGATATCGATTTAATTCAACATAATCCTCATCGTTTTTATCGACGATTTTCAAAAAGTTGATGATATGCTCATTGGTAGCCAGAGAGTAAGGTATGAACTCATAACGCTTAACTCTCAACGTTAACTCAAGACCCTTCTGATGTAGTTCAGTATTCAGAAATTTTATACGTTTATGTACACCATCATAAATGATAGTCAATGAGGAAATAATAATAACAATCATTATCATCAGTAACAAAAATCTACCGCGCACGAAAAATCCAGAGCGAACTCCAAACTTTCCAATTTTGATTTTCACACTATCTCGCCTGATCGTTTTGCAGAAGCGACCCATTATAGTCTAAAGACGTAATAAATTAAGCAACTTTATAAACAGAATGAACATATGATCCCCGCCCGCTGGTGAAAAGCCTTGACGCTGAGGCATTAAAAAAATTAAGCCACCATCTTAAAAAACAGTGAAATCCGGATTTCCGAACCAGAAAAGAAAATTCATTCCGGCTAGCCGAATTATTTTAAAAATTCAATTATTTAATAATTATTCCAGACTCCTGGATTGATCCTGATCATAATTTATTATCCCGGCAAAGAAATATACTCATTCCCGAAAACGGCGGATATGAAATCAGGGTATTACTTAATATTAATACACTGCACCAGACTCCATCTTTCAATGTGACTTACTTCTAAATTATTCTTAACAGGCTTTTCTTTAAGAGGGGTTGCTCGTTGTGATTATTATACATTCCATTTTCCAAATGAGCCCGGAGATAGCATTATTCATCGCATTAGCTTTTGGCGCCTGGATTGGTAAATTCAGGTTTGGTAAGTTCCAGCTTGGTAGTGTTGCTGGCGCATTGGTTGTTTCAGTCATTCTTAGTCAGTTTGGAGTTACTATAGATGACGGCATCAAAGGCGTTCTTTTTGCACTCTTCATTTATGCAGTGGGTTTCGAGAGTGGGCCTCAATTCTTCAGTTCACTGGGATTGAAGTCTATAAAAGAAATCATTCTTGCTGCTGTTCAGGCTCTTACCGCATTCGCAACTGTCGTCATTATGGCCAGGATATATGACCTGGACAAAGGGACTGCATCTGGCATCGCGGCGGGTGCATTAACTCAATCAGCAATTATTGGTACCGCTAGTTCTGCTATAGATAAATTAGGTTTAAGCGCATCTGTGACACAAAACCTGCAATCAAATGTTGCTATAGGGTACGCCGTAACCTACATATTTGGTTCGCTCGGTGCCATCATCTTATGTGTGAATGTTCTTCCCTGGTTCATGCGACGCGGCTTGCGAGAAGATGCCGTTAAAGCTGAAGCTGAACTTTTAAATGGTCAAAGGAATTACTGTCCCGGAGAAACGTCAGCGCTTCCCCAACTTGTAGGAAGAGTATATAAAGCCGGGCAAGCAGCAGGCCGAACTATTTCACACATAGAGAGTCTGAGCACATCCGGTAAAGTTACAATTGAGAGAGTTAAGCGTAATGGTAAGATTATTGGCCTAAGCTCTAATCTTGTCATTGAAAAAGACGATGTTTTATTAATCGTAGGACGTCGTTCAGGAATCATTCAACTTGAAAAAACGTTGGGCCCGGAAACAAATGACCGGGATGGTATGGATATGGTAGTAGCAACCAGAGACATTATTATCTCTGGTAAAGAATATGCAGACAAAACAATTGCTCAATTACTCTTAACAAATAAAACCCTGCGCCACGGCGTTTACTTCTTGCGCCTAAGCAGAGGTCAAAGATCAATTCCACTGTTAAATTCAACCATTGTGAAACCCGGTGATGTTGTAACCGTATATGGTCTGGATGAAGATATACAAAGACTTGCTCAGAGTGTAGGCCCGATCATCACGGTTAATGAAAAAACTGACTTTATTTATCATGGTTTAGGTATTGCTGCAGGTTTACTGGTTGGGCTTGGAGTAGTTCATCTCGGCGATATACCTTTAACCTTAGGTGCAGGTGGTGGCGCGCTGTTCTCCGGACTGCTTTTTGGCTGGTATCGGTCGCGCCATATGGTCAGGGGTAATATGCCTACAGCAGCCTCTGGATTATTAAGAGATTTAGGCCTGGCCGGGTTTGTTGCTGTCGTAGGATTACAATCCGGCCAACAAGCAATACACACTATAGCTGAACGTGGTTTATCTATTTTTGTCATTGGATTAGTGGTAACAGTTGTTCCTTTACTTATCACAATGCTAATTGGTCGTTATATTTTACGTTATGACAATACCGCTGTTTTCGCTGGCGCTTTATCCGGTGCACGTAGTGCTAATCCCGCATTTGGTGAGATCCTTGCAAAGGCCGGCAATTCAGTTCCTACCGCGCCTTTTGCAATCACCTATGCCCTCGCTAATGTATTCCTGACGCTGTTAGGACCATTAATTGTTGCTTTTGTATAACCAATAAAGAGACCTGAATATGAACGATTTAAAAAAACTTTCCCAGCTCAGTCCATTTGAACTTAAAGATGAATTAATTAAGCTGGCATCGAATAATCAGAATCATATTATGCTTAACGCAGGGCGTGGAAATCCTAATTTCCTTGCAACGTTGCCCCGCCGTGCCTTTTTCCAGTTAGGTTTGTTTGCCGCGAGTGAATCTGAACTATCTTATTCTTACATGAAGCAAGATATCGGCGGCATCCCTGACGGGGAAGGCATTGTTGAGCGCTTTGAACGCTTCACTAATGAAAACATTCACCTTCCGGAAGTGGGCTTTTTGCGTAGCTCTTTAAGCTATGTAAAAGATCAGCTAGGTTTGCCAGGCAAGGCCTATCTCAAAGAAATGGTGGAAGGTATTCTGGGTTGCAATTATCCGGTACCATCGCGCATGTTGGAAATTAGCGAAAAAATCGTTAGCCATTATTTGCTACGCGAAATGTCAGGCAGCGATGCTTCGACTGAGGATGTTAAAATTTTTGCCGTTGAAGGTGGAACGGCTGCCATGGCATATATCTTTGATTCACTAGAGAAAAACCACCTGGTCAAAAAAGGGGATAAAGTGGCTATCGGTATGCCCGTTTTCACACCCTACATTGAAATTCCACAGCTGGATGAGTATGCTTTTGAGATAGTGAAAATAAACTCTGACGCTGAAAATAACTGGCAATACAGTGATGCAGAACTTGATAAATTGAAAGACCCATCAATCAAAGTATTCTTCTGCGTTAACCCAAGCAATCCGGCCTCAGTAAAACTTGACGAACGCTGCCTGAGCAGGATCAAAACAATAGTTGAAGATTTCCGTAAAGATTTAATTATTATCACAGATGATGTCTATGGAACATTTGCAGATGATTTTAAATCGCTTTTTTCTGTATGTCCCCACAACACAATTCTGGTCTACTCATTCTCAAAATACTTCGGTGCAACCGGTTGGCGTTTGGGAACGATCGCCATCCATAACAATAACATTTTAGATGATAAGATTAAGGAACTACCACTTGAGAATAAAGAGGAATTAAACCGACGTTATACTTCTATCATCACTAATGTAGAAGATTTAAATTTTATTGACAGACTGGTTGCTGATAGCCGCGCCGTCGCTTTAAACCATACAGCAGGCTTGTCTCTGCCGCAACAAATCCAGATGGTATTGTTTTCTTTATTTGCCCTGATGGATGAAAATGATAACTACAAGAATACACTTAAAAAGGTTATTCGGCAGCGTCAATCTACTCTATATCGCGAGCTGGGTGTATCAGTACCACAAGATTCACATTCAGTAGACTATTATACCCTGCTCGATTTGGAAAAAATTGCGACAGAGTTATATGATACTGATTTTGCATCATGGGTCAGGAGTAACTTCTCCCACAATGAGTTATTTTTCCGCATTGCTTCCGAAACGGGAATCGTACTACTGCCCGGGAAAGGTTTTGGTAGCGAGCATCCATCTGGCCGGGTTTCATTGGCCAATCTTAATGAATACCAATACGCTAATATCGGGCGTCTGTTGAAAAAAATGGCAGATGAATATTATCTGGAATTCAAAAATGCAAATAATGTATAGCAACTAGCTAGCTTGATTTAAAAATACTGCGTTGTGACAGGCCTTCAAGGCGTTTCGCCAAAGACTTCTTTATTATCTGGTGAAAACAGCGCAGGTAGACTTAGCTCAGTCCGGTTGATAATAAAACCGTCCGGACTGAGCCTTTTCAGGTGTGCAGAAAGGGTTATTGCAGCGCCTTACGCAGGGTAGTGACGACCTCTTCGGTGGTTTCAACGGCATTAGTTGCCACGTCAATTGCCCCACCATCACCTTTTTGCCGCGGATCTATTCAATCAGATCCATCGGCACGCGCGAGTTCTGGCACTCCAGCGAAATGATGTCGCTGGCTGATTTCTTTAGTGAACACCTCTTCATACTGCCGCCACTCGGTAACCCGCGTCTTCTTTCAGTCGGTGTTGGCTTTAATGTCATAGCCGTTATCACTATGCGTGTTCCGTTATGTCTATGAGAAATATTGACAAGGTCAACTGGTTTCAGGCGCTCTCAGATATCAGCGGTAAAGGCTGCTCACTCCAGGCTATTGCGGAAGAGGTGAATGTGGTGCCCGCGACTCTGATGGGCTGGAAAAAAGGCTTAAGTCCCCGACCTCATACTGGAGATGCACTGATTGAGTTCCGGCGCCATGTAACAGACGCTATTGTTGACCTTTGCCCAGGATAACATCATAAGTTTTATCAACAGAACACGGTGGATACAGCTCTGAATGATTGTGCTGGTTATAGTCAGATATGCCTATTCCACAGATGTGTTCTTACCCGCGACATTGTCACCGACGGGAAGCAAAACGATAACTATAAACAATGTTCTTAAATAACAAGAAAAATCAAACGCCTGTCAATTTTCAGTCAACTCAGTGATAATTCGTCCACCACAAAGAGAATGTCGAAAGGAGGCACTGGCGATGACTGTTTCTATAGGGGTGCTTGCCGGTATGGGGCCGCGGTCTACAGCCCCGTTCATTGATATGCTGGTGACAGAGTGCCAGGTCGGATACGGCGCGAAATATGATATGGATTTTCCTAAAATGCATATCATCTCGTTGCCAACGCCTTTCTGGCCGGGCAAAAAAATTGATAATAATGCGATGATCGCAGCCCTGCAGCAGGGTATTTCCGAACTCGTCCAGGCAAAAGTAAGTCTGATAGCCGTTCCCTGTAACCTTGCACACTGCTATTTTGCGGAAATGAAAGCGGTGAGCGCGGGTATTCCACTGCTTCATATCGCAGACTGCGCTCTGGAGTCACTGCCTGCAGAAGTCAGCAGAGTAGCTGTTCTGGCTACAGAACCTACGCTGGAAGCAGGTTTCTATCAGGAGCGGATTGAAGCTTCTGGTAAAGAGATTATTGATTCACCTCTGCTTCGTGACATGACCACTTCGTTGATTGGACGGGTTAAAACCAGCGGTTTTCATGACCCCGATGTACAGGCAGAGTGGCAGAATTTAATGTCTGCAGTGGCAAATCTTGAGGTTGAGGCTCTTCTGATTGCCTGTACAGATCTTAGTCCCCTGATAACTGAAAATGCTTTCAGCTTTGTCATCGTGGATACGGCGGCAGGCCTTTCCAGCGCGACCATTAAAAACTACAGGCGACTGTCCGCGGAAACGACAGGCGGCAGCCATAATAACGGCTAACCTGCTGTCCGCTTCTCGCTAATGGCGAACGATGCGCCTGAACAGAACTATTTTGTGCCAGAAGCAGGTGTTGCAAACACGCAGGCAGGTTAACACATAGCGTGCTGGCCTTACGTTAAGACAGGCCATAGCCGTTGTTCAAAAGTCGTCAGCAGGATGAAGGGAGGTCAGAACGATCTCCTCGTGTCGTCGGATGTGAAATGACAATAAATTCTACCGTAGACCCGGTGTCGTTTCTGGCCTGATGCTTTGACCCCGGTGGAATTTCCAGCCCCTGCAAAGCGTTAATATTGTGCAATTCGCCTTCCAGCTCCATAGAAAGAACGCCATTGAGAACAAAGAAAAACTGTCTGGAAACGGAGTGAAAGTGTCGCTTTTCAGACGTGCCTGGAGGCATTTTTTCATGAATAACCAGCATGTCCTGACGGTTTACCAGATACCAGCCTTCGCAATCGTCGCCCCAGAAATAATGCTCTGCATTTTCCTTTGAAATCATCGCCCTTCTCCTGTTTACATCTGCCCGTCTATCAAGACCTTAAGAAAGTTATACTGATAAATGCTATCGTTTCGCAACAGGTATACTTTTAATTAATTCCCTATAGCGCTGAACTACACCGTTCAGCCTCTCTGACAGGCATGAATGTATCGGCATAGCAGCATTTTAACAGGACCTTAAAGTTCTTTGTCCGCTCAAATATGGCGCCTGTTGCTCTCACCTACGCCGGAACCCCTGCCGAATCGCATAGGGCGCATCAGATATTGCATTCACGTCACATCATGCCGTAGTGACCTTCTCAACCCAGACTCTCTGCCAGTTTCAGGTCACACTGCGCCTGCATGCTCCAGGGAATTGCACCAGACCGCTTTGTGCCAGAAGCGCACATTCAGGCCGCTTAATAATGAAGCGTATCGCGCTCAATCAAATACCGGTTTAAAGAGAATAAATAATTCTGATAATTTAGAGGCATCAGTGATGGTGTGATTAGACAGTAACTAAGGATGACAATGAATAAAAGTAACGTCCGCTTTGCACCTTGGGTCGGCCTCCACTATGAAAGAGGATTTTGCGGATTACGCGTACTTTTGGTGTGCGAGTCTCACTATGCCGATAAGCAGCATGAACGTCCAACAGTCACTCCAGAGATCGTTAAGGCGCTTGCTTTGGGTGAGAGGCACCCTCGGGCAACTAGTAAGCTTCCACGACATAAGCATTTTACTTTAATAATGTCTGCTGTTCAGAACGTCAGACAGCGCTTCTCCTGTACACAAAGAAGGGAGTTCTGGAACAGTGTTGCTTATTACAACTTTTTGCAGGAATTTTTACAGGGCAGCCGCGTTGCGCCACCGGCAGGCGTCTGGCAACGCAGTGAGAAAGCATTTACCGAAGTTCTGGAAGTGTTGGCTCCGGATTTGATTATTTGCTTCAGCCTACGTAACGGCAATCGGATTAGGTCGCTTGCGGGTAGCGTGCCGGTGGCTGTGGTAAACCATCCCTCTTCACGGTTTACGTATTCTAAGGTCAATCCAGTTATTGCTAAGTATATCGAGATGGCCCAATTACAGAAGACACCGGCCCCGGAATTATTTAGCAGTGTTCTTTTTAATCGATGGCTTGCGGACACAGCTTCTGCCCTACCCACGCCCGGTTCACATCTTTCGGAGCTGGAGAAAATAGCACTCCTTGCTGACCGAAAGGAGGCAATGGCGGCGTTTGACGAGTTTTTACTGATGTAAATCACAAGTTGTGTAGAATGAATTATTTCGACTTTGGCCGACAATCATGTGCTTTTAGTGTGCATAAAAAGGAAGTAGTAGTATGTCCGCTTTGTGCTCATCACGCACTATATGCAACATGGCTTTTTTATGCTCAGCCCCTCTGAACCGCTCCGGAATTTCATAGGGCGCATCAGATATTGCGTTCACGTCACGGCGTGGCGCCCTTCTCACCTTTAACTTTTATCCCTCCGCCAGTCGCTGAGCCAGCTTCAGGCCTTACTGTGCCTGTCTGAACTGGATCGCCAGAATGCGCGAAATCCAGCAATCTGGGCGGGTTCTGGTAGCTTATCAAGGGTTATGCCTGCCACTGCTGCAATCTGAATCAGATCAGAAGATGGTTGCCACTCAGGATGCATGGTGAACCGTACCTGTGGTACCTGCGAAAAGATATGACATGTTCACATGCTTGCTACCGGGTCATTCAGAGGCACAGGATCTGCAAGATTTCGTTGCGTTACCCCGGATGCGTTACGCATGTCCGTTACGCCAGGAGATGTTTCACCGTAATGCTGCGTCGTAACGTTACACTTTGCCTTCTGACGCTCACGATAACGCCGCTGCCGCACTGCTCCTTTTGAAGCTCACTGATTTACAGGGATATTGTTTTCACGAAAATCCGGCAAAATTATGCAGCGGTTTTCAGCATCGAAAATAGCCCATCCGACAGTGGGCATCGCTTCACCGGAGCAATCGAATTCTGTCAGGACATCCAGTAATTGAGATCGACGTTACACGTACGTTGCTGGGTCATAAAAGACAGGAGATGATAGATAAATACAACGACAATCGTCACCAGGGTTGGAAGCATCTGGCGGTCAAAAAATAATCTGTTTTGCAGAAGAGTTTTGCAGGGGTTCTGCAGAAGACCCTCTTTTTACAGCCGCTAAAACGGCGCAGATTCAGATGTACTCAGTCCGGAAGATCTCGGAAAACCGGCCGGATTAAACCGTCCGGACTGAGCCTTTACAGGTGTGCAGAAAGGGAGATTATTTGCCGAGAATTTCCCGGCGAACGATGTCCGCACCGGCGCTTAACGCAGCCAGTTTACCGCTGGCAACCTGACGGGATAGCGGCACCATGCCGCAGTTGGTCGACGGATAAAGTTTATCTGCATCAACGAATTGCAGCGCCTTACGCAGGGTACTGGCGACCTGTTCGGCGGTTTCAACGGCGTTAGTTGCCACGTCAATTGCCCCCACCATCACCTTTTTGCCGCGGATCAGTTCAATAAGATCCATCGGCACGCGTGAGTTCTGACACTCCAGCGAAATGATGTCGATGGCTGATTTCTGCAGCTTAGGGAACACCTCTTCATACTGCCGCCACTCGGTGCCGAGCGTCTTCTTCCAGTCGGTGTTGGCTTTGATACCGTAGCCATAGCGACCAAAAACTGAGTTATCTATATGTTTTAAAAGGTTATAATTGATAATTTCACAGACAAAGACCTGCAAATTTTAAAAAAATAATCCTGTTATTTTTCAATAATATATCAAAGGTTTTGCAGAAGAAAAATGAAAGGTTTTTGAGCAGAATTTTTTCGACAGATCGGCTGAAATACAAGCGCAAACTTTAGCTCAGAGAGGGTTCAACACTAATCGTCACGTTTATCTTTTGTTCAGCTACCGTTTGGTTTAATTGAGACTCAGAGCTCGGGATCAAATGTACATGAAATTACTAATACTTTATAAATAGTCACATTTATCACTTACAAAAATCATCTTTTTTTTACCGCTTATGCTTGCGATTTTTATCAGGTTTACTAGCCTAATAGTTGTTGTGTCATACCTGAACGCTCCTACCGTTTGGGAAGCACGGAGAACTAACATGATGCATGTTTTCTGTTGCAACATAGAAAGACCAATAATAGGGCACTCATAAGCGCTCGAAGTCTTCACCACATACTTGTATCTGCTCTTTTCATTGGGGGGCAGGTATTTTTTTTGCATGTCATATATAAAGAGCGCCAGATCCCGGTCGTTATAATAGTGGCCACTCTAATAGTGGAACTGCCCATAACGACAAAAATAACCAGCTGCTAATTGGCCCGCGCTATGTAGATTTTTTGCATCTGAAGGCGACATTTGTTAATTGTTTATCACAGTAATAACATCGCCATCGTGGCATGACTGATCTGATGCTGATGCCCACTGCTATCAGTCCGTCTTTACCTGTACCTGAGGTTCGTGCTTGCCTGAAACTCATCGATAACTGGTATCGCTTTCTACTTTAAGCATGACAGGCTTGCCTGGTACTATTCGCCCTCCTTTTATCTTTATTCTGTATTAAAATCTACTGGTAAGTCTTGATACGATCCCATTAAATCGAATGCTAATTTATTCACTGACACGAAGTTTTAGGCTGGGTCAGCACCATAAATAAATGCATCTTAATGAATATTAATAATGTCTATCTTTTAACAATAACGTCATATATTCATGTTTATGAATCTCATAGCGTTGAAGATAAAATTCCTTTGGCTAAAATGCATGCTTAGAGATGCATCTTATTTGACTGTTCAGAAAGGAGTCGAAATGTTGTTCAGAAAGACGTTATTTTTCGTCGTCACCACGGTGTTGATTTGTTCATCAGTTATGGCTCATGATTCACTGGACCCGCCGACCGTATCATTAGGGATCCAGCACGGGCATATTAAGGGCTTTGATGATATTAAGGGGGGCAACTTTAAGGTCCGGTATGAAAATTCTAGCCCGTAGGTGTCATGGGGTCACTGACAGCAATGAAAAACACATGGGAGAACGAAATATTCTTTGCGCAAGAACGGACAAAGCGTGCAGAGAAAAATACAATGACAGGCCTAATGCTGACAGAAAAGCGGAGTATTACCCCGTCATGTTTTGCCCGACTTATCAGGTTTCTAAACGCATGGACCTTTTTGCCCTGGCAGGGGTATCTCATACTAAAGTCGATAAGCCGCTAGCCTATGATTTTAATAAAGGCGCACACGTTAAGAATAGCTCTGAGTCGTCTGATCAAGTCGCTTACAGCGCTGGCTTTACGTTCAAACCAATAAAAAACCTGGCGCTTACCGTTGGCTATGAAGGCTCTCAAGCCACATTTGAATCAAACTGGAATCAGATTAACAGTGGATTTGTAAGTGTAGGCTCTCAATTTTAATTCGGTATAATATGGCAAGCGATGAGCGGCTAACTACTAGTTGCTGTCAGGCGGTACGGGCCAATCAACAGGCCCGTTTTGTTTTGCATCACAGCGGTAAACGTCCACAAGATGCTTTTTCCAGGCGGCAAAACTCTGTTTTTCCGTATCGGTAAGTTCGCAGACTTCATTTACAATGCTGAGCCTTCTTATCTCTGCATCCGCTCTTTCGAGCAAAGCCTGCTTTTTAAAATCATTTTCGTAATAAGCATGGTCGCCTGTTTCTTCTGGCGCATCATGCCAGCAGGGCATTCCATTTAGATCGGCACCAAGAACTTTCCCAGATGGCGGGAAACTGCTGTACGTGCGCCATACCTCATCAGAAATACCAACAACATCGTCATTCCAGTTGCCATATTTAATATAAAGTTCTTTATCTTCCACCCAGTAAAACTCTTTGGCAGAAGGACTAAATCCATAAATGCGATCCATAATCATTTCCCGAACGCTACCCAGTAAAAGTAAGGTTCGCCTGAACCGAGATGAACGGAAAATCCGAAAGGTTTAACATCAGATACGGAGATGTTGTCACGACTCATTTTATTTTTACCTTTACCATCCTGGGTTATAAGCACACTGAAGCAATCGACGGGATACTTGACCGGAAAGTGAACATGATTCGAGGCCCGGGAAATTCGACCTATTCCACCCTGTATGGCAAAGCCACTTACAGAGTTTTTATAATACCACCCATCATTGTTCTCATTTATGTTCGGCTGGTTTCGAATCAGACAGTCATATAAACTCCCTTTCCAGCGATCCCCATTGATATCACCCGTGGCTGATAATACAGCCTTTCCGATTTTTAATTCTTTTCCAACGCTAAGATTACCGTCAATATCAACATCACCACTGATTTCTCCGCCGGCCCGGGAGTAGTATCGTTTATCGGAGTCGCGCTTACTATAGCCGCCAGGGGAGGAACATAAAATCCATGCTTCATGAGTGCTGTTCCATTCAATTTCTGCGGTGCTCCCCTGAATGATCTGTTCTGCCGTCAGTTCTTCATGAGCTGCGGTAAGAATACGGCTCTCTGGCATGCTATCTACAGCCAGGAATGACACCCCTGTGTTTGTATTGGCGGCACGAAAATGCAGGCGCATACCGTTGCTGACGGACTCTACCCCGGGCGTATAGGTCACTTTATAGTGATTTGGAGTGCCAGTATCCTGGCCGAAAGTGATTTGTCCTTTCTGAATGGCAGAGATTATGCCATCAACGGGAAGAAACGGCGCACCGTCAGCCATTCTGATATTGGCGGCCTCAATTGAGCCTGCGCCATACTGAACCGAGACCACCCATGCTCCAATGCAGCCTGCATCAGGTGCCGGTGTTACCTGTTGACCGGTACGGGCAGAGATTCCTGTTTTAATGTATACCGAGCATCGGCCCGCACGAACCGTGCTTTGCGCATCATTACTCCCGGCCGGGCCGTTAAACGCCATCGACGGCTTGTCTGCATTGTAATATTTCAGAATGACAGGATCGGCGTCGGTATCGCTGTAAGTGACCTGTATCAGGTGATTGATGCTATGCCCTGGAGTGCCAGGTGCGGAAAGGGAAAATGATGCTGGTTTGATATGAAATCCCTGCTTCAGAATGCTATTCATCGTGTCGGCGGCCAGTGATGAGTATGGCGTACCATCAATGTTCTGCAGACTGTAAATCTGACCGTCCGATACGGTTACGGCCATTGACGCCGGGGCTGTCGGAGTACAGACCAGTCCATAAAGCCAGGTGTTGTTCCCTAGAATAGCTGAAGCCAGCTTAGCCAGCCCTATCATGGCAAATTTGTTGGTGTTGAGCAGGTCCGTTTCCAGTGGAATCTGACCCGGATAGACTATCTGACGATCCATAGTTTTTCCTATGCAAAAGCCATCCGGAGGGATGGCTTAAGTGAATTTGCTTGTCAGCGCTAAATGTTTTACTGCAGTTTCACCCACACAAGCGTGCCTTCCATTTTTACTGCGGCAACTGCGGCATAAATTTGCGCATCCGTAACAGTTCCCCTGAGACTATCTCCTGATACATACTCCCCTTGTGATGGACAACCATAACCCGCAGTCTCAACCTGATACCCTGCCACCATTGGAACGTTGGCCCCTTCAGGACGGTACGCGATCACAAAGGCCTGGTAAGGCAGGAGATATGAACCATACGCCCCCGTCACACCGTATCCGGCACCTGGGCCTCCATATACGCCTGTATCTTCAGGATGCATCGGTTCTATGATTTTGGGTGTGGTTCCGGTCAGATCTTCAAGGACTTCTGTTACCGCCAGGCGTATTCCCCTTGCCCGGAAAAGGGAATTTTTAATCTGCTTACGAAACACGTCGTCGGGCATTCCCGCTGGCCGCCGAAGGTTGCCGCCGAAGAAGTCATACGCCGTCATGTCCAGCCAGCCATCAGTGCCGGTTGAAATCCGCGTCTGCTTACTGGCATAGAGGTAAAGCGAGTAACACCAGGATAAAGTCTTTGCGCATGCCGAAAGCGTATAACTTAGTACAGGACTATGGTCAGCAAACCAGGTTACCGGTAGCAGCGTCTTAAGTCGGCTGTGAAAGTCGCTCTGATCGCCTTTAGCCATTTAGCTCACCCTTATTATTCCCGGGCGGATAACCTGCCTGGGTGATGCTGCAAGGTCAGCCATTCCGCCATTAAGCGTGAGGGCCATGACGTTTGTAACCAGTGGGCTGGCACCGTAAGCGACCCGGGCCAGTTGGGTGAAAGCCAGCATTTTACCCAGGGAAAGAGTGGCAACGTACTGAAGAAGCGCCGTCTTCACCTGCGCGACAATAACTGCATGGTTCGAGCTCTCATCAGTGGTGATCATGAGAGTGACATCGGCGTGGATCACCTCAGGAGGAAACACGCTAAATGTGACCGTAAACCCCCGCACCGCATCAATGGCCATGTAGGCTTTTTCGAGGAAAGCGCGCGATGGTGTGCCGCTCCCGTCATCGACCACAGCGAAGAAATAGCCCGGGTGAGGTGTCCCGTCCCAGGCAGCATTTTCTGTCAGGGTATAATTTACTCCACTCTGAAGGTTACTGAGTGCGAAGCCGATTGCCGCCTTTGTCGCTTTTGAAAGTGAGGCGATCCACAGCACGAACCTGGCCCGGTAGCGGTCATCCTGCTCAGCATCTTTACCGTTGACGAAAGAAGTGGTGTTAATGACTGAGTCAACGTACGGGATAGAACCATTAATGACAGTGACGCTCCCAGCCCGTGCATTACCCGCGGCACCTGCCCGGTTTGCGCGTACCGGTACCGGGAGTGAACTGACGCCAGCGGCGATGACATAACCTGACTGCCGACTATCCCAGGCATCAATGGCAGTATCAGCGATCACGGTGTAAAGCTCAGTACCGTCTGTTGTAGACACCTGCGCCCCCAGGGGGATCAGGGCCTGGCTTGTCGCTGTAAAACGACGGAATGTTACCTGCCCGCTTGCCTGAACAGCCGGCAGCCGGGAAAAGCTGAAGTCTGCCATCCAGCTGTCCAGCTCTTCGCCGGAGCAGGTGGCAGCGCGCGTTGTTACTAGCAGCTTCACGATAAGCTGCTGTAACCACATGGCCACCCCTGCATTCGACTCTGCAAGCGATCGGAGAATGCTGCCGACGGAGAAGTCCACCAGCTTTAACGCTCTGGCCTGAATAGCCGTAACCTGCTCTCTGACGAGCTCCGAAAAAGACTTGATGTTAAGTGATATCATCGGTTTATCTCATTACGTCAAAACAGAGTGTTTCACGTGAACCCGTCATGGCGTCCGTGTAAGCCACCGAGACGCTGACCCCTCCCTGAATGAGTGTGAGTTTCACCTCCGGGGATGGATGACTGGCTACAGTATCTTCCCGCAACATCTGGCCGCTGATGAGTGCCTTCCATTCACCCGGTCTCACGGTCTCACCGATCTTTTTCCCAAGCCCCGCCCCATATTCGGGATGAAATACGTAGTCGCCCGGATTAGTGAGCAGACGACGTAAGATCCGCTGCTTAACGCGCTCACTACCAGAGGCCGTGCGCAGATCTCCGGTAGCTGAACCCTCGAGGCCGCCTCCGGTGAAGTGATAGATGTCGTACATGAATAACTTTCAGGAAGTGAATAACAGCTGCTGATCAGGAGGCTGAGTATTATTACCCTGCCCTTTTTCCAGATGAGTGTGGCCGTTATAAACGGTACGAATTCGGTGTACCGTGCCGTACAGGCCATTTTTATCGTATATGTCTTTTACGACTGTCAGGTTTTTATCCACCAGCACGTCGCCGCCGGTAAAGTGATGTAGCGGTGCGTCATAGGTAAGCTTCTCTTTTGCACACAGTAAGACTTCTCCACTGTTAAGAAACTTCAGATGCGAACCGCTCTGATGCACCAGCCAGAATTCCCCCGAAGGCGGCCCAGGACAGCGGTCTGCATCGTTATAAAACTGCCCCGCGGCCATACCCAGGCCTGTGAGGCCAGAATCAAATTCGATCTCTGCCACTGCACCTATCATCGGTCCTGCGGCCATTCCCCAGTGGTTGCCCACCCACGGTGAGCTGAGCGGTATCCAGCCAGTTTCTTCTCCCGTTGGCTGCAGCTGAACCTTTACTGCGTAACTTTCCGGGTCATAGGCGGTGATGATGCCCTGCCGTGTGCCGCTTTCACCTGCCGTACTCTGGCGTGCCGTTGCCGCCATGATATTCAGCAGCGCTCTCATCGCCCGATCTCCAGTGCCATGCTGTGGTTCTTACCCGAAATATGCATGCTGTAACCTGTTTTCCGGCTCAGTGTGCGCCGCACCCGATCACAGTGGTAGACCTGGTCGAACGGACTCTGTGTCCCCTCAATACGCACATGCATGTCAGGCATGAGCAGGTTGTCGCCTGCCGTTGAGCCACTGAATTTCATCTCGTGCTGTACCACCTGCCGGTAGATGGACTGCGCCAGCGCATGGGCTGCCTCTGGCGTTAATCCGTTACGTATGACGCGATAGACCTGAGTTTCAGATGAGGTTTTTCCGGGGACTGTGCTTTTGCCCGGGCTTGGGTAAGAGGCCATGAACTGTTTATTCTTTCGCTTAGCATTCCAGCTCAGCACCTCAACCGACGCCCCTTTTGCAATGGTCAGCGAGCGTGAAAAAGACAGGTCATCGGAGATATTGCACTGTGGATACGCCTGCATGCCTGGCGGCTGCCACCGGATGACATAGTCGCCGGGTCCCGTTTGGGTTCGAAGTGCAGACTGTCGCCGTTCACATAAACTGAGAAGTTTTCAATACCCGCCAGTGTGGTAATGAGGTCCCATTCAGTCTGCTCGCCGGTCAGATGCGCCGTATCAATCTGGTAATACTCACCAACCCGCTGCGTCGTTGCCGTGACCACCGGCGTCAGACCATGACGCTGTGCCAGCATGGTCGCTATCTGTGAGCTGGTGAGGTTCCTGAAGCTTTCACCCGGAGTCTTTGCATCAATCAGCCTGGCGGTGAAATCGCGCCCTTCTGCCGATATCTCAAACCGTGCAGGATCGTAATGCCAGTTATCGATATTGCCAGTGATGTGCTTTTTCTCATCAGTGCCTGCCCGGGTAATGATCGATATGAAAAGCTCGACCCTGATGGTGGTCTGCAATGCCCACCAGTTCAGCATCCTCATGGCCGGGGGCAGTGCTGAGATGGCCAGCATAAGATCAAAAGTCCCGGCGCCACGAAAGGCATTGTTCTCTATGCTGAACGACACAAAGGGCACGTCCATTCCATTTAAAAAACAACGCCCGCTGATATGGCGGGCGCTGGATCCAGTGAGGGAGTTGTTGACGTCCATTGTTAACTCGCCGGACTGGTGGGAATTTTAAGTGTGCGGATACCGCTCAGATGCGGATCGGTGAGGTCATTTGCCTCGGCAATGCTGGCCCAAAGAGACGCATCGCCATACTGCTCTGAAGCCACCTGATATAGGTTACCACCCGACAGCGTCACCTCTCTGACACCATCAGCCGTCTGGCCAGAGTTCATGTTTTTGTTCAGCCGCCCCAGTATTTCCTGCAGGCGGTAAAGCGCGGGAATGCGCGTGGTGTGATCTAACTGCAGGAGAAGATTGCTGACGGTTTTTGAAATGGGATTACCGGGCACCAAACCTCCCAGTGATGTGATGTCTGCGGCTGCGGCTTCAAGTAATGCCAGCTCATGCTCAACGATGTTGCGTGCGGCGACTAGCGGCCTGATAACCGCCTGTATCTGCCCAACCGTGGCATGGGCAAAATCGGTAACCCGCTTCACGGCCAGATGCAGGACGTTAACTGCCTGCGTGACGGCATCAATGTTGATGATATTGGCCAGCCCCAGTGAACGTCCGAGGTCACTGTCGATCAGTCCTCGCAGGGCTCCGGTCAGTGCATCCACTTTATCCGGGAAGCCCTCATTGCTGACAACTGCCACCTCGATGGAATAAGGGCGGCGCCAGACAAATTCATAGACCGGGCTGAAAGCTGTAATCACGACTGTAAAACGATAATCATCCAGCGTCAGCACTACGGGGTGCCCTTTATCCCGCATCAGCTCCAGCGCACGCACTCGTTCACCGGCCTGTGACCCGATGATAATGCCTGACCAGGCCAGGGGCTCGTACTCGGTACCCAGCACATCAATAATGCGCCGGCCGCCAATTAGCTGATGCTGTACGGTTTTCTGCCTGCCGCGAATGGCAATGCGTTCAGGGACTTCAAATTGCATGAATTCGAACTCACCTAACATCAGGCGTGTAATCGTCGGATCGATACCCTGAGCGTACTGCGTCAGTGAATTCAGTAGTGACATGCTGCGTTGGCCTGTATCAGGAGTGACTGACTTCGGGGTATGGGAAAAGCCGGGAAAAGCAGAACATCATGAAGTTTGAAAAAAACGGATATGCCAGAATCACTGTTGTTGATGACGTAAGAGCCGTATTTAGTTCTTATCACCAGCCCTGAGCGGAGACTCACCTTAACCGGTATCTGACGCACTGATTAACAGTGAACAGGTCAGCAAAAAGTTTACGGTGGGCTTAACCTTTACGCACCGTTGTCTGCTGACTGTCCAGGCTTACGGGTTATAACCTGCTGGAGCTGGTTAATTCACGAGGCATGACTGTTACGCCAGTCATCAACCATTTCCTTTGAGACTTCCTTTTTATAACAGACCGGTGCATATCCACCCTGCTTACTCCACGCACTTCGCCTCCCGCAGCTGCTGCCATTGCGCGCAGAGTTAAAAGGGCATGCACACACACCGGGATATGATGCGATTGAATCTTCGATAATAAGCTGACGGATTTGATCATCGGTTTGCTTCGACGTTTTCGCCTCAGACATACCAGCCCAAAAGACACTGGTGGCCATAAGAATAGAAAAGATAATTTTGCTTTTATTCATGATCCCCTCCAGAAGTGAGAGGAATAAATTAGCTCAGCACAACAGGCTGCAATCGAGTGAAAAAGAGGCAATATATTACCTGTTCTGGTGGGACGAATTACCTGACAAAAACCATATGTCGATAAAGCCCGTAGACATGCCCCTGACATGGCTTCTTAAGGCTTTATTCTGTTTCATGACGGCTACTGCATTTAGTGGCCGAAGGTTCACTGAACCTGCCGCTAGGGTGTTGAGAGTGTGCCGGGCTGACCCGGATACACCATCAGCATTGATGGATCGAAAGCGCTGGTGGTGGAAGGTGCCCTGGCGGCCTGTTTACTGATGCCGCTCATTACGGTAGCCACCAGCACCTGGCGCCCTTCGTACGTCATCAGAAGGTTGACGGGCTGTGAGTCGTGACTTGCGGTCACTGGCGGTACCGGTGGGTACCGGCCGGTTTTACGATACGCCTGCTCCCGAAACTGCTGCCTGTCGAAGTCCGACTGAGAAGGCGTCCAGGGCTTATAGGCAATCCCGTGATCAAGCGCATTCTGACGAGCCAGCCGGTCACGTTCCGCCATTTCCCGGCTCTGTGATACCGTGCTTCCCGGATACAGGGCCGCCAGCGTTACGGCAGAGATGATGCCAGGCAGCCCGGTAAGCGCGGCAGTGAGTCCGGTCAGCCCTGTGGTGGCGCTTTTCCCGATAAGCAGATCGATGCCCCAGCCCGCCAGCTTAAGCGGTGACAGCAATGCGCCAGCCGCATGTTTAATGACCCAGAACCCACCGCTGATGCCCGCCAGGCCTGTAACGGCCAGCGCTGCCTGCCCTGCAAACTTCGCCATCTCAGGGTGTTTGTGGGCAATGTCTGTCATTCGCTTAAGTGAGTGCGTCAGGCTATCCAGCCCATGCGTGAAGGTGTCCAGCAGGCCGCCATCCCTGCCCATTATCAGCTGCAGGTTCTGCCATTTCTTATGGAAGTCAATCGCTTTGCCGTTATAGGTGCTCCCGACTGCACCATAGGCATCATTCAGTCCCCGCGCGATGCCATAGGCTTCAATACGATGATGAATCGTCTCAAGCTGCCTGTCGATCAGGCTGAACATTTTGCCGCCGGTCCGCCCGAATATCAGGGCGTTCTCACGCTGCTTTTGCTCATCCGTGTAATGATTCCTGCGGTATATTGGCAGGATGACTTTTTCATAGTATTCAACCGGTGACTTGCTGAAGAGCTGCGGGTTGATAAGCGGATTGCCCCGGAAACGCCTTACGCCGCCCAAGCTGTTGAGTTCAATTTTGCTGGCATCCCAGATACCCATTTTCATCAGGTCATGAGTCACCTGATTAGGCAGCCTGATAATACCGTTCAACCGGTTGTAAGCGGTCATCAGCGCATCACCTGCTGAACTGCCCTTCAGTTCACCGATGATGGGCTCAAGCTCGGCGAATAATGCTTTATTGCTGAGGCTGAACGCGGAGGTCCCCGCTTTGGCCATAAACTGGCGGTACTGGGTGAAATCGACATTGCCACCTGAAGACTGAATGGCGCGAAAAGCAGCGTCCATCAGTTCATTAAAGCGCTCAGGGCTTTTCAGGCCACCCGCAGTTTCTGTGAAGCGCAGCATATCCATCTGCTTAGCGGTGGTGGCTTCGCGCTGAAGCTCATCCAGTCCGCGTGAGGCGAAGGTGATACGCGCCAGCACCGGTGCTGCCAGTTTTGCCGCGCGCAGCTGCTCATCAAGCGTTTTTGCACCGGATTCGCTGAATACCCCCTGCGCCTCTACCAGATATTTCAGCATGTCAGTAGCAGATGAGCCTCTGACACGTGTGGTTTCCACGAAATGCTGTGCTTCCTCTGTCGCAACCTGACTCATGCCGAACTGTCTGAACTTCTCGGTCATGGTCTGGTAGCGGGCCGCCTCATCAACAAAGCCCTTCAGCATTCTGAAACCCATATAGCCGGTGGCCAGGTTGGTCATGCCGTTTGAATATGAGCCTCCGCCAGGGGGATAACCATTTCCTCCGCCATGCCCTGCGCCGCCGCCCCAGCCGCCCGGAGCCACACCGTTACGCCAGCCATGCCACCAGCCACCCTGTTCTGAAGGCGGAGGCAGCGCAGATCCCCCGCCATGGTTACCATATCCCCCACTGCCGCCTGCAGCTGCAGCGCCAGCGGCGAGAACAGGCAGCATCATTGCCGTACCGTAACTTCCCGCCAGCAGCGGCGCATTACGGGAAGCACGGTTCATGCGTTGTGCCTGGTCTGCAATCTCCCGGATGGCGCCGGCATACTCACGCGCACCGCGGGATGCGCCAGAAAACTGATTATTAAGAGAGCGATTAAGTGCCCGCAGCGCAGATGTCGACTCGCTGGCTGCGCTGGTCAGGGCTTTGATGTTCTTTGTAATGGTGACGAACTTCTTATTGAGTTCGATCACATCTCGACTCACCTGCAGCAGATTGCGCGTGATCTGGTCATCCAGCGCAAGGCGCACGGCTACGCGGTATGCCTGAATATCCATAGAGGCCTCGTTTTACGGGCATAAAAAAACCCGCCGGAGCGGGTCTGTTTGAGGAGCGCAACATACAAAAAGGATACTGAACTTTAACGTTAAATTGGCGATAATTGGCCTAGTCCCAATCAAAGGAGCCTCAGGCTACGGATAAGCTCGCCCGGTTATTTGGAAAATCCCGGGATGTTCAGTCGCTTTATAAGCGAACTACTGACGCTCAACTCAACTTTATCGCTACAAGATGCAATCGAGACGAAGTTGCAGCGATCCACATCAGGCTGAAGCTATTTCGTGCAGAGCTGGTTGTTTGCCCGGAATGGGATGGCGATACTCAGGACCTGATATGGCATGCCATCGACACACATAATCGTCTGCTCAAACAGATAGAACTGCTAAGCAAGCCTTAGTCATTAATCGTTTAGCTAAATAAATGCAGCAGCCTGCCGATAAAATGGCATATAACTCATGGAGAATTTCTAATGGAACAGCCTAATCCCCTCGCAGCCCTGTCGTTAATCATCTGGTTTCTGATGTTCATACCCTGCTTACGGATGGCCCAGAAAGCAGGGTTTGGCTGGAAGATGGCTATCCTGCTTTCCTGTCCAGGCCTTCATTTCCTCATGCTTTTCGTCTTCGCTTACAAGAAATGGCCGAATGCTCCCTATCGATAAGCGCTGATCATTAATTTTTAGCAAGGTTATAAAAAAGGGATAAACCCGCCAGAGCGGGTTTACGATTGATCGAATAATTGCCATTTATACGGTGTCGCCATTAACGCCAACCTTTTGGAAAGCTCGGAGCCATTAAGCGTAACGATAACATTGTCAACCACTTGCATATGAAGAAAATACAAAGGTTCTATCCATATTCTTCACACCAACAACAACGCGCCGATGAGAGAAGTTTTTCATGAACCAGCTAGTGAATCTGGATGAGGTATTTCTGCCATCACCTCTTCAGCGTCACAGTTATCAATGAAAAAGTACAATGTCGAGTCAACAATTTTCAAGCGCCGCGTACCCGGATCATAATCAAATAGAGGAGGAACAATTTTTTGGTTTGTTTGGAGTATAGCTAGCCTACGCAGCGTGCCAGTAACATCAGAAGTTCTGACATTATCTGGATGTGAATGTATTTCTTTAATAAATTCCTGTAGCGACTTGCGTTCGATGCCATCTTTTAATTCTAAGTAATTTCTATTTAAAAGAACCTGAACCAAATAATACTGGAGGTACAAAGCTACAGCATCCTCACTTGGCCTTCTACTTCTACTTCCAGCAGCTATGGATTCTAGACTTCTCACATGTCTCGATGAATACTCTGCAACTTTTGCATCAATTGCAGCATTTAGCACATTTTCATCAGTCAGTTCTTTAAACTCAAGTAGGACTGACTTTATCCCATACAATTCACAAAATTTCTTTAGTAGTTCTTGCACAACCGCCACACTTCCATGTGCTTGATGGAATATTTTTGATTTAATAACATCATCGATTGATATATTTAGCGCTCTCTCTCCAACTTCAGCGATTTTGGCAAAATCTTCCTCCTCCCAAGGTTCAACAGGAACTTCAGCCATACGATCTTGGAGATCTCCATTGAACTGTATTAGCCGGTTGTTTTCTCGCCAAACCCCTAAAATTATGAATCTTATACCCATCTCTTCGAAAGTGCGCAAGTCAAATGCGAGCTGCCCTTGAACCTCAGTAGATAAATAGTGAAAGTTTTCTAAAACAAAGAACTTGCTTGCACCACCAACCGAAAGTAGCAACTCTCCAACATCCTGCGCGGCTGTAAGATTAAATTCAATTGGACGAGAGGTAGTTTGGGATTCATTCCCAGCCTTACCTTCAACACCTACTTCAACATCTGTTTTGGCAAGAAATGGTAATATTGCCGAAAAAGTGCTTTTTACTGTTCCTGTTGCTTCTTTTGAGGTTGTTGCAGATTTTTCGGTAATAATCTCCACCCCAAAACCGCGTAAAAAAGCTCTGTAAATGTCTTCTGCACTGCTGGTCGGACCGCAGTGGTAGGTTGAACGATACTTTTCTTCTAAATGACGTTGCAAAAGGGCTGTTTTGCCCTGTTTAGAAGAGCCGTAGATAACGATTTGTTTAGTAGTTGCAAGCGCATCAGATAGAGCCTGATCAACTGCCTCACGTTCGATATAAGTGGCCACAGGATCTTTTGAGACACCAAAAACATTATTTAAATGCATAAAAATCTCCCTAACTAGATATCTGAATTATACCACGGGATTTGAGGCTTAGCATGACATTACATAATGAAATATATTAATTACCTCTAATTTTTCTGCCAACCACCTCGCCTTCCTCATCATATAGTAATCCTCATCTTGCTCATTTTTAGTTAAGACCTTCTGCTCCATGTACTACGCTAGCAGCAGGATCGGCTAATCAGTTGCAGTCACTTATTCCCATCATCCTTAAACATGCCGAGATAGAAGGGAGCTGGGTTAATGTATAAGAATGCGTTAAATTCGGATGAGATGCTAAACACTTTATACTAATGCGGACTTTTCCTTAAGTACCTCTAAATTATAATTAAACCTTAAAGCCCTTCGAAATCGCTATTCCAATCGACTCCATCAGCGGATCAATCTTCCTGACGTATGCAGGTCCAATGAAAGGCCTCGGCGGTATGCGGTCGGTACCGACTTCCTGCCAGAGTCCAATGACATTTTTTGTGCCAACAATCGCCGCCAGACCAGCAACCTCGCTCTCGATGGAATCTCTGAGTTGGCCTGAACGCAGCAGCGGCTCGTCTTCGGTGTAACCCAGGCGGACGCGCTCAGCTTTCGTCGATGCTGCCAGCGGTGCCCATGCCTCAAACGGCCCGACAGCGGGCTGATAGACCCCGATTTCTTCCTTTGCCGTTTCCTCAACCTCTTTGACAATGGCATGGAAGCCCAGCTCAAGCTCTTTGGCGATATTGGCTGAGGCAGACGACAGCTCTCTCGCAAACTGCTCAAGGTCCATCACTTACCCTCCTCCCACCTGCCCGTGTTCCAGTTATAAGCACCGCCCTCAAGCTCGCCAATGACCACACCCATCGCAATGCGCTCATGGGGCATCAGCGCTGTCAGGCTGGGAAAAATAACGCTGAACGGAACCCCGGACTTCATCAGCCAGCACTGGTTAATGAACCCGGGGTTCCGTGCGAGTTTTTTGCAGCGGTCTCCGTGGCCTCATCTTCTTCCTCTTTCGACTTTTCACGCAGCCAGGCGCTCACCGCTTTAAGCCCGCTTTTACCGAGGATGGCCAGCATGCTCTCAATCTGTTTCGGGCTCTGTGGCACCGGATATTCGTCCCCGTCAATGTCAGCAACCGCCGCAACCGGAAAGGCATACATGTTCATGTACATCACGTTGATAGACATTTCCGGACCGACCGCAATCGTCAGGCGGGATTCCTGCACTGGGTCCAGCTCGCGCAGGGTAATGATGCGCCCACCAGCATCCCTGACCTGATTTGATTTCACCGCAGATTCCGCCACTGCGGGCGGTGACGTTTCATGCACTCTGACCTGCACCATTATTTATTCCTCAGTTCACTTTTTTACGGCGGTTTGCCGTCCATGACAGAGTCTGGTTCACCGTCTTCTCGCCCTGCTTGTTCCCGGCATCGGTGAGGTGAAACGACACGCCTTCATACCGAAACACGCTGACCGTGCCATCCGCTTCGGTGATGGTTTCGGTAATGGTGCCGCGGGGCTGATCGATGCCGTTGTAATAGTTGTCTTCCCACTTCGCCCAGAAATCATCGAGCGTGGCATCCATACGTTCAGCCGTGATGGTGCCATGCCAGCCGACGGGGATTTGCAGTTCGTCAGTAATGCCATTCAGTGGGGTGATTTTTTGGGTCGAGACCTGCGGCTTAGAGTCAAAACTGATAATTTTGGGAATGCGCAGCCTGCCCGTGGGCGTATTGATATCGACAGCAATGTCGCGGCCTACGGTATAGCCAAGAGTTGGCATGGGTTATCTCCGGATTAAGAGTGCAGCAGCCGTTAGCGGGATGAGTCATTTGAGACGGAGATGGACACGCTGCCGCCCCCTTCAAGATTCACCAGGAAATAGCGTACAACGTTCAGGTATTTCACCTGCACATCCGCCGTCATGTAGCCCAGCGCAACGCGGGAATCCGGGTTGTTCGTCGCATCGAGGCGCACCGCGAAAGCCGGCCCGCCATTCGGATCACCAATCATCTTCAACGTCTCAAGGTTTGACAGGAAGGACTCCAGCGTACTTTTAGTCTCCCGGCGCAGGTCTGTGGTCTGATTGTCACCCACCACGCTTCCGAAGCTCGCCGCAATGGTCAGCGACAGGAAGTTGGTCATGCGGGTGTAGGTGTCATCACATTGCGTCGGATTGGAGGAAGTATTACGCCCTGACCGCATGCCGAAGTAATTGCCGCCCGGACAGGGATTGGTGATGACGTCGAGGCGTGCTGAATTTATGGCACCGATTTCCGGTACCGAGTAAGGTCGCCCTGCAAGCTGCCGCTCGGTGGCAATGATGCCGGGGATGCGTTTGTTGAGGGTGGAAATATGTGGTGACCGGGCTGCAATATTCGCCGCCTCGAATGTTGCCGGCGCAACCATGCGGTTGATACCGTTAGCAGTGTCCTTCCAGGATGGCCAGTCACCCACGATTAGCTTGAAATGCCAGTCGTCTACGCCTGAGCTGTTGAGTGCTTCGGAGAGGGTTTTACATCCGGCTGAAGCCGCGCCCTGCGCGATGATGTAGGCACCCTCCGAGCGGGCAAACGCTGCCATTGCGGGCCAGCACTCTTTGCCGGTCACATCAATCAGATTGATGACCTGAGAGTTAGTGCCACGCAGGGCATACATGCCTTTACGTGGTCCTTCAATGCTGTCGGTACCGAGGAGTACAGCATCAGTGATGCCGGTCGCACCGTCAGTTCCACCGCTAAACGTGACCTCTTTAACCGCAGCCTGGGCAGGCGCTTCAGATTCGGTAACCGTCGCCCGCACCAGCTGGCTGGGACCCCGGATATTCATCTGGCCCTGATTCACCGCTTCAGCCATGGCTTTCCAGAGCGCATCGCCTTCGCCCGTAAGGTTATCAAACACCTCAGCACTAACTCCCGGCAGACTGATGGTCAGCTTTTTCGAGTTAACCGCGGTTCCGCTGCCGATGCCCGCGATAATACGGTTTCCACGCGTCCCGCTGTAGAGTGCCGCCAGCTGCAGAGCTGACTTACCGGCCTTTTCACAGAGCCTGCCACTGGCAGGCGTGTCGCGGCCATTGGTGACGCGAACGCAGTTCAGGTTTGAGGCACCCAGCTGAAGTGAAATGGCAACGGCCGTGGATAAGTCGTACGTCCGTTCTTTCGGCGTGCCCAGAAAAAATGCAAGATCGTTATCTGAGCTGATGCGAAAAGCGCTGTTAACCGGCCCCCAGCTTGCCACACCCACCAGCCCCAGCCCGTCGGTCGGCACGCCGTTAATATAACGCGCTCGTGGCGGAACAACCTGGACGTAAAGGTCAGGTGCCGTTAATGCAGACGTGTTGAGGTCGCCGGTTGAATAGATCGGCATGAATAAATACTCCGGATTAATGAGCTGATGCTGAAAAGAAAAGGTGTTACCGCGTGGTCTGCTGCCCGTTAAGGGTAACAACGGTCCGGGTAACTTCTGGTGCGGTCAGGGTCTGCGTTGTGGCGTAATTAACGCTGAAAATCAGGTCGCGCCGGTAAACATGCCAGTTTTCCGACCTGTCCGAATCGAACTGTCGGGCGTAAAGCAGCTGCGCGGGCGCGCCATCGTCAAGATCGATGTGACACTGCTCAGACAGAGCAACATCAATGGCACTGCCGATCCGGTTTCTGAGCACAGGTGTGGGTGCCCAGACGGTAATCTGAAAATCTTTTATCTGCCTGCGCAACTCCCTCACCGCCGTGCCTGCGGTCGTCACGAGAGCCTTAATATGCTTAACCATAAGGACACACACTTTGCTGCCCACTATGAATGACAGCGGTAACAATACAGTGAGAGAGTGAACCACCTGTGCAGCCGTGGTTCCCGCTCTGAACTGAAAGCTGAATTCCTTTTCATCAAGGCTTACCCGCACGTTAGTGAGCGCCGAAGCCACACCGTAGACGCCTATCAAGCTGCCGTTTACGGTAATCTGAAGGGAGGGTCTGCCTTTCGCAATGACCCGACAGGGCCTGCCCAGCGCACTAACAATTTTACGTTCTGCCGGTAATGGCCATACAGAGATGTGAACGCCGCCCTTCCCGATATCCTGCTGTAAGTCGCCAGACACTGGCCAGCCTGGGTAGATTTTCACCGCAGCATTAACGATGCCGGGTAACTGAATGCCGCCGGGATACACCACGTCAGCGACCCGCCTTGCCAGGAAATGTGAGACATCATCGACGCTGGCCATGTTATACCGTCACCTGTAAAGCAGTGAACCGCCAGCCCATGGCTGTCAGTTCGGTGCCGCTGATGACATAACGATGACCCGTATCATCCGTCACAAAGTCCCCCGTATGCACAGGCAGCTCCCTGTATGCTGGCATCAGGATGTTATGCCACGCGCTGCGCACTTCACCCGGTAACTTCAGCGGGCTGTGCTCACCGCCCCGGCTCAGAATAATACTGGCTGGCCAGCCGGACATGATGAGCGTTTCATTCGCGACGGTGGTGCCACCGTACTCCTTAAGCCCGGCACCGGAACCCGCCTGACAGGTACGGCTGATACTGACGAGCCGCTCAGATCTGACACACAGGATGGGTTGTAACAGCGGCAGCGCTGCCACGTAAAATGTACCTTCTGCTGAGACCAGAATATCGCCCACTTCAAATTCCGCCGCATCAAAGATCCCAATGCGGGCGGTCTGACCAAACCGTGCCGCCCGCATATAGCCATAATCGGTGATGAATGACGCAGTGAGCTGTTGCAGCGGTTCTCCGTTTAAAGGGCTGAATGGTGACGTCGCACGGTAATGACGGGCCATACTGCCCAGACGTTTCGCCGCCTTACCGTTACCCTGGTTCACCTTCGCGGCCAGTTGATACGCGTCCATGTCAGCACCGGGTAACGGGTGTAGTGCCATTGCCCAGCGACGGTCCCGGTGGAATACCGAGCAGTCCGCACAGCTGACGTCGCCACTGATTGTAGAGACGCGTGCGGTCTGACACTTCTGAGCGGTTTCGCTGCCAGACAGCAGCCTTATCCGTATCAAGATTGTCTGCCGCACGGGCAATACCACTTTCCAGACCTGCCAGCGTCGCCAGATAGTTCACCACAATGGCTTCCTCTTCAGCCCGGAGCGAAGCCAGCCGGTGCGCCAGCGTCTGGTACCGACCTGACGTGACCAGCGCATAAGCCGCATCACTACGGTCGTCCGGCAACGCGTCACCCGTCATGGGATAGCCCATATAGCGGCGTGCATCGGCAAGCTGTTGAGGAGTCAGCATCGTTCATCGCCTGTTAGCTTTTACCCACTACCCAGCCGCCGGAGTAGTAATTCTGCACTTCATCAGAGTTAACCTGAGCAGTGTGTGGTGCCGGGTACGTAGCTTCATCACGAACCATCATGACGCACTGAATGCTGTCATTGTCAGCCTGTGTCTGCGCTTCACGATCAGCGCGCAGTTCTCGGGTAAGTCCTGCCATTTTTATCTCCGAAAATAAAAAAGAGCCGAAGCCCTTATTTTTTACTCATCACTTTTTCAACCGGCCATCCTCGCTCAAAAAGCTGCCTCCTGATGAGAGTGACTGGCTTGCCAGTTATTTTTGATATATCCAGTGCAGTGACCTGCTTTCCATTAAGTTCCACCGTGCGTGGTGCTTTAGGGTTAGTCTCGCGCTTGGGCTTTTTCACATGCCCGGCCCATCTTTTCTGCTGAGCCTGAAGTATGTTTTCATGCCTGTCAGCAACCGGGGTTGTTACAGCACGCTCTTCGCTTCATCCAAAATCATCAATTCTCTCAGAAACGAGGTTATGAGCGCCGCCAGGCAGCAGCGACCACTCTGATGATGTTCTGGTGATACCGTTGTGGGTGATAAGCCTTGTGCTGCGTCTGTTGCGTGTATTGGCTTTTCTGGTCGACCACCTGATATTTTGGGGGCAGTAATCCCCATCGTTGTCGATGCGGTCAATCTCCATACCAGGCTTAAACCCATCTGGCAGGTCGCTAATAAAATTAGCTAAGTCATACCATCTTTCGCAGACCTTAATCCCTCTTCCGCCATAGTTCGGGAAGGAAGGTGAAGCTGGGTTCTCGCAGCGGTCAAGCATGCCCCTCCATCAGAAATAGTTTGGAGAAGTGTACATTCCATGTTTTGTGCTTATCTCTTTTTGCAGGCAACCACAAGAAAGCACGACTCCAGACTTTAACCCATCAACACGAATAGCTTTGTCCGCTCCGCAATCACACTTTCAGATTGCGTAATACCGATAGCTACCTTTTACACCAACAGCAAGAACCTGCAGGCGACCAAACCGATTTCCAGCATGGCATGATTTGATATCACACGGGTGCAAACCGTACTTTCCAAGCACAGAGCCTCCCGTTTAAGAGACTTTATTTTAACCAACAACCAATTCTGGAGGTATTTATTATTTACTCACCCCATTAAAATTGCCGTATGCTCCGGCTTGATGTTCTGACAGCCCCATGCCGCGGCGATTTCATAGCGCACACGGCGGTACTGTTTGTACATGGAGACCTCGAACGACATGTTGGTGCGCGGGTCGGTGATCATGATGCGGTCATCCGCCATATCACCTTCTTCCGGTAATGCAGGTGCCCGGGTAGCCAGAATGATGGCTGAGCGGCTGAAGGCAAAATTGGCAACAAATTCACTGACAACGTCGAATTTGGTTGTAGCTTTCACATCCTCCAGCAATCCCGGCTCATTAATAATGATGGCTTCCCCTGGTGTTACGTAAGCTACTACATATTTATGTTTACCCAGCAGCACAACACTCCCAGGACTGACAGAATCAGGGATATCAGGTTTTGTGTTGGTGCTTGTAGCAGCCACAGGGATGATCACGGATCCAGCCTCAAGGTCGTCACCGACAGACAGTTTTTCTGATTTTGCACCGGTGTTTTCTGCCACCCCCGCCGATTCACGCAGGGTAAAGCCATGCAGTTCGAGCAGGGTACCCTGTGCACGCAACGCTGTGGTACCTGCTTCGTTGGCTTTGGTCAGCTGCGCCATGGTACGTAATGCCGCGCCTGCAGTGGTATCAATGACGCACTGCAGATCGCTGAGTGGCGCACCGTTGTCGGTGAGGATTTTACGCACCTGTGCCGTGTCAGTCAGGGTATCTTTGAATGGTGTCTTACCCGCTTCCCCCGCTGCGCGAGACGCACGACAGAAGAGCTGGCCCAGATCCTCTTCAATTTCATTGACCAGAGTACGCATTGCCTGGATGACCTGGTCGCGTCGGATACCATGATAACCCGGGCCCGATTTGATCCCCTTCTGTTGTTCGCCTTCCCAGCGGAACGGCACCATGCGGGATTTTGTGATGGCCAGCGGCACGTTGCCAATGTCCTGGTCACCGTCATCCGGTGGCAACTGGCCAGGTTTCACATCTTCAGCTTCTGAGGCAGGAGTCACAGGAATATGGATCGGCTGATTGAGTGCCGCGCGCTCTGCGGTTGCGTCGAGTGTTATGGATGGGATAAACCCGCAGAGCTCACGGGATATAATGTCCAGCGACTGATAGAGGTCGGGAATGAGTTGGGTAAGGGTATTAGCCATTCAGGGATGTCCTGTTAATCGGTAATCTGCAGACCCGCGCACGCTCTCGCACTCTGCTCCTGAGGGCTGAGGGATTCAAATTGTTCACGGGTGAGCATGTTGGGGTTGGTGTGACCATTGCCGCCGCCGGAACCGCCGCCTGATGCACCGGTGCCTTTGAGGATCTGATCTTTATACGGGTAGTGTTCAACGAGAATACTCAGCGCTTCATCAAAGCCGGCTGCTTCGCCGGGTTTGATCGCACTGAATATTTTGTTTCCTTCGCGGTCAAATGCCGTGACGGCATCATCCACTACCTGAAAATTGCTGCCGAAGCGGGCTTCCACCAGGTCAGCCGGAATACTCATCTTCTCGGCGATAAATTTCGACCGGGCAAAACTGCCGCCAATTTTCTCCGCCGTGAGTTTCCGGCTCAGATCGTCGCGCTCTTTAACGATCGGCGCGTACTTCTCTTCCAGTGCCCGGAGGGCTTCGGTGCGGACCTTTTCAACCTCGCCCGCATCTACCAACGTTTTGTCCTCCAAATTTTTCACGGTATCCAGCGCGACCAGAGCAGCGGCCGGATCGTCGATGCCTTCAAAGGTCTTCAACAGGATTTCCGCGGCTTCGGCACGTTCACGATGTGACTTCGCCTCACCGTTCAGACGCGAAATGGTCTGCAGCGTACCGGGCGCATCAAACATCACCTCTTTTCCGTCATCCTGCACGTACACAGGCTTGCCATCGTTTACGACAACATGGCCGTTCTCATCGAGTTTAAGTTTCATTAAGGTTATCCAACCAGACAGGAGCCATCCGGCTCGTGGCGCCGCGCTGCATCCACAGCGGCCGGCAATAAAAAGGCCCATGCAAATGCATGAGCCTGGAGGGGTTAAGCCGGAGCGGTTGTTACCGGTTTATCTGACGAGGGTGGCGTCATAGCGCGGATACGCCCCTGCTCGTCTGCCCAGCGGAGTTCACTGTTAATCAGGCCCCGGCGCTGGATTTCGTTGAAGAGCGTCTCGTCTGAAAGCGCACGCGTCCGATACATGCTCACAAGGAAGTCTGCCGATGCTTCAGCAAGCGTGGTGGCACCAAAGTCACTGAATATGGTGACGTGACCACCGTCTTTCTCACCGGTCCATTCCGCCAGATACTGCATCGCCAGCCGGGCTGCATCGGTGAGATCACACACCATGCGCTGCAGGGCGCTGGTCCCCGCCTCATTATCTGCCAGCGTCTGCACGACGGTGCGATGGCCGGGTTTGATCACCAGCAGCTCGGCGCCTATCTGCCGCATCTTCTCCTCAAGGTCGATAATGTCAGTGCGCCCGGCCTCTATGGCTTTACCGCTGTGCTCGACATAGCGCAAATCCGCCTCATCTTCTTCCGACATGATGGCCGACGCAGCTCCCACCGAGATGGGCCCGTCACCCAGTTTTTTACCGAACAGTACCGGCACGCGGGCAACATGCAGAATAGTCTGCTGGTCGCTGCGTGACTGCCAGTGTTCGACGTTAAGCCAGGCCAGCTCCGCAAGCGGTGGTCTGCCGTTCATGAAGCCGCGCCTGTCGCCATAAACCGGGACAAAAGTAATTCTATTCAGGCTGGTGGTGCCTTCGTCGTGCAGCTGCCACTCAAGCGCGCCGGATGTGGCATCAGGTTTCTCGCGATAGATGCGCCATCGGCCCGGATTCAGCACCCTGACCTGCTCAATTTCTCGTACAGTGAATTCATTCTCCGGATCACGTTCACTCACCACTTCGACAAAGCGCAGCATGGTGAACGTCTCCTGACCGTTAACGCGTTCTGAATCGTAGTCCAGCAGGCTGTTCGCGGTCACCTTGACGAAGTATGGCCGCAGCCCCCGTTTCCGTTCTTCGGCCAGGGAAAGCGGCTTATCGGCTCGCGGGTGTTCAACCAGAATACCGCAGAGACCGTATGCCATCGCCTCTTCAAAGATATCAGCCAGAAAGGAATGGAGATTAGTGCCCTGCAGGTCCACATCCGTCAGCATCTCGCTTATCCGGGCAGGCACGACTTTCTCATCCCACGTCACCGGCCGGGAGAACGGCTTACCGCTCAGGACTTCGACCGTACGGGAGAACGCCGGAAACAGCGTGGCCACTGCCAGCCGGTTCTGATAGAACGTATCCTCTTCGTTGGGCCATTTGGGCAGCCAGGTCTTTCCCGCAAGGCGCATGGCCGCCGTACCGCCCAGCAGTGCGGTAATCATCGGCCAGCAGCCAGCCAATGACTCAATTTTGGGCGATCTCTTCCGGACGTTGTTGCTCATGATAATGTTCTGTCAGGCAGAAAATGGACGGACAGTGGTGCCTTTCGGCTGGAAAAGTTCTGTGATTGCCCAGACCAGCGCGTCCAGGCGGTCCGGCGATTTCTTAGCTGTCGCGGGCACGTATTCCAGCAGCTGATTCTCCAGCTGATAGAGGTTGCCACGGTGCGCCACCCGGCCCTGCTCGTAGAGCGCTGAGATGGGTTCTGCCCGGGCAAACTTGCCCCTGCTGGCATGAACACGAATGATGCGCCCACGGAATCCCGCATTGCGCAGCGTGTCTTCTGCCATATCTCCGCCCTGGTTGGTTTCAATAACGATGGCTTCAGCGTGGTGTTCTTCACCGGCCCGAATGGCCCGCTTTGCCCAGCCATTCGGTGAGTATTTACCGGAGTAATCCGCGTCAGCGGAGAAGAGACGATCGTTACCGCGTCCGTATGAACTGGCCACAATTATTCCGGTTTCGTCACTCTCTTCGCTGTTAGTGGCCTGCGGATCGATGGCGACAACGGTGCGCGTTGGCTGAAGGGCAATATTCAGCGCTCGCGCTCCGGACACCATTGCCTCTGTCCAGAGCGCGCCTTCAGCATTGAAACGGCGCGGACGCTGCATGTACTGCGCTTCAGCGGTGCGCCGGTGTGAAAACAGCTGCACCCGATGCGATTCATTATGCTTGAACGGCCAGAGCCAGCCATCTGGCAACCCGTGTTCAATAGGTATCGCGTGTGAGTTTTCAGCATACTGCAACGCGTAAGACTGGCTGCGGTCAATCAGTACAGGCAGATTCAGGTGATGCCACATCTCGCCACTACCGCCCCGCAGCAGATAACCGCTGAGGTCATGGTAATGGATACGCTGCATGATGATCACGACAGGCGTGGTCTCGATCGCCAGGCGGGAACGGATGGTTTCGTTGAAGCGGGTGTTTACCCCGTTACGCACCGTTTCGCTGTAGGCATCGTCGGGCTTTACCGGGTCGTCAATTATAAGACTCCCCTGCCAGCCCGGCTCCATATGCCCGGCACGAAAGCCGGTAACCTGTCCCGCAGCAGAAGAGGCATATACCCCACCGCCGTATTCGGTCCACCACATGGCTTTACTGTCAGCATCTTCACGCAGAGCCATGGGCCACATGGCCTGAAATGCTGCAGACTTAACAATGCTGCGCGTGGTCGAGGAGTTCAGTAACGCCAGATTGTGGGAATAAGACAGGTGCATGAATCGGGCGCGGCGGTTCAGCGCCAGCCCGCGGCCCATCAAGTTGATGGTAGCCAGCTCAGTTTTGGTGTATCCCGGCGGGACGTTGATGATGAGTCGCCGGATATCGCCATAAATCACCCTGTCCAGAGCCTGCTGGATCACCTGATGATGTGGCGCGACGATCATTCTGCTGCCGGTGCGCTGCTTAAAGAAGTAGCGGGCAAAGTAGAGCCCGTCCTCTTCACACTCTATACGGCGTGCAGCAGTCCTGAAGTCAGCAGTCGTCATTCTCCAGCATTTCCCGGCGCGCCTGCCGGTATTCCTCGCGTGAAAGCAGCGCAACCTCAAGTGGGCCACTATCTTTGCCTGTCAGAGATGTCGTGGCCTGCTCGCGGAACGCCTGCACTGCAATGTGTTTACCGAGCAGCTCAAGGTTTTTGACCTTGTCCGGCCATTTGATCTTTTTCAGGATGCCGACCATTTTGCGCTCTTCGCTCCGACCTTCAAACATCTCGGCCAGATCGAATCCACTCAGGTATCGGCGCCACGATGCGGGCCATTGCGACACGGGTTTAATGCTCATGTCATCTGTCATGATGTCGAGAACGTCCATCAGGTCAATCTCGACAAGGCGGAGCAGAACATAATCGGCATCCACCCGAACGCGATCGTTACGCTCAGCTTTCAGCTCAGCAATACGGTTCAAAATGTCATCATTTGTCATCAGGCGGCAAGCCTGGTTACGGGCTGACTTTTTGCTGAACCCTGCCCGAATAACCGCCTGTGTGGCGTTGAGGTCTTTGATGAACTCACGAGCAAACAGCTCTTGTTTGTCGGTGAGCTTTGTCATATTCAATCCAATAAAAAAGCTCGCCGAAGCGAGCCCTGGATAAAAATTAAAGATATGTTTTACACTTTGCGCTGAGACTTTTTCTTTCTCTTAAACACATCGTCTGCAACCAAGGAGCAGGTTAAACACAATAACTTCGACAATTATAACCCAAAGATTCCCGATAGAAGGCCCACCGTAAGCAATTCGGTGTAAGCTTTGCTTGATTGCTTCCAGATCATTTTCTATACGCATTTCTATTTCTTTCTTCAAAAGCGAACAACGTTCGCAACGGCAAACTAGCCAAATGTGAACACCCTAACTGTGATGGAGCAGCCTTGATTTAATGTCTTGATGCATTAAGCCTTAACGCGACTCCAGCAACGTTCAACAGGGTGACTATCGTTCTCTTTTCGGATTTTTATCTGTCTCTAAAATAGACATAATAATGACAACAAAAACCGAATGTATCTGAGAAATGAAGAAAATTTACCTAAGCCTGCTGCTCCTCATTAGTTACCATTCTCAAGCAGATGATAGTGCTCTCGATTTACCTATCATTGCACCACTCAGTGCTTCAGACCACATGTCATACCCGGACACAAGCGAGCTCTACCGGGCATGTTCAAATGGAGCTGAATCCGTTGAGTCAAAGCAAAGCAGAGCTGACTGGGCATTCTGTTCTGGCTTCATTAGGGCAGCCGCACAAGCGACATCCAAAAATGAGGCTAGCACATGCCCATCATTGTCATTGCGCAAAATTTTAAAAGTTATAGATAAACAAAATCACGATTACGAAACAATCCATTCCGACCCGCTATACGACAATAAAGGAAACCTTGTAGGAACAACACTCCATCCGGATTTCGTTGATCCATGGAAATTCCCTGCATTTCCTGTAGTTGTCAAAACATTAAAGGAATTAGGCTGCAAATGATATTCCATCATCAGGCGCACTCGCAAATGCGCCTTGTGATGATCAAAGCAGGATTTATCGATAACCACATTTAGAACATACTGCGCCAAAATCTTGATAGTGCTCAATTGAACCGCACCCACCGCAGGTATGCACCTTGCGATCACAAGAGACACACCTGAAATTCTCCCACTTTCCGCTGCCAATTTCTCCAGCCACAGTAGCGACCATACCAACTTTTGATTTTGTGATGAACGCTCCAATACCTGAGAAGAGTGACTTTGTTAACTCACCAAATGATTCTTCTCTGAAGTTTGATTCACGACTGCAATAAGGGCACTGACCTCGCATAACTACCTCTCCATGTAATTAAAATTTCATAGATTGGTATCGGTAGAGGGCTTTGTGACTTTAATAATTTTTTCCTTACTTGCACTGCTCTCTGATGTACTGCTGCAGTCCGGCTATCTGTTTTATGGCGATTTCGATTCGGTTTCTGAGGGTGAAATAATCCCGTTGAGCGGCGTCATCAAGTCGGGCGCTGGCTGCATTATCCATGCTGGGGGAGCCGGAGGTTTTACCGGGTGGCATGGCGGGACAGCTTGCGTGCAGCAGCAACCGCTTATGGCCATCAGCAACATCACGCTGCAGCTTATCGATAGCGGCCTGAGCATCGGCTAATTCCTTTGTGTATTTCGCATCGAGCACAGCCACATCGCGCTGACGGACCTGCATATCAGCGATGCTGGCGTTCGCCAGTCTGAGGCTACTGCTTACCTTATCCAGTTGGGTTTTGTACTCGACCGCATTGGCTCGGTAGTAAAGGACAAATGATGCAGCGGATGAAACAGTCACCAAAGCCATCGGCACAAGGATCAGGTACAGCTTAAACTTTAAGGTCATCACTTCCCTCCGCCAGGCAAAGTGCACGCTCAATATCCCGGCGGTTCATCAGCCCTTTCCACTTCCTGCCGCCGGCAAAGACCCAGCGGCGGAGCTCGTCGCATGCTCCCGGCTGGTCACCGGCATTGAGCTTTTTGAGCAGCGTCGATTCTGAGAAGGCGGGAATGCCAATGTTAAATGCAAAGCTGTATAGCGCAGCCCGCTGGTACTCACTGAGGGGGACCTTTACCAGGCTATCAACTTTTACCTGAACAGGTTGCAGGTCAGCGCGCAGCAGACTGTCGCATTCCTGATCGCTATAGGTTTTGCTTCTGACAATATCTGCGCCGGTGTGACCATCACACACCGTGAGTACGCCGGCGACATCCCGATAGGGAATGTAGCGGCGCCCTTCAACGCCATCCGGACCGCCCAGCAGCGTGATTGCCAGAGTCAGGGCACCCGTACCGGCTACAGCCAGAAGTCTGTTACGCAGCGCGGTAGAAATGACCATGATTCAGTGCGGTTCTTCCTGGCAGGTACAGCGCAGTGCCCTGATTTCTGCCAGTGTCGCCTTGCGCCGGTAATACCAGTTAATGATGCAGGTGACGGTCGCAAGACTGATGCCGGCCAGAACACCCACGGCACTCCACTCTTCCGGACTGAAAAATGTCAGGACACCATGGATAACTTCGCCCGCGGATACGCCATAAGCCACACCGGTTGTGAGTTTGCTCATCAGGTCCTGCCGCGCAGTGTTTTGAGATGTGAAGCCGGAGAGGGGAAATGGGAAAGATCAACTGACGGCACATCCAGCCATAAAAAAAAGCCCTGACAAAGATGGCAGGGCTTCATGAAACTTTTTCGGGGGTCATTAACCCATCGTTAGAGCTAATCTAACACAAAAAATGGAAAAGTAAATAGCAAGCGATAAGATAACAGACCTGTAAATAGCGTGCTATTGGGTGATGTATCTAAGCTGTTTCTCAGCCCATGCCTCTTCTTTGTGCAGCTCTGTAATCAGGAGCTCTGGCAGTTGCTTTACACTTTTGTTCCACGTATCCAGCGAGATAGCCTGAGTCACCTGACACACGGCCCTGAACACGACAGCCGAAGGGAGCCGCTCAAAGCCCCGTCCGGCACACCGCTTACAGGACTGATAAACCGGTATACCCTGAAACCGGGTTTTGCTCCGGTTAACTGACTGCCCGCGGCCTTTACAGTCTTTACACGCTGCACGAACAATACCTTTTCCTTCACATTTGCTGCAGCGCTTTCCTTTACGCAGTCCGGTGCAGCTGCAGGCATGACAGGGTAATTCAGTATCCGGGCTGCGTGAGTAATCAAGAAATGCATAGGTGGCGATGATAAAGATGACGGCCATGCGTTCTTCCTTATCCAGTTTTAACAGGGCCGGATAACGCACAGACTCCTTCAGGCCAATCATCGCGAGCAATTGTATGGCGCGGTGACTGTCGTAGCGACTGAGGTTCATTTTGCCAGAGAAGGCTGCATAACCGAGGGGGGCACGTTTCTGCATCATACCCAGAGCAGTCATCACATCGCTGCCGGTCATGGCCTCAGGCGACAGTGATGAAAGGCGGATAACGGGCGTAGCGGAACGCGGGCAATGATATTTAACAACGTTTTCAAGCTTCATCTTCATGTCTCTGTGCCGGTAAAAACTTACCGGGACTATGAGTCGGTCCGGATTCATTTTTCTGAATGACGGCTGGCACGTTCCGACGAGTGAAAAATGAATTTCTGAACAAATTTTTCTTTGGGCAGCTCATGCCTGCCCTTCTCTGTCACCCGACACCACAGTTGAATGAGAGCTTCCCCGGTATGGTGACGGGGGCTTGCCCCTTTCTTCCACCCGATGAGCGTTGAGGCAACCACGTCCAGTTCGTTCGCGATGTCCTGCAGCGAGTAACCGGAACGGCTCATGTCTGTGAGTATCCTGAACCAGTCGATTTTATGAATATTGATGACGGGCACGTTACTTCCCCCCGATGATCAAAGCCTGAGTAAATCTTTGAGATTTCTGACACCGAGTTTGTTCGCGCAGTTTTTCCGGTGCTGATAAAGCGTCCTGATCTCAATGTCCAGCGTTGATGAGTGACATTCGGCATTAACACCGTTGAGAATGCCATCAATAACGGCGAGCTCACGCATCGATATTTTACAGGTTTCAGCCAGTGCGCGCTTCCTGTTCAAATAATGCTCAAGCAGGAATGAGATGTAAGCGACCGGCATGGATATGTCCAGTACATATTCCATGTCACAGACACGGTTTAGCAGGTTCTTTTTTCGCTTACTGAGTAGCTTAGGATTGTCAGTAAATACCAGAACATTGCCCTCTGTTTTGCGCAATAACGTTAAAAACGTGCAGAACCAGCAGGGAAAAATCGTTATAACCCAGATGCAGGATGACAACCACCCTAATTCCTGTCTGCTCAGTCTGGAACAGACAGGCTTTGTATAAACCTGCTATTCGACAGCGCGATACCTTCATTGGTATTAGCCAATGCGACATAGGGTGGATGTTTTAGCGCAGCGGTGCTCGCTGGGATAAAACATCCTGATAATCTCATCCGGGCATAACGTTGATGATGTTGTCAGGAAAAATGATTGAATAAGAGGCCTGTATTTTACAGGGCTGCAACAGCAGCCCTGTTCCAGCAGCAGGCCACAAGAGCAGTAATGCCTTTCGCTCTGGTCTGAATTTATCATCAGAACATCAGAAGCGCATTTTAAGTCCGACCGATGCTGAAATATCCGCTGTCATTTTACTGTCACCGCCATTGTCCCAGACTTTGCCGACTTCGGTGTAAGCCTGCACTTTACTGCTCACCGCCCAGGTGGTGCCCACCGCAGCTTCAGTCGCGCTGTAGCGCTGATCGGCGCTAAGGCTGGTTTTTCCGTCATTGTTGCGGGTGTTGCGATAGGTCACGGTGTCCTGCCCGTCCGATATTTCCTGCCACAGGTTCACCCGGAGATAAGGTTTAACTTTGCCATAATCCGTATCATAATCCGCCATTAATCTGGCGCCTATCCGGCCAATCACCGCTGCGTCAGTGTCTACATTAACATTGGTTTTCGCCGCCCCTTTCAGCGTGACGTCCCTGAAATCACTGTATTGATAAATGAGCTGGCCCTGAGGCTCAAGGGCCCAGCGACTGTTACCTATTTTCCACGGCTTACCCACTTCCACCGAGGCAACCAGCGAGTTGCCGTCCGGATGATAGGTAATCCGATCCACATTGTTTTTCAGGTCGACCTGGTGGTAACCATACTGAATCACGTTATCGACATAAAATCCGTCACTGTCTGTCCAGGTGGCGTAACCGCCCAGATAGCTTGAAAAGGTCGAATTATAGGCTGAGCCGCCGCCCATGCCGGTGTTACCAGAAATCGCGCTATCAGTATCCATAAAGGTGGCATAGATGCCCGCACGCCATTGATCCTTCTGCCAGAAGTCGCGCCCCATCTGCATTCCGTTATAACTGGAATCACTGGTGGTACCGGTAGCATCATTCATCTTCTGATCGACGGTTTTATAGATATAGCGCGCCCAGAATCGGCCTTCCTGATCTTCCGGAATTGCAGCCTGCCACGGTTGCTCATCCCCGACGCGTTGATGCAGGGTACCTAATACGGTCAGATCGGCCTGACGGATGATTGAGCCCAGACTGTTAAAACCCGGCACATCCGGCCGGTAACCTGCCCGCAGGAACCAGTCCTCTCCCGCTCCAGCTGCATTTCCGGCAAAAAGTTGATACTGGTATGCGCCTGCCAGCAGTTTATCTGCGCCGATGGTGAACGCATCTCTGGTGGACTGCGCCGTAGTGGTTGCGCCATTTTGCGCTTCTACCACCTTGATTCCATCACCTTCTGTTGGTTCACCTAACTGGCTGACATCAATATTTAGCAGCGTCAGGCCGGATGCCGAGCCGCCGGAAATCACCAGCCGGTCGGCAACGCCGGGGCTGTGCTGCTGAGCAGCAATGTTCAACCTGCCGTTAACCCCAACATAGTCGCCATTAACGGTAAGCGTTGATCCGACATCCCCGCCCTGAAGGTTTACCGTGCCCTGGTTTACCAGATTGCCAATACGCTGATTAAACCCACCGCTATCCAGCGTGGCATTCTGGCTGACAACATAGTCTGAAGCTGAACTGAAGCGGTTAGCACTGCCCGCTCGCAACGTGCCATTTTCTACCCGCGTCGTGCCGCTCCAGCGGTTGTTGCCGTTTAAGGTGGTAATGCCGCTACCGCGTTGCCAGACCTGCCCGCTGCCGGAAATATCCCCGTTCACCGCCATCTCATCAGACCGGTTAAAAGAGAGAACAGCCTGATTTTGAATGTTGCCCGTGACGTTACCGCCCGCGCTGCCATCACCCAGCTGTAACGTTCCGCCGTTAACGATCGTCGTTCCCTGAAAGCTACTGTCTTTCGTCAACGTCAGCACTCCCGCGCCCGCTTTAGTCAGATCTCCTGAGCCGGTAACGCTGTTCAGTAATAAAACGTTAAAACCATTGGTATCGACAGTGCCGCCGCTGTCAGCGAGCTTCACTTCACGGGGAGTATCAAAGGCTGCACCGTAACGCAAAGTCCCCCCGCCCAGGGTCAGTGCCGTTTCTGGCGCTCCCATGCTGGCATCCTGTGCGACCTGAAGCGTGCCCGCAGTAACTGAGGTGCCGCCTGAGTAGGTGTTGTTGCCGTTAAGCACCAGCGTACCTAAATCAGTTTTTCGTATGCCACCCGATCCCACCAGCAAGGAATTAATCGTAGCGGTATAGCCTGCCCCCTGAAGGGAACCCTCCCCCACACGCAGGATGGTATCGGCAGTATTGGTTGTAATTACGCCATCATTCAAGACATAACCATCAGTAGCAAACTGCGCGCCACTGATCGCCACAACCCCCAGGCTATTATTCACGGTCACTGTCCCGGCCTGGCCACCAAAAACAGCGAAAGAGGTATCGCTAAACGGTGTGTTAAAGCGCCCGTCTGGTGAGGTCTGATCGGTGGTCCAGTTATCGTTACCGGTACTGTTTTGCCAGATGCCGCTTCCGCCGTCGATCACTCCGTTGTTTTTGTCCGCACTGTTATTTCCACCGGCACCATCCCAGAATCTCATTACCGTGCCCGCATGATTAATGAGGTTGACCTGGCCCGCGATGGACGTCTGCACGTAAAGATCAGCAGCTGCCTGAGGTGCCGTGCCGATATCAAGCTGTTTGTCTGTTAACCTGCCGCTGTAATTGAATACCCGGTACAGGCCAACATCGAACTGGCCACCGGTGGTTTGAGTGATATTCAATTTGCCATTCAGGTTGAGATCGCCGTTGATGTTAATCAGGTCGTTCAGCGTCCCACCTGGCGAATAAGCCTGACCAAACTGGAAGTCGAGCTGAGCATTTTCATCCAATGTCAGCCCGCCTAGCGTCAATACACCGACGCTGTTTAAATCGCGTCCGGCAGCGAGATGAGCGCCATCCGCTACCGTTACGCTGCCGCCTGAGATGCCTTCTCCCCCTAACGTCGTCTGACTAGCAACAGCGATCGCGCCGGTTGCAGCGGATTGATCGCCGTTAATTAACAACGTTCCCTGCAGCACGCGGGTGTCTCCTGTCCAGCTATTTTCACCGGTCAGCGTCAGCGTGCCGCTGCCGACTTTCACCAGGTTACCGCCACTGCCACTGATAACCCCAGAGATAAGATCGCTCAGCCCCAGGTTACCTTCGACCAGTGTGCCGGCACCCAATACAACATTTCCGGCACCGGAGAGTGAACCGATGGCCGTCGGTTGCGATGCTGCGCTGATGTCTACCCGCGCGTTTGCCTGATTATCTATGCGGCCATTGCCAGCCTGAGCATTGTCGGCAAAGATCACCTCGCCCTGGTTAGTGACAGCGGCAGTGCCAGCATCAGCCGCATCGGTAAAGGCCAGACCAGAAGTAGCATCAACAGTCACCTGCGACGTACCGCCGGAACTTTGATCGGCGAAGTTAAGCTGTCCGCTGTTTATCAGGTTAACCCTGCTTTGAGCAGCTGAACTGGAGCCAATGAATTGCAGCGTTGCGTTATCTACGCTGAAAGCATGACCTTCCGCCTGAGCAGCGCCGGTAAAATTCAACTGTGCGAGATCGGTGAGGCTGATATTGCTTTCAGCAGTCCCCAACGCACCGGTGGTATTCGCATTCACGCTGAGCTGTCCATTACCGTTTTTGCCGGCGATCCTGGTATCACCCAGGTAGCTGTTTTGTTGATTCAACTCGAGCACGCCATTGCCTGTGCTGACAGAGGTATCCACAATGTTCAGAGCACCATTCCCGCCAATAACCCCGGCTGGGGTAAACGTGTGGCCGTACGTATCCAGCGTGCCGCCGCCAGCCGCATCAAGAAAAATTAACCGGCTAGTCGCGAAATCTGCGCCAGCTTGCAGCGATGCACCATTTTTCAGCGTCAGTGACGTACCGCTAAGGCCCAGGCTGGCATCGCGGGAAGCCTGTAATGTTCCCTGCCAGACTTCTATCCCTGCTGAGAAATCATTCTCTCCATTAAGAATTAATCTGCCGGGGTCGGTTTTCAGCAACCTGATGCGATTCTCATCCAGTGGGTCCTGCAACAGATCGGTGTTAATTGTCGTCGTGACATCGCTGCCCGTGCCGCCGTCACCGACTCGAACGATGTAATAAGTATCGGCAACCGCTTCCCCTTGCGCACTGTAGCTATTGGCTGGTGCAGGAACGGACTCTGGGAAAGAGTCCGTGACGGTACTGATGTAATAAAGCGGTGAGTCGGCGTTGAGTTGATTCACTGCATAGCCGTCACTGGTAAACTGCATTCCTGAGTTGATCACCCTGCCGTTTACGTTACTGACTACTACCACGCCTGCCGTTCCCTGGAAAATAGCGAAAGCCGTCTGTGACCAGGGCGCATTTCCCACCCCATTTGACGTCGTCCAGTCATTGGTTACCCCGGCGATATTGGCGCGCCAGATGCCATTACCACCGTCAACATTGCTGTTACCGCTGGTGCCATCCCCGTGGTTGGTGGTACGGCCGCCATCCCAGAATTGCAGTTCAGAAGCCGGATTGAGATAGTTCAGGATCAGGTTAACCTGATTAGCAATGTTGGTCTGAATACGGCTGGTACCGCCGTCATTAGCAGGTAAAGAGCCGATATCCAGACCCCGGTTAGCCGCCGTATTGTTGATGGAGGCCCCTGCATAACTAAACAATCGATAGACGCCAGGCAGGAAACTGCCGCCTGGTGAGAGGGTGACATTAAGGATCCCATCAAGGATCAGGGTCCCTTTCACATTAACAAAATCATTCAGGGCGCCGCCTGCCGTATAGGACTGTCCCAGCTCAAATTGACTGTTGGTCGTGGCATTCAGCGTTAAATCGCCATTGATGGTCAGGGTGCCTCTGCTGTTATCGCCTGGCGTCAGTACCGTATTGTTGCCAAACACAACCGCACCGCCTAACGTGCCGTTACCGCCCAGCGTCGTGCCATCACCTGCCGTTGTCAGCGCGCGGGCGGCAGTTTGATCACCATTGATCAATAAGGTCCCCTGGGAAAGCAACGTCTCACCTGCATAGCTATTGTTACCGCCCAGCCGGGTCACGCCAGACCCAATCTGATGAAATGCGCCGCTGCCAGAAATGATGCCATTAAGCGTGACACTATCGGACTGATTAACGGTCAAAATGCCGTTGTCGGTGATGTTTGTAACCTCAGAAAGGCTGCCTGTGGTGCCTCCCTTGCCGAGAGAAAGCTCAGCGCCGCTGCCAATCAGCGTATTACCGGTATAAGTATTATCGGCCAGCAAATTGGTTTTACCTGCGCCCGTTCTTTCCATGCCGCCATTACCCGAAATGATTCCGGCGTAATCCTGCTCATCGTCGCCATCAAACGACACCAGACTGTCCGCACCATCAGTAAAGAGGCTGTAGTTATGCAGAGTGGCTTCGCTGGAACTGGCGACACTGTCACCACTGCGTAACGTCGCCCCGCCCGTGACATTAATTTGCGGCGTACCGGAAAGCGTTAAATCATCGACCAGGCGTACGTCCGTAGCTGCCCCGTTAAGCGTTAAGGTGCTCCAGCCGCTGCCAATATTGGTGCCGCGGACCTGATTGTCCGTGCTGAAAGATCCGACTAAGGCCGGGCTGTCGCCCTGATGGGTATTATTAAACGTCAGCGTGCTGCCCGTGCCGCCTTCACTCACCAGGTGAGTCATATTTGCCAGTGAAACATCGCCGATTGTCGCGCTGTCATTGCCATCCGAGCCGCTGAATGTGACGCCACCCGCAAGCAGGCCGCTGGTCCAGCTGAATTGATCGTTGCCACTTCCGAGATTGATTTCACCGCGCGTATTGCCACCGGTAAGAGAAATCGCGTCGTTGCCACCGCCGGTCAGTATCGCCTGAGAGGTGCTGCCTGCGGCCAGTAAAGTCCCGCTGTTGGTGATCGTATTGTTCGCATTTCCCGAGGCGTCAATCACTGCCGCATTCAGATTGGTGCTGGCGTTGGTCAGGTTGCCACTGTTGACAAGGGTCCGGTTCGCCGCCGTTCCGTTGAGCACAATCATGCTGTTGCTATTGCTGGCTCCGCTGGCTGTGATGCTGCCGGTATTGACGAACTGTGAGGTATTGGCGGCAAGAATGGTGCTGCCCGCATTGGTACTGGTCACGATCGTGCCATTGTTGATCAGGCTACTGGCGTTGGTGGCATCGATTGCCGCACCCGCGCTGCCACCCATAGTGATATTGGCACCAGAAGTTACATTCCCGGCGGTGTTACCGAGAATACCGATACTGCCCGCGCCCGTGCCATTAATGGTATATCCGGTGCCGATGGCCAGATTACCGGTTGTGGCCGAGCCGTCATCATTCTCAAAAGCGAAGCCCTGACCGCTGCCGCTGACGTTGAGAATGTTGTTGGTCCCCTCAGCATTGAACGTCACTGCTGTGCGGATTGCCGGGCCATCCGCGGCATTGATGGTGACATTGTTGAGGTTAATATTGCCGGTATTGGATTTATTATTGATTCCCGCACCTGATCCGCTGATCCCAATGATGCTGTTACTGGCGGTAAAGGACGAAGAACCGATGTCCATCAACACGCCGTCAGCGCCGCCAGAGGCGGTAATCGTATTGTCCGACCCATTAATGGTCAGCGCTGCGCCTGAACCCAGTAACTGAACGGCAGCAAGCCCGCCATTTGCCGTTACCGCCCCCAGCTTCTGCACAATCGCGCCAGCGCCCTGAACGCGAATACCCACATTTCCAGCGCCACCGCCAACGCTGATGGTGCTGTTGTTGGTCAGCACGCCCGCGTTCAGGATATCCACACCAACGTTATTACCAGCGCCCAGTACCTGAACGGGCGCATTAACCACGGCACTGCCGTTATCATGCAATGCGATCCCTTTGCTGTTACTGCCGTTCAGCTGAATACCTGAAGCGCCCTGTAACAGCAGATTACCGAGGTGTGATACGTCATAACCGACAATGCCACTTTGTGCGACCCCGCTGGTTGTTGATGCGTCTGAGGTGACATTAGTGACAAACTGATCGGTCCCTTTGCTGCCATCAATATTGTAATTCCGGCCATCAATCAGTACTGCCGTCGTGTTGTCGTGATTAAGGATGATACCGCCGTCGGCAATAGTTCCTTTTGCACCGCCAGTGACTTTAACGCCGACGGCATTCTCACCGTTTACATCAATAATAGCCGGGCCTGTGTTGAGGGTAGTCAGCACATCGTCACTGGCATCACTGTTATTTTTGTCATCAAAACCATTGGCAAACACCCCTGTTGAGCCTGTCCCGGTCAGCGTTAACTGATAGGGCGTTCCGCTGCCATTGTCACCGCTAAAGGTGGCGCCATTATCTACTGCAAACAGCACGGAACCCGCCTGGCCATTATCATTAATGGAGGCATTGGCCACGTTAATATTGGCCGCATTGCCATAGGCGTAGTAACCAATCTGCTGGCTGTTTTCCAGTGAAAGGCTGGACTGGTTGGTGACGTTAATAATCGCGTTGCCACGCGCATGTACCCCAATGGCACCCGCCGCGAGTAACCTGATAGTAGAAGAGAGATTGACCACCGATTGATGAGTGTTCAGGCCTTCGGCATAAACTGCGTAATTGCGGTAGGTGTAAGGGTTGTTATCCGTTCCGCCAGTATCGCCGGCGCTGCCAACGGTAATTTCACTATTTTGCGTCGAGGTGACTGAAGCATTCGCTGTGCGGGCCTGCAGGTAGATAGCGATATTATTGTCGCCATCAATCAAAATATCCCCGTCGTTCACCACCGCGCCGCTATTATCGGCAATATACAGACCGTAACTGGAGGCCGCAGCGCCATTGGTTAATTTGCCCAAAACTGCAATATTCCCGCTGTTGGTCACGTCTCCCGTGCCGCTATCAGAAAAAATGCCTGCCGCATTTCGGGTATTTTCACCGAGATAAATCAAACCATTGTTAACGATAGCTCCACTGCTTTTACTGTAGATCCCCGCCGCCAGGCTGCCGCCACCGGTCATGGCAACGCTTACAGGTGTCACGCCACCGGTCAGGATGGGGTCTACACCCAGATAGATATTACCGTTGTTGGTGAACGTCGCGCCCTGATCGGCATACACGCCATAACCTGTTGCACGACCGCCAACATTATTAGCATTACCAACAATCGCAATTGTGCCGCCTGCAGCATTCGTTGCCAGGGTAGTGCCCGACGCGCGAATACCGATGGCATTAGCCGTTGTGGTATCGGTAAGTGCGACGTTGATATGACCGTTATTGGTTAAGGTGCTGGCACCCAGTCCGGAGATTGCGACACTGCCCGCATTGCCTGCATTCTGATTAGTGCCGTCTTTCTCGATAAACAAGCCGGCATTCAGGGTGCCGTTGTTAATGGCTGTCGCGTCTGTTGCGATCATCCCCACGGTCGCCGGACTGCTATTACTGCTGCGCCAGGCATTGATCGCGCCATCATTAGTAATTATTGCTCCTTGATCTGCCCGCATGACGGCTGATGCACCATCGACTGCCAGACTGCCCGTTGAGGTTACCGCACCGCTGGCATTCGCGCCGGTTGCGTAGATCACGTTTAGATCGCCGACCGGCAAGGTGCCATTATTGATATGTGTGCCTTTGTCATCCCATACGTGGTAAGTCAGGTTGATGGTGGTCTGGTCTTCCTTCGCCAGCAAGCCGGTAATAATGGCATTGTATGTGTTCTGCGCCTCCACCGCCGAGTCGATGGTATCGCCATTCACCGTTGCCCCAGCCGTCAGCCAGTACTGGATTTGCGGTTTGCCGGCATAATCGCCCTGGCCCGTAAGGTAATCATTGACGGTAGCAATGTCGGCTGAAGACGTAATATCAAACGCGCGCGATCCTACCTGCACCACTCGCTCGCCTATCCGGATGTAATTCGGCAGCGTGATGGTGTAATTGTATTGCGCACTTTGCGCGGTGATAGTTTGGGTATTGCTGGAAATAACGGGTGCCGGACGGAAATGAATATAATTATCGGATTGCCAGCGGGTCGCGCTGGCTTCTGTACCGCTGCCGTCAGCCTTCGCCAGGACAGAATTTTTTGCCAGCAAATCCAGCGTGTTGGTGGAATCGGCAATGGCTGTGCTACCCGCAGTATCTGAGCCGATATTAATACTGGCGCTCCCCCCTTCCGAACTGACTGAGGCAATGCCAAAGCTGTTAAAGATGCGCAGGGAATCAGGGTCATATACCGGCAGTAAAAGTGCACTGACCGGCGTATCGTCCGATGAAACAAATGTAGTGGAATCATAAATGCTGATGATCTGATTACTGCCTTCAAGCCCGGGAATGACAACGTTCAGCTCCTGATTCTGTTGAGGATTGGCCGGGTTGGGTGAATAAGTAAACTGATCAATATTGCTGGCTGTGATGGCGGTTTGATTACCGGATGAATCGGTGGCTGTAATGACCGTAATCCGGTTGGGATCGCTGCCGGTGTTCCCGGGTAACGCCTGTCCGACCGCGACTGAGGTGCTGCTGCCTGTGCTGCCTGCGCCAATCTGAGGGATAGCGCCGATAATGTTCAGCGCGGTGCCTGGGGGATAATGATCAGGCGCGTTTTGGCTGTCCAGCGTAAAGGCAAAGCCCGTATTAATCACGCTGTCATAGTTGATGCCCTGATTTTCCGGGAACAGATAGGAAGGATGACCTGATGCAGTCCATTCTGCATCAACCGCATAAGCCCCCTGCGCATAGCCAGCGCCACCTGTGATGAGCGCGGTAAGTAACAGTGATGTGGTTAAAGAGGCTTTTTTACCTCTTGCGGAAGCAAGTTCAGAAACAGGGACATAGCAAGACGCGGCACAGCTCCAGACTAACCGGTAAACTTTGTTCATCACGGACCTCGAAGCGCAATAACAAGCTGAATGCAATAAGATTACATAATTGAAAACATTAATTACTAATTCTTAACAATAGTTCATAACGGGAATTTAAAGGTTTTATTTGCCGAAAGTTGAGGCCAGATCAAATAAGGGAGATGAAAGTGGTTGCATTTATACTGGCTGCGTGTGCAAGCCCCAATTACGTGGAACGGGAGATAAGCAGAAAAAAGCTGATTTGATATGTCCATGCATATAAGCCGGCGTGGCAGGCCGGGATTGAAACCATTGAGTACTCATGCTGTCTTATATGGCTTTCATGGTTCATGACGCTTTCAACATTATGATGCTGTATTGCATTGCCAGTGAGATACCCCGGAGCAGACGTAATGAAAACATCACTGCTCAATTCAGCAGACCTGATAACTTCATATGATGAGAATGAGTGTGTAATTGTATTGCCCTGTGCCTCCCGAAACGTCTGTTAAAATGGCAGAGACATTATTGCCCGTTAAAGGCGTATCGACCTTCTAATCCTGGATCGGCTTCTCAGTGGCACCTGTGCTTCCCTTTTCTTTCGCCGGCGGGATAAACCAGTCATCTTTTGTAACCAGGACCGGATGATCAGGCTGGCTGATAAAATTCGGTGACATAATCTGTACGCCAAATTCACTGAACACATCCTGTATATGGCCGTGGAGCACGCTCCTTACTCCGGCCAGCGACTCTCCCGGTCGGAGCCGGACCTGAAGCTCATATGCCACATACCAGTCCTGAAGCGCCAGCTGCCGCACCAGCGGCGCGGTGTCGTGATTAATACCGGCAGTCCGGCTGGCAGCCAGCTCCAGCATCGCCTCAACCTGCCGCCACGGCGTGTCGTAGCCAATGGTGACGCTGGTGGTCATATTGACGCCGTCGCCTTTAAGCATCGCGCTCAAATTCACTATCCTGCCGCTAACCACCACCGCATTAGGAACCGTAACTTCATAATTCTCACGGGTCAGAATTTTGGTGGCCAGCATGCCCACCTCAGTGACCACGCCCTCATGATCGGCAATCCTGATCACTTCACCCTTGCGCAGTGCCCGCGAGTAGGTCAGCACCAGCCCGCTCATCGCATGGTTCATGACGCCAGCCGAGCCGAGCGTCAGCATCAGGCCGAAGAACACGCTGATCCCTTTGAAGGCGAGTGAATTGGCGCCTGGCAGAAAGGGATAGGCCGCTGACAGCGCGAATAACCAGATGGCCACGCCGATCAGTTTACGCGTCACCCCTACCGTATCCGGATGCAGGCCCGGCAGACGTAACTGTCCGGTCTCAACCCGCCTTAGCACCAGTCTGATTAAACGCGTCACCAGTGCCGTAATGAGGAAGATGACGACGACAATCAGCAGGCCTGGCAGCGCGGAAAATATTGCCAGCCCCAGATGCTGCAGCAGGCCTGTCGCATACCCGCCCAGCTCCATGCCCCAGATCCGTGTCCAGGGAAACAGCCGCAATACCCAGCTCACCCAGAGGTAAAAGGACACGAGTAAGGCTGCGGTCAGCACTATGGCATATAGCCGTACCTCAATCGGACCGAGGAAGGCGCGCAGCGCGCCAGGGATAATGCTTTTCTGCTGGGTACGTCGGGCGGCATAGCGCCGCTTCAGCCAGCCATAGGAGCGGATGGCAAACAGAATAAACAACGCCAGCAGCAGCACCCCCACCAGGCTCTTCACCGCAGAAAGCAGAAGATAACCGGAAGAGTACTGTTCACCCAGTGAGAGGCGCAGGGCATCCAGCCGCAGCCGGATGCGGTCCGCTGCCTGCGCAAGTGACAGGTCATCGCCTTCATCCAGATCGCCCTGCGCCAGCAGCATAAAAGGTTTGCCGTTAACTGAAAAAAGCACAGCCGGCTGCCGGTAACGCGTCACGTTATGCGTTTCTACCGGCTGCGTCAGGTCATCATCATTGAGCGATCGCAAGAGCGTCACGATCCGCTGTACCCGTTCTTCGGGCGTGGTGAGACCAAATGTTGCCTGCAGCATCACAACCGGCTGATTGAGCAGGTACAGGGTGCGCGCCTGCTCCTGCGGCGACGGCGCCTGACGCGGCTCAGCACCGGTTGCCCCCTGCGAGGTGAAAAACATCAGCCAGCAGGCTAAATACACTAAAGGTTTGAACATTCCGCCTCCGGAACGATTTCATTACCGGCCGGGCTGAGTTTCAGCCCGGCGGCCGCTCATAATCAGCTACTCGAACTGCCAGGTATATGAGACCAGAAAGCGGGAGTCCGGATCGTCGAGATAGGTGTTGTTGTCCATAACGAAAGTCAGCAGGTTAACGGAGCTGTGGGCGTCAAACCGGTACCCTATCCCCAGCCCGCCAAAGTACCCACGATAGTTCTCACCTTCATCATTTTTCGAGCCATACGATCCTGCCGCAAAGCCGAGTATCGTGATGTCCGGCGTCAGGGGCCGCAGCGTGAACGCGCCCAGATAGCCGCTGCTGCCGGAGGTGGTGATGGTGCTGAAACCATACTCTGAGGGAATCGCGTCGGCGAACTGAGGCGCTTTGCAGTCAGCCGGATTACCGGTACTGCAGCCGGTTATTTCCCCGGTGTTGTAGGTATACCCGGCCATCGGGAATATCTGGAAGCCTGCCGGTTCAATGCCGAAATAGCTGAGCGGGACGAAGGTGCCGACAGAATAGTTGGTCTGGGTAGCACCGTTGGTGTACTCGTTTTTGCCAAAGTTGAAGTTGATAATCCCCACCGGAAACAGCCAGGAACCACCCACCCGCCACTCGCTGGCGTCGCTGTTAACCCGCGCATTCAGCTTCTTCGCCTTATCCAGCGCCACCGAGCCGGAAAATGAGAGATTGCTGTCGTCCAGGTCGTAGGTATTTGACCATGAGACGCCAGCTTTGGTGGTCACCTTTGTTGGATCGTCATCCAGCTTGTCGCGCGGCTCGCTTACGGCGGCTGCCCAGGCGGTGCCGTTCAGAACAAACAGCATCACCACGGCAGTACGGCATCCCATTCTTTTCATCTGCCCTCCCGGGAAGGCGCTATCAGAAGGTGTGGCTGTAATTCATACTGAAAAAGTACAAATCCGGATCGCGGTATTCACCCCGCAGCAGCGGTGAGGAAACGGCGGACGAAGCCATGTTCAGATATTCAAACGCTGCGCCGACGCTGCTTGACGGCGTCAGCTGGTACTGTGCTCCGGTGCCAAACCGCCACGCGTCGCCGGAAGGCATCGTCATAGCAGTGTCATCCTGGTTTTTATAAAAGCTGCTGTCATAGGCGATACCGGCATTCAGACGCCAGCGTTCATCCGGCCGGAATTGCAGCCCCAGTGCGGTGTGCCAGGTGTCCCGCAGGCGGCTGGTGCGCTCAACCTGCTGTCCGGCAACATAAATCTGATTACCGCCGTACACACTCCAGTCCTGCCAGCCCAGATCGCCCATGACCGACCAGCGGTTATTCAGGTCGTGCACCACGCTCAGCATCAGCTGCGCGGGTGTATTAATCTGTGATGAGAGCGGGAGAGTAAATTCAGTGTTACCGAGCTGAGGGAACCGTGCCGTGGCATCAATATTGAAGTGGTATTCGGTCTTGCTGGTATAAGCAAGGCCGATGCGGGTTGCCTCGGTCACGTCAAACAGCAATCCGGTGCGGAAGTTCAGTGCCCAGTCATGATCGCTCGCTTTTTCATCCTGTCCGTCCACATTCCGGGTAAGTGATAAAAAACCATAGTTAATCCCGACGCCCGCCCCCCATGAAAGACGGTCGTTTATCTGCCAGGCCACGGCCGGACTCAGCGTCAGGCCAACCAGCGTACTCTTTTTGATTAAGCGCTCGCCCGCCCAGTCGCCAAAGTCCAGCCCCAGCCCGTAATTACCGTACAGGCCGATGCCAGCCGAAACAGCTTCATTCAGGCGCTGATGATAAAAGACGCTGGCACCAGGAAACCAGCCGATAGTATTGCCGGGACTCTTTCCACTGAGCGCAGCACTGTCATCAAGGGTGTAAGGCGTGTCACCGTAGAGTGCCTGCAGACCACCCGTCAGCATCCGATCCGGCAGCCGCGTCAGACCCGCCGGGTTAGTGACCAGCGTGGAGGCATCCTGTGCCCGGGCGGCCTGGCCAGCTCCGGCCAGACCCGTATCCTCAGTGGCAATTTCGTAAAGGTACAGCCCGCTGGCCTGTGATGAAGCAGAAAATAATAGTATCGCCAGCAGCCCTGTAATTCGTCGCATAGCGTCTCCGGAAGGTGATGACTGTGGCCGGTCTATCGGATGTCAGGACACGGAATCTTTTCTACCGATTCTGCATAAGCCTGCTGGTTATCCGCAGAGAGTGCGTCGGCTGCGGCAAGGATCAGCTTATGGCTGTTTTCATTACTGAGAAATGCTGACCGGATCTTTTCATCCGGAATATTTTTACCCAGCGTGCAGTGTGTCCGCAGGTCAGCAATAATCTTCTGTTCCTTTAGCGCATACTCCAGATTCTGGTACGGCGACGCCGAAGCCGGCAGCGCTGATAGCAGTAACAGTGAGCCAATAGCGGCTGTGACAAGATTCATTTCGGGCTCCGCTAAACGGTGAAATTTTGCCTGATTTTCTGACAGCATCCGGTTGGTGGCGCGAACCCGTCTTCTCTCTGCGCCAGTAACAATGCCGGGGTCTCCCAGGCTATCAGTTCAGGAACTGCAGGTTAAGGCCGGCAAAAATCTGCCAGCGAGGCTGTCCCGGCCCGTCGTCGGCGACCGATGCCTGCGGCTCAACAAAAAAGTTATAAACCGTTTTACCCTGTTTGATGACCTGTCCGACCCCCAGCCCCAGCGGCACGCCATAGCTGTCGTTCTGGAAGTTATAATTCCAGATAGGCGCGGCACGCAGATAGGTACCGCCGCCCAGCTGATAAAAAACGAACGGCTGGAAAGCGCCCAGGTTAACGTCGCTGCGGTCACCCTCACCGGCAAAGCTGTGCTGCCAGGAGGCCAGATAGCCATACTGAATTTTCGGTGAGCTGGCATCAAACAGCACGTTGACCAGCCCGGCGGACCATTTCTCGCTGCCGAGTGAATTTTCGGTCGCGGTGGGCGCGGTGATCTGCGGGCCAAAACCAAAGCTGACGGCCGGATTGCCGGTATCGATCAGATAAGCGGTAAACAGGTTCAGGTCGCCCAGCCCGGTCTGATGTCCGCCGGTGGGCGGTGAGGGGTAAGTATTGACAGGCAGCGAGGCGCGCAGCAGCCACTTGCTTTCGCCCAGTGAGAAAGGCTGTGCATAGCGGAACCAGAACTGGTTGGCGTCTTTGTCACTTTCGCTGACGTCACCGATGTAATAATTCTGCATGTTAAATGCAGTCATGTTTGCCAGCGGGTTATTGGCCTGGGCGGCGTCTGCCGGCGGATCGGCTGAGTACGCATTGCCAGCAACGGAAGAAAAAAGCAGGCACGCGGCGCCCATCTCTGCAGTTTTCATTAAAAATCCTCCCGGAACGTCAGTCGCTAAATAAAAAGCCGGTAGCATTACGCTACCGGCTGGGTTTTTACGGCGTGACCATGTTGAACCAGAAGTCGAACTTATCCATGTAGCCCAGCAGCTCGCTGACCTTGTCGGCGTTGCCGGTGATTTTCACTTCGCCTTTATCCTGTGCCTGCTTCAGCGTCTCCTCTTTCAGGATCACTTTATTCAGGGTTTCGCGGGAAAGCGTCAGGGTTGCATCCGCATTCTGCGCTTCTGAATTTGCCGTGTGGTTAAGCACGCCATTTTCCAGCTCCAGCTTGTACTTGCCGCCGTCGCCGCCAAAGTCCACATTCAGCACCGCTTTGGCATTGGCGGCTTTTTCACCGTTAATATGCAGCGCCAGGTAATCGAAGAACATTTCCGGCGTCATGGCACGGACCGTGTCCGGACTGGCGGTATTTGGCGTCGGCAGTTGTTTCACGCCGTTACGCAGTTCCTGCGCGCCGGTCAGGTAGAAGTTACGCCACGGGCCGGATTCGGCCTGATAGCCCATCTGCTCCAGCGCATCAGCTTCCAGATTACGCGCGGCTTTATTCTCCGGATCGGCAAACACCACCTTACTGACCACCTGAGCGACCCAGCGGTAATTCCCTTTGTCGTAATCCGATTTGGCCTTCTGCAGAATGCTGTCAGCACCGCCCATGTACTCAACGTATTTCTTCGCGGCATCTTCCGGCGGCAGTTCGTCAAGCGTGGCCGGGTTGCCGTCAAACCAGCCGAGATACAGCACATAGGTTGCCTTCACGTCGTGGCTGACCGAGCCGTAATAGCCGCGGTTGGCCCACATGGTGGCCAGTGACGGCGGAAGCTTGAACTGCGCGGCAATCTCATCACGCGTCAGGCCTTCGTTGGCCATTCGCAGCGTCTGGTCATTGATGTAACGATAGAGATCGCGCTGACTTTTCAGCAGTTTGTTAACATTCTCATTGCCCCAGGTCGGCCAGTGGTGCTGCGCCATCAGGATGTCTGCCTTGTCGCCCCAGCGGTTAATCGCATCATTGATGTATTTGGACCAGGGAAGCGGCTCACGGATTTTGGCCCCGCGCAGCGAGTAGGTGTTATGCAGGGTATGGGTGACGTCTTCGGCGGTCTGGATGACCTTTTTCTCTTCAATAAACCACAGCATTTCTGCCGGGGCTTCCGAGCCAGGGGCCATCATAAAATCGTAGGTCAGACCATCAATAACGCGTTTCTCACCGGTTTTGGTGACGTAATCGGTGGGTGCGATCAGCGTTACCGTGCCGGCTGAGGTGGTGGTGCCCAGCCCCGCCCCGACCTGACCTTTCGCATCGGCTTTCAGCAGGTTGCCGTACATATAGCTGGCGCGGCGACTCATGACGTTGCCGGCCATGATATTTTCAGAAACGGCAGATTCCATAAAGCCGGCCGGCGCATAGATTTTGACCTTGCCCGCTTTAACGTCGGCTTCATCGACTACGCCACGCACGCCGCCGTAATGGTCAACGTGACTGTGGGTATAGATCACCGCGACGACAGGTTTCTTACCGCGATTTTTGAAATAGAGATCCATGCCGACTTTGGCGGTTTCAGCCGAAACCAGCGGGTCAACCACGGTAACGCCCTCTTTACCCTCAATAATGGTCATATTGGAAAGATCGAGGTTACGAATCTGGTAAATCCCGTCGGTAACCTCAAACAAACCGCTGATGTTAATCAGCTGAGACTGACGCCACAGGCTCGGGTTGACCGTATCCGGTGCTTTCTCACCCTCTTTAATAAAGGCGTACTGTTTTGGGTCCCAGATCACGTTGCCTGACTCGCCTTTAATAACAGCATCAGGCAAAGCTGCAATAAAACCTTTATGGGCGTCTTCGAAATCGCTTTTGTTATCGAAGGGTAATTGCTGATAGAGGGCATCATTAGCCTGTTTGGTGGCAGGCGCGGCATCTTTTTGTGTCTCATCTGCAAATACGCTAAGCGAAGCGGTAGAGAGTAAACCGGCCAGGGCCAGACTTCGGGCTAGAGGTGTTAATTTCATGGGTTCCTCGGGATTTCAGACGAATGAAGACTGCATCCGGTACAACGGAAATAAAAAGCGTAAACACAGGGCCTGGCAGAGAAAGCCAGTGTCAACTGTTAAGGAATAGCAATAATTGCTAACATTTGCTTTAACGTTAGCAAACTCCTGATAAATCACCAGTTTGAGTTAAGAGAAATGGATGCTTTTATTCGCTAAATTTGAAGTCCGTCAAATAATGAAAAATTTACACTAATCACGAATGTTTTCATCTAATTGATTTTAAAGGAGTATTTTTTTGATAAGCGAACCGGTAGTGTCTTAATTTACCGACAGCATTCAGGCTGCATCTTAATTTTTGAGAATTTCCTCATCTATCTCGTGTCGCTATTGTTCAGGGCTGATTATTATAAAACTCAAAAATAAATGGCCCTGACACCCTCAGAAATACCTGACCTGTATGAATTCAGGTTATGCCATAAAGATGCTTTGCTGACGGCGCTTTTGTACGGTTTCAGTCGTGAGGCAAATACAATGCAGATAGTGTTGCGATACATGAGGCGGTATGGCTGCGTTATGAAGGAAGTGAATGTCAGAGAGATTGCTGACATAGTCCTGCGGCGTCAAAGCCCCCTTTTGCCTAAAAATCCGACAGGCAGGTTAATAATGTATTCAGCCTGTCAGGGTTAATAACAAATCATTTTTTATTTGTCGCGTACATAATCCGCTTACCCCCGCCTCCGCGACACCTTACTCTCCCCGTAACCTTTCAGGCACCGCATATGGGGTAAGGGGTATCGCGTTAACGTAACGGCCTTGCACTCTGCTCATCATATCCTGCCGCCCCTCCTCCGCCAGCCGCTGAGCCAGCGTCAGGTCCCACTGCACCTGCATGCCCCAAAGGAACTGCACCAGTCCGCTTCGTGCCAAAAGCGGACCTTGCACTCTTGAAGGGCCTGTTAGCAGGCATTTGGAACAAATGTTATGTTTACTTTTGTCTATAGGTATAGATATCAGGCCTGGTGATGGCCCACGCGAAGTTTTTCTGATTTATCGGTTCATAGCCAAACTTTTCATAAAGCCAGGACGCAGTTGTTGTGAATAAGAACACTCTACGAAGCTTTTCAAGCAGCGGATGGTTATGAATACATTCCATAAGCCACCTTCCCAGCCCGTCGCCCTGATGCTCCTCAAGCACATACACATCACAAAGGTACGCGAAAGTAGCATAATCTGTTATCAGGCGTGCAAACCCTATCTGTAATTCATTATGATAAATGCCAAAGTTAAGGCTGTTCTCTGCTGAAGCAGTGACGGTTTCCAGATCGATACCTTTTGCCCATGTGGATCTCGTCAAATACTGATGCACAGCCTGTATATTCAACTTTTCATTGTCTGTACTAATCAGAAAATCATTCATATGCCATTCATGTATCGCTGAAATGCTCACTTTTCACACCTGTCCAAATGATGTAGGGGGAATTAACCTTATCAATCTCTGAAAAAATCACTAAGGCACAACGTCCGCTTTGGCACAGCGGACCATCCACTTGTGCTTCAGGGTAGGTTAAATGATCCTTCCATCACAATAACGGTTTTTCCTCCCACCCTGACGGACGGTATTTCTGACGTGCCGTCATAGCCTGAATACAACACGCTGGCCCGTCCCATGTCTACGCCCTGGCTTACCCGGAGCGAGAGCACTTTCTCATTGCGAAGCTGTGCCAGCAGGGCTGTCACTGCTGCTGTCGCACTTCCTGTCGCCGGATCTTCGGTCATTCGCGGAGTAAACATGCGGGCATGCATATCACACTGGTCTTCCGGAGCAATTTCCAGAGTATAGGCATAAACAGAAACCGCACCATCGAGAGGCAGAACAGTCCGGAAACCCTGTAAATTTGGTACGCAACGGCGAAGTGCATCCCGGGTTGCGAGCTCGACAACCAGAAAAGGCAAACCAACCGAGGCGACAAGAGGCATATGCATTTTTGTCCGAATATCACTGGTTCCCAGAGAGAGGCAGGCGGCTACCTTTTCCGGGCTGACTTCTGTGCGGCAGGATAATGCTTCAGGCACAAGAAGTTCTGCACCGGTGGCCGCCTCATTTTCTTTAATAAGCCTGACCGGTACCAGCCCAGCAGCCTCTTCGAACAGCAGAATTTCAGGCAACGACCTGCCATTTAGTGTGGCCTGATTTGCCAGCACAAAAGCAGTCCCCACGTTAGGATGACCAGCGAAAGGAATTTCACGAGACGGCGTAAATATACGGACATGAGCAGTATTTGAGGAATCTTCAGGGGGCAATACAAAGGTCGTTTCACTGTAGCCAAACTCAACGGCAAGTAACTGCATTTGCTTAGTGGTCAGTCCCTCAGCATCCAGAACGACTGCAACCGGATTACCGCTAAAAGGTTTGTCAGTAAATACGTCTGCAATCACATAGCGTCTTTTCATTAGCACCTTCATGATTTTATATTCTATAAAAATGAGTAATTATTCAGTATCTCTGTTATTTTTTATCACGCTGTATATATTAGGTACAGATACTTATGCTTTGTACAGGGTGAACTTCAATAAATTGAAGAGGTGATTTTATGCTTATCCGGGTGTTGAAAGAGAATGATGTACAGACATGGAAAATGTTGTGGAACAGTTATCTGTTTTTTTTTGACCAGAAACGCGCTCAGCGCGTTTCAGTGGGGCTCGTAACAGATGTTATGGCAATAACATGATCGAGACGATGCGAATTGCAACGATTAGTGATGTCGAGGCCGTTACGGAACTCACAAGAATGGCTTACGCTAAGTGGGTACCCGTGATTGGCCGGGAACCTCTTCCGATGAAGGCGGATCACGCCGCATTCATCCAGGAGAACAGAGTCGATCTTTTGTTCTCTGGCGCAGATTTGGCCGCGCTCGTGGAAACAATTCAGCGCAAGGACGATATCCTGATTGAAAGCGTTGCCGTTGACCCGCGTTTCCAGAAGCGCGGTTACGGAAGAAAGATGGTGGCTCATGCAGAGCAACTGGCCGTTCAAGCCGGTTTAGATGTCGTACGACTTTATACAAACTCATTGTTTGAAGTGAACCTTCGCCTCTACGCATCATTAGGTTATCACGTTGAACGCACTGAAGAACGAAACGGTGGCTTAGCAATCCACATGCTTAAGCGCGTGCCCTAGCAGCTGTCCTATGCGATCAGACGACTCGCGTGTCTGGAACCGCAGCCTCCAGACCCCGATGCATAACCCGGATGTAATGTTCAATCCGGGTTATGCAGATTACCAGCAAGTACTGTGCATTGCCCGGACGTGAACGGGGCACGCCCGCTTCTCGCTCATAGCGGACCGTGGGCCAGCGCCAAGCCGCTTTGTGCCAGTTGCGGACCTTGCTAAATTCGTATTGCAATAATCAAAGGGGAAGCAGATCACACTAATGACATTTAATTGTTACATTGCCTAATTTAGCAGGCGATTTATTTAAATTGAAGACATTGATAATGAAGGCAATGTATAAGAAAAGAATCTCAGCATAATTATATATGCTAAAAGCTGTATACTTATAATAAAAAACGCACCCTAATAAGTCAATTTACAACTTAGTAAGGTGCAGTCTGTTTCGATCCTTCAAGAATTATTTAGAACAATATACTCTGGCTTCTCGAGGTGTATAAATTCCAAGTGTTACAATTCGCAGAAGTACATCCATTCCTGATTCCTGAACTTCAGTGCGGATAACTTTATCAGCTCCACCACAGACAAGAGCTGCATCTATAGTCTGAGCTTGCCCGAGACCTTGAACAAAGAAGGTCTGTTTGGTCTCATGAGAGGGTTTATCAGTAATACCATCATTAATCTTGAATGTTTGTTGAGCACATCCAGATAACATCACAATTGTGATAACAGTAATTAATATTTTTTTCATGGTGTCCATTTACTAGTGAGGTTAATAATAGGAACTTTACTCCCAAATGGCACTTAAAAACAAATATTAGTACACGCGATCTTGAAAATTGAAAAATCGTTTAAGTTACATTTATCAATGTTAAGGATTATCTTTTAAATTGTTTTGAAATTAGCGAGGCTATGTTAAGTACAGTGTTCTCATTTTACCGGATGTCTGGAGTGAGACGTGAAAAGTCTGGGCAGCACTCATTATTTAACGATGAACGTAGCTTAAGTACGCGTAAACCTTTAGGTGGCTTGTCAAAATAGTTCATTCAATTTTAGAGATCTTCTCAAAAACTGATTATGTCCGCTTGAGGCTAACGTCCTTTATTCGCTCATAGCGGACTGTGCCCCGCATGCAAGTCTGCTTTGTGCAAAAAGCGGGTATTACTGCTCTGCTGATAGACTAATAAGCACTGTTAGGTTAAATACTACATACAGGCGGTTACAAACTACAAACAATTGTGCTCTCCGGGTTTACACATGCAAAAATCCGGCCGATACTTAAATAATCCTTCACCAGGGATGTGCAACGACCTAAACTACCGTTTTTCTTGGCTCCCTGTCTGGGAGACATTTTTTTTGCCATTCTCGGCGTATGCTTGCTTGCGCAACTGTATTTTTATTCCATGCTGAAGGGAGTATCTCTTCCCTGCTGGACTGGAGCCGGCACGTTTGCCGTAACCTGCGAACAATGGTTGATTATTCAGCCCGCTAAAGATGGCGGGTATTTACGGGCAGAGTCCCGTCGAGTCAGGTCTCTGGCTCAGCCATGCCGGTAGATGCGACTAGGTATGAGAAAGCGTTTTTCCCCGCTTACGCTTGTTATTGTGGCTATCTTTTCTATAGTTAATACCGGCCGGCGGCTCCGGCTGACCACGATAAAATCAAGAGTCACAGTATTCCTCTTTGTACCGCCTTCTGGGCGTTTTTTTTGTCCTGAAAACGGGCGTGCTGCTGCCGGCGTCCGCTGTCGGGTGCCTGAAGCGCAGGGGCGTGGTCGTGATATAGAAGGTAAGTTCCGGGGCAGCCATCCTGGACAAACAACCAGGATGGCTGAAAAAAATCCCGAAACCTGGCCAGCGGAGCCGGGAAGGAAAGTAAGGCAGTGAAATTCGCGATAAGAAAATCCGCCGCATACTGTATCACGATTTTGCAGTGAAGCGCAGAGGTTCAGCAGGCCTGCTGCAGGTTCCGGGATTCGTGATCGGGACTTTATATCTGATATTTAGTTCTCATCAGTAAATGTCCGCTCTTCGCTCATAGCGGACTAGGAGAAAATGATGCTTGTCACGCTCACCCACCCCGAAACCCCTCTGGAATCTCATAACCGGTATCAGATATCGCGTTAACATCGCGTCGTGGCGCCCTTCTCACTTTAAACTTTTGCCCCTCCGCCAACCGCTGAGCCGGCTTAAGGTTCCACTGCGTCTCAAACGTTCGGAAAGAACTGCTAAAGTCCGCTTTGTGCCAGCGGCTACCTAACATTTAATCGACCGACACGAAGCACGCATAAACCGAAACCAGCCCCCTAACCAGCTGAACACATTCCTGTGGCCTAATGTAATGCGCGCAAATCCAATAGAACCAAAACCCTTTATTTTATTTCATTATAGTGATTAAATTTCCAACCAAGCCATCAGGATAAAAAGTGATTAAACATTGAAAATATCAACTGAAATTATCTACTGAAAAAAATTTTTAATATTACAAACTCTGATTAAATCAAGGGTGATTTATATTTTCAATATCAGATATTTTCTTCAGCAGGTTAAGGTAATCTGGTTTGTTTTCCAAAAGCCACATTAACACGTTGGAATTACCCAAAAGTTTTTTTATATGATTCCTAATGATAAGGAGTTGCAAAGTTTTTTCTGCATAATTATTTTTTATATTTTCTGTTTCTACTTGCACTGATGCCATTTCCCTTTCAAGCCGAGCAAGGTTTTCTGTCATACCTGAACTCTCTTTTTTCTTAGGCTCTACCATTAATTTCGCTTCAGTGGCATATAACAAAGACTGCGCAAACTTAACAGTAAAATTATCGAAATTAATCATTATATTAGCAACTTCGATTTGCCGCACCGGCTTCATTTTCTTTAGTATATCAAAAGTGTTAATTGGAACATGCTTATCTGCAAGTATATAGGCAACATCGTCATTAATACCTTTAGCAATATTGAATCTTGACTTTATAATTTCAGAAGTTATGCCCAATGCAGAACTGAGTTTATCAATTGACACACCAGAATCAATTGCTTTTTTTATCATCTTATGCTCTTGTAATACAGTTAGACGATTTACGAACTTGTTTGGTGTATATGAATCATCTATTGTAGAGATGATGCAGCTTATTTTTTCAAATGACAGATCTTTCATAGCCTCCAATCTTAAATGGCCATCTATTATTTTCATCACTCTTCCGGAGTCTGTAATAAAAACAATTATTGGCTCAACCAAACCTATTTCTTTTATTGAAGCCAGTATTTGTCTGTATTTAAAACTCAATTTGACATTTTCAGGAAGAACCTTGCTATAAATAAGTTTTTCAACAGAAACTTCCAAGAATTCATTGTTAAAGCATTGCTTTGTCATTATCTTTCTCCAATTCAACATTATCTTTTACAATTGCATAAGGGACCTGATTCAACCCTTCATCATTTAAAAGCCCGACAAAACTGTCATTAGAAAGAAGATCAACCATAATAGTCCTGCATGCTAACAAGCATTCGATGACATAGTCATGTTTTGCAATAAGGTTCTTATGCTGATTAACACTTTCCTGATATAGAGACAGTAACTCATCAGGAGAAATTTTTTTGTTCCCTTTATGTTGCTGAAAGTCCAGGTTTGCTATACCTTTAACTCCGGTCGCACGAAGATTGAGAATGTCCCTGATTTTTCCAACATTTTTCGAGTTTATAACACCCTTTTCGTAAGCATTAATCATTATATCCTGTGTTTCAGATCCATTAGAACGTGAAAATTCGACTGCCAGATAAAGAGGAATTTTACCGGATTCAACCGCGGCTAATAATTTTCGCTCACCTCTCTCTAACATTAACAGGATTGATTTTACCCAGTTTTCCGAGCAGGATAGATACTTAGCTATATCAGTAACTGAAATACCTCTGGCATTCATTTCACTGATCCTTTCATAGAGCTCACTTGCTCGTGGTTTCCTCCTTGCTATATTTTCAACAAGACTCATAACATACGCATCCTCTTGATTAATATCTTTAATTATTGCCGGGACATGGCTTTCTCCTATAGCTGAAAGCGCCTCTAATCTGCCTTGGCCACAAATTAATGCATACTTATATTTACCATCTTTGATTTCCCGAACTGAAACAGGTTTTCTTAAACCTGATAAATCGATACTATTTTTTATTTCATCGTGAACAACTTTATTCCTGCCTCTGGGATTTAGTATTTTAATTTTCGAAATTTCAACAATTTCAATGCGGTTGTAGTTCATTATGTCTCACCTCGCGTACGTTTACTGGCTTTAACAACAGGTAAAGTAAACTCAAATCATCAAAGCGATAAACATCATGCTTCAGGATATTTTTTTGCTTAAGCGTTAGCTTATTACTAAACGCTTCAATGCTTGGGAATATATAGTAATCCTCAATATCTTTATTAGTACCATCCATTCTTATAACCAATAAGATATCCGCCCCTTTGATATTATTAAAGTTGATATTCCATTTAACGCTTGATGGATTTTTAACTGAACATTTGGCAATTAAAGCATTGACCACTACTTCTCCATTTATAATTATATCTTTTCGAGTTTCGGATGATGTCCCGCAACTAAAATAATTAAAACCTGCTTTAATCCTCTCAATGAAAACCACTTTATTTTTTCTTAGTTCTTGGTTTATATCCACATAACTGTAATCTATCAGTGGCTTAAAGCCTATCAGCTTGTAAGCGCTGATTAATCCACCGAACCGTGACGCAATTAAGGAACTTGAAGGTCCTATATCATCTTGATCAATGATTTTTTTGTTGATATAACCAACTGTTGACAACTTGTCCTTTAAATACCCCAATATTTTCTCGTTACTAAAATGCTCCCCTCTGGCCTTTATGATTTTTTGGGCTAGCAGGAACTTTTTCTTCTTTATTACAGGTTGGTATGCGTTTTCACACCTCACCCAGTCGCTTTCGTCGTTTTTAATGTGCTTAGATTTTAGCTTGAAAGATTTTTTATTATAAACGTTATTCCCGATATACTTTTCATTAGTCAATATCTGATTTACCTTACTGCGCGTCCATTTAAGTTTGTTTTCGCCAAAAATGTTAATCTCATTAAGTTTTTGGGCTATTAGAAACTCTGGCATATTACCAAAAATAAACATATCGAAAATTTTATTAACAACATCCACTTCGTCATTAGGCCCAGGAATAAGTATTACCCTATCTGACTGAATACTTTTCCTTTGTCCAAATCTCAGTATTTCTTTAGGCTTGTTATTTTCATCGATAAGAAGTCTTCTCAATCCATAACCGCATAATCCGCCCTGCCTAAAACCTTTTTTAGCAAGATTAATCTGTCCAAGAAAAACTTTGTCTGACAGGTTCTTACTATAATTTGCTGCACCAAAACGTAACACAGGTAAAGCTAACATTGCGATTTCAGGATGCTCATCAGAAATCGGCTCTGCGCAATAAATTACCTTGACCTTATGCTGTTTTAACAAGAATGAATAGTGCGCTGCTTCATCAGGGTCCTGAAAACGACCGAAACGACTCACATCATAAACCAGCACTGCCTCAATGTTTATTCCGCCGCTTAACACGTCAGTCAGGAGCTGTTTTAGACCGTCCCTGCCAGATAGTGTAACGCCGCTTTTGCCTGCATCATTGTAGGTATGCTTGATGAGCATGTTATGTTGTGAGGCATAAGACTTAAGATATTCTTCCTGATTTTCAATGGAATACCTTTGGTGCTCAGTAGACATTCTCAGATACTGAGCAACACAAATATGTTCATGTTGAGATTTTTTCATAAGATAATTTCTCTAAATCATCTTGCCGATCCTTCAAAATTGATCAATTCTTAATCAAATTCAATCTTTTTCAACTCCTCAACAATTTCATACGGTTATTTGTGAGCTAAGCGGCAATTAAAGCTTATCAGACCAAAATTCATCAGAAAGTCTGGGCTGGCGTAACAAAGCCAACCGTCTTACAAACCTGTGTATTCACCGTTATCTGGAACTGCAGGAAAAATACGACAGCAGACGCCTTTGCAAAACATAATGATGTCATGGGCATGAAGATAATTATGAGTCGACTAGAATACGATATTAGTAAGGACTTGCTGGCTAAACGACTATAAGTTATTAAGCCTACATAGTGAAAATAGAAAAGCATTCAGAACTACCGCCCAGGGTTGGAGATTTAGCTGATTTCTTTTTAAAGTTTAATTTCTGTGGGTCAACTTCCCGCGTTTGATGGACAATGCTCCACTATAGGAACTGGCCTTCTCAAGTTGATAAGCCCCAAAGTCGGTTCAGTATTTTCGCATGGCTATTTGATAAATTCAGCGTATTAGGTGCACACTGTTGCCTGCTAAATGCAAATTGGCGCTGATAAAGTCCGCCAGCAGTAACTGGCGATTTTCAATTTCAGTTATTACATGATTTTTGCTTTTTCACCAGGCAACAAAAAACCTCTCGCATCATTCGCAACTTAACTCATCAGAATCTTCCCTTCCTGAAACCGATCATGCAGTCGGCTAGCCAGTGGTGATTCAATTGAACGAAGCGCGGGTTCAATTTGCGTCTTCCAGGCGTCATATAGCTCTGAGAAGTGCGTAGCCAGAGCCTCTGCGTTATAAGCATGACGCTCACGCTCGACTGGCTTACAGACAGCAGAAATAGTTATCTCCTGGTCCAGAATGTCGAGAACCCAGCGAGGGAACTCCTTGGCTACGCGCGTGCGTGCGAAAAATGCTATCAGATGGGCACCGCTAAGTGAAAATGCTCGGCTTAGCTGTTCTCCATGAGGGGTGGTCACTTTGACCATCCCCGTCAAGTGTTCAGTGAATTCATCCGCATGACGCGAATAAATACGCTGTACAGCTTTATCATCAGCATACTGCAGCGCATAGCCAATCTGCATTGCTGTAAGCCAGATATCGGGCTTCTCAGCTAAGGGTTTAGCTGAATGCCACGGAAGCTAAGGCATTTTTTAACTCCAGTTTTCATATCGGAAATTACTTTCAGAGAATGTTCGGAACCTGAAGCCTGACGGTCTGACTACCGTTGGACTTCTGCAACTATAGGCGCTTAACACCTGGTCGCTCCGTATACTCCCTGATTACCCTTACCGCTCCCTTAATACTGGAGCCTTGATAATTTAACGTTAAGCTTTCCACCACTTTTCCAGCCACATCGGGCCGAAAGAAAAATTCAAAATCAGAAATAATATGTAGTAGGTACGTATGCATATTATTAAGTGACATCTTGCTGGTCAATATGTAAGTAGCTAATATTTCTGATAATTATCAGTTACTTAACGAGACGGACGTGTACCCAGAAGGTCACGCGTGCGGTATAAATGGCTGACAGAAAATATAAACACCCTCAGGTCAATCTTCGTCTTCCTGAAGAGCTCAAGGAACACATCGTTACTATGGCTGACCGCAACAAACGCTCAGCGAATGCTGAGATGGTTGCTGCTATAGAAGCCTGGGTAAAAGCAGAAGATGTCCCCGATCCGATACACCAGGACTCAAAGGTCATAATGACCACAACAGAGCTTAATAAAATGGTTTCAGATGCGGCTGAGAATGCAGTAAAGCGAATCATTCAGGAATACGATCTTGTACCAGCTAAAGGCCTGTCTGAATAAACCTTCCATTTTTAACCAGAGCTCACTTACCCTGCAGGAATGGCATGTCTGACAATGATCACTCATTATGTAATTCAGTCTTAATCAAGATAATTCAGCCACTGGTATGCCAAACCTGTACACGTAACTCTCTTTTGCTCCCCCTTTTTTCCTGCATGGATTTTATACATTCGGGTGCGGAACTTTCTTCAGACCAAGCTGTTTGCGAATAGAGGCAATATGCCCGAGTGCAATTTTTTTGCTGACCGGCACATAAATTTTCGCCAGTTGTTTTCTAGGCGCAGGTATTAACTCTCCGGCCCTGATACGGCGATACATCCTCTGCAGGTCGGCGCTACATGCCTGACGTAGCTCACTCTCGCTCAGATTCTTCACTTTCATCTGGCTGTACAGACCGGTAACAAGCCAGTATTCAGCGTTTGTTTTCCAGGGGTAGCTTTCCGGGCCTTCATAAAATCCGCGGCGCGCGCAGTAGGTCATTACGAGTTCATAAAGTGTTTCTGCATCAGGCAGGCCTGCCGCGCTGTAATCGTCCTGTTTACACCACTGGATGAACTGCCCCGGAGACGGCCAAAACGGTGAGCAGCTGGCACGCGCATGCTTCATGCCTGTCGATAGCTGCTGCTTCGTGCAGATACCGTTTTCAATGAATGCGGCTATCCACTGTCGTTTTGCGGCAGCTTCATCCCGGGGATCTTTCAGCGTGGTGCTGATTGCTGCCGGAAATACCAGCTTCAGCCCAGCAAACAGCATGTCCACCAGCTGTTCGGCGGTTTTATTCACGCCCCGATTACTCGTCTGCACGTTGCTGTGTGCCAAATTACGATCTTCCGCGCCAATGGCGGCTGAGGCTGGACTGGTCATATGAAATTACTCTCCCATTCGCTGAGATCGTTCCAGTGCGGCAGGGTTACTGCATCAAGAGGTGGCTGTCTCCGCCAGACAGCCTGTTTGTTCTGATAGCTGAGTTTCTGGCTGGCAGTGATAAACCAGCTTTTCGGCCTCTCATGAGTGAACTCGATATCAAGTTTCTGGAGTTCGTAAACCAGATCCACGTTCGCATAGAGTTTACGCCATGACTCAAAATCCTCGTGATTGAGCTTCACAACATTGCCATCGAAAGCGTAACGAGAAAAAGCCGGTTTCGTCACACACGTCGCGCCAGCGGCGGATGTTATGTTTATAGGTTCAATGACTGGTTCTAAAGAGTGACTGGTTCTGGGGGCAGCTCCTGCCCCACCCCCTGGGGCAGCTCCTGCCCCACCCCCGGTCAGCTCCTGCCCCACCCCGGTCAGCTCCTGACCCGGGTCATTATCTGCCCCACTAACCTCAGCGAAGGTTTTGACCGGATTGTCGAGAGTGAGATGGAAAAGATTTGACTGATTGAGATCGCCATTTTTACGGTACTCACGTCGTACCAGACCCATTTCTTCCAGAGCCCTGATGTGACCTTTAACTGTTGACCGTCCGATCTCGCACTGGTCAGCAATATGCTGATAGGAAGGCCAGCACTCGCCTTTATCGTTTGCATTGTCTGCAAGCTTGATCAGCACCAGCTTTCGGATGGGATTTCCGACCTTGATGCCCATAGCCTGGGCCATGAGTGTCATGCTCATAACAGCTCCGTTTAGAAATTGTTTTTTGAATTTCACCGACTAGGCGCGTGAATCAAAAAGCAGACTTTCTTTACTTACCGGTTTCCTTGAGGTGAATTCTGCTGAGGCCTTCTCAATCTGAACAGCTTTTGAGGGAGAGGCCTTCCTGAAACCGTAAGCCAGCTGATCCAGATAACCTACAGTCGTCATTGCCTTACTTGCTAATAACGCCCACTCTTCCTTGCTAGCATCTTTGCGCCAACGCAAAAGTTCATTGTTCATTCGATAGGCTCCTTTGCCTTAAAATGATGGCACTTTATCAATTAGATAAATTTCAGGCAACTATATTTATCTTTTTGAACATTTATCATGAAGATAAATCATGTAAAAATTTAAAGATGGAAAACAAAGAGATTAGAAAGGTAAACCTGTTAAAGCTTCTAAATGAACATTTGCAGCAAACCGATGCGACTAAGGCTGGCTTTGCAGAACAGTGTGGACTGAACCCCGCCCAGCTCAGCCAGGTATTAGGCAATGAGGCATTTAGAAATATTGGTGACAGGCTTGCCCGCCGGATTGAAAGTTCACTAAAGCTTCCTACTGGATGGCTGGATAGCATTCATCCTGACAACATCCCAGAAGATGAGATTGAGATTGCAGGCGCACCTGCCAGCGGCTTTGTACGAGTGGTGGGAGAAGCTTTACTGGGCACAGATGGCTCGGTGGATATGATGGAACTTCATGCCGGATGGTTATGTATATGTAGCAAGGACCAGGAAGCTTTTGGGCTGAAAGTGAAAGGCGATAGCATGTGGCCAAGGATTCAATCAGGTGAGTTCGTCGTAATAGAACCCAATACGCCTGTTCAGGTCGGAGATGAAGTTTTCGTAAGGACCAGGGACGGGCGTAACATGATAAAAATTTTTAATAAAACTCGAGACGGATCTTTTCTATTTACAAGTGTAAATAGCCAGCATCATCCAATCACCTTGGCTCCAGACGAGGTTGAAAAAATCCAATATGTTGCAGCAATACTAAAGCATACGCGTTTCCTGGAACACCTTAGTAAAGCCAGTTAACCGCCTTCGCCCCCCCCCTTCACAAACATCCTTTTCTCGAAACCTTCTCAATGCAGGTTTCGAGATAAATAAAAACCACTATAAATCAAATGGATATATCAAATATCAGGATATTTATCATTTTGATATTGACTGAAATTTATCATGAAGATAAAGTCAGTTTTGAGCAGGGAAATCCTATCAACCTGCATGACATCAAGCTCTTTAACAACGAGCGGGAAGCTCTACGAAGGGTGCCGAGAACGCACCGAACCTCAGGTTACTGCGTGCATTGTTGCGACAGTGCAGCCAGTAACTTAACGGAGGGATGTATGGCGAAAATCAGCTATGGCAGATCTGTTAAACCTGTAGCCAAAAACAATGCCCGGGCACGCCGGCATATGCGGCGCATGCTTGAGGCGATTGCGTGCCGCAAGATTGAAGAAATTCTGGCTTCAGAGCTGGGATGGGAGCCGCCAGCACGGGCTACTGAACTCTGCCGGGCGGAAAACCATTGCAGGCGAGCAGTAACCGATCGCGTAAGTAAGGCCGTGGAGACGGAAACCGAATATCACAAACAGATTATGGCTGGCGCTGCGAAGTATCCTGATTACCGAATGAACTCTCAATTCACCAAAGTTTGCAACGAGGCAGGTCGACAAATACACGCCGTCCAGAAAAAATGCCGATTCGGTAATAACTGATATTTTATTCACTAATCTAGAGCGGCTAAGTTATGATATTAAATAGCTAATTCTATTTATAAACAATTACGACACTAATTACATCTAAAACCACGAAAGGGTTCAATCACAAAAATTATTTTTGCTTATTGCTTTTACTTCGCTCAAGTGCAAATAGAGGATAACAAAGCAATGCCATCGCAAAAACCGTATAGCTAGTCAATAGATTTACAGTAACCTTGTCATCTGGCCCCGAAAGCATAAAGAAATCAAAATAGATAGAAAGGAAGACCCCTACCATCACATTCATAATAAAGTAAATTATAGCTGCTATTTTTTCTTTATATTTAAAATACGGGAAAACATAAAATACTCTGGCGAGCCTACGTTTAGGGAAGTACGATAAAAACCAGAAAAAACCAATGTGTATGGTAGCCCATATCATTGAATCAGGAGGGTTATTGAAATCAAGTTTTCCGGCCATCCAATTATAGACAATTAAGCCAAGCAAGCCATATACCATGGCCATAAGTATAGAATAGAGATTCTGAAAGTATGTGGAACTAGTTTCCTTGTTGATATCCATATCGAAGCCTCATTGCAATCAAATAAAAGGTCACATTATTGATGTGTGCTTTAAATTAAAATTTCATAAAACAGAAAACCATTATTGTCTCAAAAGAATGAAGATTCAAGAAATGTTTCGAATAAATTCTCACACTCTCATTCCTATGTTGTTATGACGAAACCGGAGAAAACTATGCACAAAAACAAACCTTCGCGTGTGCTGAGCCAGAAAGAAATGCGCAGCCTCGCTCTTGTTCACGTGCAGGCGTATGTCAATGCCTGTCACTGCCAGTCCCGCCGCGATGTGCTGCTTGCGCTGGCCCACTGGCAGGATGTGGGCGTGAACATGAGTGATTTCATCAGAAATACGCGCCTCATCGTCATTGATGAAAATGGCAAACACGAGCTTTAAGGAGCCGTTCCGCCAGCCCTTAATCGACAGCATATTCACCTGACCCGGAGGTCACCATGCAACATCGTGAGACTGCAGAAAAAGCCACAGAAGCGCTGCTGAATGTGGCTTATCAGCTGTGTTCATTAATAAATATGTTTGAAGCGAGTGAGCAGGAGGGAAAAATCAGTAAAGAAGAAGGAGAAACATACCGGCGCGCCGTAATGGGCTCAATGGATGAATTACTGACTTCAACCCTCACGCCTATTGTCGACATTCACCCTGATTTACGGCCTTCAGGCTGCTGTTGCTGTGCAGATCCAGAGGCAGAAGAGGATAACCAGTCATAACGGTGTCTCTCATAACGTAAACATAACCGCCCGCTGTGGCGGTTTTTTTATACCTCAACGGAGACGAGACATGAATATCCCTGCCCGTAATAGCATGTTCATCGGCATACCCGGTTCGCTGAACCGAATGGTGCCTATTGTTCAGAAACTCGCGGCAGCCTGTGCTGCTGAGATGAGGTTGCGCTCATGCCGAAACCTCGTGCTCCGGTAAGGATCAAACAGCGCGCCGAAAGGATTATCCATTCATGGCGTGCCGGACAAATCCGGGCGAGGCGAACCTGTCGTGATAGATACCTCACGCTTCGGGTCACCCCGCAATGGCGACTCCTCTCCAGAGATAACGGACAGCATTGGGAGTTGCTCAGTCACGCAGATTATGACAAACAGATTTAAGGCCAGCGCTTCGCTTAAGCGTCCCGCTGGCTTAGGCAGTCAATCATCCATATTTAATCACTGGCCTTCTGCTGACGACGGGCCAGCGCGATTAAGGAGTAACCGTGAAAATTGATTACATCACCAATGGTGTGCGTTCGATACTCACCATCAAGAGCTTCATTTTATGCCTTTCTGAGCATATCCGTGTTGTTGAGGCTGCACTGGAAGCCGCCCCTGAAGCTGATGTCACAACTACCGGCATTATTATTCTCCGGACACTGATATCAGGTGATCCGGTGAGTATCTTTGCCGCGCTGAACGCCGCAAGACAAGAGGAGGAGTATTGAACTACCCCCCTTTAACGGGTTGTGGTCTTGTCCGGTAAATTTCCATTTTACCTTCTGGCCACACCTCTTTCTGACAGCCAGCCCGGCTTTTCACTAAGCGTATTCGTTTAAACCAACTGTTCAAAGGACCATTTCCCATGATGCAACCAGCCATCAGGGGCGATGCCGCTTTTGCTCGCCCTTTTCACGCCATCCGCGATATCGAGTTTTCAGCAGAAAACATCGTTACCGGTGCCAGTTTTTCATCGTCATCCTCTCCGGCACTGCCACCTCAACCACCGCTGCCGCTGATTCAGGTGGCTATCGATCGTGTTATCGGAATTCTGCTTAAGGAGGGTCAGCCATGATGACGCCATATGCTTTGCTGGAAAGACACAAGGACCTGCTTGATGTGCAGGAGCAGGAGGCGATAAGGAAGGAGCAGTGGATCGATGATGAGGCACAGCGACTTCTGACCTGCTTTCCGGATCATCTTTATCTGTTCCGCCACTGGAACCTGCATCCTGAGGTGAAGAAATGCTGTGCTCATCTGGAAGCAAATGAGACTTACATCGATTTTATTACGAAACTGGCTTACCTGCAGGCGACCCGCAATTACGAGCTTCAGGTCGTGCTTGGGTGGGAGGAACCTGCGCAATGAAACCCGGTATTTATTTTGGCCTCAGTAATGAGGCCTATCAGTCGGGCCCGGGCGTCAGCAAATCACAGCTGGATGATATTGCAGTTGATCCGGCGATCTACCTCTGGCGGAAAAATGCGCCGGTCGACGATGAGAAGATCACAGCACTGGATATGGGCACTGCCCTGCACTGCCTGCTGCTTGAACCCGATGCGTTTGATGCGCGCTTTATCGTCGCGCCGGAATTTAACCGGCGGACCACTGCTGGCAAGGCGGACGAAAAACAGTTTCTGCAGGAGTGTGCTGAGAGCGGCAGAAAGGTTATGGACGCTGAACAGGGCCGCAGACTATGGCTCATGCGCGACAGCGTCTTTTCCCACCACGGCGCGCGCTTTTTTCTGGAAGCCGCGGGGCAGTGTGAAGCGTCCATCTACTGGATGGATGATGAAACAGACGAGCTGTGCCGCATCCGCCCGGATAAATACCTGACAGAGCGCCCCGTCATGGTGGATGTGAAGAAAGTCGCTGACATGGCGCGCTTCGCGCGACACATCGAAGAGTTCCGCTATCACGTCCAGGTCGCCATGTATCGCGAAGGTTTCCGCCGGCACTTCGGTGAGACCCCGCAGTTCATTTTTATCGCCGTCAGCGAATCGGCTGACTGTGGCCGCTATCCGGTACGCCTCTATGAGCTGAGCCGGGATGATGTCGCAGCCGGTTACGATCTGTTCCGGCGTGACCTGAACCGCTTTCATGACTGCGTCATCACAGGTAACTGGGGTGGCATTCAAGAAATCTCACGCCCTGAATGGGCCCGGAAAAAGGACAGACTATGAGTAACGACATGACCGAAACATCCCTGACCGGAACAGACAGCCGCTCGGCCGTATTCAGCCCGGACGGGCTCGATAAGCTCATCCGCTTTGCTGCTGTCATGGCTGAGGGACACGTTACCGTCCCTGCACACCTGAAAGGTAATGCTTCCGACTGCCTGGCCGTAAGCATGCAGGCGGTTCAGTGGGGCATGAACCCCTTCGCGGTGGCGCAGAAAACCCACCTCGTTCACGGTGTTCTGGGGTATGAGGCACAACTTGTGAACGCGGTCATCACGAGCATGGCACCGACTCATGATCGCCTTCATTACGAGTGGTACGGCCCCTGGGAAAACGTTATCGGCAAGTTTAAAGAAAAAACATCTGCAAAAGACAGCGACAAAAAATTTTACGTTCAGGCCTGGACGTTCACAGATGAGGAGAAATGCGGCGTACGTGTCTGGGCAACCATGAAAGGCGAGAAACATCCCCGGGTCCTTGAATTACTGCTTTCCCAGGCACAGCCCAGAAACTCACCGCTCTGGGCCACGGATCCTAAGCAGCAGTTAGCGTACCTGGCAGTGAAGCGCTGGGCCCGGCTGCACTGTCCGGATGTCATTCTCGGGGTTTATACCCCGGATGAGATCGGGTCAGAGACGCCTCCTATGCGTGACATCACGCCGGTGGAAACAGCAGAAGATCTGAATGCCCTCATCAATGCCCAGACGGAAACCAGACCGGCTCAGCACACTGAACCGGAGGCCAGGCCGGCAGAACGTTCAGAACCGTTGACGACATCAGAAGAAACTGCCGGCAAAAACGCCGTGACCAGGACCTCTCAGGGAACGCCCGAAAGTCCGTCACCGGCAAAGCGAACGGCAGAAACGCTCCTGGCTGATTTCACCGAGGCAGCTGCGAAGGCAGAGACCATTGATGAGCTGGCCCGTTGCTACCGCTACGCAGCCCAGATGCTGTCGGATGACACTAACCTGCTGAGTAAGGCAACGGATGTCGCGCGTATAAGAAGAGAAGAACTCAGTGAGCAGAAGACAGGCCGTATGCCCTCTGAGCCGGGTACTGAACAGGAGCAGTGAAATGTGGATATGGAAAGACCCCGTCAGCGGGGAAATCCTGACGACCTATGGTTCGTATGCCATCGAGGCCGCCAGGGCTGAAAGGCTGAACCTGTATGGTCGTGCAGCAACATTATGGGAAAAAGCGCGTTCACTGCCCTGCTCTGAAGCAGACAGGGAGTGGGCCGGATTAAGAAAACAGTTCTGCCAGACGGCAAAACGCAATGCCTGGGGAAAAAGCGATGGTAATGACAGCAAACCTGTCAGCTTACCGTGACCGTACAGCCTGTTACCAGGCACGGGCCGGTCCCGGATAAAGCGGAATAAAATATTATGCTCGCCGCAGAAGTCATGTGAGACGCGGCATCAGATCAGAACAGCAGAAATTATGCGGAAAAAATTATGGCCCGTATGATCAAATTAACCGCATGGGCAGCAGAAGAGTTTGGTGAACCCGTTCCGGGAATCGCCACTCTCAGCAAATACGCGAAGAACGGCATGATATATCCCCTTCCAGTTAAGGTCGGAAACTGCTGGCGCGTGGACCGGTCTGCCCGGTTTACAGGAACGCAGGGTAAGCCCGCGGTTTACACAGATGATAACCCTGTGCTGAAAAGGATCCTTGAAGATGGCCAGACCAAGAAAATATAACGTAACTATACCCGGGCTTTCATGTTATCTGGATTCGCGCACCAAGCGTGTTTACTGGCGTTATAAACATCCTGTCACCGGCAAGTTTCATGGACTCGGCACAGATGAAAATGAAGCCCGTCAAATCGCCACTGAAGCCAATATCCGGTTAGCGCAGAGCCGGCTGCAGAATTTGCTACAAGTGCGTCGCCACATTGCTGATGATGTTGCCGGAAAAATAACGGTTTCCTGCTGGGCTGAAAAGTACCTTCGAATACAGGAGAGGCGCTTTGAAAACGGCGAAATAAAAACGCCCACAGTCAGGAGCCGGAAAACAGTTACCAGAGTCCTCGTTAGGGAGCTGGGATTGAAATATATGGATGAAGTTTCGGTAAAAGATATCAGTAATATTCTTGAGCATTATATTGAGCAGGGTAAATCCACCATGGCACAGGCTATTCGGAATATTGCTGTGGATTTTTTCAAAGAATCCCAGAGAGCCGGGGAAGTCAGCCCCGAATTTAACCCTGCACTTTTAACCCGCGCACCCAAAGTCAGAATCAGACGTACCCGGCTCGATATAGAAACCTGGCAGAAAATATATGACTGCGGGACATATCCTGCTTATCTGCAGCGTGCCATGCTGCTGGCATTACTAACCGGCCAGCGCATCAGCGATATAACAAAAATGAAGTTTTCAGATATCTGGGACGGCTATCTTCATGTACAGCAGGAAAAAACCGGTGCGCGAATTGCTATTCCACTATCCCTACGCTGTGAAGTTCTCGGGCTGAGCCTGGAAGAGGTCATAAACCGGTGCCGCGATAATATTCTGAGCCCTTATATCCTGCATCACACGAGGAGAAGCGGATCATCTGAAAGAGGCGACCCGATAACGTCACACACCCTCCGGACCCATTTCATGGCTGCTCGTCAGGCAACGGGCCTTAAATGGGAAACAGGCGCAGCACCAACCTTCCATGAACAGCGTTCGCTGTCAGAACGGCTTTACCGGAAACAGGGTGTCGATACACGTACGCTGCTGGGTCATAAAAGACAGGAGATGACAGATAAATATAACGACGATCGTGACCAGGGATGGAAGCATCTGGTGGTTAAAAAATAATCCGTTTTGCAGAAGAGTTTTGCAGGGGTTTTGCAGAAGACCCTTTTTACAGCCGCTAAAACGGCGCAGATCCAGATGAACTCAGTCCGGAAGATCTCCGAAAACCGGCCGGATTAAACGGTCCGGACTGAGCCTTTTCAGATGTGCAGAAAGGGGATTATTTGCCGAGAATTTCCCGGCGCACGATGTCAGCACCCGCGCTTAACGCGGCCAGTTTGCCGCTGGCAACCTGACGGGATAACGGCACCATGCCGCAGTTGGTCGACGGATAAAGTTTATCTGCATCAACGAATTGCAGCGCCTTACGCAGGGTACTGGCGACCTCTTCGGCGGTTTCAACGGCGTTAGTTGCCACGTCAATTGCCCCCACCATCACCTTTTTACCGCGAACCAGTTCAATCAGATCCATCGGCACGCGTGAGTTCTGACACTCCAGCGAAATGATGTCGATAGCTGATTTCTGCAGCTTAGGGAACACCTCTTCATACTGCCGCCACTCGGTGCCGAGCGTCTTCTTCCAGTCGGTGTTGGCTTTGATACCGTAGCCATAACAAATGTGGACAGCCGTTTCACATTTAAGCCCTTCAACGGCTCGTTCTAACGCGGCGATGCCCCAGTCGTTGACTTCATCGAAAAAGACGTTAAAGGCGGGTTCATCAAACTGGATGATATCGACGCCGGCCGCCTCTAATTCTCTGGCTTCCTGGTTGAGGATTTTGGCAAATTCCCAGGCGAGTTTTTCACGGCTTTTGTAGTGACCGTCATAAAGCGTATCAATCATCGTCATCGGGCCGGGCAGCGCCCATTTGATCGGCTGGCGGGTCAGCTGACGCAAAAACCGGGCGTCTTCAACAAATACCGGCTTCAGGCGGGCAACCTCACCGACTACTGAAGGCACGCTCGCATCATAACGATCGCGGATTTTGACGATCTGACGTTTTTCAAAATCGACACCGCTGAGGTGTTCAATAAAAGTGGTGACAAAATGCTGACGTGTTTGCTCACCATCACTGACAATATCGATGCCTGAGTGCAGCTGATCTGCCAGGCTGATACGCAGCGCATCAAGTTTGCCCTCAGCTAATTCATCACCCTGCAATTTCCACGGCGACCACAGGGTTTCAGGTTGGGCCAGCCATGAAGGTTTAGGTAAACTGCCAGCAGTCGATGTCGGTAATAATGTGTTCATAATAAATAACCTTTTTATTTAGAGGGTTCAAACAATGGGCTGGGCAAACCATTGTTCAAGAAGCGTCTGCCAGGGCTTAATGAAAAGTTCTTCCGTAAATTTACCCTGTTCAACGGCCAGCTGGCTGCGCTCTTCGCGATCGTAAACAATGCGCGTTAATGAATAATCCTGATGCGTCAGGCTGGGCTGATAGACATTTCCCGCTGCTGAATTGGCATTGTAAATTTCAGGCCGGTATATTTTCTGAAACGTTTCCATGGTGCTGATGGTGCTAATCAGTTCGAGGTTGCTGTAATCATGCAGCAGATCACCCTGGAAATAAAAAGCCAGCGGCGCAACGCTGTTACGCGGCATGAAATAACGCGCCCGCAGGCCCATCTTCGCGAAATAGTCATCGGTCAGCGAGGTTTCATTCTGGGCATATTCATCACCCAGCACCGGATGATGATTGCCGGTGCGGTGATAGGTATTTTTACTGGAGACGCTCAGGCATATCACCGGCGACTTACTGAATTTCTCTTTATAGGCCGCTGAGTTAACGAAGCTTTTGAAGATATTGCCATGCAGCACGCCATAATTTTCCGGCGTGCTGAATTCAGTTCTGTTCTTATTGTGGGCGGGCAACACCACGCTGAAATCATAATCACGCACATACGATGAGAAGTTATTGCCGACAATGCCTTCAATGCGCTGCTGGGTGTGATGATCAATAATATGCGTTTTTAAAACTTCAATCACCGGGAAAGCATCCGCACGGCCTTGCGCATTGATCGCTAACTCCACCGAGATAATTTCCAGCTCTACCGAATAACGGTCACCTTTCGGGTTATCCCAGTTCGCCAGCGCGTTAAAACGGTTATCAATCATGACCAGCGCGTTGCGTAAATTATCCTGACGCTTTTCACCCCGGGCTAAGTTGGCAAAATTAGTGGTGATGCGCGTATTTTCAGACGGATTATAGTTCTCGTCGAAACGCAGACTTTTAAGAGTAAATGTAAACGCATTATTCATCGCAATCTGGCACCCTGATCGTCTGATATAAAATATGAGATTCGCAATGTATAGCGGAGAGAAACCGGGCAGCGCTGGCGAATCTTCATATTATCAATTGATATTAACAATGCATCCTTTATGCCTCAGACGGAGAGTGAAAAAAAGTGATTTAATTTCACCGAACATGAGAGATGTTCATGTTCGGTTATCAGGATGAAGATGAGGTGTTATCGCGATGGCGGGCATCAGCCCTGCCCGCATCAACGTCGTCTCTGTCTGTTCATCCTTCCTTCAGACACGGTCCCGCGATTTCAACGCAGTTTGACGTAATGAGAAATATTCCGTCAGAAGTTTAGCGATGCCGTGCCGAATTGCCGGAAGGCGTCATCCACCGGTTGATAACCCAGCACTTCCCGGGTCGCGGTGAGGTCAAAGCGCTTAAACCGATTATCTGAAATTCCATAGCCGATAAAGAAGCTGATATTTTCCGCCTCAATCGCACAGGTTAGCAGCCTGACCGCATCCTGCGGACTCAGCCAGGCGCTGTAGTCGCGGGCATTTTTCAGCACGCCGGCCTGTGGTGGTTCAAAAGCCCCGATTCTGAGCGCGATACAGGAAAGCCCGCGCTGACTGGCATAAAAAGAGCAGAGCGCCTCACCGAAACACTTGGTGACGCCGTACAGATTAGCCGGCGCAACCGCCATCGCTGGCTGGATCTGTACATCAACCGGAGAACCTTCAATGGTCTGGGCGCTGCTGGCAAAAACAAAACGACGACAGGCAGTGGCGGCAGCGGCTTCAAGCAGCCAGGTGACGGCAAGGATATTGGCAGGCAGCAGCTGTTCGAAGGTGGCATCGGCATGCGGGATACCGGCCAGGTGGACGATGGTATCAGGCTGCGCGGTGGCCAGCAGCGTTGCCGCCGCGCCCGGCAGTGAAAGATCGGCGGCGATAAACTGATGCGGCGTCGCGATTTCATAATCCGGCAGTTTCAGGTCGGTCAGGATGAACTCATAGGCTTCACTCAAAGCGCTGAAGCAGGTGCGGCCAATCAATCCGGCCACTGGCACCGGTGAGCAGGATCTTTTTGCGGTCTGGCATTCTCTCTGTTCCCTGATTAATGGTATCGGATGGTGATCAAATGCAGATTAAAAATTGTGACGCTGACCTGCTGCGACAGCTAACAGTGCCTCGCCTGCGGCCGTTGAATCGGCGTAAATTCAGAAGGTAACAGCCGGGTGCAGGAGCTGATAAAGCGGGACGGCAAGCGCCGATAAGGCAGGACGGCAAGCTTGATCATGCCACAGCAAAAACGGCGATGCCGCAGACAGCGGGTAACCCAACCACGCGGTCGCGGCACGCGCTGTATCACCCCTGGCCGAAAATCTTAATCACCGCATCCAGATGCTCCTTCATCGCCTTCTTCGCGGCACGGCTGTCACGCGCTTCCAGCGCATTCAGAATGGCGAGATGTTCAATCTCAGAACGGTGCGGCATGTCCTGTGGAGTGTAGTGTAGCTGCAAGCTGCGGAACATAGTGCCGTAACGGTGGCCCAGCAGATGGCCGATGATAAATGCATAGGCGGGATTTCCACTGGCCTGAGCAATGCGGATATGGAACAGACGATCGCCAGGGTGGGTCGCCGAACCATTGCGATTATCGTAGCAATTTTGCTCATATGCCTGCCTGATCGCAGCAAGTTCTTCATCAGTGGCGTTTCTTGCCGCCAGCGCAGCCGTTTCGGGTTCGATCAACCGGCGGGTCTGTAACAGCGAAAATGGCGGCAGCTCAGCGGTAAAGTCCAGTTCAATGTTCAGCTCATCATCGACGTCGGCCCACTGATTGCGGCCCGCCTGCGACATCACCGGTTCCTGAGAAGGCGCAGCCGGTTGAGCTGGCGGCTGACGTACAATCACGCCGTTACCGACCCGCACATCCACCAGCCCAATCACTTCAAGCGCGATCAATGCTTCCCGCACCGACGCGCGGCTGACCTGCAGCAGACTGGCTAATTCACGCTCGGCTGGCAGTCGGCTGCCGGGTGGAAACTCTTTATTATCAATTAATGTTTTTAGCTGGTCAGCTATCTGCCTGTAAATCCTTGGGTTTTCTAATCTTTTTATCGGCATCGGACACCTGAGGTCAATTCTCATTAAGTGATTCAGCTAGCATTTTCCAGACAAAAATCTTGCTGCTTTGTTTTATGCATGTAAAAAATTGGTTAACCGAAATGGCGTTTTAAGCAGAAGCTTGCTGGACATCTTAGCAAAAAGCACTGGTTTTAACGCTTTTTTTTCACCCCTAATGGCCTGACCATTAGACCTATAAAATGATCGTTGATTGGGAGTCACCATGAACCTGGCAGGGAAAAAAGTACTGATTACCGCCGCTGGACAAGGCATTGGTTTCACCACCGCAGCCCTGTTTGCCCGTGAAGGTGCAGAGGTGATTGCCACCGATATCAATATCAGCGCGTTACAGCAGATACCGGGAATCACAGCGCAGCGGCTCGACGTCACCGATCCTCAGGCGATCGCCGCGCTGGCAGAAACCACCGGTCCGCTCGATGTGCTGTTTAACTGCGCCGGTGTGGTTCACAGCGGCGACATAATCAGCTGCAGCGAAAGCGAATGGCAGTTCGCGCTGGATCTCAATGTCACCGCGATGTTCCGCATGATCCGCGCTTTTCTGCCAGCGATGCTGGAGCGCAATTACGGCTCGGTGATCAACATGTCGTCGGTCGCCTCCAGTATCAAAGGCGTGCCAAACCGCTTTGCCTACAGCGCCTCAAAAGCGGCAGTGATTGGCCTGACCCGTTCGGTGGCAGCAGATTACGTCACCCGTGGCATCCGCTGTAATGCGATTTGCCCCGGCACGGTGGAATCGCCTTCCCTGCGCCAGCGCATTGCCGCCCAGGCACTGGCCGAAGGACGCAGCGAAGCCGACGTTTATGCGGCGTTTGTTGCCCGTCAGCCGATCGGCCGGATGGGTAAAACCGACGAGATCGCCCAGCTGGCGCTCTATCTCGCCTCTGATGCCAGTTCCTACACCACTGGCACGGTACAGATTATTGACGGCGGCTGGAGTAACTGATCCCGCAGCCGCTCTGCTTCCCTGACATTTCACAGAAGGATAGTGATCGATGAAACTACTACGATACGGCAACCCAGGTTCCGAACGCCCCGGGCTGCTAGACAGCAACGGAAGACTGCGCGATCTCACTGCTCACGTCGCCGACATCGACGGCGATGCCCTGCAACCGGCGACGCTGAATGCATTGCGCCAGCTCGACCCGCACAGCCTGCCGCTGGTAAGCGGTGAACCCCGTCTGGGCGCGTGCGTCGCCAGAAGCGGGAAATTTATCTGTATCGGCCTGAACTACGCCGATCACGCGGCCGAGACCGGAGCTGAAATCCCGAAAGAACCGGTGGTCTTCAGTAAATGGACCAGCGCCATTGTCGGCCCGAACGATGACGTCGAAATCCCGCGTGATTCGGTGAAAACCGACTGGGAAGTTGAGCTGGGCGTGGTGATCGGCACCGGCGGCCGCTATATCAGCGAAGCCGACGCCATGGCACACGTCGCCGGTTACTGCGTGATCAACGACGTCTCTGAACGGGAATTTCAGATTGAGCGCGGCGGAACCTGGGACAAAGGCAAAGGCTGCGACACCTTCGGTCCGATTGGCCCGTGGCTGGTTACCGCCGATGAAATTCCCGATCCGCATCAGCTAAACCTGTGGCTGGAAGTGGATGGCCGGCGTTATCAGAACGGTAATACCCGCACCATGATTTTCCGCATTCCCGAAATCATCAGTTATCTCAGCCGTTTTATGAGCCTGCAACCCGGCGACATCATCTCTACCGGTACTCCGCCGGGCGTCGGTCTGGGACAAAAACCGCCGCTGTATCTGAAAGCCGGTCAGGTTATGCACCTTGGGATTGAAGGACTGGGTGAACAGCGTCAAAAGACGGTACAGGCATAGCCTCATTACAGCGGAAGGAATTTTCGATGACGACGATTACGGCTTTACGTGTAGAGGATGTGCGCTTCCCGACGTCGCTGACGATGGACGGTTCGGATGCGATGAACCCGGATCCCGACTACTCCGCGGCGTATGTGATTCTGGAAACCGACCATCCGGCGCTGCGGGGCCACGGCCTGACCTTCACCATCGGGCGCGGTAACGAAATCTGTTGTGCCGCGATTGGTGCACTGCAGCATCTGATCGTTGGCCGCCAACTGGCGGATATCACCGCCGATATGGGGAAATTCTGGCGGGATTTCACCAGCGACAGCCAGCTGCGCTGGATTGGGCCGGACAAAGGCGCTATTCATCTGGCGACCGGTGCCGTAGTGAATGCGGTATGGGATTTATGGAGTAAGGCGGTCGGCAAACCGGTGTGGCAGCTGGTGGCGGATATGACGCCGGAAGAGCTGGTGCGCTGCATTGATTTTCGCTACATCACCGACTGCATCACTCCGCAGGAGGCGCTGACGCTGCTGCAACAGCGTGCCGACAACAAAGCACAGCGCCTTGAAAAACTGCTGGCGGAAGGTTACCCGTGCTACACCACCTCGGCCGGCTGGCTGGGCTACCCCGACGACAAGCTGCGCCGTTTGTGTCAGCAGGCGGTCGATGCGGGCTTCGATTACCTGAAGCTGAAAGTCGGACGTGACCTGGAAGATGACATTCGCCGGGTGCGGATTGCCCGCGAAGTGATCGGTCCGCACCGCAAGCTGATGATCGACGCCAATCAGGTGTGGGAAACCCGCGATGCCATTCCGTGGGTTAATGCGCTGGCGTTTGCCGATCCCTGGTTTATCGAAGAACCGACCAGCCCGGATGATATCGAAGGCCATCGCACCATTCGTCAGGGTGTCGCGCCGGTCAAGGTCGCCACCGGCGAGATGTGCCAGAACCGCATCATGTTTAAGCAGTTCATCATGCGCGAAGCGATTGATGTGGTGCAGATTGACGCCTGCCGCATGGGCGGCATCAACGAAGTGCTGGCGGTGATGCTGATGGCGGCCAAATACAACCTGCCGGTTTGCCCGCATGCTGGTGGAGTCGGGTTATGCGAGTACGTGCAGCACCTTTCGATGATCGATTATCTCTGCATCGCCGGCACCCATGAAGGCCGGGTTATCGAATACGTTGACCACCTCCATGAGCATTTTGTCGATCCCTGCGAGATCCGCGGTGCCGCCTATATGCCGCCCAAATCACCTGGCTTCTCCATCGAAATGCATCAGGCATCGATCGATAAATATCGCTACCACGCCTGAGACGCAAAGGAGAATGCCGATGATGCGAGTCGACAGCCACCAGCATTTCTGGCGCTACACAGCGCAGGATTACCGCTGGATCAACGATGACATGGCAGTGCTGAAACAGGATTTTTTGCCGGAAACGCTGCGTCCGCTGCTGCGCCGCCACGAGGTGCAGAAAACGGTGCTGGTGCAGGCGCGATGCAGCCTGGAGGAAACCCGCTGGCTGCTGGATATTGCTGACCAGACTGATTATGTCGCGGCGGTCACCGGCTGGATCGATCTGCGCGACGGCGATCTGCCGCGACAGCTGGAGGCGCTAGCCCATCCGTTGTTGCGCGGTTTTCGTCATCCGATTCAGGACGAGCCTTATCCGGCGCAGTGGCTGGCCGATCCGGCCATCAATGACGGAATTCGCCAGCTTCAGCAGCGGGAATATCTCTATGAACTGCTGGTGACGCATCACCATCTGGCCGAAGCCGTTGAGTTCGCGCAGCGCCATGACCAGCATTTTCTGGTGCTCGATCACTTCGGCAAGCCCGATCTGACGCTGGGGGCCAGCCACTGGCAGCAGCAGATTGCGCCGCTGAAAGCGTTGAAACATGTCAGCTGTAAGCTCTCCGGCCTGCTGACTGAGCCACGCCCGGTGGGACTGTCAGCCGACGATTTGCTGCCTTTTTTCGATGCCGCACTGGAGATTTTCGGCAGCGAACGACTGCTGTTCGGCTCTGACTGGCCGGTCTCGCTGTTGGCCAGCCCCGATGAAAATCCCTGGCAACTCTGGCAACCGGCGATAGCAACACTCAGTGCCGCCGAACAGGCAGCCATTTATGGCGGCAATGCCTGCTCTCTCTACCGATTACAGGACACACACGATGAATCTCTATCTGCAAAATAAAGTGGTAATCGTCACCGGCGGCGGTTCCGGCATTGGTGAGGCAATCTCACTGACGCTGGCCGAAGAAGGGGCTATTCCGGTGATCGTCAGCAATACCGAACCGGCCAATGAGCTGATGCATAAGCTGCAACAACTCTCGCCACAGGCCAGCTTTGTGCTCGCCGAACTGCGCGACGAAGCGAGCTGCAAGGCCGCGCTGGATCAGATCCTGAGCCGTTATCCCTCGATTGACGGCCTGGTGAACAACGCCGGTGCCAATGACAACGTGGGTCTGGATGCCGGACGCGCCGCCTTTGTGCAGTCGCTCGAACAGAATCTGATTCACTACTACCTGATGGCGCACCTGTGCCTGAACGCGCTGCGTGCCAGCCGGGGCGCGATCGTGAATATCAGTTCGAAAACCGCGTTAACCGGTCAGGGTAATACCAGCGGCTATGCCTCGGCCAAAGGCGGCATTCTGGCGCTGACCCGTGAATGGGCGGCGGCCCTGCTGGACGAGGGTATCCGCGTCAATGCGGTTATCCCGGCTGAAGTGATGACGCCACTCTATGCGCGCTGGATCCAAAGCTTCGATCGGCATGAAGAGAAACTGCAAAAAATCACCTCACATATTCCGCTGGGGCAGCGCATGACCACGCCGCAGGAGATCGCCAATACGGTGGTCTTCCTGCTCTCTTCGCGCGCGTCGCACACCACGGGACAGTGGCTGACCGTCGATGGCGGTTACACCCACCTTGATCGGGCGCTGACATGACGCGCCGCTTTTGCCAGGCGTTGGATCTCAGCGACGATCCTCGCTTTATTGCAGAGTATCAACGCTATCACCAGCAGATCTGGCCGGAGATTACCGCGCACCTGCGTCGCTACGGCATTGCAGAGATGGAAATTTACCGGCTGGGTAACCGGTTAGTGATGGTGATCGAAACCACGGACGACTTTGACCGCGCGCTGTTCGAACGTCGCAGCCTTGAGGATCCGAAAGTCTGCGAATGGGAAGCCCTGATGTGGAAATATCAGCGCCCCACCCCGTGGACAGCCGCCGGGGAAAAGTGGGTTGAAATGACGCGCATATTTTCACTGACAGAACAGCCGTAGTGCCTCTGTTTATTCCAGAGAGCTGACCGTTTTTCAGGTTATCTGACATAAAAAAACCAGCCATCCGGGCTGACCCTACTCCTGCAGTCACCACCAGATACTGAGGAATACACTATGTTCGCCAATAAAACTGCTGCTACGGCCTATGCGGAGCGCAAAACCACCTCCGGCTTCCGTCTGGCGTTTATTCTGGTCACCACGCTGTTTTTCCTGTGGGGATTATCCTACGGGCTGCTGGATGTGCTGAATAAGCATTTCCAGGAGGTGTTACACGTGAATAAGGCGCAGTCCGGGCTGTTACAGGCCGCCTATTTCGGTGCCTATTTTATCATTGCCCTGCCGGCTGGCTTTTTCATGGATCGCTTCGGCTATAAAGCCGGCATCCTGGTCGGTTTATGCCTCTACGCAGTGGGTGCATTGCTGTTTGTTCCGGCCGCCTCGGCGGGCAGCTTTAGCCTGTTTCTGTTGGCGCTGTTTGTGATCGCCCTCGGGCTGGGATGTCTCGAAACCGCCGCTAACCCGTTTGCAACCGTGCTGGGCGACCCGGCTGGCGCAGAACGCCGTCTGAATCTCTCACAATCCTTTAACGGCTTAGGGCAGTTTATTGGTCCGGTGATTGGCGGCTCGCTGTTCTTTTCCGCCACGCAGAGCACCACCGCTGACGGGCTCTCTTCAGTAAAAACCACCTACGTCGCGATTGCTTTTTTAGTGCTGCTGATTGCCTTCCTGTTTGGACGGACGAAGTTGCCGGATATTCGTGAGCAGAGCAGTGATGCAGACCAGGGCATTGCGAAAGGATTATGGCAGCATGGCCATTTTACCGGCGGCGTGATTGCCCAGTTCTTTTATGTCGCCGCCCAGGTTGGGGTTGGCGCTTTCTTTATCAATTACACCACCGAACACTGGCATACGCTGTCGAACCAGAACGCTTCCTATCTGCTGTCGGTAGGGATGATCAGCTTTATGGTCGGCCGTTTTTTTAGTACCTGGCTGATGGGTTTTATTCGCCCGGCTACGCTGCTGGTGACCTATGCCATCATCAATATCCTGTTATGCGGCGTGGTGGTTGCCGGTATCGATAACGTTTCGGTGATTGCGCTGGTGGCGATATTCTTCTTTATGTCGATCATGTTCCCGACCCTTTTTGCCATGGGGGTGAAGAATATGGGCAAGCAAACCAAACGGGCCAGTTCAGTGATGATCATGGCGATTGTCGGGGGCGCGGTGATGCCCTATATGATGGGCGCCATCGCCGATCGTTACACCACCGCCGTGTCCTACGCGCTGCCGATGATCTGTTTCGCGGTAGTATTGGTGTATGCACTTAAGCAAAGAGCCAGCGCCGGGAGCTAAGTCGCTCAACGCGGGATAAAACAACGGAGTGAACATGCATATTGTCGGTTCACTCCGGCTCATTTTTTAACTGAGAGCGGCATGAATCTGCCGCAGTCCACTTATCTTTTCTCCCGGCTAATGCTTCGCATTTGCTGGCGATGCTCACCCCCGATTCCCCCCTGTTCAACAACTCAGACGTCGTAGCCGTTATGACAATCGCGTCCTGGGTCAGGTCACGGTGGAGTCAGGATCGGCGGCCCTGGCAAAACCTGAAGAAGAGAGGGTGAAGTGCGGGAAGCTTTACGCGCTGTCCACGTTGAGGCTGGCTTGTCGTAGCGGGCTGAGAAGGCGCGGCTGACAGCGTCGCAGCGCTCTTTATTCGCCACTCTGCGCACACACCGACTGTCGTCCGGTTGCCGGATTCAGGACAAAAAAAAGCCCGGCCAGCAGCAGCCAGGGCAAATAAACGTGCTTTCTCCGAGGGTCGCTTAACCATCGTTAGCGCTAATCTAACACATAAAGCGCAGCAGTAAATAGTGCGCAACATATTAAAATATCACAATCTAGCTCGCTATTAAATTGGACGACAGCAAGGTGGCATAGCGTCCGGTTCCCGGGACGGATTGCTGACGGCTTGATTCGCAGCTTAGCCTGGCCAGTGGCAAAAGTAGCGGCTTCGCCATGACAAAGGCGCGAGGCAAACTGCGGCTTCGCCTGGAGCATTGTCATAGTGCAAGCCGCAGCTTAGCCAACATCACTGGCGTGGCACGATGCTACAGGTTTGTCGCATTCTGCCGGTTCAGCTGGCGACGGCAGATAGAACGTAAAGGCATCAGTACTCACAGCACGCGCCGTTACGCCGCGTACTTCGCGCGGCACCTGCGGGAGTCGGTATTAAGCAGCCGGAAAATAACGAATTGTATCCTTTCAGTCTGAAACCAGATGTTTACCGTTTTCCTGCGACAACCTTGCGCTATTCTGAAAGAAAAAAGATTAAATATTAACCAGTATTGTTAAGTGCTATGGTGCCAGCGTTGCTGCTAATCCCCCTGCGCGGCGGGGTGTAAAGGGTCTGACGAGTCATTCGTTGTGTGTCATCTGTCACGGGCTGTTTTGACCCCTGATAGCCCACCGGGAGGCACCCGGAGCAGTAGTTTTAATTTAGCCACGCCCGCTGGAGTCTCATCAGGTATGCGTCTTCATGGCGTGGCTGTATTAATTGCGGTTACAGCTGGCTACCTGCCGCTGGCGATAAATACGGCGCAAAGGCGTAGCATAATGCCCGAACGGCTGGCGCGGGTAGATAATCAATGCGTGCAGCCAGTAAATGTTGAGCCTGAACGCTGGTTTATTTTATTTGTGGCCGCGGTTCTTTGCATTAATCTGGGTCACGGATCACATTATTTTAAAACCCTGCTTTTTCACCCATCTTTTAATCATTCAGGCTACGCTGAAGCTCTCATTTATTTCTGCCAGAATGGCTATATTTATCGTTACGGATAAATTTATATCAGCCCGCTTAATTGATGCCAGAAAAAAGCAGAGAAGAAATAAATCTTTCTGCTGCGGATTAAGCACATGAATAGATAAGAGGTTTATCATGAAAAAATCAGCCTGTAGTGAACTGTACGGCAAAATAATTCACGCAAGAACGATTCTTCCCGCCAGAAATATTGCACTGTACGAGGTCGATTTTGAAAATGGCCGCACCGCGGTGTTACGCGTCAGCACAACGTTTCCGCTACAGGAGGGTGACACAATTGAAAGAATTAATGATGTCTGGCGGTCGGGTCAGCATGTCATTACGCCTGCGCCATTCGAGTTCGTGGAAAAGCGTGAATCTGACCGATACTTCATTGAATATGAGCGTTAACCCGTATGAGATGATTAAGACTCAGTGAGTTGCGTCAGAAAATCTGCCAACTAAACTGATGATTCTATTGAAAAATATAAAAAATAAAACAACCCATCCAGCGGGCAGCAACGCGGGGTTGCCGTCCGATTGAGCAAGCCGTCACAAGCCGCGGCTTTTTGAAATCATGTCAGATAATGAACAGCGACTTACAGTGCGGACACAGCACAGCCTGACCTTTGTTCTTTTTCGCGATCAACTGCCTGGAGAATTTCTTACACTCCGGACACTGTGTATTCGTTTCGTTGTTGTGCAACGCGTCGAAAAGAAAGCTTAACCAGGTCATGTCCGTATCCTCTGAGGTGGGGCAGCCAGCGTAGCACAGCGCGAAATAATTAGCTTTTTATATAACCACACCAGCGGTTAAATAAAGTTAACACCCGGGAAATCCTGCCGTTTATTTTTTTACTTTTATTTAATCATTACTGACAACAGCAACGGCCATTTATTTACATTGGGACCGGGGACGCAAAAAAGACTACAATTAACCTATCGGAATCTGCTATCACCTCTGGCTCCTTCTTCCGGCTTCCTGTTTATCATCCTTTCTTTATTCCGGATCCAGCAGCTGCGCAAGCGCAAGGAAATGAATGTGAAAATAAATCTGACGACGTGGTTCAGTCGGGACAGCGAATTGCCATCCGATCATTTCCCGTTGTTTCCGCCAGAAGGCATTTATCAGGCCCAGCGGCCCGAACTCTTTTCTGCGGAACAAATGGGTAACTACGGCGAGAAATTAGCAAAAACACATAAGCTGTCGGGCGGTAAATGGTCCTACCGGCTGCTACAGCAACTGGCGGATAACGAGCTGTCACTGACGCAAAGCGCTGAAATCCTGAGCGAGGGCGATAAACGCAGCCAGACGCCAGCTGCCGTCTGGCTGCTGGATAATTTCTACATTATCGAAGAGCAAATCCGCCTGGTACGGCATCTGTTACCGGCAAAATTCGGTAAAGGATTGCCGATGCTGGCGCAGTCGGCGCATTACCTGCGTATCCAGGCCATCGCCGAAGAGATGATCAAGCACAGCGATGGCCGACTTGAAACCAGCGTGCTGCACCCCTTCATCACCGCCTATCAACGTGTCACCCCGCTGCTGCTCGGCGAACTGTGGGCAATGCCCGCCATGTTGCGCTTTGCGCTGATTAACAATCTGGCCCGGATTGCGGCGGAGGTGGCCAGAGTGCATCAGGAGCGCATCAAAGCAGAAGAGTGGATCACCGATATCCTTGCCACTGCCGCCAAAGATACCTCAAAAGTGATCCTCGTCATCGCCGATATGGCCCGTCAGAACCCGCAGATTTCCGGTGCTTTCGTGGCGGAACTTGAACGCCGGTTAAGCGGCCAGAACAATACGCTCGCTTTAACCTGGGTTGAGCAGCAACTTGAAAACAGCGGGCGTAAAACCTCAGAAGTGATTGAACAGTTCAACCGCCAGCTGGCATTGAGTCAGCTGTCGGTCAGCAACAGTATCACCGGCCTGCGCCAGCTGGGCGAGATTGACTGGCAGGCCTTTGTTGAGTCGGTCAGCCAGGTTGAACGTATACTCCAGCATGACCCGGCCGGGACTTATCCTCTGATGCACTTTGACAGTCGTGATGACTACCGTCACGTTATTGAGCGTCTGGCCCGCCACAGTCGGTTCGATGAGCGGGCGGTGGCCCAGGCGGTGCTGGATCTGGCCAGACAGCCGGGTCTTCCCCTGCGACAGCAGCATGTCGGCTATTTCCTGCTGGATAAAGGCTATCTGCAACTTGAACAGCAGCTTCAGGTTAACGTCAGCTGGCTGAATAAGAGCCGCCAGCATCTCAGCCAGACACCTTTACTCTCCTGGCTGGGCAGCCTGTTATTGCTGACCATCGCGTTTAGCGCCGAAATGCTGGTCAGCACCCAGCAGGCTGGTATCGGGCCGCTACTCTGGTTGCTGGCGCTGCCGACCCTGGTTGTCTGCAGTCAGCTGGCGTTACAGTTGCTGAGCGAACTCACCACCCGAACCCGCCATCCGCTGCCGCTGCCGCGTCTTGATTATGCCAGGGCGATACCGCCGCACCATCGGACGCTGGTGGTGATCCCCTGCCTGCTGAGCAGCAACGAGGCTACCGACGCGCTGCTTCGCTCACTGGAGATCTGTTATCTCGGAAACGCCCTACCGAATATCAACTTTGCTTTACTGACCGACTTTACCGACAGCGCAGAACAGAATCATGTTCATGATGCAGCGCTGATCCGTTATGCGGTTCTGAAAACCGACGCGCTGAATCGTCGCTACGGCGGCAGTGCCGCTGAAAGCGCGCTTTTTTCCCTGCTGCACCGTGACCGCACCCATAATATTTCGCAGGGCGTCTGGATGGGATATGAACGTAAACGCGGCAAAATCCATGCGCTGAACCGCTGGCTGCAGGGAGAAGATAATCGCTTCAGCGTGACGGCGGGAGCGACCCAGGCGCAGCTGCACGGGGTCAGATATGTGATTACGCTCGACAGCGATACCATCCTGCCGCGCGAGACCGCGCATAAACTGATCGGCGTGATGGCGCATCCGCTTAATGCGCCGGTGTTCGATACGCAGTTAAACCGGGTGGTTGAGGGTTATGCCATCCTTCAGCCGCGACTGGCCGAGGAGATCCCGGTCCAGGGTCAGGGCCGCTATGCCAGGCTGTGCAGCAGCGTGCCGGGTAATGATGCTTACTCCTCGCTCTCCTCGGATATTTATCAGGATCTGTTTGGCGAAGGATCGTTTGTCGGCAAGGGCATTTACGATGTGGCGGCTTTTTCGCGTGCCACCCGTAATACCTGCCCGGAAAACCTGGTGCTAAGTCACGATCTGCTGGAAGGCTGTTACGCCCGTTCCGGCGTGGTCAGTAACGTGGTGCTCTATGAGCAATATCCGGCAAATTATCTGAGTGACGTCGCCCGGCGGTTTCGCTGGGTAAGGGGCGACTGGCAGCTGCTGAACTGGCTGCGGCCGCAGGTCCGGCTGGAAGATGGTCAGCGGCAGAAAAACCCGCTCAGCCCGCTTTCCCGCTGGAAGTTAATCGATAACCTGCGCCGCAGCCTGGTCGCGCCAGCCCTGCTGACGCTGGTGTTTATGCTCTGTACCCTGCTGCCGAATCCGGCCTTCTGGGCCGCCGGCATTATGCTGTTTCTGCTGCTGCCTGGCGTGCCAGCGCTGATCGTTGATGGGGTGACAAAAAGTAAAAAACGCGCCTGGCGTCAGCATCTGCAGCTCCTGTTTACCGATGCGTTTAACCGCATCTCCCGTGCCGGGTTGGCGCTGGCCGTGCTGCCGCATGAAAGCTACTGGTCGCTGAAAGCGATCATCGTCACCCTGTGGCGTCTGAACATCAGCCATCGCTACCTCAACGAGTGGAAGAGCGCCTCGACAATCCCCTCCGTCGCCTGCGATTTAGGTCATTTTTACCGCAGCATGTGGATTAACCCACTGGCAGGCGTGGCGCTGGTGCTGCTGACCGCACTGTCGATGCCGTCGTTGATCCATCTGGCGCTGGCACTGGGATTACTCTGGACCATCACCCCGGCGCTGCTGAGCCGCATGAGCCAGCCTGCTGCGCCGCAGCGGATCGCGCTGTCAGCCGCACAACAGGGTTTTCTGCGCCGCACCGCCCGTGAAACCTGGGCGTGGTTCAGTGAGTTTGCCGGTGATGAAAATAACCATCTGCCACCGGATAATCTGCAGGAAATCCCGCAGATGCGGATCGCGCACCGCACCTCACCCACCAATATCGGTCTGTCGCTGCTGGCCAATCTGACCGCATGGGATTTTGGCTACGTCAGTCAGGATCAGGTGATCAGGCGATCGCTTGCCACCCTCGACACGCTGGATCGGATGGAGCATTTCCGGGGCCATCTGTATAACTGGTATGACACGCAGACGCTGAAGCCACTTAATCCGCGCTATGTTTCCAGCGTGGACAGTGGCAACATGGCGGCTCACCTGGTCACGCTGCAGGCCGGACTGGCGCAGTGGAAATATCAGCCGGTGATCGCCCCGGCGCGCATGCTGAACGGTCTGCGGGATACCTTAGCCCTGGTCAAAACGCAGCTGGGGGGCAGTCAGCACAACCTGCTGACGCACATCGACACCCGATTAATGGCGATGACGCACGTTTCACCCGCGAGCCTGTTTTCTGAACTGGAGGCATTGCTGCCGCTGAGCGCCGAGGTACAACAGCGCTATCAACCGACAGGCCGCATCAACTGGCCGGCACTGTTTCACCAGCAGCTGGACGATTTTGCTCAGGAGTGGCGTCGCTTTTTCAGCTGGGTCACGCCGCAGACCCTCTTCCCTGCGGAGATACCCTCCCTGCTGTGGCTGGCAGAATTAAGTCAGCATCGCCCTGAATTAACCCGACTACAGAGCGATCCGGTAGTGTGGGCCGCCCGTGAGCGGATGGCCGCGCTGCTGGAACTGGATGGTCGTCTTTGCGATCACGCCAGCATGGACTTCCGCTTCTTATACGTTCCGGCCACCTCGTTGCTCAGCGTCGGCTACAACATCGACAGCGGTCTGCTCGACGCCAGTAAATATGACCTGTTCCCGTCAGAAGTGCGGCTGACCCACTATTTCGCTATCTCCGCCAACCAGCTGCCAGTCAAAAGCTGGTTTGTGCTGGGTCGCTTATTTACCCGGCTGGATAATCAGCCCGCCGTGATGTCGTGGAGCGGCTCGATGTTTGAATATCTGATGCCGCATCTGGTGATGCCGGTTTACCCCGATACGCTGCTGGAAAAGATGGCGTTGGCCGCAGTCAGGCAGCAGATCAGTTCAGCGAAAAGCACCGGGACGCCGTGGGGCGTGTCGGAATCCGGGTATGCCGCCTTTGACGTGAATCATAACTATCAGTACCGGGCTTTTGGCACCCCGGAATTAGGGTTGAAACGCGGCCTGAATGATGACCTGGTGGTTGCGCCTTACGCCACGCTGCTGGCGCTAATGGTACTGCCGCAGGAAGCGACCGATAATCTGCTCAGGCTGAAAGCGATGGGCGCTAAGGGTGAATATGGCTACTACGAGGCGCTGGATTTCACTGCCGATCGGCTGGCGCCCGGCCAGCCCTTTACCGCCGTCAAATCCTATATGGCGCATCATCAGGCGATGGGATTTCTGGCGCTGTCGCACCTGCTGCTGGGCGCGCCGATGGTGGCGCGTTTTATGTCCAGCGCACTGTTCCAGTCATCGCGCCTGCTGCTGCAGGAGAAAGTGCCGGATGATATCGAGCTGTACACCCCGCGCCGCAGCTTCGACGAGACTGTCGATAACAAACTGCAGCGCAGCGTGCCTGATCAGCGTGAGTTCAGTGGGGCCGATCCGCGCCAGCCACAGCTTCAGCTGCTTTCCAACGCCAATTATCATCTGATGGTGACCCATTCCGGTGCGGGCTACAGCATGTGGAAGGGGCTGGCGCTGACCCGCTGGCGGGCAGACAGCACCCGCAACCAGTACGGCACTTTCTGCTATGTTACTGACCAGCATTCCGGCGATGTCATCAGCCACAGCTATCAGCCCACCTGCAGTGAGCGGCCTGGCTATAAAGCCCGGTTCAATGATGCCGGGATTGAGTTTGACGCAGCGGGCACCACCTTCGGCATCCATACGCATATCGTGGTCTCACCCGAAGACGATGTTGAGATTCGTCGGATAACGGTGACTAACCGTTCCCGTCAGCCGCGCCGGTTCGATATCACCAGCTATGCCGAAGTGGTGCTGGCACCGGCCGCCAGCGATATGGCCCATCCGGCCTTCAGTAACCTTTTCATACAGACTGAAATCTTACCTGGGCTGGAAGCGATTCTGGCCCATCGCCGGCCCCGCGAAGAGCAGGAAGTGACGGCGTGGATGTTTCATGCGATGGCGATTCATGGCAATACCGACCGTGAAACCTCCTATGAAACCGACCGGGCCCGCTTCCTCGGGCGCGGCAACACCCCCGCCAGGCCACAGGCGTTGCTGCCCGGCGGTGAACTGACCGGTCATCAGGGTGCGGTACTGGACCCGCTGCTGTCGATTCGCCAGACCGTCGATCTTAAAGCCAGTGAAGCGGTCACCATTGATATGCTTTATGGCGTGACGCCAGCTCGCGACACCACGATTGCGCTGATTGAGAAATACCGTAACCATATCAGCGCCGATCGGGTGTTCGAGCTGGCGTGGTCACACAGTCAGGTTGCACTGCGTCAGTTGAATATCCGCACTGAAGATACCGGCCTGTTTAATCAGCTGGCCAGTGCGCTGCTGTTCCCGTCCGCCGAGATGCGTGGCGATCTCAACAATCTGCTGCAGAACCGTCTGGGTCAGGAATCCTTATGGCGTCATGCGATCTCAGGCGATCTGCCGATTCTGCTGGTCCGTATTGAGAATATCGACCAGCTGGATTTGATTAGCTCGGTGATTCAGGCGCATCAGTACTGGCGTCAGAAAGGACTGACGGTCGACCTGGTGATCATGAACTGCGACCGGGGCGGCTATCAGCAGAACCTGTTCAATCAGCTCACCACCCTGATCCCGGCTGGCGAAGAGCGACAACAGATGGATAAACCCGGCGGTATCTTTCTTCGTAAGTGTGAAAGTTTTAGTGCGGAAGAGCAGCAACTGCTGCTGAGCGTGGCGACTGTGGTGCTGGAAGGCCGTGATGGCAGCCTTGACGACCAGCTCAGCGCGTTGCTGAAACCGCTGCGCACGCCGCCCGCTTATCCGTTTACCGCCACCCGCAAAGCAGCTGAACCGGCGGCAGTACGCTTTGCTACCGATGGCCTGCAGTTTTTCAACGGTCGCGGCGGCTTTAGCGCCGACGGCGATGAATATCAGATCATTCTTTCTGACCAGCAGCAGACGCCTGCGCCGTGGAGTAACGTGCTGGCTAACAGCCAGTCAGGCAGCGTCATCTCTGAAAGTGGCCAGGCCTATAGCTGGTATGAAAACGCGCATGAATATCGCCTGACGCCGTGGCACAACGATCCGGTGAGTGATAGCAGCGGTGAAGCGCTCTACTTACGCGATGAAGAGAGCGGCGATGTCTGGTCGCCCACGCCTCTGCCGATGCGCGGAAAAGGGGATTATCTGACCCGACACGGCTTCGGCTACAGCTGTTTTGAGCACACCGGGCACGGCATCAGCAGCAGCTTAACGGTATTTATGGCCGAAAAGGCGCCGGTCAGGCTATCTCTGCTGACGCTGAGTAACCAGTCGGGACGAACCCGTAATTTGTCGATCACCGGCTACGTCGAATGGGTACTGGGCGAGCTGGCGAGCCGATCGGCCATGCACGTGGTGACGTCGGTCGCCACGCTGGATAGCGGCAGTGCGGTGCTGGCTAAAAACTTCTATAACAGCGCCGGTTCAGCGCGCAGCGCTTTTTTTGCTGTCACCGGCACGCAGATTGCCCATAGCGGCAACCGGCTGGAGTGCCTTGGCCGTAACGGCAGCACCCGGCAGCCAGCAATGATGACTTTTCGCGGCCTGTCGGGCAATACCGGTGCCGGACTGGATCCCTGTGCCGCGCTGCAGACGCTGACTACGCTGATAGACGGCGACAGCCGCAGCTTTGTTTTTGCACTCGGCGTGGGTGAGGATGAAGCGGCAGCAATCACGCTGATGCAACAGCTGCTGTCAGCCGGGCAGGCCAGCAATGAGCTGGCAAAGGTAAAACGCTACTGGCAAAGCGTGCTGACTAAAGTGCAGATTCAGACGCCTGAACCGGCGGTGGATTTGCTGGCTAACGGCTGGCTGCTGTATCAGACGCTGGCCAGTCGCTTACTGGCGCGCAGCGGTTATTACCAGTCCGGCGGGGCCTACGGTTTTCGCGATCAGCTGCAGGATACGCTGGCGCTGACCCATGCGGCACCGCAGCGCCTGCGCGATCAGCTGTTGCTGTGCGCCTCGCGGCAGTTTATTGAGGGCGACGTTCAACACTGGTGGCATCCGCCTGGCGGCCGTGGCGTCAGAACACGTTGCTCCGACGACTATCTCTGGCTGCCCTTTGCGCTGTGCCACTACGTGCGGGCGACAGAGGATATGACGCTGCTGTCGCAGCCGGTCAGTTATCTCGAAGGCCGCTTACTGACAGCGGACGAAGAATCGGTGTATGAGCTGCCTGGCCTCAGCAAGGTCAGCGATACCCTGTGGCAGCACGCGGTTCGTGCGGTGAAACACGGCCTGCGGTTTGGTCAGCACGGCTTACCTCTGATGGGATCTGGCGACTGGAATGATGGCATGAGCACGGTCGGGATCGCCGGCAAAGGGGAAAGTGTCTGGCTCGGCTTTTTCCTTTATACAGTGCTGACCCGTTTCGCCGCGCTGGCGGTTCGGGTCGGCGACAGCCAGACCGCCGGGCTGTGTCAGCGTCATGCGCAGGATCTTAAAACCGCGCTCAACGCTGCGGCCTGGGATGGCGAATGGTATCTGCGCGGATTCTTTGATAATGGCCAGACGCTTGGCTCGCATGCCGATCCCGAATGCCGCATCGACGCCATAGCCCAGAGCTGGTCGGTATTGTCCGGGGCGGGTGAAGCCGCCAAAAGCCAGTCTGCGATGGATGCGCTGTTCCGGCAGCTGGTCGATCAGCAGAACGGGCTGATTAAACTGCTGACGCCGCCCTTCGATGGCGCCGGCCCCAATCCGGGCTACATTCGCGGCTATTTGCCCGGGGTGCGCGAAAATGGCGGGCAATACACACACGGTGCGCTGTGGGCGATTATGGCCTTTGCGGCACGGGGCGAAACCGAACGTGCCTGGTCGCTGTTCTCGATGATTAATCCGGTTAATCACAGCAGCGACCGGCAGCGCTCGGCGATTTATAAAGTCGAGCCCTACGTAATGGCTGCGGATGTCTATGCGGCGGAGGGCCACAGCGGGCGCGGTGGCTGGACGTGGTACACCGGCTCTTCCGGCTGGGCCTATCAGTTGATTACCGAAAGCCTGCTGGGGATCATTCGACACGGCAACTCTCTCTCGCTTCGTCCCCAGCTTCCCGCTGGATGGCGCGAAGTAAAAGTGGTCTACCGTGAAGGAGAGAGCAGCTATAACATCACCGTGTCACGCGGTGATGGCAGTTATCAGCTGTGGCTGGATGGCGCACCCTGTGAAGGCGATGAAATAGTGCTGGAGAGCCAGCCGGGAGCGCATCTGGTGGTGGTTCAGCTGGCGAGACTGGAGCAGAAAGGGCCTGAATAAAAGCCGGCGGATAGTCACGGCGGCGGGCAGGTGCAGCCGCCAGCGATCGCGTCGACGGCTGAGCCTGGCGCGCAGTGGCTGGCTAATTTACGCCGCTGCGCTGTCTGCCCGTTTCAGCAAGCGGCGGCGTGGGTGTGATAAATCTTGCTGACCACGCTCCAGCGCCCGTTAATCTTCAGCAGACTGAAAATATCAGTAAAGCGAAAACCCGATATGTCATCGGTATCGATGCGGGCGCTGGCGGCCGTTCCGACAATGTCGACGCGAACAACCGCGGCCTGCTTCCCGTCTTCGTTGTACTGATTCAGCACATCCAGAATAGCGTTGTAGTCCTGCAGGCAGGGGGTATCAATCATCTTTTTCAACTTCGTTTTAATGATGGGACTTTCTGTTCAGATAACCGATTGGTTGATGTCGGGATCAGGCGGCTGACGCTCAGTGGAACGAAAACTCACGCTAAACATTTTCTTCCTCTGACGCCTCTTTTAGTGGTCTCAGATCTCCTTTAGTTACCCGCTCTGCCAGCGTGAAGGAATAATGGCCGGGCATATTGATATGTCCGGGGCAAAGCTGGGAGAGATGTGCGATATCTTCATCATTCAGTGTTTCACCCTGCGCCCGGAGATGATCCTGAGCTACCAGCATATAAATAGTTTTCCATACACGACGGCGTCAGTGACCAGCCCCTGAGCTGCCAGCTGATTTTCCTGATTATCGGTATATCAGTCTATTATCAAGTCCAGGTAAAATAGGTGCAGCAGAGGAGAGTTTCAGCGATCCGGAATAGCGACGTCTACGGACTACAGTGGAAGTCTGAAACAAAGGGATGAATGAGGGAGTGTAAAGCGATACTGCAGATGCTCAGGGCGAAACTGCATCCGGGGCTTTCACCGCGGGCTTTCAGGCTGTTCCGGGTACACGGAGAGGAGGCTGCTAACAGAGCACACTGGCGGCCTCATTCCGACGAAATCGTGCTGAGGCCCGTGATGTTACAGACGGTGCTGAATGGCCTGTGCGAGTCCGGGCTGCTGCACAGTGGCTTTCCGGGCGGCTGCACATGGCGGCTCAGCAGCGTGGCCGGAGAGGCTACTAAATAAGTCAGTGGCGGATTTGTGCCAGGTCGTCTTCGGTCAGGCCGGTCATTTTCATGACGGTGATGCGGTCAAGACCGTTCTGCAGCATGGTACGGGCAATTTTCAGAGTGGCTTCACGCTCGCCTTCGGTGCGGCCCTTTTCAATGCCACGCTGTTCGCCGAGCTCAAGGCCTTCTTCCCTGCCCTTCTCAATGCCCTTCTCAATGCCCTTCTCAATGCCCTTCTGTTCGAGCTGTTGTGCGATGGTCATAAGTGCGTCTCCGTGTAGACAGTGCAGAATGGCCTGTGCGTGTCCGGGCGATGGCACAGTGACTTTCCGGGCGGCTGCACATGGCGGCTCAGCAGCGTGGCCGGAGAGGCTACTAAATAAGTCAGTGGCGGATTTGTGCCAGGTCGTCTTCGGTCAGGCCGGTCATTTTCATGACGGTGATGCGGTCAAGACCGTTCTGCAGCATGGTACGTGCAACTTCCAGCTTGCCTTCCAGCATGCCTTCATTTCGGCCTTCCTGCCTGCCTAACTGGATACCCTTCTGGATGCCCTTCTGTTCGAGCTGTTGTGCGATGGTCATAAGTGCGTCTCCGTGTTGCGGCACACGCTGTGCCAGGTCGCGTACAAAGCCTTCGGCGTCGGCTGATTCGCCTGCCTGTACAATATAGTGTACCAGCGATATCACCTGGGATGAAGACAGATAGCCAGCCAGCAGAATGGGCACCAGCCGGTCGGTCAGTTCGGCCAGGTCCCGCTGATGAATGTGCTTCTGCAGAAGAGTCAGGGCAGCCATGCTGCGGTGGCCAGCGATTTCATCATCCGGAATGACGGTAACGTCAACCAGCGGGAAAGCCGGGTTGTAGAGCCTGCCTGCCAGGTCCGGGTCGTCAAACTCATCCAGCCACCGGGTGGAGTACGGATACGGGCTGCGTTTACCTGTGTAAAACAGCACCGGTATCACCAGTGGCAATTTTTTATGCCCCGCCTCAAGGTGCCGTTGCATGGCAGCCACGGCATAGCGCATCAGGCGAAAGGCCATATGTTTGTCGGGTGAGGACTGATGCTCGATGAGCACGTGAACATAACCCTCACCGGCTGTGGTTTTCAGGCTGTAGAGCACGTCGCTGAAATACTGTCGCAGGTCATCCTCGACGAACGAGCCGGATTCCAGCTTTAGTGTGCTGAGATCGCAGATATCGCGCAGCTCTGCGGGAAGGTGTAGTTCCATAAAATCCCGGGCAACTTCGGGCTGGGTAAGAAACTGCCTGAATGCGGCATCATGGGGCGTGGGGGTGTTATTCTTCTTTTTCATTGGCTGATAGCCTGTGTATATTACCTCTGTCAATATTACCATGAATGTCCGCTGAATTAGCCTCGGAATGGAGGCTATTTCGACAGTTTTTTTGTAAAAGCGTGAAGATCAACTGCCAGAAAACAGGAATGAAAATGAAAATACCTGAACGTTTGAAAGGGGGTTTTAATATACTTAAATCGGAAGGACACGATCATCGTAGCGAAGAAAATCAGAATAAGGACGGCTACGATACGATGACGCTAAAGGTAAGTAATGATGTGCGAATGAATGAATATTTCAAAGCACTGGACTTCGCATTCTCAAAAAAGATGTAAAAAACATCGCCGTCACCGGGCCTTGTGGGGCGGGTAAAAGTACGCTCATACTGTCATATCTTGTCAGCCGACTAAAAAAATTACATAAATCATTCTCTGGCACATTTTTCAATTTCAGGAAAGAGAGAGGGTGAGCCACCAGAAAATGCTGAAGTTGAATTAACCATTCTTCAGCAGATTCTCTATAAAGTAAATAAAGATAACCTGCCTGATTCACGGATCGACAGAATTCAAAGCAGAGATGCAAAACATGTCCTTACTCTGTTTGCAACCTTTGTCACTAGACTGCTACCGGCCTTGTTATTAACACTGTGTATCTTTCCAAAGAAAGTATTATCTTCCTTTGGTGCCAGTGACTCAATAATTTCTTACGTCAACAATGCCTATCCCGAACGCTTATGGTGCAGTATCACGCTGGCCGTACTGACGCTATTCTGTATCGTCCGCGCGGCCTCAAAGGCAGGTGTTTTTGATAAAAAATTGAAGTTAAGTAAAATAGCGTTCCTTCAGGCGAGTGCAAATTTAACTCAGCAGGAGTTATCTTCATTTCTGAACAACTGCCTCGATGAAATCGTCTATTTCTTTTCCCGCTCAAAGAATAAAACAGTTGTATCTGATGACTCAGACAGACTCGACAATACGGAAGTTTTTGTAAAGTTAATAACAATAAATCAGTTAGTTAACAATAATCTGAAGGTTGAACCAGTGAGATTTGTCTACGCATGCCGGGATGATATATTTCCTGGCTCTGATATCCGGAACAGGTTCTTTGATTTCATCCTTCCGGTTGTCCCTGTACTGGATGCATGTAACGCCTATACATATCTGAAAAACAAACTTAAAGGCTTTCCGGCTGCGCATGACGTACTGCCCAGCATGCTGTCAGGCTGCTGCAGCCGCTCAGCAATCGATCGCACAAAATGTAACAGCCCTCACTAGACGACCGGTCAGTTTTTAAATAGAGTAGGCGCATTATGAAAAAACACGCGACAGATATGCGCCAGCACATCATTGATGTGGCACGGGCGATTATTACGCATAAGGGCTACAGCGCCGTCGGGCTTTCCGAGATAGTTCAGGCTGCCGGTATTCCCAAAGGCTCATTTTACTACTACTTCAAATCCAAGGAAGAGTTCGCAGAGGCGCTGCTGGAGCACTATTTCAGTCACTACCTGCAGGAAGTAGAACATCAGCTGAGCGGTGCCGGAACGGCCCGGGAGCGGCTGCTGCGCTACTTCGCCTTCTGGAAGACCACCCAGGGCGCAGACCTGCCGGAAAGCAAATGCCTGGTGGTCAAGCTTGGCGCGGAAGTCTGCGATCGGTATGACAGCATGCGACAGGTGCTGGCAACCGGCACCCAGGAGATCGTGCACAAAATTGCCGGCTGTATCCGGCTGGGACAGGAAGATGGTTCGCTGTCTGCGGTAAGCGATGCCGATGAGCTGGCTGAAGAACTTTATCAGCTGTGGCTGGGAGCTTCACTGATGGCAAAAATTCACCATCCTGACCACGCCTTCGGCAAAGCCATGAAGGCAACAATGCGGCTGCTCGGGTAGCCGCTTTTTTTTACTCATTTACTAGACGACCGGTCAACTATCTAGAGGTTTATATGACTGACAACAGTACCTGTACCGATTTATTTTCTCCCGTCGCGATGGGCAGCCTTGAACTGGCGAATCGCATTGTAATGGCTCCCGTTACCCGCAGCCGTTACGGTGAGGAAGGCGTGCCTGATGAACTGCATGCGACCTACTATGCGCAGCGTGCCGGCGCCGGACTGATTATTTCAGAAGCCACCAATATCTCCGCTCAGGGCCGTGGTTATGCCGCCACACCGGGGATCTGGAATGAAGAGCAGGTCGCAGGCTGGAAAAAAGTGACGGACGCGGTCCACGCTCAGGGCGGAAAAATCGTCTGCCAGCTGTGGCACGTTGGCCGCTTTTCCAGCGTCGAGCTGCAGCCTGACGGTGCAAGTCCGGTTGCGCCATCCGCCATTAAAGCTGAGGGCCAGACCTACACCGTGAACGGTTTTGTGCCGGTTTCTACACCGCGCGCGCTGGAAACAGCAGAAATTCCCGGCATTATCGAGCAGTACAAACACGCAGCGGAGAACGCCCTGCGGGCAGGTTTTGACGGCGTTGAGGTGCATTCAGCTAACAGCTACCTGCTTGACCAGTTCCTGCGGGACTCCACCAATCACCGTACCGACAGCTACGGCGGCTCGATCGAAAACCGGGCGCGTCTGACGCTGGAAGTCACCGAAGCCATCGTTAACATCTGGGGTAATGACCGGGTCGGTATCCGACTGTCGCCGGTGACGCCTGACGCCGGAAATACCCCGCCGGACAGCAACGTGATGGCAATGTATGGCTATCTCATCCAGCAGCTGAACCGCTTTAACCTGGCCTACCTGCACTTTGTCGAAGGTGCAACGGCCACCTCGCGCGACGTGCCTGCCGATGTGGATATGGATGCGCTGAGCGCGCAGTTCACCGGTCCGTTTATCGGTAACAACAACTACGACCTGGAGATGGCTATCAGCCGCCGTAACGCAGGGATTATCGATGCCGTCGCCTTTGGCCGCCTGTTCATTTCCAATCCGGATCTGGTGAAGCGCCTGCGTTACGCTGCCGAACTGACCATTGCGCCGAAAGACGTGTATTACGGCGGCGGAGCGAAGGGTTATACCGACTGGCCGCAAGGCAATTACTGATAGCGAGCGGCGGGGATCCCCCCGCCGAGGGTCGCGGCGATAAAAATAGCCTCACCGTTAGCGGTCAGCATGCGTGGCCGCATCAGAAACCAGGGCATTACTCTGGCGGTTCAGTAACCTCAGCAAGGATTGCAGCTCCCGCAGCACCCGATCAAGACGCTGCATATTGCCCACCAGCCGATCGTAGGCAAGCGAACCCGGCTGCAGCCCTTTCAGACTGCTGTTCAGCTCACGTAATGAGTGCTGCAACTCAACCGGCAGAGTTTCCATTGCCGGGCTGGCGGTTAGCTGATTTAAATCATTCACTGTTTGTTGTAATGCGCCCATGGTGCGCTGGCTTTGTTTCAGCGTCGCGCTGGTCTGCAAGACCAGCGGGGTCAGCGGCAGATGATTGATCTTCTCCAGCGCTGACACCAGTTTCTGTTGCAGCTGGTTCAGCCCGACGGGCGCGGTTGGGATGATTTCATAGCCATCGATGAACTCCGGCCCGCCGTAAGCCGCCGCATCGGTTATAAAATCCAAATCAATATAGAGCGCGCCAGACAGCAGACTGCTGGTTTTAAGCGTGGCGCGCATTCCACGGGCTATGCCACTCTTCAGCCTCTGTAGCAGGTTGAAATCCGGCATCTCTCTGACAAAGCGGTCCGGCTCAAGATTGATCAATACCGGCACGTGATAATCTGTCACCATGTTCTGCGTTCTGCCCGGCAAAACAAAAGGCACTTTGCTGACCGTTCCGAGACGAATTCCACGAAACTCAACTGGCGCGCCCGGCTTCAGGCCGCGAACAGACTCGGTGAACAACAGCAGGAACGGAACCTGCCGGGTATAGAGAGATCGCTCAATACTCTGCCGGTCGTCAAACAGCCGGTATTCGGCGTTATTTCGCGCTACCCGCCCCGGCGCCCACCCTGACGGAACCGCAAAACTGACGCTACCGCGTAACAGCGAGACGATTGCGTCTGACTCAACCCGCAGGCCTGAGGCCGACCGCTCAACGGTAACGCCGCTCTGCTGCCAGAAACGGCTATTAGTGGTCACCAGCCGATCGTAAGGCGCTGCAATAAACAACCGATAGGTCATGCCGCGCTGCTCAGCATTAAAGTGGCTGGATTCAACCGTCCCGACCCGAAAGCCGCTGAACATCACCGGATCGCCAGGATTAAGCTGCCCCTTTTTCTGGCTGTTAACAATCACACGGACGCCCTGCGCATTGATCGGTGCCAGCGGTGGCGCATCCAGCAGCGAGTAGCGCGGCAAGGGGTCACCTGCATCGCCAGGCCCTAACGCGATATAAGCGCCGGTCATCAGCGTGCTGAGGCCGGTTATACCTTGCTGACCTCTGTGCGGTTTAACCAGCCAGAATACGCTGTTGCGATGTAACAACTTCTCCATACCGGGTTGCAGACGTACGGTGATCTCAACATGACGAAGATCCTCCGCCAGCGCCGTCGTTTCTACCTCTCCGATAACAACGCTGCGGTTTTTAATCGGGGTTTTGCCGGCGTCAATCCCTTCAGCCGTAGCCGTAATCAGCACGATCTGCGATCCCTGCTGGCTGAAGTGATAAACAATCATTGCGCCAGCAATCAGTAACGTGACCAGCGGAATAATTCCTATAACCCACCCGCGTGAAGGCGTTAACGTCACAGCACTGGCATCAGAATTTTTCATCTCACGGTGACTCCACATGAAAATAGCGATGCCGCTGACAGTTACCGCCTTCATCAGGCGGCGGACGGGAAAAGATGCAGGGTTAAAATCCGATTATCGTGCAGGTACTCAAATTATTCGATAACAATCACCCAATCATTTTACACCACTCCCGGTTAGTACAAATTCGCTTAATCCTGTCGCTGGTGATGATATTATTATACTTAACCGGTATAACGGCAGCGCGAGGGTAATTAAATTCCACTCAGGACTAATTACGCATGGAAAATTCGCCGCCTAAATTATCGGAAAAATAAGTATAGCCATCCTGATGAACAGCAACAAACACGCATTTGCTTTTTGTCGACTGAAGTCACACCTGGCTATCCATTTAAAAAAACAGAACATCAGCATAAGATCATAAAGGCCCTTAAAATGAAGCTATTTGCGAAAAAATTTATCATCCCCATCGAAAAGCAATTCTAAACAACCTGATAATGCATTTATAATCATATGGTTATAATTTAATAGCCACCACCAACAGACCGCAAGCCTCCCTCACCGATTTAAAAACAGTACCACTGCATCATACTCATAAAGATTATTTATTTTTTATCAAATCGACCATATTGCCGGGCGCCACCATTAAGCCTATGCTTGAAATCATGCTGCAAATTTAATTCGAGGCATTTATGTTTCTTAACTACTTTGCATTGGGCGTGCTGTTTGCGGTGTTTATCATTATTTTCTATGGCATTATTGTCCTGCATGACATCCCTTATCTCATCGCTAAGTCCCGCAACCATCCGCACGCTGATGCTATTCATGTCGCGGGCTGGGTCAGCTTATTTACGTTACATGTCATATGGCCATTTCTATGGATTTGGGCGACGCTCTACCGGCCGGAACGGGGCTGGGGAATGAACGCCAATGCCGCGCTGGAGCAACGCGTGACGGAGCTTGAAAAACAACTCAATAATCGAAGCTAACGCTAGCCGGAGTAACAAGGCGATGGATCTACTGATCATTCTCACCTATGTCGCGTTTGCCTGGGCTATTTTTAAAATTTTCAGGATACCGATAAATAAATGGACGGTGCCAACCGCAGCACTGGGCGGCGTTTTTTTGATTGGCGCCCTGATTATGTTGATGAATTACAATCATCCCTATACTTCGCTGGCGCAAAAAGCGGTGATCGCCATTCCGATTACCCCGCAGGTAACCGGCGTGATCGTTGAAGTGACGGATAAGCAGAACAGGCGCATCCAAAAAGGTGAGGTGCTTTTTCGCTTAGACAATACGCGTTATCAGGCGCGGGTTGACAGGCTGCAGGCTGATTTAATGACCACTATTCACAATGTTCAGGCGTTAAAAGGGCAGCTGGACGAAGCGATTGCCAATACCTCACATGTCTCTGCCGAACGGGATCGATTATTTAAAGATTACCAGCGCTATCTGGCCGGCAGTAAGGCCAAAGTTAATCCGTTTTCCGAAAGAGATATTGATAACGCCCGACAAGATTATTATGCGCAGGATGCGCTGGTCAAAGGTTCGGTGGCTGAGCAGGCACAGATAAAAAGCAGTTTAGACAGCGTGGTGAATGGCGAGCAATCGCAGATTGTCAGCCTGCGGGCGCAGCTGGCTGAAGCCCGATATAATCTTGATCAAACCATCGTACGCGCCCCCGGTGATGGCTACGTCACTCAGGTGCTGATCCGGCCAGGTTCGTATGCCGCGGCCCTGCCTTTACGGCCGGTGATGATTTTTATACCCGCACAGAAACGGCAGATCATTGCCCAGTTCAGACAGAATTCGCTGTTGCGTCTGGAGAAAGGTGACGAAGCAGAAGTGGTTTTTAATGCCCTGCCGGGTCAGGTCTTTTCCGGCAAGCTAACCCAGATCCTGCCGGTGGTGCCGGGTGGCGCTTACCAGGCGCAGGGGACGCTGCAGTCTCTGACTATCGCTGCCGGTACCGATGGGGTGCTGGCCACCATTGAGCTGGCTCCGAACGCCGACGTGGACGCCTTACCCGATGGAATTTTTGCGCAGGCTGCGGTCTATTCAGATCATTTCACCCATGTTTCGGTAATGCGTAAGGTGCTGTTGCGCATGACCAGCTGGCTCCACTACCTCTATCTGGATCATTGATAGGCTCTACGCGCCAGAAAGCCGCCGCTAAGGGGGTTGCTGGGCGGGCCTTTGCAGAAACGGAGGCATATTCATCACAGCGCTGACGGCCAGCGCCGTAATAATTCCAGGCAGCTCGTCGCTTGGTTAGCGGATGCTGGCAACAATCTCAAGCACGCCATTAATAACAAACTGCACGCCCATACAGACCAGCAAAAATCCCATCAGACGGGAAATGGCATCAATACCGCTTTTGCCGATCAGCCGCATGATTTTGTCGGTACTTCGCAGACAGATCCAGGCAATGATGGCCACCATCAGGAAGATTAACGGGGGTGCCACCAGGATCACCCAGGCTGGAAATTCACTGGCGTGCCGTAATGTAGAAGCCGAACTGATCAGCATCGCAATGGTACCCGGCCCGGCAGTGCTCGGCATGGCGAGCGGCACAAAAGCAATGCTTGTTTTAGATGCTTCAGTCTCTTTCACCGCTTTGATTAATACCGCCCTGCTCCGGTCTTCCTCCGGTTGCGGAAACAACATGCGGAAACCGATGAAAGCCACAATCAGCCCACCCGCAATTCGCAAGCCAGGAATAGAAATACCAAAGGTATCCATCACCAGTTGACCGGCATACCAGGCCACCATCAGGATAATAAATACATAAAGAGAAGTTTTATTCGCTATCTGGTTGCGGGTGGCACTGTTCATCTGGCCGCTTAATCCTAAAAACAACACTACGGTAGTTAATGGATTAGCCAGCGGCAGAATAACAATCAAACCCAGCCCAATGGCTTTTATCAGATCCAGCATCATGAATTTCCTTCGCAGAAATAACATTCAGGATTCAGGTGCCGTGCCGGTTAATGTCACTCTCGGCACCAGGCAGACCAACAAAGGTCAGGTATTAAGCGCGACGTAACAGGGCATGGATAATTTAGAATTCATTCAGGCTCTGCTACGCGGCTTCCGTCATTTTTTAAAACTCAGCTTCAGCGAGTAAATATCTTTGTCTGCATCCGCTGTAATTAAAATCCGCATCAGCTTGATTACAATAAGAAAGGGTATGTCGTTTTCTATTTCCCGGGAAAATCGACCACATCTGCAACCATGGTATCGATAGCAGTTTTGATGTCATCTCTGGTTATCTGAGATTCGCTATTTGAGACTTTGCCGCCGTAGGCTTTCCTCACCACTTTAATCACCGGCTTATTGGTCGAGACGTCAATGAGCGCCGCTTCGATAAACAGGAACGTGTTTTGTGAACGCTTTCCGGTCATGGTCATGGTGCCTGCCACAACTGCGGTAACCGGCAGTACCTCGTAGAATTGAATATCTTTATTTTCAGCGGAAACGGCAGTAATCGCCGTTCTGAGCATTAACCCACCAGCATGGGGCTGGTTGCTTAGCTTCTTGTGAGAGCCTACCGCGCTTTTGAGCCGCTGTTCGGTGTATAAGCGGATTTGCTCCAGCGTAGCCGCACTTACGCGGCTGTCCGGTCTGGGAGAAGGGAAATAAACTACCGGTGAAACATAAATATCCTTATAATTGCTTAACCGAAAATCGGGCGATACCCAGCGCAGTACCTGGTGACCCGATGTCGTTTCTACGGTGCGTAAATCAGAGTAATCACTTAAAAAACCTGAATACTGATTAGTTTCTGCCACTTTAGAAGAACATCCCAATAGTGTCAGACACAAAGCAATAACGAAAAACCTTAGCAGGATAATCATATTTGCCCCCATGAGCATGGTTGTTTATACACGGAGAGTTTTTTCCCCATTAATTATAATTCAGTTATCAGTAAAGACTGATGAATTATTACCCGGGCGAAAAACAAGACCAGTGACAGGTAAAATCGCCTCCACTCTTTTTTCATATGACGCTAATCATCGCTCGGTCCAATGGAATTAAGATATAAAAAGCACTACTTTTTAGCATCCAAAAACATATCCCGGTGAAAAAAACAAATAATTACCAGGCTAATTCTATGGCAGGAACTAATGACCTGCGTGACCGTCAGATCAATGACCCTGATGAATTACACACTCATCACAAAAAGACAAAATACACAACCTTCACCGGGAAAGAATAGCGTCCAGGCTATATAATTATTAAGTCGATTAATACCTATTCCACACTAAATAAAGCGGGAGAACAACTGATGAAAAAAATCATTTATGTGATAGCGGCTGGTGCTTTTTCGTTAAACGTATTCGCGGCAGATATGATGACCAAAAATGATTTTGAAAAAGTGCAAAGCCAGTATGAAAAAGTCGGGAGCGTGTCAACATCAGGCGAAGTCAGTGCATCCGATGCCAAAGCCGAACTGTCCAGCATGGCAGATAAAAAAGGCGGCGATATTTATGTCCTGACATCGGGCAATACCAATAATAAAATGCATGCTACAGCGGATGTCTATAAGAAAAAGTGATCGCTGCGCATCTTAAAAGCCAGTGTGGCTGCATTAACCTTTGAACACTCCGTTCGCGGCAGGAGTGGTCAATGCGCTAACCGGAAACACCGGTTAGCGCATTTTTATTGCCTTTGGTGAGCGGCTTCGTGTTGAAAAAAGTTGACTGAAAAAAGAGTGAAATGTGGCCGTACTTTGCTGCAGAAAGGCATGCCTTGCTGTCATCTCCTGTTGATCTCGCATGGTTTTTAACAGCGGCGGTTATTCATCATTCAGGATAAGCGTCCGGACTGTGCCATAAGCGGCGTCCGGCATCGCATTCTGCTTGCCTGTTTGTCATCAAAGTCGATCAATCCAGGCCGTCACCGCGTGGTTCACCTCGTCACTGCGATCCTGCATAATCCAGTGCCCGGTATCGGTCCAGTAGTCTGTTTTTGACTTTGGATTGGCAAACCACCTGCGCATAGTCTCAGCCTGAACGGCATCGCGACACAGGTGATAAACAGGAACCGTTAAGCTACGGCAAAACTCCTCGCTCGCTTTGCCCACCCCCACCTGTCCCGGCCCAAGAAACAGTGGACCGAATGATTCCCGTACCACCTGCAGCGGCACGCCCTGCAGGCGCCTTTCATGCCAGCGTTTAAACGCCAGCGAAGTATTTTTATCGTAAAAAAGTTCAAATAGCGCCGGACCGGTCAGATAAGGATCGCTGTTTTGCAGGTCATCAGTGGCTTTCTGGAAAAGGGCCGCCTGTGCATCCGCAAATCCCATCGAACCATCAACAGAAACAACAGCACTCACTAAGTCGGGTCTTTTTGCCGCCAGCCGCGCTGCAATCTGCCCTCCCATTGAATGGCCAATCAGGATAAATTTTTGGCCCGGATAGTGCGTCAAAATCAGTGATTCAATATCGGCAACATAGTCAGCCGGGGCGTAATGCCCTGATGGCATGACTTCCGATCGTCCATGCCCGCGTAAATCTACCGCCACCGTACGGTATTTACTTTCAAGCACGGGTAATTGCCAGCTCCAGTCATGCGAATCACAGGTCCAGCCGTGTAATACCATGATATTTTTGCCTTGCCCTTTTTCCGTATAAAAAAGCCTGGCCGTCGACGAAACTTTTGGCGCAGCGCGTGCCGGACTGGCTTTGAGTGCTGCTGACAGAACAGTGGCGCTGGTGAAGGCCAGCAGGTTACGCCTGGAGAGGGAAAACTTTTTTTCATTCATAACGGATCCTTAGTACTCGCTAAACGTTTACCCTGCCGTTTTATTTAGCAGACGATGCGGTCGGGAGTAAGAGAGTGATACTCACTTCAGCAGCATGGTATATAACATTCAACTAAGATCAATTACGCACTTTAAAGTGAGTAGATATACTCAAGGATACTTAAATGACAGATATCGTCGATCCGGTTTTTTTCGCAGACTGCGCCGCGCGTGTTTTTTTCGATCAGGTAGCAAACAAATGGAGCGTCATGATTCTGACTTTACTTAATGAAAAAGCGATGCGTTTTAACGAAATGAAACGCAGCATGGAAGGCATTACCCACAAAGCGCTTACCCAGGCGTTACGTAAAATGGAACGTAACGGATTGATTAATCGTACAGTTTTGGCCACCTCTCCGGTTGCAGTAGAATACACCATTACCGAACATGGTCGCTCTCTGCAAAAACCGTTTAGCGCCATGTATGACTGGGTGATAGACCACCTTGATGATATTGAAAAAGCGCAGGAAGCCTATGATTCCAGCCAGGTTGGGTTAAATGAAAACGGTCGCTTACAGCAATAAAATGGCGTATATAACATGAGCATTGATTACTTCCCGTCAAAAAAACAGTGCACATTTATCTGCTTCATAAATTAACATTCCCGTTGTGTGGAGCCTCCGGTGCCGATATACCCTGAAGCCCTAAAAATTTAACCCCTCTCACTCTGACCCGATATTATATTTAGTGGGTAGCGGCCAGCGTGAAAGCCAGTCGTGGCGGAACATACTGGAATTTCTTTATAAAGCTGGCTGAGATTTACCTGGCAAAAATAAAACCCACATCAGGTAGTTAGAGGTTTAACCGGTTAACGATCCTTTTCATCGTGTTAGCATCTATGACGGGAGGCTGACATGGTGAAGAATCAAAATGATATTTCCGGCAAACTCAGGCGTCTCACAAATTGATTATCCCGTTAAGAGGTTGGATGGTGAGGAGATGATCATCTATTTCTTTTTATGCTACAAAGGACCGTCCAGGCCGCGATGCCTGATACCTGATGGAGCAGAAAATGAGAACGCAAAAGCGATGCATGGGATATGTGGCTGTCGTGGTTGATGACTACGATCGCGCGATAGAGTATTACACCGACAAGCTGGGTTTTACCCTGATTGAAGATACGCCACAGCCGGGCAAGCGCTGGGTAGTGGTCACACCAAATCCGGCAAGCGACTGCAATATTCTGCTGGCCTGCGCCTCAAACGAGCGGCAGGAAAGCTTTATCGGCAATCAGTGCGGCGGCAGAGTATTCCTGTTCCTTCAGACCGATGATTTCTGGCGCGACTACCACGCAATGAAAGCTAAAGGCGTTAAATTCTGCGAGCAGCCTCGCGAAGAGGAGTACGCGACGGTGGTGGTATTTGAGGATCTCTACGGCAATCGTTGGGATCTTTACCAGAATAAATAAGCGTAACGCGCTCTGCCGGGTGCGCCAATAGTGCAGCCAGTCCCTTTTCCTGACGGCTGTGCCGCTGGCTACTGGCATAGCGTCCGGGCAGCTCATTTTCAGGCATTAGAGCCGTCTTTATCGGTGACCCGATCCGCTTTGCGGGTTCCCCGTAACAGACCCGCTCTCTTAACGTTTTCTCCACCCGCCATCGCATTTCGCTGCGCCTGCAGAGAGCTCACCAACCCGTGGCGAGCGATAAACAGAAGTAACAGATGATGAAAGCAGACTACAAAAGCTGCTGCAGCGATTGTGTCACCGCATTCGTCACTTCATGAATGCGCGGCTCGGCGCGGCGATAATAGGTCCATTTGCCGACTTTACTGGCTTCTAACAGGCCGGCGCTCTGCAACGCTTTGAGGCATAACGACGTGGCGGGCTGTGATAAGCCCGCCTTGTCCTGGATGAGACTGGCACAGACGCCATACTGATCGAAAGGATAGAGCTGAGAATAACCCGCAAACGCTTCGTCAGGATTTTTTAGCCATTTAAGTACTGCCACCCGTGTCGGGTTGGAGAGTAATTTCAGGGCATTTTCTGGTGACATGCCGCCTCGCAAAACATCAGGATGGATAAACCGGATAGTCAGTATAGCCTTTCTCACTGCCGCCATACAGCGAGGCAGGATCGACATCATTAAGCGGATGGCCCGAGTAAAAACGCGCAGGCAAATCAGGATTGGCAATAAAGGTTCGGCCAAAGCCAAACAGATCTCCCCACCCTTTTTCCAGCATCAGCTGCGCTTTTTGCCGGGTATAACGACCAGAATACATAATCGGTGAGCGGAAGGTTTCACGCAGCGCAATGCGAAAACTCTCAGGCATATCCGGACTGTTGTCCCAGTCGGCCTCGGCTATAGAAAGATAACCAACCCCGAGCTGGTTCAGCAGCTGCGCAGCACGGATGTAAGTGGCGTACGGATCGCTTTCAACCAGTCCAAGATAGACACGCTCTTCATCAGTACTTGAAAAAAGCGGTGCAAAACGAACGCCGACCCGCTGGCTGCCAAATACTGAGCTGACCGCTTGGGTCACTTCACGCAGGAAACGCAGACGATTTTCCAGTGAACCACCATATTCATCAGTGCGGAAGTTGGTGTGCTCAGAGATAAACTGGTTAATCAGATACCCGTTTGCGGAATGCAATTCGACGCCATCGAAACCCGCCTCTCTGGCGTTTTCCGCCGCACGCCGATAGAGTTCGACCAGCTCTTTGACTTCTGCAGTCGTGAGTTCACGAGGGATACTGGGAGAGGTTAACATTCCGGTACCGGGTCCGGTTTCGATAAAGACTCTGACGTTATTCGCTGCAACCGCTGAAGGAGCCACTGGTGCCTGCTTGCCCGGCTGCAGTTCATTATGCGATACCCGGCCGACGTGCCACAGCTGACAGAAAATCGTGCCGCCCTGCTGGTGCACAGCCTCAGTCACTTTTCTCCAGCCGGCAATCTGCGCTGCGCTGTGGATACCTGGCGTCCAGGCATATCCCTGACCACGGGGTTCAATCTGTGTGCCTTCGGTGATCATAAAACCCGCACCAGAGCGCTGGCGATAGTACTCCACCATCATCTCACCGGGAATGTTGCCAGGCTGTTCACTACGGCAACGGGTCAGCGGTGGCAGGGCAATACGGTTTCGGAGCTGAAGATCACCCAGCGTCAGGGGAGCGAAAAGAGACGGCATAGCTAAAAATCCTTTAATATCGAAAGTGGCGACATTATATTTACACATTTAAATTTGTAAATGTGTAGTCTGTGCTTTTTGCTCTTCCCGGCCTGACATGGGGATTGCAGCTGCCGCTGCCGTTGCCGTTGAAGTTGCCGTTGCGGCGTAACCGGTCGCCTGACCTCTATGCCTCACGGCTGCAGACATGATTAAAGGCCAGTCAGCCGCAGCAGGCTGGTTGAGTCAACGCTCTCTCAGCCTTATAACATTTTTGCGAAACATACCGCCTCGTCCCGGCCAATATAAGGCCCGTAATTCTCAATAACCGAGTAGCCATTTTTACTATAAAACTCAACCGCCCGATGGTTGACCCGCCGGGTTTCAAGCCACAGCTCACGATACCCCATGCCCCTGGCGGATGTTTCCAAAAAAGTGAGTAACGCATTGCCAATACCCGCAGAACTTCGATCTGAAAACATTCTCTTAAGTTCAGCTATATCATTCGCGAGTGGTCGGATAGCCCCACATCCAACGGCATTGCCCTGTTTGTTTCTTGCCACCACCCATAGTGACCGCTCTCCCAGTAGAGACTCTGATGTGAAATGGCGCTTACCGCTATCGCCGGTAATCGCAGCCAGCTCTGCTGACAACTTTTCAATCAAATCGAGCGAGTCTGGTGCTGACGGGTCTGCTTTTTCGACGGTGATCATAGGGATACCTGTTGTTCGACGACTGTTCAATATAAAAGATATTAATGAAAAATGCGTTACTCGTCAGCGACGAGATTGCGAAATGACAGGATGAACAGTGTCGTTTTCACCGATCGGCCACGCCCGCCACTCCCCGCCCACGGCGACCACCACCTCAAAATTCATGCGCTTCTCACCACAAAACAATTCGATTCCGGCAGCAGAAAAATTTCGCTGATACATTCCGACAGCTTAACCTTTCCTTAAGACTAATCCGATAACCTGCGCACTGTATTAGCCCATTTCGGGCTTTTCCGGAGCCTGAACCGATGCAAAATAACACCACACACTCTTTATCTCTGAGCAAAGTTCCTGCCGTCACCGCGGCTTTCTGGTTGACCAAGATCGCAGCAACCACGCTGGGTGAAACCGGCGGCGATGCGGTCACCATGTCGATGAATCTGGGTTATCTCACCGGTACTCTGATTTTCGCCATCATTTTTTTAATTGCGGTTGTGGTGCAGATTAAACGTCACAGCTTTAACAAATGGATCTACTGGTTTACCGTCGTGGCCACTACCACGGTCGGCACCACGCTGGCGGACTTTGCCGATCGCTCGCTGGGAATAGGTTATCTGGGCGGTACGCTGCTGCTGAGCACGCTGCTGGTTCTCTCTCTGTTTATCTGGCGCATTACCTGCGGCACCATCGCCGTGAGTTCCGTCAACAACGATATTTCAGAGTGCTTCTACTGGATTACCATCATGTTTTCTCAAACGCTGGGCACCGCGTTAGGTGACTGGACCGCAGATAGCGAAGATCTGGGCTACGACGGCGGGATTCTGCTGTTTGTTGGCGCACTGGCCATTCTCTGGGCCGCCAGCCGCTTTACTTCGCTTTCGCGGACTGCACTTTTCTGGGCGGCTTTTATCCTGACCCGCCCGCTGGGCGCGGTAGTAGGCGACTTGCTGGATAAGCCGGTGGCATCCGGCGGCCTGGCACTGAGTCGTTATAGCGCCTCACTGACGCTGGCGCTGATTATCATCGCGATTCTCTGGCTGCTGCCTCAGCGCCCGGCGATGAAAACCGCTGCCGCTAACGGATAAAAAATCGGCAGTGTTGCCGGCGACGCTCACAGGGTGTCAACAGATTCGCGGCCGCCAGCAATGGCGGCTTTTTTCATTATTTCGTGTAAGCCGGAAAGTATCATCGCTGCGCAGGCTGTAACGCCTTAATGAAGTCCTGCTTGTCGTTCAGCGCCAACACTGTGGTATCCGGCTTCAGGCGAAACGGCGTGCTGCAATAGCCACTTTCCCGCTCCTTCAGTTACGGCTTAATACCAGCTTCAGGCCTGCAAAGGCGAAGCAGCAGGCTAACAGCGCATCAAGCCCACGCCGGATACGCCGGTAAAAAGCGCTCATCACGGCGGTGGAGAACAACAAGGCATAGCCGCAGAACACCGCCACGCAAATAGCGGCACAACCGCAGAGGATCATCGGCAAAGCGGCAGCGGCGGCACCCGGCTTGAGCGCGACGGACATGATGGCAACCCAGGTGAGGATGGCTTTTGGATTACCGATATGCATCAGGATGCCCTGACGGAACAGCTTGCCATAGGCAACCTTCTCATCGCCTGGCGCAAACTGAGCCTCGTCCGGTCGACGAAGCGCCGATTTGCCCGCTTTGAAGGCAAGCCACAGCAGATATAACCCCCCGCCAATTTTCAACACGATCAGCAGTTGGGCGAAGGTTGCCAGCACGGTCAGCACGCCGCAGGCCGCCAGCAGCGCCCACAGCATGGAACCGCCGATTACCCCACCTGCCAGTGCCAGGGCAGCGCCGCGACCTTTTTTCATCGCTGTCCCCATAATCGCCATATTACTCGGCCCAGGGCTGGCCGTTGCGACCAAGTAAGTGGTGTAAATCAGGATCAACTCGTGCGAAAGCGCCATGTTTGCCTCGGTTGTCAGATGGAGTGCCCGTTGCCACTTTATACCGGCTCGCCTGAAAATCCAGCCTCCCGTCTTGTTTAGTATTAATGGATAACGCGACCTGATACATCCGATGATTTCCCGGGCTGGGGAAGGTGTGATCAGCGCGCTGCGGTTAACGCCGACGATGGAGATTGCCTGCTGACCCACAAAATCAGTAAAGCAACAAGCACAGCGTGCCGATAACATTCCTCTCCGTGTTCAGGGAAAAGCGCTTATGTCGTTATCTGCAAAATGGGTATTACCGCTAGCTGCGTTAATGTTATCAGGCTGTTCTGCCTTACTTCCGTTGAATTATAAAGATTATTCCGGTCCGGATGCCGCGACTCTGGTGCTTCAGCAGAGAGAAGATCAGCGCGGGATGCTATACGTCTCTTTTTATGAGAAAAAAGGAGACTGCTACGATCGCATGGAACGCTATCAGTTGAACCCTGATATGTGGGATATGAATCAAAAGCTCATCACCCATAAATTGCCGCCGGGTAAACTGATCGCTGTTCAGCAAATTTATAGTGCCGCTCCGGCCCGGTTTAATATGACCACTTATACGACTTATACCGGTATACAGTGGATTCCGGTGATCTCACAGCCCGGGAAACGCTACTACTTTGCGGTTAATTATGGCGTACGCGAAATTCCTGCCGATTATGCCATCAGGTCAGATACCGATCCGCGCAAGGTGTTTAGTGAATTTAAACAAATTCCGCAACCCAACTGGGATGCCAGCAAGCGTTGCCAGCATCTGATCGGTGGAAGCTAACATTACCCGGCAGTGAAACCGGATGCTGCTGGCGGCCAATCGTAACCGCCGCATTACCCTAAAAAGGCCCGGAGATGGCGATCGCCGGGCGTGCTGTCAGGCTTTAGATGCGCAATAACGGGCTTCAGGTTTATCGAGAAAACAGAACAGCAACTCGTTCATTTCCCGGTAATCTTCGGCACGCAGCTGCTCCGCCGTGTTGACGAAGCTCAGGCAGGTCGCCTGGCAACTGGGCTTCTCCTGCCCGGCCGCTTTTGCTGCTGCTTTTCGCGCTATTCCGGGCGTGACCCCGCGCGAGTACCTGCTGTAGCATTCAGCCTGAAGGCGAAAGCTGAAATAAATTTGCTGCTGAATCGGCGAGCAAATGCCCGGTTCAGCGTTGAAAGTACCGGCAGACCGTGACGTTTTTACCACTGCGAGCATCCGGCCGATGCGCAGGTAAATTTTAACCCTGTCATATCAGGCGCTGTCCTAATACAGCAGATCAAGCTGTTCCGGTTCGCCGATAAGCCGCAGAGCGCCCTGACTATCTCGCTTAAAAAACGCCTGATAACGCACCTTATCCACTCCCATCACCAGATTATCAACATCCGTATTGGCAACACGTACTGACTTATTTTTCGCCCAGTCGGGGAGCGCCTGAATATAATATGTAAAGGTCACGTCAATAAGGTCGGGGTTATTTTTCGAGACACTGTTGATCGATCTTACGCGCATCCTGCCATAGCATAAATCATGATGTTTAGTGAATGACGCCCGGCCATAAGCGGTGAGCGACCAGATTTTCTTGCCGGTTTTTATCCGGGAAGTAACCAGTCCCGCATCATCAAGCGCTTCCATTTTTGCATTAATCCAGCTATTACTGCCGACGGTTATTGCAACCGGCCACTGCGTTTCACCGAGACAAAGCGGCTGTTGATTCAGTGATTGCTGTATCAGTTCACGATATAACTTTTCATCACTTGCCTGACTGCAAAGTGGCAGCAGCAAAACCCCGATTGCCGCCTTGTATTTCATCGGAACTTTTCCATCTCCAGATGCTGAAAGGCTTCATCAACGTCATCAAAATTCTGTTCAGTGAGGTAAAGTCCTGCTGACTCCCAGTAAAATACCGACGTTCCCGGATCGCTGCGATTTTCCTCTAATCTGAATCGTGAAAATTTTACCGGGGATTTATCGGTAAGGTCACCGCCGCCCTCGGCATATTTGACCGCCCTGATAAGATAAATTTTGTCTTTATCGCGATGGAGTTCAATCCCACCCACCTTGAGTGCTGAAGCAGACAGTTTTAAGTCTGTCCAGGTAAAGCCATCGTCATCCGGGACCGGCACGATAAACCAGTTTTCGCCCTGTCTGATAAAGATGCTGAGGGTTTCACTGGGATGTGAGGTGTTATTGTCATAGGTGGCGGAAAAAACAGCGTCTGCTATGCCATCGCTATTTAAATCGATGCTGTTCAGACCGCTATTCAGATCAATGCGGGTATTGACCTGTGATAAAGCCGGAAGGCTTATCAAAACAGCCGATAGGATGATAAAAGTCCGTCTCAGTGTGATCATGTACTTATCCGTATGAAGTCCGTGTCCAGTAACGCCAGACCTGCGCTGCACGTGGGCACTGCCTGCCCGGTTGTCCCGCTTGATGAGACTGCTGCAGGCCACGTTGCGTCCTCTGAGTGAGTCAGCATATTACCGCTAGCGGTAAGTAAATTCGCTATTAACGTTAATCACGCTGGTTGAATAACTCAGAGAGCCAGTCAATGAATACCCTGACTTTAGGCGGCAGGTAGCGTCGGTCAGGGTAGAGAATAGAAACCGGCTTTGTCACCGTTGCGTAATCCGCTAACACCTCCGTCAGCCTGCCGGCTGCGATGTAAGGCTCTAACGCCGTACGCAGTGCCTGGAGAATACCGAGACCTGCCAGGCCACAGGATAACAATACATCTGAATTGTTAACCCGCAGACTGTCTAACGGACGCCGTGAAACCACCTCACCGTTAACCACAAATTTCCAGTCCTGGACATCGCGGCTGTGTTCACTAAAAAAATGCACCGCCTTATGATCGGCAAGATCATCCGGCGTTCTAGGGGTGCCATAGGTTTTCAGATAGGACGGCGCTGCACAGGTCACCATCTGCAGGTCGCCGATACGCCGCGAAATAAAATTTGAATCCGCCAGTTCACCGAGGCGAATGACACAGTCAACGCCTTCGGTAATCAGATCGGTCAGACGATCTGAAGCCGTTAAGACAATGGTGATCTGCGGATATAAAGCCTGAAAATCCGCCAGCCTGGGTATCAGGATGCTGTGCGTCAGGGCCAGCGGAGCATCTATGCGAAGCTCGCCATGCGGCGGCTGACTGGGCGAATAAGAGGCCATCATTTCGCCGACATCGGTCAGGAGCGCTTTGGCACGCAGATAAATTTCCTCTCCTTCGGCCGTCACACTCAGACTGCGCGTGGTGCGATGCAGCAGTTTGATGCCCAGCGTATCTTCCAGTTGCTTCACCGACTTACTGACCGCAGGACGATGTAACTGCAGAGCGTCAGCGGCGCGGGTAAAGCTGCGTAGCTCAACCACCTGAACAAAAATGTCCATCAGCTCAAGCATGTTCGGGCGCACTTGTTTTTAACTCCGCTGCAATCTAATGACCAAAATTGTGATAGTGCAGAGTATAACCCATCCGGATTGTTTCTCCTGCAGTAACACTGACGATCTTTTTGTTGGCTTTTTAGCCGCAATCGCTTTGCCTGGCATTGCCCTCTCTGTTACAGACACACAGGAAATGACGGCAATAAAAGCTTGGTTATTAAAAGATTTTGGTCTTGAAAACTTAAAACCCGAAGAGGATGAGACGCCTGCTCCAGGTCCGGGTGAGCTGCTGATAAAGTTCCTCAAAACCTGATCCCGGTCTCTGATGCGACCGGAACCGTGGTGGCAACCGGTGAAGGGGTAACCCGTTTCAGCATCGGCGATCGCGTTAACTCACATCTTTATTCCCGCTGGCTGGATGGCGAACCGGCTGCCGATGAACCGGCCTGGTGTATTGGCATGCCGTTACCCGGTGGCCTGGCCGAATATATGATTCTTCATCAGGACAGCGCCGTGAAAGCGCCAGACAACATGACCGATGAGGAAGCCTCTACCCTTCCTATTGCCGCCCTGACGGCATGGTACTCACTGATGGATATTGGCAACCTGCAGCCCGGACAAACCGTTCTGGTACAGGGAACCGGCGGCGTTTCGGTTTTTGCTGCTCAGATAGCGCATGCCTACGGCGCTCGTGTGATTGCAACATCCAGCAACGACGCCAACCTCGATCGGATTAAAGCGCTCGGGGCGGATGAGGGAATTAACTATAAAAAATATCCTCAATGGGAAAGCAAAGTGCTGGAACTGACCGAGGGTAAGGGTGCTGACGTAACGGTGGAAGTCGCCGGCGGCAACGGCATCAACCAGTCGATTGCGGCGACCAAAGTGGCCGGAACGATAGCTCAGGTCGGGTTTCTGACCGGTCAGGCGGCGCAGCTGGATTTGATGCCGTTAATTTTTCGCCAGACGACAATCCGTGGCATTGCGGTTGCCCCCCGCTCCTCGTTTGATCGGATGAATTCCTTCCTGAACAAACATAATATCAAGCCGGTTATTGAACAGGTTTACCGCTTCAACGAGGCAGTAGAGGCTTTTGAGCATCTCTCGCGTGGTGCTTTTGGCAAAATCGTTATCAAAGTGGCTGACTGATAACCAGGCCGGGCGAGAATCTGGCAGTTTTACTGGCTGCCAGATTCAGTCGCACGCCTCAGGGTTAAACTCTGGTAACCGTGTCTGATCGCTCAACAGCTAACCTGTTGCACAACGGTTGTGAGAACCTGTGACAGCCCGCTTAATGCCCGCAGCGGACAGGAACAATAACGCGCGCGTGAAGATAAACCGGACTAGATAGAATCTTCTTTTTCAATAACCAGCACGCGCGCTTCGCCTTGTGGATGGGCAACATGCTCGGTGCCTTCGCTGGCATAAAAAATATCTCCGGCGTTCATTTGCCTGCTTTTAACTTCACCGTTTTCTTTGTAGAACATCTCAACACAACCCGCCATAACCGCAAAAACTTCCTGCCCGTCATTGATATGCCACTGGTAAGGTTGATCGGTCCAGTGCAGTTTGACGCTGATATTATCGAAGCTGGCAATAGGTTGAGCATCCCAGGCTTTTGCAGCGGTAAATTCCTTACTGCGATAAAAATTCATCTTTACTCCTCCGGTAGCGCCGTTTTTATTACCTAAGCCCAATGAATAGCAAACCGGATTAAATTATTCTATCTTGCCAACCGATCCTGTCCCGTTCTGGACTCTATCGGTCCGCTTTTCGCCTGAAGCAGAGAGTCAGTCCGGCGCAACCTGTCTCCTGATTGCTGATACCGGGCTGGCTTGCTGTGGCGCATTGCGGAAAGCAGATTGCCGCTGACCTGCCGGATTGCTGATCGGCACTCATCCCGAACGCCTGAGTTACAGCAAGGCGACCCGGTCAGGTCAGGCGGAGTTATTTATGCGCAGACAACGAGTGACTACGGTTAGCCCGGAAAGCTGGCTTCATATCCCAGGCATTTTCGTTTCGCCCCACCGCCATGGCGAACAGAACACCACCGATGATCGAAAACAGTCCCAGCACCGCCCAGGCCAGCGTCATATCGGTTCCGCCAGCCAGATGCTTCAGATAACCGGCCACCAGCGGCCCGCCGAACTGGCCAATAAAATTGCTGCAGCCACCGACAAAGGCCACCGCCGGTACTGCCTTTTTGGTCGGCAGAATCTCGGTCAGACGCACGTAGACCAGCGGCACCAGCATTTTCATCGTCAGCCCGACAAACATAAACAGCATGATCTGCAGCCAGTAGAGCGAAGCGGGCACAAAGGCCGCAGCCGCCAGCGCGATGCCGCACAGCACGGTTGGAATGGCGGCGTGAAGACGGCGTTCCTGATTATATTTGTCCGATCGCCGGGTGATGTACCAGATGCCAGCCATGGTCATCAGGAAAGGTAAGCCGCTGATAAACCCCACCATAAATTCGCTGAGCGTGCCGTATCCCTTGAGCGCCGTCGGCAGCCACAGGGTAAATCCGTAAGCCAGCATGCTATGCAGAGAATAGCCAATCAGCATCAGCCAGAGTGCAGGAATGCGCAATATAGTCCACCAGGGGTCCGACTTTTCCTTCACGTAGTGAGCCTGTTCGGAAGCCAGATCGGCCTGAATCACCTCTCTTTCTTCCTGAGTCAACCAACGGGCAGACTGAATATTTTTGGGGATGCGATAAAACCACAGGATGCAGAACAGCCATGCCGGTGCGCCCTCAATCACCATCATCATTCGCCAGTCGTGGTGCGCCAGGATCCAGCCCGAAATCGGACCGGCAAGAAAGGCTCCGGCCCCCAGGCTAAGGTTCCAGATACCAAAAGCCCGGCCACGTTCACGCTTCATAAACCACTGTGCCAGAAACATTGCTGTCGCCGCCTGAATCGGCCCCTCTGCCAGACCAAGTAAGAAGCGCACCGCGATCAGTTCTGTTAAGTTTCGCGTCAGGCCGGTTGCCATGGCACACGCGCCGAACAGAAACAGGCTCAGTCCGATGACGCGTCGCGAGCCAAAACGCAGTGCCAGCCAGCCCGCCGTAAACTGCGTCGCCACGTAGCCCCAGGCAAATGCGCCGCCAAGCCAGCCCGCCTCGACCGGCGTGAGTTTCAGTTCAGCAACAATATGCGGCAGCGCCATGCCGATATTAACGCGGTCGAAAAAGGAGATGGTATACATAATAAAAACGGCGGGTAATATTATCGTCCAGCGTTTTTTTCCGATCGGCGTATTACCGTTGAATACATTGTCATTCATATTCACTTCCTCGTCTGGAACAGGTGTAGGGGGAGGAAATACTGAATTCAGATCCGTTTAAATATCAGCCAGCTGTTATTTATTATTTTTTGGTTGCGACGACAAAATAGTTCCGTCGCCCGAGCGTTTGAATTTTACGATGGGAGAACACCACTATTCAGTAATCACGGTGCGTGGCGCGAATGGCCGGTCCGCAATTTTGCGCTGAAGCGGTAGGGATGGCAGTTCACCCGCAGTTAAACACCGTCGCAAGCGTGATTAACGGCGGCGGCCTGCAGGTCATGCCTGCCAGCGGGTCAATCCGGCGGCGGCTTTCCCGATAATGCAGGAAATACCGCAGCGCGAACCTGTTGCGGCGCTGATGACCTGACCGATTCAGATGCCGTTCCCGCTACGCCTGCCGGTAAAACCAGCAGGCGTTATATCATCAGGTAAGCCGCGACTTATTCCGCCAGCGCCCGCATCTCTTTAATCAGATCCGATTTGCCCTCAAAGCCGATACCAGGCAACTCTGGCATAGTGATGTGCCCCGCTTCGACCTTCACCGAGTCCGGGAAACCACCGTAGGGCTGGAACAGATCCGGATAGCTTTCGTTGCCTCCCAGACCGAGACCGGCAGCGATATTGAGGGACATCTGATGGCCGCCGTGCGGAATGCAGCGTGACGGTGACCAGCCAAACTGTTTCAGCACTTCGAGGGTGCGCAGATATTCAACCAGGCCATAAGAGAGCGCGCAGTCGAACTGAAGATAATCGCGATCCGGCCGCATCCCGCCGTAGCGCAGCAAATTACGGGCATCCTGATGGGAAAAAAGGTTTTCACCGGTCGCCATCGGACCTGGATAGAACTCCGACAGCGCGGCCTGCAATGAATAATCCAGCGGATCGCCCACCTCTTCGTACCAGAACAGCGGATATTCACGCAGCATTTTGGCGTAGGCAATGCCGGTTTCCAGATCGAAACGACCATTAGCATCAACCGCAAGCCGCCCTTCACTGCCGATCTCGTCCAGCACGGCTTCAATCCGGCGGCGGTCTTCATCAATTGAGGCACCGCCGATCTTCATTTTCACCACGGTGTAGCCGCGATTGAGATAGCCGCGCATTTCCTGACGCAGCGCACTCAGGTCTTTACCGGGATAGTAATAGCCACCCGCGGCGTAGACGAATACGCGCGGATTAGCCTCAACGCCTTTCATTTCGGCCAGCAGACGGAAAAGCGGCTTGTTGGCAATTTTTGCGGTCGCATCCCAGATCGCCATGTCGAGCGTGCCGACCGCAACAGAACGTTCGCCGTGGCCGCCTGGCTTCTCGTTGCTCATCATGACATCCCAGATTTTGTGCGGATCCAGGTTGTCGCCACCGGCGTTCAGCAGGCTGGAAGGTTCGGCTTCCAGAATGCGATTGCGGAAACGTTCACGGATCAGACCACCCTGACCATAACGGCCGTTAGAGTTAAAGCCGTATCCCACTACCCGGCGTCCATCTACCTCAACATCTGTTACCACCGCGACCAGGCTGGCGGTCATTTTGCTGAAGTCGATGTAGGCGTTACGAATGGGTGAAGCAATCGGTTTGGTTATTTCTACAACATCGAGGATACGCATGTTTTCTCCGGCAGTTTTCAGTCAAATACGATTACGCTTAAGTCTCTGCGGCCTGCGCTGGCTCATGCCGGTTGTTTATGGGCATAATGCAGCAACGTGGTGATCAGTGGCCTAAGTGTGCTGTCTGAATTCATCCTAAGCAGTAACCGGACTTCGTTCTAATGCCAAAAAGGCAGGCTGTAATGCAAAACAGGCATCACTTAGAGTTAACATGGCTTGAAGACTGCGTTGCGCTGGCGCAGACGCTCAATTTCTCGCGCGCAGCAGCTGCACGATATGTGACACAGCCTGCATTCAGCCGGAGAATTGTCTCGCTGGAAGAGTGGCTGGGCACGCCGCTGTTTGAAAGAAATCGGCGTGGCGTCAGCCTGACGCGAGCCGGAGAGATCTTTGTCGCGCAAATCCCCGACCTGATCCGCGCGCTGTATACCCTGAGAAGTGAAGCTATCGACGCGGCAGGCGAAGCCAGACCGGACGTGATCTTTTCCGCCACCCACTCGCTGTCATTTTCTTTTTTCCCGACGCTGATGCGAAATAATGAAAAAATTGCCCGCTTTGGCTCATTCCGGCTGCTCTCTGATACCCTGAGCGCCTGCGAGCGGATGATCGAAAAAGGCGACGCGCAGTTTCTGCTCTGTTATTACCATCCGCATATGCACATCAATCTCGACCAGTCGAAATATCTCAGCGTCCGGCTTGGACGGGAAACCTTACTGCCCTATTCAAAGTGCGATCCTGATACCCGACAGCCGCTCTGGCAGGCAACGGGCGGGAAGAAATTCCCTTTCCTGGCCTATTCAGCCGAGTCCGGCCTCGGCAGGATCCTGTCAAATACCTCCCAGGTTAACCGCGCCAGACGGGGGATGGAGTTCGCTTTTACCGCCGATTTGGCGGCAACGCTGTTGGCGATGGTCAGAGCCGGCGATGGCATCGCCTGGCTGCCGGAAACGCTGGCCGCCCCGGACGTTGAGGCTGGCAGGATTAGCCTTGCTGCCGCTGAAGACAGCGCCCTCTGGATACCGATCGACATCCGGCTTTTTCGGCCAGCCGCGAGAATGTCCCGCGCGGTAGAGGCGCTATGGGAAATCTTTGTCGATGACCAGATTTAGTCAGCACAGCGACCCGCTGATTGAGGCGCGAACAGGCAGAGCAGACAAAGGATCTGGCGGTCGGTAGAGGCGAGTTTCAGTCGCGTCGTCTGAACGGAGATAGTGCGCCAGCCGGCGGCTGCTTTTACCGGCACAGCTCAGCCCTGCTGGCGGTGAAAGGTCGCACTAAGCCATTCAGCAAAGACCCTGACGCGGTGCTGGAAATCACGTATATTGCCCTCAGGTTGATGCGCGATAGCCATTAAATAATCCATTTCTTTGGTTAACGCCGGATAACGGGCAATGAATTTGATGCGATGCTGCTGGAGTGTGTCCGGCCAGTCAGCGTCTTGTTCGCCACGAAGAATGCTGGTTGCCCGAATGATCTTGCGGGCCGCAGCGCGCTGAAGCTGCAACTGTTTGTTTGGGTCAACAGAAGCATCCATTTCAGCAATTAACCGCTCCAGTACCGTCAGGAAATCACCATTAACCGCCACCGCGATGGCTTTTGACGGTTTAAAAGGCTGAAAGCGGCGACTGAGATCCTCTCCATAGACGCAGACACAGTGATGTCTGAGCCAGTATCCCCAGCTAAGCTGATTACCGGGATGCAGCACCTGTTGTAACAAGCCACAATCAAAATCGATTTTAGAGACAGCAGGATTATGCTGTTCAAGCTCAGACTGAACCGCCGCGAGTTGTGCTTTGGTCTCCTGCTCGGGTTGATGGTTGAAGATCAGCGTCATATCAAGATCGGACTTCCCGATGTTTGCCCGACCTTCAGCCACGCTTCCGTATACATACAGGCTGTGTATCAGCGCCGGAAAGCTGTGATGTAGCCGGTCCACAACGCATGCCACTACCGGTGAAAATGCAGGCTGCATTTCACTACGTATCGGCAACGTAATATCGCCATGACGATCAACGGCCATACATCCTCCCCTTTGGTGAGGTTATTCTGCCGAATACCCGACAGCCTGAACATTACGGATTAAAAAATATTACCTGACGCTATGATAAAAGCAGGCTTGCGGCAAACGCATTATGTTTTGATAGCGGTTCGCCTTATTAGCGGACTGAGGGAAGGACACTAAGAATACTCAGCTCAACAATGCTCTGTTCGATTTGATCAACTGAAAATTTTTGGAGAAAAGATAATGGAAGCGTTCAGCCAGCAGCGATTCGGAGTTCGTCTTGAGTGGGGTTTAATCTGCCGGTCACACACAGACATGATGGCTGGTAAGCCGGTTGTTGACATAGCGATGAATCATTAAGGCAGGCGGTTCAGCTACCGGGGGAATGTTTTCTGTTCCGAACCACACAGGATTGGCCGGGCAGACGGAGCCACAGATATAAGCTGGAATACCGGCAAACGTGCCCGCTACTGGCCGGTGGACATGCCCTGTAGCAATCGCCAGCAGCCTGACCGGTGCGTTTTTAATCAGCGTTTCCAGCGAATCTATTCCTCTGCACATCGATTCATCCAGGGTCGGGATGCCAGATTCAACGACGTGGTGATGCATAAACAGCAGCGCGGGTGAATTCCCCGCATAGTTGAGTTGTTTATCCAGCCATTCCAGATGCCCGTTCACGCTGCCATAATCCTGACCAGCAACGGTTGAATCCAGCCCTATTAATCTCAGCCCTCCAGCTTGATGACTAAAGTGCAAAGCTTGCGTCGGCGTATCAGATCTTCCCACACTTCCCCATCTCATGGCCATCAGATGGCGATCGTCGGAGTTTCCCGGCAGGACGAGTGAAGGATAATTCTGCCGTTCCAGCCGTTCAGCGATCTGTTTATCGCCTTCGCACCACCCGCCGTCTGTCAGGTCACCGGTAAGCACTAATATGTCCGGTTGCAGATGAGCCAGCCATGTCAGCACCTGTTCAAATCGCTGGAGATGATCATTTTCAGATGAGGCATGAATATCCGAAACCTGAGCTATCAGCATAACGTCCTTAATGGTTTTGATCGGATGGTTTTCACGGAGGTTAACGGATCATCCGGTAGCGTGGCTCTGCTGGCGATGGCTTTCTATTGTTATCCAGTTAAGCAGATACTGCGCAAAATTCAGCAGCCAGCAGCCTGTTTTCAGCGTAAAGCGGAATAAATGGCACAGCAGAGACCTGCTACAGCCGCACCTGAGGTAAACGCGATATCTGTTTGTCACCCATACCCCGCCCCACGCAATAAAGATCTCTTCTGGCCAGTAAGCCAATCGGGTTGATTGCCCACCGGCCAGCAACATTAATGTTGCCCGACAGCCTGACCGGTTTTATCGGTCAGGCCGGATAATACCGCCAGTATCAGCGCAATCACGGATAACACTGCACCCGCCCAGTTTGGTGACTGCAGACCGAATCCGGCAGCAATCACTGCGCCACCCAGCCAGGCACCAACCGCATTGCCGAGATTGAACAGGCCGATGTTAACCGCGGCCGCCAGCGTGGGTGCGCCTGCCGCCCGCGCTTTGTCCATCACCCGCTTCTGGATAGGTGAAACGGTGGCGAATCCGAAGGCCGCCATCAGGAATATACAGATAGCCGACATCAGCTGGCTATGGATGGTGAAATTAAACACCATCAGCACCATGGCCTGGGCAGCCAGCGTCACGTAGAGCATCGGCATCAGCGCCCGGTCAGCGTAGCGGCCACCCAACTGGTTACCGACAAACAGACCAAGCCCAAACAGCAGCATCAGCCAGCTAAGGCTGCTATCACGGTATCCCGCCAGCTCCGTCATCATCGGTGCGATGTAGGTTATCGAGGTAAAGAACGCGCCCGGCCCGAAGACGGTAATGCCCATCGCCAGCAGCACGTTGACGTTTCTGAAAGCTTTAAACTCATCGGCAAAGTTGTGGTTCTCTGGCCGCGGCTGATGCGGGATCAGCAGGGCAATGCCGATTACCGTAATGATGCCGATCACCGCAATCGCTATAAAAGCATCCCGCCACGAGAGGTGCTGACCAAGCCAGGTACCGACCGGTACACCAATCAGGTTTGCCACGGTTAAGCCCATAAACATAAAGGCAATGGCTCTGACGCGCTTCGACGGAGCCACACTATCAGCCGCAATAATTGAACCGATGCCAAAAAATGCACCGTGAGTCATCGAGGTGATAATTCTGCCCAGAATCGCCATGCCCAGCGTCGGCGCAAAGGCCGTCACCAGATTGCCCGCCACAAACAGCCCCATCAGGAAGACCAGCATCGCTTTACGCGGGACTTTTGAGCCGAAAATAATCAGCGCGGGCGCACCGACAAATACACCCAGCGCGTAGGAGGTCGCCAGCGAGCCGGCAACCGGAATCGTGACGTTAAAATCGGTGGCAATAACGGGTAAAAGGCCAGCAATGATGAATTCAGTAGTACCAATACCGAATGCACCGATCGCCAGCGCCCACAGAGCAAATGGCATAACACCTATCCTGTCAGTAAAATTCACGTTTGAGCCGACCTGTGTATCGCGGGTTCCGGTTGAGGAAGCCAGTCAGATAGCGCAGGCGCAGCGGGACGGTCAGGATAGACGTGTGCTCAGAGTTGATAAACAGCCCGGCATTCGCCTGAGCGTCGACAAAATTTCTACCTCAGGTCGCCGAAAACCCCTTCGCCCGCTTTTTTGAGCAGTTCATCGACGATAATGCGGACTTTAGGTATCAGGTGGCGGGTGCGGGGCCATACGACATTCAGCTCAACCGGAACCGGCATATGATCGGTCATAATCGCTACCAGGCTGCCTGCCGCAATATGGCTGTTCACCATCGCTTCCGGAAACTGCGCCACCCCAGCGCCGCCGAGGCAGGCCAGCAGCATTGCATCGCCGTCACTGATCTGGTGTGCGTTACCCGATACGTATTTTATTTCCCGTTCGCCAGCAGGACGCAGCCGCCATGCAAGCGGGGCGCCCCGCCGCAATCCCATGATGCAGCAGTGTTTTTTTAGCGACTCGCTGTCGGTGGGCGTGCCATGCTGCCTGAGATAATCGGGCGATGCGCACAGTATCAGACGCTGACGGCTCAGACGACGGGCGATCAGCTCATCGGTGCTTTGCAGTTCGCCCAGCCGCAAAACCAGATCAACGCCCTCTTCCACCGGATCAATCAGCCGGTCATTAAACGTCAGCGCCAGCCGCAGCGCCGGATAACGGCTAATCAGATCCAGCAGCACTGGCATCATCAGGTTGCGGCCAAAAGATGCCGGCATGTCGATACGCACCGTGCCTGCCGGATTGTCCTGACGTCGGCTGAGGCTGTTCTCCGCCGAGTCCAGAATCTCCAGTGCCGACAGACAGCTTGCAAGATAGGCTTCGCCGTCACTGGTCAGGCTCAGTTTGCGGGTTGAACGGTGAAACAGGCGCGTGCCCAGCCGCTCCTCAAGCCTTGCTACGCTTTTACCAACCGCGGATTTCGTAATACCCAGCTGCTCGGCGGCTTCGGTAAAGCTGCTCGATTTTGCCGTAATGACAAAGTTTGTAATGCCCCGCAGTGACTCAGCGGTGAAAGAGGTAGACATAAAGTTGACTCAGTGGCGACTTACAGGTGGTTTATTGATGTTTAATTCTATACCAGGCTTATCTCCATCGGTAAATAAATCCGCGGCGCTGGCCGCCATCGCAGCCAGACCGGACTGATTGACCCCTTTGCACGCTGTTTCAACACTTAATCACATCCCAGGAGAAAATTATGTCTGTCGAGACTGTTCGCGGTATGGACCATGTCGGCATCACCGTGTCTGATATTGATCAAGCGACCCGTTTTTTTGCGGAGGCGTTTGGCGCTGAAGTGATTTACGACTCGGTGTCGCCCGCTGATAAGGACGTGAAAGGCGAAGAGACTGAAAGCATCCTCAACCTGTTTCCGGGTACCCGCATTACCACGGTCAGGATGATGACGCTGAAGCACGGACCAGGACTTGAGCTATTCGAGATGAAAGGGCCGGAGCAGAGTCAGCCGGTGCGTCCCAGCGACTATGGGTTACAGCATTTCGCGGTGTACGTTGATGATATCTACCAGGCCATCAGCCTGTTTGAAGGTGCCGGCGGCAAAATGTTTACCGCGCCTCAGCCGCTGATGTTTCCGACCGAGACCGGCGAAAACAACTTCTTCTGCTATGGCCGCACGCCGTGGGGCAGCGTGATTGAGCTGATCTCACTGCCCTCAAAAATGCCGTATGAAGATCAGACGGCCCTGCGCCGCTGGAAACCCTGACACAATCGGGTGCGCCTGCCAGGGCGTACCCGCCCCGCTGAACTGCCCGCTTTTCACCCGCTTGCCCGTGACCTGTTGCGTCAGGGCTTGCTACGTCGCCCGTTCCGCCTGAAAGCTCACTCTCCCCGTTGCTGCGATCCCGCTTTTTATCGCCCGCGGCTGCTTGCAAATGCCCGCAATCAGGCGGTAGCGAAGCGACTGTTTCTGTGAGCAAACCACCTGCAATACCGGGTAAAGAAACAGACAGGCCTGGTAATCAGGTTTAGCGTGATGCACATCTCATACTTACGCAGCCCTTCCCTGATAATAACGGCTTTTAGTTTAGATTTACTTCACTTTTACGCTCGGCAACTTATAGACATCGGAGAAAATATGATGCAAGCCCTTTAGTAATCACCTGTTTCAATAAGTGATACGGGTTAGTGGCGTATTTACCTTTTTTGCCAGGGGTTCCGGCATCAGAATTTTAGTTAATGAATTTTAATAAGCTGGTAGCTGAATATGTACCGGTCACTCTTTCTCAGGTCATGGAATACCTTTATGTCTCAACTGCACTTCAGTAAGCCCGTTTTGCACCGCGTTACCTATATTGTGTTGTTCTCGTTATACATCTCATTTTTTCTCAATCTCCCGTTCTATCGGCAGGCGCTGGATTTAGTTCCGCTGAACAGCGTCGGCAATATTCTGTTCTTCCTCAGCATGCCGCTGGTGGCGTTCAGCGTGATTTATATCGTGGTCACCCTCGCCTCCTTTCTCTGGCTGGACAGGATAACCATCGCGCTGTTTATTATCGCCGCAGCCACGGCGCAGTATTTTATTCAGCACTACGGCATCGTGCTCGACCGATCGATGATCACCAACATTGTGGATACCACGCCGGCCGAGAGCATGGCGCTGTTCACGCCGAAAATGTTAGCGGCGTTGTTTCTCACCGGCTTTGTGATGGCTACGCTGGCTTTCTGGCCGCGATTTAAAAGGACGCTGCCGTGCTGGAAAAGCCTGGTCGCCCGCGGGATCAACGTCGCCGCTTCGCTGGTGATGATTGCGCTGGTGGCGATGCTGTTCTACAAAGATTACGCCTCGCTGATCCGCAATAATCATGAGCTGATCAAAGCCCTGAGTCCGGCGAATTTCATCGCTGCCTCGCTCTCTTATTACCAGCATCACCATCAGGCTGACCTGCCGCTGGTGAAAATAGGCGAAGACGCGCATCAGCTTCCGCAGATGCTGGACGGTGCGAAGCGCAATCTGACCATTCTGGTGGTGGGCGAAACCTCACGCGCCGCAAACTTTTCGCTGGGCGGCTATGCGCGGCCGACCAATCCGCTGCTGGCTGACGATGAGGTGGTCTATTTTCCTGACTTCACCTCATGCGGCACCTCAACGGCGGTTTCGGTCCCCTGCATGTTCTCGAACATGCCGCGCGCCCATTATGATGATGCGCTGGCCAGCCATCAGGAAGGAGTGCTGGATATTATCCAGCGGGCGGGCCTGAGCGTTTTATGGCACGAGAACGATGCGGGATGTAAGGGCGCCTGCGACCGGGTGCCGAATCAGGATGTTAATGCCCTGAACCTGCCCGACATGTGCATTAAAGGCGAGTGTTACGATGAGGTGCTTTTTCATGGGCTGGAAGCGTATATCGACAAGCTGCAGGGCAATGGCATCATCGTCCTGCATACCATCGGCAGTCACGGGCCGACCTATAGTCACCGTTATCCGCCGGCGTTTCGCAAATTCACCCCAACCTGTGAAACCAAACAGATTCAGGAGTGCTCGCAGCAGCAACTGCTCAACACCTATGACAACACCATTTTGTACGCTGACTATATCGTCGATAAAGCGGTTGAGTTGCTGAAGGCGCATCAGGATCGGTTCACCACCAGCCTGGTGTATCTCTCTGACCACGGCGAGTCGCTGGGCGAAAACGGGGTCTACCTGCACGGCCTGCCCTATGCGATTGCGCCTGCCGTGCAGACCCGGATACCGATGCTGATCTGGCTTTCCCCCGACTTTCAGCAGCGTTACGCGGTGGACCGGCACTGCCTGAGCCAGCAGGCGACAGCGCACGCCTACTCTCAGGACAACCTGTTTTCTACCCTGTTGGGGATCACCGGCGTACAGACGCGCGAGTACGTCGCCGCCGACGATATGCTGGCGGCGTGCCGCAAAACAGGTTGATAAGGCTCATTGCATCGGGCTCTGTTTCACCGAGGTGGTAACAGTCAGACCGCGTTTCACTGAGCATATCGATGATGACCTGCTCGGTTTGCTCACCGCTTGCGATCCATGCCAGCGGTCATTCCGCTATCGCCGTGCCGGGAACCCGTCACGCTGCGGTGACCGCTGAAGGGATGTCGGGAACACGCCCTCAGCGGACTGACTCTTATCATCGTGACGGATAGTCGAGGCGGTGGAGTGCATCCTGGTCGGTTTGAATCCCTCATCGCGCAACCGGTGTAGCGCCGTAAACCTGCTCCACTGTTTCCCTCCCGTCGCTGAATACCCTGGCTGACCCCGTTATTCGCCAGCTTTGCGCTGGCATAGTGAGACAAGGGTTTCACGCAACCAGCGATGCGCCGGGTCGGCGTGCAGCCGGGGATGCCAGATAGCTGAGATTTTGATGGCGGGCGTGACCACCGGTAATGCAAATTCGGCCAGCCCGGCGCGCTGTGGACTGGCGGGCAACCATCCCAGCGCCGATAAAGGGACCAGTCCGATAAGATCGGTCTGGCGTACGATGTTAATGGCGTTGGCGAAGCCGGGAACAACCATCAGGATCTGGCGCTATAAGCCCTCGCCCGCCAGCGCAGCATCTACCGGACCATAGATTATATTTTCCCTTGATACCACTACGTGCGGATAACTGGCATAACGTTCAGCCGTTACGCCGGGTGCCTGAAGCAGCGGATGTTGGCTGCGACAGATGCCCACAAAGCGATCGGTGAATAAGGTGCGGGTCATCAGTTCAGGCGCATCGGTACCCAGCACGCCAATCTCCAGATCAACCGCTCCCTCGCGTAACGGCCGGGCATCTTTGTCGCTTTTGGTGACAAAATGCAGGCGGACCTGCGGTGCCGTCTTCAGCAATTGATGAATCAGTGAATCGGCGATCAGATCGATAAATCCTTCGTTGGCCTTGAGGGTAAAGCTGCGCTCAAGCGTGGCGATATCTAACACCTGCCGGGTCGGTTGCAGGATGGCGTAAGCGCTGCGGGCGATCTCCGCTACCCGCTCAGTCAGTCCCTCGGCATACGGAGTCAGCACTAACTGACGTCCCGCCTGGACCAGCAACCGATCGCCGGTGACAGCGCGCAATCGGGTCAGATTGCGGCTCATTGCCGAGACGCTCAGGCCCATCCGCTGGGCCGCATGCGTGACGCTGCGCTCGGCCAGCAACGCATCCAGCGCCTTTAGCAAATTCAGATCGATATCCTGCATTTCAGTGACCCCGCCAGTTTGCATTTGATGCAACCGAGTGTTGCATACTACGCGTCTGGTGCAATCCTTAAATGTCGGTAAGCTCAGGTTTGGTTCATCAAATCCGGAGTGATTACTATGGCTGACACAACGTTGCCGTCTGCGACACCGCATATCCTGCTGATTGGCGCCTCACGAGGCATCGGCCTGGTGATGGCTGAAGAATTCCTCCGACGTGACTGGCAGGTCACGGCCACCATCCGAGCCGCCCGCTCCCCTGCGCTCGATAATCTGTCTGAGCACTATCCGCACCGGCTGACAATCGAGCAGCTGGATATAACCGATCGGACTCAGCTGGCTGATTTACATACCCGGCTGGCGGATAAGCATTTCGATATGTTGTTTATCAATGCCGGCAGCGCCAATCGCAATCAGGATGACACTATCGCTGAGGTGAGTAGCGAAGAATTTGCCCAGCTTATGATAACCAACGCACTGTCGCCAATGCGTACCATTGAGGCGCTGCAGGATCGGGTAACCGCCCAGGGCCTGATCGGCATTATGTCGTCTGGTCAGGGCAGTATTGCTAATAACACCAAAGGCGGGAAAGAGGTCTATCGCGGTACCAAAGCCGCGTTGAATCAGTACATGCGGAGCTATGCAGCCCGCGCAGCTGAAGTGCATCCGGCTCGATCTTTGCTGCTGCTGGCACCCGGCTGGATTCGAACGGAGCTGGGAGGAGACAATGCCGCATTCAGTCTTGAAGAAACCGTTCCGGACATCGTCGATACTCTTGTCTCAAGACTCGGCAAACCCGGCCTGCAGTTCTTAGACCGCTTTGGCAAAGTGGTTGCGTGGTGATCGATTTATGGATCACCTGAGCGTAGAAAAGCAGCGCACGGATCTAAAACGCGGGTCAGGTAATCAGGTATTTGATGGTGATCCACAGCAGATATATCCCTAAGATAATCTGCACAATCCGGCTGCCCCATCGGGTAAAACGCCAGGCATGGCGTTCGCTGGCATCAGCCGCGGCGATCGTCGGGTTGGGATTGATTTTTCTTTGCTGCGGCCTGAACTCCAGCCAGAGCAAAATAATTGTGGCTATTGCGACAAACGCTTTCAGAAGCACTGAGTCGTTCATGCGTGATGTCCTGCGGAAAAGTTAGGGTCATCAGTAACATAACTGAACCGCAAGCATGTCGTATAGCGGCGTTTTCGGGAGTCAGGGTAATTTTTTGTCATCAGGAACAGGTAATCAGATGAGCGAAACGCTGCTGGAAGAGTTAAAGGCGCTGGAATGCAGCCTGCATGCTGCCAGACGAAATGACCGGGAATGGCTTGAACAGATACTCCATCCTGAATTCAGAGAAATTACCCGCTCAGGTGTTATGGTGGATCGGGTGGAAACGATAGCGTCGCTGACAGGCGAAGCAGATGTGCCGGTAATTGTCAGCAGTGATTTTTCACTTATCCGCCCGGCAGCAGACGCTGTCATTGTGAATTACCGCACCGTCAATCCGCAAAACAGGCTCGCTGCCCTGCGTTGTTCCTGCTGGGTACGCGGTGACAGCGATCGCTGGCAGCTGATTTTCCATCAGGGCACCCCCGCAGCAGGCGGGGATGTGGATTTGTCGCGGCATCAATGCTAATTATTGCGCCAGGCAGCATCCTGCTTGTGTCGCCACTACACTGCTCATGGCCCTGATCCCCCCAGCCTGCAGCAAGGTTATAAGCGCCTGGCGACATTGATTTAGCGGCTGTTTCCAGGGTTAATCCATTCAGAGCCCATTTTAGCGGCGCAGGCATTCAGGGCACATTGACAGGGTAAGAGAACGGATGAAGGTAAAAGGGAAAAACTGGGTCAAGGCAGAGGATGTCGCGCGGCTGGCGGGCGTCTCTCGCTCGGCAGTATCGAGAACCTTTACACCGGGCGCGTCGGTTGCCGAAAAGACGCGCGCCAAAGTCATGCATGCGGCTGAGCAACTGGGCTATCAGGTCAATATCATCGCCCGAACCATGAACACCGGCAGCAGTAATTTCATCGGCATCATCACCGCCGGTTTCGATAACCCTTTCCGCAGCAAACTGCTCTCCCCGCTGGTGAATCAACTGGCGGTACACGGCTTTATGCCGCTGTTGATGAACGCCGATGATCCTGACCAGCTCGCCCCGTCACTTAAACAGCTACTGAGTTATCATGTTGCCGGCGTCATCATTACCTCTGGCGCACCGCCTCTTTTGCTGGCGGAGGAGTATCTGGAGCGTAAAATTCCGGTCACCCTGATCAATCGTCATGCGGATTTAGCCGGCTGCGATCGTGTCGCCAGTGATAATCAGCAGGGCATGCAGCTGATGGTCGATTATTGTCGCCAGAAGGGATGGAGTAATATTGGCTTTATTGGCGAAGATCTCTCGAATTTCAGCACCAGCGAGCGTTATTCGGCGCTAACTTCGCTGACTCCCGATTTATCCGTTTCAGCGCGCTTTATTACTGGCGGCGGATACGCTGCCGGTCGTGCGGCCTCGATTGAGCTTAGCCACTGTCAGGCGCTGTTATGCGCCACTGACATGCTGGCATTGGGCGCGATGGACGGCCTGCGCTCGCTCGGCAGTCACACTCCCCTTCCGGCGGTCATCGGCTTTGATGATATTCCGCAGGCTGACTGGGATCCTTACAATCTCACCACCGTTCAGCAGGATACCGAGGGGCTGGCGCAGCAGGCGGTCGACCTGCTGGTGACGCGCATCGCCCGGTTTGATCTGCCCTCCCGACATCGCGCCGTCCCGGTGAAATTAATAGTTCGTAATAGCGCGTAATGGAAAATTAATTTTATGCGGAGTGAATCACAGATTATTCTCCGCAGAATCGCCACACTCCTTTCTGCCCTGCGGGGCTAATTTTTTGCTACGAAATGCACACGTGTGCATTTTCATTAAGGAGATGTTATGGCTACCCATGAAGATGATTCGCTTTTGGCGCGCTACCGCTTCGCCTGCAGTGTTGCTGAGTCAGGGGGAAAGCTGGCTGATGAGTTCTACCAGCAGCGTGAAAAGTTGCAGACCGACCACAAAGGCACTGACCTGCAGGACGTGGTAAGCCGCGCCGATCGCGAGGTGGAAGCCTTCGTTAAGCAGCGGATTGCCGAGGCATTTCCTGATGATGGGTTTTTAGGTGAAGAGAGCGGCACGGCTGCTCGCAACAGCCGGGTGCTGTGGGTGGTGGATCCGATCGACGGGACCAGCTGTTTTCTCAACGGCCTGCATACCTGGTGTCTGTCACTGGCGATTGTAGTCGATGGCGAACCGGTGATCGGCGTGGTTTATGACCCTAACCATCATGAACTTTTTCACGCGCTTAAAGGGCACGGTGCCTGGCTGAACGATCGGCGAATTACGCCACACCCGGCCAGCGATGTGGCGGGCGGCGTGATGGGTGTCGGGACGTCACATCGCGTTTCAGCGGCTGATTTCCTGCCCTTCCTCGAGGCGCTGTTACAGCATGGCGGCATGTTTGTGCGCAATGGGTCGGGTGCGCTGATGAGCGCCTGGGCGGCGGCCGGACGGCTGATCGGCTATTACGAACCGCATATGAATCCGTGGGATGGCTTGCCGGGCATCGTTTTGATGCGCGAAGCGGGTGGCACCACAAATGACTACCTGGCGGCGAACGGCCTGGCCGACGGCAACCCGGTATTACTGGCAAGTAAAGCGCTCTATCCGCAGTTAAAACAGTGGGTTAAACAAAGTTTACGCTAACCTGGGCAGGCAGGGCTTCTGATTCTGTACTCTACATAAAAACAGGGATCTGGCCGTCATGGATGATCAACAGCGATCAGCGGCACCTCCGCCTATCGGAGACAAGATGATGTCTGGATTACTCAGTTTTTTCCGCACCAGCCCTGAGCAAAGCGCCGGTGCTTTTGATCCACAACGCTTTCGCTTTGTCAGATGGCAGACGTTTCTTGCCATGACGCTGGCGTACGTGACGTTTTATGTCTGTCGCCTCTCGTTTACCGTCGCCAAAAGTGCGCTTGTCGAGCTGGGTATCTCCCCCTCAGAACTCGGCATGATTGGTTCGGCGCTATTTTTCAGCTACGCCATCGGCAAGCTGGTTAACGGTTTTCTCGCCGATCATGCCCATGTGGTGCGCTTTATGAGCCTGGGACTGTTACTCAGCGCGGGCATGAACCTGATGATGGGCATGACCACCAATGCGATGCTGCTGGCGATCTTCTGGGGCATTAACGGCTGGGCGCAGTCGATGGGCGTAGGGCCGTGCGCGGTGTCGCTGGCACGCTGGTACGGCACCAAAGAGCGCGGCACGTTCTATTCGATCTGGTCGACGGCACATAATATTGGCGAGGCCATCACTTACATGCTGATCGCCGCGGTGATTGCCGGTTACGGCTGGCACATGGGGTATCTCTCGACCGCGGCGCTCGGCGCGGCAGGCGTGGTGCTGATGCTGCTGTTTATGCGCGATTCCCCACAGAGCTGCGGCTTTCCGTCAATCCATCAGATCAGTAATGAGCCGATGGAAGAAGACGAGGCCAAAAGCTCAATCCTGAAAAATCAGCTGCTGGCGCTGCGTAATCCGGCGCTCTGGACGCTGGCGCTGGCCTCAGCCTTTATGTATATCGACCGCTACGGCGTGAACTCCTGGGGCATCTTTTTTCTGCAACAGGGCAAAGGTTACACCACCGTTGAAGCCTCGGCCATCATTGGCGTCAATGCGATTGCGGGTATTGTCGGCACCATACTGGCCGGGATCCTGTCTGACCGTTTCTTCGCCCGTAACCGCAGCATCATGGCCGGATTCATCAGCCTGCTGAACACCGGCGGGTTTGCCCTGATGCTGTGGTCACCACACAGTTACTACACCGATATCATTTCGATGGTGATTTTCGGCGCCACCATCGGGGCACTGACCTGCTTCCTCGGCGGACTGCTGGCGGTCGATATCTCTTCACGCAAAGCGGCCGGCGCGGCACTCGGCACCATCGGCATTGTCAGCTATGCCGGGGCAGGATTCGGTGAGTTTCTGACCGGTATCATCATCGATAAAACCTCGGTGATCGAGAACGGCAAAAAGATCTACGACTTTCACACGCTGTCGCTGTTCTGGGTTGCAGCCGGTCTGGCGTCTGCGCTGTTGTGTTTTATCACCGCTGTGATGGTGGCAAGACTGAACGCCAGTGAACGCCGCACCCTCTATTCATCTTAATTACCTCATTAAGGACGCTATTATGATGCTACTCACCCGTCAGGCCGCCGCACGCCTGTTGATTGTCGGCGCGCTGTGGTCAGGTGCCATGCAGGCGCACGCGGATTCACAGTATCAGCTGGAAAAAGTGGTCGAACTGAGTCGCCACGGCATTCGCCCGCCGACGCCGGGAAACCGCAAAGATATAGAGGCTGCCACGCATCGCGCCTGGACAAGCTGGAGCACCCAGGATGGTGAACTTACTGGCCACGGCTATGCTGCCGTGGTGAATAAAGGACGCTGGGAAGGCGAGCATTATCGTGAACTGGGGCTGCTCACCGCCGGATGCCCGCAGCCGCAGGATCTCTTTGTGCGCGCCAGCCCGCTGCAGCGCACACGCGCCACTGCGCAGGCGCTGGTGGACGGCGCATTTCCCGGCTGCGGCGTCGCCATTCACGTCGTACCGGGTGAAAACGACCCGCTGTTCCAGACCGAAGCGTTTCCAGCTACCAATACCGATCCGGCAACACAACTGGCCGCGGTAAAGGAAAAAGCGGGTGATTTAAGCGCGCGCCAGCAGGCGTTGCAGCCTGCCGTGCTGGCGCTTAAAAATGCGGTATGTCTGCCCGGGGCAGACTGCTCATTTTTTGAGAAACCGTGGCAGATTAAGCAGGGTAAAAGCGGAAAGGCCTCGATTGACGGGTTGAGCGTGCTGGCCAACATGGTGGAAACACTGCGGCTCGGATGGAGTGAGAATCTGCCCGTCAGCCAGCTGGCCTGGGGAAAAATAACATCGTCTGACCAGATCACCGCGATCCTGCCGCTGCTGACGGAGAATTACGATCTCGGAAATGATGTGCTGTATACCGCCCGGAAACGCGGTTCAATCCTGCTTAACGCCATGTTGCAGGGTGCAGAGCAAGGGGTGAATAAAACGGCGGATAGCCTGCCGGATACGCGCTGGCTGCTGCTGGTGGCGCACGATACCAACATTGCGATGGTGCGAACGCTAATGGGCTTTAGCTGGACGCTGCCGGGTTATACGCGCGGCAACATTCCACCGGGAAGCAGCCTGGTGTTTGAACGCTGGCGTGACAGAAAGAGCGGCGAGCGGTTTATGCACGTCTATTTCCAGGCGCAGAGTATGGATGATCTGCGTCATCTGCAAGCCGTTGATCGGGCGCACCCGCTGCTGCGTGAAGAGTGGCGACAGTCAGATTGCCGGGTCACGGACGTTGGCACGCTGTGTCCGATGAAAAGTACCGTGCGCGCGTTGAGCAAAAATCTCGATCGCCACGCCATTACGCCAGTGGACTATTCAGCGTTCTGATCAGGCAATACCCGCCGCGCCAGAGGTTAAGCCCCATCGTGCTGTGATCCTCTGGCGCGGTTTATTCCGGCCGCAAAGAGTTTAACCTGAACGTCGATAGCTGACTCCCCGTCGTTGCCGCCCGGATAAAAAACGTCGCGATACTTTCAGCATTCCCCTGCTGGCATAGCTACCGGATTCATCTTTTAAGCAGCCTGGCCACATTGCTTATATCCGGGTGAGGTTAAGAGCCGCGCCACGCCCAAAGCAGATAAGCTAGTATGCCAGGTAAAGCCGGGCCGTTTGTCTGTAGAAGACAGACAATAAATGATGAGGAATGATGTGCTCCCGGTTAACGGCAACCCTTGACGGATCAATGACCTTTATTAATCACCGCCTCTATTTGTTGTTGCTTGACCGGTTGTTGATTAACGCTCCACTCCCCTCTTACATAATTGACGATGTCGCGCATCTCCCGAGCGTTTAATTGACCGTGATATGCGGGCATTTTGTAAGGAATATTTCCCTGAGTTACCGGTGTTTCTGCGCCAAAAGCGATGACGCGAATAAGATTGGCAGGATCCTCCGCTTCTACTGATGAATTATTGATCAGCGAAGGAATGTTATAGTCGGTTCCTTTCCCTTCAACATCGTGACAGGTAGAGCAATATCGGAAATAGAGGGTTTTTCCCGCCCTGTTTTCCGGCTGATGCGCTGATACCGTAGCAGGAACTTTTTGCCCGGCGTGAGAAACAGTATTATCAAGGCTTGATAAATACGCGGTGATCGCAGTGAGATCGTTATTCGTCAGGTATTGTGTACTCTGTGTCACGACCTCAGCCATAGGCCCTGTAATAGCGGAATGCTTACTCCGGCCCTTCTGAAGTAAATCCTTTAGCTCTTCATCCGGAACAGTACTATTTCTCAGGGAGGGCGCAAACCAGCCATCTATCATCGCGCCGCTGAGATAGGCAGCATCGCTACTGTCATAGGCTTTTTCCTGCTGAGCAATGCCTCTGGGCGTATGGCAGGCGCCACAGTGGCCTGGACCTTCGACCAGATATTTTCCACGCTGGATAAGTTCAGCAACAGGCCCGACGGGCGTCTTCGCCGTGTTAGCGGGTTTGTCAGTAAACATCCAGTTCCAGATACGCAGCGGCCAGCGCGGCGAAAAGAGCCATGGAATATCCGCCGATAGATTTTTTTGCCCGGAGGGTTTCACCTCATGCATAAAGTAGCTATAGAGCGCATGAATATCCTCATCGGTCATTTTTGAATAGGAAGGATACGGCATTGCCGGATAGAGATAGTGCCCCCCTGGCGCAACACCGCGTCTCACTGCCTGTTCAAACTCATCATAGCTATATGCGCCGATGCCCTCTTTACTGTCGGGCGTAATATTCGTTGAGTAAATATCACCCAATGGCGTATGGAATTTTTTACCGCCAGCCATAGGTTCACCGCCCTCTTTAGTGTGGCAGGCAGCGCAGTCGGCAATACGTGAGAGATATTCGCCGTCAGGTGTAGCGGAAAAACTGTTTGCAGAAATAAATAAAGCGCCCGTCAGGATGGTTTTATACATAATATTTTTCCTTAGCCTAACGTTGCCAGTTCATTAACAGCTCGCCATGCCTGATCGATAGCAGCATGCGCGTAGGCGCTCCAGTCGGAATCAGAATTGGCGATAGCGATACGCCCAATCGGTTTACGCGCTTCTTTTATAATCTCTGGCATTTTGTCCATATCATCAAACAGGGAACTCGCGTAATAGGCATAACCGTGTGCCCAGCGGTTAACCGTTATACCGGCAATATCCCGTTGATGATCAAACCCGACAGACCCGAGCATTTCCTGTAACTGCTCACGAATCATCGCTTCATGGGTATCAAATGAGGTGCCCAGCAGGTAGGCACGTCCCCGCTGAAATTGCTCGCGCGCGGTGAGATTACTGCCGGGATAGGTAGGCACATAAACCATATGAACCACCATGGGTTCATCGGCATTCCGGGGATGGTGGTAATCCCCCATACTGACGGGATAATCGAGTTTAACCCGACTGTAAGGCGCAGCAGGCGAGTAGAACTCATGAATTCCCACATCTTTAAACGATCGCCAGTTACGGATTGCGACGTTGGTATACACCAATGGCGCTTTGACGTTCATCCTCAGATAGTCCTTTTGCTTTTCAGGCGTCTCTGGCACAAGGAAGGGAATCATCATGTTATAACCGGCCATAATCGTATTGCGACCACGCACACGATGCAGCCTGCCATTATTGATATAGGTCACCAGCACACCGTTATCGCTGTTTGTCGCATTAATAACGATGCTATTCAGTCGCAGGCGGGCCTTATTTTCTTTTTTGTCCAGACTCGCATAATCGAGCCCGGCAGTGACCGAATCTTCCATGGTATGGCCCGGTAACGCATCAGGGATAAGATGCCTGACCAGCAAGCGTGTTAAGCCCGCATTGCCATCGGGAAAATGATAAGTGTAGGGTTCTTCAAGATCGGCCAATGATTCCTCATCCAGCGGCGGAAGATGCATGGCCTCCATGCCGGGCAACGCACAGACACGGGCATCGCTGCAGGAGATACCTTCAATACCTATGGCAAAGAAATCATTGGTGCGCTGTTGAAAATAGAGTAAGGCCATGTTGCTTAGCCCCACTTTTTCAGCCAGGAACTGGCGATAACTGTGTTTATCCATCCAGGCGATTTTTTCTTCAACGCTCATTCCTGCCAGATAATCTTTCGGTCTGACATGAAGTTCAATTAAGTCGGCTTTATCGGCGTCGTTTAACGGAAAATCATTGATAAAGTCTTCGATCTTACGGCCATTGAGTCTGTCAGCCGGGATATCATCCGAGACGGCGCGTCCCGGATCGCCGCTGACAATTTTTGTTTCGCCAAAGTTTCGCTTATCAAAGAAAACGCCACGGCTCAGCATCTGATCAGGATAAAAATTCTGATCGAACGCTTTTTTCATTTTAACAACGCTCACTCCGATGTCGGCCAGCAGTTTATTCACTTCAGGACTGAAGTTATGTGTCGGCGATTGAAAAGATTCACTGCCGCCATAGCCAATCATCCGGCTCTGGCCGACGGTAAATTCATTCCGCTTCGCATGGCCGCCAAAATCGTCATGGTTGTCGAGAATGAGGATCTTTTTTTCTTTTCCTGCCAGCTGCTGCCAGAAACAGGCGGAGGCCAGACCGCTGATCCCTCCGCCTACAATCACCAGATCGTACTCTTCTTCTGCTGGTAACGAACTGAAGTCGAATTTCTGATGCTCACGGCCCAGCGCGTGCGCGCCTTCGAACGAACCAGGATGATTTCCTCGTAAACCCATTAGTGAGGGCGGGTAATAGCGATCAGACGGTGTTATCGCGTCCTGACCTGCCGCTCTGAGTAACTCAACGGGCGTTAACCCTGCCGCAATTGTCAAAGCGATACCGTTAAGAAAATCGCGTCGAGTGATAGACATATTTTACCTTTAATTCCTGAAGTTAACGCATTCCATTCAACAGGTCACTGATGAAGTCATTGCTCTTTAGCGCCTTCTGCAGCGACGCCGTCACGCTGTTATCGGCAGCATTCGGCTCACTGTATTTATCGTGATATTTCCATGTTCTTTTCTGTCATCTCCCCGATGCGTTTATCAGTTAAGAAATACCCATCCTGAATCCGATCCACGTTGAGAGAAAATCTGCTCTGCGTTATCCCGTGGAACGTCATCGGGTTGACCGGTTAATTCGCAGCTGCAAGCTCAGCATCCAGTTTTTTTGAGTCGTAATAGTCACCCTGATAGGTAATTTTCCCCTCATTGACTTTGATAAAGCTGACCCCTTCGAACTTTATTTTGTTGTGCGTGGCGGGGCTGCCTGCCCACTCTCCCGCGTTGGTTCCTGAGAACTCCCACTGAAAAGCGATCGTATCGTTATTGAAAACCGGCTGGCTGGTCATTTTCCATTTCAGGTCGGGAACCGCCTGGATAAAAGCCCCAATAACCTCTTTTTCCGCCTTCTCCTTTCCTTTTACCGGCGAACCGGTCGCCGCATCATAATAAATCACATCGTTGGCCAGATAACGGGACGCCTGCGAAGCACTATGGGCATTCCATGCTGCCATATAGTGTTCAATCACCGATTGAGGTGACTCTTCCGCCAGTGCGCCAGAGGCGCTAAAAATCAAACTAAGGGCAGCGATTTTAATGAATTTCATATCTCACCTTAATGGTTAATGTCGCACATGATGTGTTTGACGCGGGTGTATTCGTCGAGAGCATAAGAGGATAAATCTTTGCCATAACCGGATTTTTTAAATCCACCGTGCGGCATCTCCGCACACAACGGAATATGGTTATTGATCCACACGGTGCCAAAGTCGAGGTCGATGCTAAAGCGCTGTGCCCGGCTATGGCTGTTAGTCCAGACGCTGGCTGCCAGACCATATTCCACATCATTCGCTTTAAGCAGCGCATCGGCTTCATCAGTAAAAGGCTGGATAGTCATTACCGGGCCAAAGACTTCATGCTGGATCGCTTCATCGTGCTGCCTGAGGCCGGAAATAATCGTCGGCTCAAAGTAAAAACCGGGTCCTTTACCGGCATTTCCGCCAATTTCAATCCTGGCGTGTGACGGCAGACGCTCAATAAAACCTTTAACCTGCTCAAGCTGACCCTGACTGTTTAACGCGCCATACAATGCCGCACGATCGTCAGGGGTGCCGAATCTGATTTTGCGTGTCTGTGTAATCAGCTGATGCAAAAATTCCTGATAGACCGACGCCTCAACGAGGATACGGGTCGCCGCGGTGCAATCCTGTCCTGCGTTAAAAAAGCCGGCGGTGGTAATGGTTTCAACCGCTTTATTTACGTCAGCATCGGCAAATACAATCGCCGGCGCTTTACCGCCCAGTTCAAGATGGGATTTGGTGAGATTAGCCGCAGCAGACGCTGCTACCTGCAGACCCGCCCGCACAGAACCGGTAATCGACACCAGCGACGCGACCGGATTTGATACCACCAGCGAGCCGGTCTGTGCTTTCCCCAGCACCACATTGAATGCGCCAGCCGGGAAGAAAGGTGCGGCTAATTCCGCCAGCAATAAGGTGCTAATCGGGGTGGTATCACTCGGTTTTAACACCACCGTATTCCCTGCAGCTAAAGCGGGTGCAATTTTCCATACCGCCATCATGAAGGGATAATTCCACGGCGTGACCTGGCCGACAATGCCCAGCGGTTCCCGACGGATCACCGAGGTAAACCCCGCTGAGTATTCACCCGCAGCTTTGCCTTCCAGACAGCGTGCCGCGCCGGCAAAAAAGCGAATAGCATCGCACGATGCGGCAATTTCCTCTTTTTCAATAAAGTGCCTGAGCTGCCCGGTTTCTTTGCTTTGCAGTTCAGCCAGACGCGTGACGTTTCTTTCTATTTCATCCGCCAGACGGAGCAGCGCTTTTTGACGCTCAGCCGGCGTGGTTTTTTTCCAGACGGTAAACGCCCGTTCAGCGGCATCGTAAGCAAGTCCAACTTCAGCCTGTCCGCCGTTGGGTGACATCGCATAGGTTTCGCCATCCACCGGGCTAATCAGCGCAAAGTAATCGTCCGCCTGATTTGACACGTACTGACCGTTGATAAAGTGCTGTAGGGTTTGCATGACATTCTCCGCCTTGGTTAATACATATAATATAATATGTAATATATATTATTGTGCTCCAGTTCAATCGGAGAGTCCTGACAACATGAAGCGGCTCTCATTTTTAACAAAATGATTACATTGGCCTAACCGCCGTCGCCGGACGCGGATGAAAGGGTTTAGTCTTTAGCGCCAGCCGCTGGAGGCGAGGAAAAATCAGCAAACCGGGGCCGTTTTTTTTCGCACCGGGTCATCAATGAGAACGGTATTCAGCGCTTCCCTGCATTGGGGCTTTATGTTAAGTATGGCGCCCTGCATAAGGGACTTTCAGAGAATATTATGATTACTCACGCGGTTATTTTCGCACCTATCGGACAGGCCAGTCGTTCGGATCAGATCGTTCAGCGGCTATCAAATGCCATTGTTACCGGCCTGCTGGAACCGCATGAACAGCTGCCAAATGAGTCTGATTTGGCAAAAATGATGGGCGTTTCGCACATCACTATCCGGGAAGCGCTTAATACCCTGCGGGCGAATAATTTAATCCACACCGTGCGCGGCCGGAACGGCGGCAGTTTTGTCTGCGAAAAGGTTCTGCACTCCGGTAAGGATCTCAACCCGTTCAGAGGGATAAGTACCGATTACCTGTCTGATTTAGCTGAGATGCACAGCGCTATCATCAGCCACAGCGCCAGGCTGGCTTCACGCAGAATGACCGGACAGGATATGACGCGGCTGCTGGAGTTTACCGAATTGCTGGCGGCGGCCAGCACGCCTGAACAACGAACCCAGGCAGATATGCGTTGCCTGCTGGCGATTGCAGCAAGTTCACAATCCGCCAGGCTTGCAAACCAGGAACTGCAACTTCAGGCTGAGTGGGCTTCGCTGGTGGCGGTACTTTACCGCTCTGCGGGCATTCATAAAGAGGTTATAGATCGGTATGCCGTTCTGACAGATGCGCTGGCATCACATTCAGAAAATGCGGCAGCGCAAGCCGCCTCAACACTTATCGATACCTTCACCGAATATTTATTAGAAAAGAAAATGAATTACCATTCTGAATAATAACCTGTATAGGCAATGTGGAAAATGAATCACTCAGAGCAGCTGCGCGCGCTAATCCTAAAAGTTGATGACATCATCAATTCTACTGTCGAAAGTACCGGTTTATTAGCTGAGAAGATTGGCCATTGCCTTGACAGTCAAAACAAGTATGGTCCCGAGGCATTACTTGAGCCGGCGGTTAAACTGGCGATCCTTCCCCTGATCAAACAGACGCTAAACGATAACCTCTATTGCTCAGGCACCGGCGTGGCTGGCCACATAGAAAGTACCGATTCCGTGCAGGAGTATTGGGTGCTGGAGTGGTGGTATAAAAAAGATAATGGCCTGAAACAGGTCAGTCTTGACCTTGACCAGTCCACCCAGCAAAGGCTGGATTTCCGGACCTTTGAATGGTTCAAAACGCCCATTTCAGAAGGAAAATCCTATATACATGGGCCCTACGTCGACTATATCTGTAATACCTCGCTTACCCTCACCGCTGCGGTTCCGGTTCGGGTTGAAGGTCAGGTGCTGGGCGTTGCGGCACTCGATATTCTGGTCAGCCGGATAGAAGAAGAACTGTTACCTCTCTGCGCCAGTCAAAAAGTCATTCTGACGAATCTGGAAGGTCGTATTATTTTTTCGACCAATCCGCGGCTGCGCATCGGTGAGTTGTTCAACGCTGAACATCAGGCTCCGATTCATCGAAACGAGTACGCAATGCTTTACAGACAGTAGAACGTGCCCGGCCGTTACGCCTCAGAATGAACCGGTTGTTAGCCCGCCAGAATGAAAAGAGCCGTCGCATTACGCGACGGCTTCAGCTTCAATACACCCGTTTCGGCTTTATCTACCCGGCCATCAAAATTCCTCTTTTGCGCGCAGTTTGCTGGCGTATTCGATAGCATCATTTTCGGGCGCACTTGAGCGGCCAAACGGATTCGCGACGCTCATGTATATGAGTCCGGTGATCAGCACCACCACCAGGCCAATTAACACCGTCCAGCGATCAAGGAAACCGGCGCTGTCAGCAGGCTGGGCCAGTAGCCAGATGCCGCAGAGTCCGTAAACCAGGGCGAACAGGTTAACCAGGACACCCCACGCGCCGAGTGACCATTCCCCCGCTGGCTTCCAGCCTTTTAAGCGCTGGCGTAAAGCGGCGAGCACCACCAGCTGGAACGAGATGTAAATGCCAATAACCGCAAACGCGGTGATGCGGGAAAGGTTATCGGGCTGAAAGTAAACCCATACGCAAATAATGACGGGCAGAATGCAGCTAACCAGCATGGCATTGTCCGGTACGCTGTTTTTCGAGATTTTAGACATCCACTCACTGCCCGGCAGCATTTTGTCGCGCGAGAAAGAGAAGATTAGCCGGCTCAGTGCAGCCTGCAGTGAAAGAATACAGGACAGCATCGCGATGATGGCTATCACAATGAAAACCGTGGCACCGGTGCTGCCCAATGCTTCATTAAGGATCACCGGAATCGGATCGGCGATTTTGCCAGAGACAATACTGGCCAGGTCGGGGGATGACAGCAGATAGCCCATCACTGAAATGACCGCTGAGATTGCACCAAACACGATACTCAGGATCATCGCCAGCGGAATCTTTCTGCCGGGATTTTTGACCTCCTCCGCCACGTTGCCGCAGGCTTCAAAGCCAAAGAACATAAACAATCCCATCAGTGACGCCGACATGAAGGCCGTGGTATAGCTGCCGTCTTTGGCCATTATGCCCATTGAGTCAAAGATTACTGAAAACGGCTGAGAACGGTGGAATATCAGCAGGTAAATCCCCAGCGCGATAACGCTGACAATTTCACACCAGAAGCCAATTTTAGCTACGCGAGCAAGGTTTCGGGTGCCCGACATGTTCACGCCCATCATCATCAACAACAGCACAACCGAGGTCATCAGCAGGTTGAGCGGTGACTGAGCAAAATGAAAGAGCGAGGCGACAAAGGTAGAGGTGTACTCAGCGATCGAGGTAATGGTAACAACAAGTGCCCATAAATAGATCCACGCCGTGATCCAGGCAAATTTTTTGCCCCACAGACGTCTCGCCCACGGATACAGCCCGCCGGTGATTGGATATTGTGACGCGATTTCACCAAACACCAGTGCGACCAGTAACTGACCACATGCCACGATAAGGATCCACCACACCGCGGGCGGCCCGGCAAGGGTAATGGCCAGAGCAAACAGCGAATACACGGCGGTTAAGGGGGAAAGATAGGTGAAGCCGAGCGCAAAATTTGAAATCAGACCAATGGATCGGTTGAATTGCTCTTTGCTTTCCGGCTGATTATTAAGCTTATTTTTCTCGGATGTCTGTTCCATGTGTCGCTCTCTCTCGTGGCGTAATCTCGGGCGATAAAGCTAATTTATAAAACATAATAAGTTATATGTATATTGACTATGTCACATTTTTGTTAAAAGAAACGGTTAAAACCGGGCTGGAATTCAGTGTGAGGGAAAGCCCCCGGCAACGGGGCTGAGGGTCAGGGGTAGATACCGCGATCCACTCTGGCAGAGAGAATACGCTCACAGGCAATTGCGTAAGCGGCAGTGCGAAGAGGCACGCCAAGCTGTTCTGATTTTTGCCAGACATCGTCAAATGCGCGGAGGATGATTGCGTCCAGTTTCTGGTAGATCTCCTCTTCAGACCAGTAGAAGCTTGAGAAATCCTGAACCCATTCAAAGTAGCTGACCGTCACGCCGCCCGCATTACAGATCACGTCAGGTAATACCGTAATACCGCGCTCATGCAGAATGTCATCAGCCTGGGGGACAGTCGGTCCATTCGCGCCCTCAAGGATCAGCTGACAGGAAAGTTGCTCTGCTCGCGCGGCGGTGATCTGCCCTTCCAAAGCCGCCGGAATGACAATTTCATAACTCAGCGTCCAGAATGCCTCACTCTCCAGCTGCCCGGCGTCACTGAAGCCGCGAATCTCACCGTTCCGCTGCTGCCAGGCAATCAACGCGTCGACATCAATCCCGTTTTCGTTAACCAGCGTTGCCGAATGATCCTGTACGGCGATTATTTTCGCGCCTTTACTGGCAAACAATTGCGCCGCAACGCTGCCTACATTACCGAATCCCTGAACACCAATACGCGCATTGTGGATTGACATCCCGAGTCGTTCGGCAGCCCTTAACCCGGTAACATAGACGCCTCTTCCGGTGGCCTTAACCCGTCCCAGCGATCCACCAAGATGAACCGGTTTGCCGGTGACCACGCCGGTTGTGGTGGCCCCAACATTCATTGAATAGGTATCCATCATCCACGCCATGACCTGGGCATTGGTGCCCACATCGGGTGCCGGGATATCCTGCTGAGGACCGATTATCAGGCCGATTTCAGAGGTATAACGTCGCGTCAGCCGCTCAAGTTCTTTGGTGGTCAGTGAGGCGGGATTAACTCTGATCCCGCCTTTCGCGCCACCAAACGGCAGATTCAGCGCGGCACATTTCACCGTCATCCAGGCGGAAAGCGCCATCACTTCTTCAAGCGTGACGTCCGGGTGATACCTGACGCCACCTTTGCCCGGTCCACGAGACAGGTTGTGCTGCACCCGGTAGCCTTCAAAATGTTTGACGCTGCCGTCGTCCATTTCGAGTGGAATATCCACAATCAATGCCCGCTTCGGGCGCATCAGGGTGTTAGCCCAGTATTCCAGCTCACCTAAATGGGGAAGGACTCTTTCCACCTGAGTAATAAAAATATTCCATGCAGAATCCTTATGATCATTTAAAAATGACAGTGTTTTCATTCAGCCTCCTGAATAAGACAATATGAGTTTTAGGGCACAAAAAAACCGACGATAAATGCCTATCGTCGGCGCTCCTGAGAGCTAAGTACTACGGCGAGGGTGACGACAGCGCTTCAGCGAATCAGCTTTTTATCACCGTACGGAGAATGTTCAGCGCTGTGTCAAATTGGTCATCGGGGATGGTTAATGGGTAAAGGAAGCGGATCACGTTGCCGTATTGCCCACAGGTCAGCAGCAGCAACCCCTGATCAAGTGCATTTTTCTGGATCTGCTGGGCAGTCGCTGCGGAGGGTTCGCCGGTTTCAGCATCACAAAACTCTGCCGCAATCATCGATCCCAGACCGCGAACCTGCGCCAGTTGCGGGCACGCCTCTTTGCAGTCCAGCAGCGCAACCCGTAAACGTTCGCCCAGCGCATCCGCGCGCTGGCAAAGCTTTTCATCCTGAATAATCTCCAGCACCGCATGCGCCGCAGCCACTGCCATAGGATTGCCGGCGTAGGTTCCGCCCAGTCCGCCTGGTGATGGAGCATCCATGATGTCGGCTTTACCGACAACGCCTGACAGCGGCATGCCGCCCGCCAGGCTCTTGGCCATCGTCATCAGATCGGGTTGATGCGCATAGTGATCCATGGCGAACAGTTTACCGGTACGGGCAAACCCGCTTTGTACTTCATCGGCAATCATAACAATGCCATGCTCGTCGCACAGATGGCGAATGGCCGCGATAAGCTCCGGCGGAGCGACATTAAAGCCGCCTTCCCCCTGCACCGGCTCGAAAATAATCGCTGCGACCTGGCTCGCATCAATGTCGGCTTTGAACAGACGCTCAATGGCGATCAACGCATCTGCGGTTGAGATGTTATGCAACTGAGAAGGATAAGGGACGTGGTAGACCGAACCCGGGAACGGACCAAAACCTTTTTTGTACGGCGCCACTTTTCCGGTCAGCGCCATCGTCATGTATGTGCGACCATGAAACGCCCCGCTGAAGGCGATGACGCCCGGACGGCCGGTATGGGCACGGGCAATCTTTATCGCGTTTTCAACCGCTTCCGCCCCGGTAGAAAAAAAGGCGGTCTTCAGCGGACCGGTAATCGGCGCGGCTGCGTTAATTTTTTCGGCCAGCGCAACGTAGCTCTCATAAGGTACAATCTGATACGCCGTATGCGTAAATGCCTGCAACTGCTGTTCCATTGCCCGAACCAGGCGTGGGTGCCGATGGCCGGTGTTCAGCACCGCTATACCCGCGGCAAAATCGATATAGTTATTCCCTTCAACGTCTGTCAGCGTGCTGTTTTCTGCCGACATCGCAAAGAAATTACACATCACGCCGACACCGCGCGGGGTCGCACTCAGACGACGCTGCTGGAGATTGTTATTACTCATGTTGATGCCTCATCGATTTCAATTTGTTTGTAATACGATGAATAATCTGTCAGCGTTTGGCACCTTTAACGAGAGCCAGAATGTTTTATTTATAGGATCCAAATGCGTTCAATTGCCGGAGATGTGATCAGACAAGCATTTTCCCAGTGTGAAGAAGGAAAACTGCATAAGCGGCTCTATATCGCCATCTCAGAGTCAATCCTGACGGGAAATCTCAACCCTTCTGCCCGCATGCCACCGACGCGCGATTTAGCAGAAGAACTTGAGCTGTCGCGCAACACGGTGCTGCGGGTTTATGAGCAATTGCAGGCCGAAGGCTATATTTCAACCCATCGCGGCAACGGTACGTTTGTGACCCATAGCGTGCTGGACAACCTCGATGCCCGACCGCTGCTAAGCGCGGAGGAGGCACCCGCGGAGGATCGTTCTCTTCTATCCGATCGCTGCCTTGAGCTTCTTCAGCATGCGAGCGCAAGTCCTCGCCAGTGGGGAGCCTTTCTGCCAGGCGTACCCGATGTTGTCAGCTTTCCCCATCGGGTGATGAAAAAAATCCACGATCGCCAGGCGCGCCAGCCGCTTCCGGAACATCTGACCTATGATTCGACTGGCGGCGCACACGTCCTTAAAGCCGCCCTGACCGACTATCTTCGCACCGCGCGTGGCGTGCGCTGTAGTCCCGATCAGATTCTCATCACAGAAGGCATTCATCAGGCGCTTGACCTGGTAACGCGCTCACTTTGTAATCCAGGTGATACCGCCTGGACGGAAGAGCCGGGCTACTGGGGAATAAAGAATATTTTGCGGATTAATGGTGTGGGCATTTTACCCATGCCGGTAGACGAACAGGGGCTGATACCGGCGGCAACTTCCGGAACTGCGCCAAAGCTGATGTTCGTCACCCCCTCACATCAGTATCCTTTAGGGTCTGTTATGAGCCTGAGCCGCAGACAGCTGCTTTTGTCCCTCGCCCGGGATAGCGGCAGCTGGATTATTGAAGATGATTATGACAGCGAGTTTCGTTTCTCCGGCCAGCCTATTCCCTCGCTACAGGGGCTGGAAGAAAACAGTCCGGTCATTTATATCGGTACATTCAGTAAAACCCTCTACCCCGCTCTCCGGCTTGGCTATGTGGTTCTGCCAAAAGCAATATCGGCGCCGCTTAAAAAGATGCACAGTGAGCTTTATCGGGGTGGTCATCTGCAGATGCAGGCCGCTTTAGCCGAATTTATCCGCGAAGGCTATTACGCGGCACATATCCGCAAAATGCGTCAGCTTTATGGACGCCGCCGGCAGGTCCTGGTGAGTCTTATCACCCACTACCTGGGCAATGACTATTCAGGTCAGCACAACAGTAATGCCGGTCTGCATCTTATTCTGCAGCTTCCCGTTGAAAGCGATGATGTCAACATTGCCCTTGATGCCAATAATGCCGGATTACTGGTTCGTCCGTTATCGCGCTACTTTGTGGGCAAGGCAACAACGCGAGGCTTACTATTGGGTTTTGCTCATATGGATGAAAAAGAAATTGAATCTGCTTTCGTCCGGCTGCTTGCAATTATACGTTCCAGCGCAGGACCGCATTAAAGCAGGATTAAAATGGGATAGCTGGTCGGACAGAAAGGTATCATTTTCATCGCTGCCCTGTTTTACAGTAAACTTACGCACATCTTTCGTGTATTTGCTGTCATGCTTTATCCGCTACGGAATAAAAACAGGCAAAGGGAGAATAGATGTAGCTCTTGCAACTATCCTGTTATCCTGAGTCAATAAACAGGCCTGTTGACAGGATGTCGGGGAAGCACTGCTTTTCGGATTTTCGTGGGTAAGACTATTGCTGATTACAAATAAAACCTCCGTTGATGGCTGGCGTACAGGTTGTTTGAACAACAGGCCTCGTTTGAATGGCTTGATTATAACTGGCACTGGCTGCGTTCAGGTTAGCCGCCTTTTGTTGCCACCCTGCCGCCGTTGATTGAGCAATAGCCGCGCAGTCTGAGGGTGAAATAGTTGCAATTCCTGCCAATTGTCTTGACTGCATCATGCGTGCAGCTTCAGACCCGCTGGTAAAGGTGTCTCCGCTCATGGCCTGACAAAGTTCATAATCTGAGGCATCTGGATTATTTGAACAACCAGCCAGCGCACTTAAAAATAACGTAATACAAATCAGTCTTTTCATTTTATATTTCCAGAATAGGTTCAGCAGTTAAATTATTCATCGGTTCAGCCGGATGAATATTCTTTATGAGTTCGTCGGTCGTCATTGATGAGCACTTATACACGCCCATAGATATGCAGGGTTACGTTTCTCACAGTTAGTCGCGTTATTCGGGAATTTTGAAAATTTTAAACAGGGAAATCTTCAACGTTGTGTGCCAGGAGGCCTGAGCCTCCCATCCTGCTGAGAGTGAAGCGCGACAAGCAGACAGTGACTCCGCTATTATGTCGCGTTCATCTTCTTAACGATAATCAGATGTCAGACGGCAGGCGCCCTTCTAAGCCTGCCGGTCCAGCGTCCTCTTTCATTCAGGCACTAAAAATTACCCGCAGCGCTGTGTCCACTACGCTGACCGCCCTGTCCTCGTCCGCCCATCGCGGAACAATGCGCATTACTACTGCCATTGTTGCGTGTTGATGCGGCTTCATTATGTGTGCCTTTATGCTGGCCGCCGTTGTTGTGTGAACTTTCAACCACGAAGACTTTTGCAATCACCGGGGCTGGAATATTGGTGACAATTGCCGGGACTTTGTTTACCGGTGTTAACTGTCCAACCGTGGGTGCGTTTAAGGTGTTTTGCGCGTCAATTGCAGCTTTAGCTTCGGCTTGAGCTTTTGTAGCGGCTAATGATTTGGCGGCCGCTGCAGCTTCAAGCGCCTGAATTTGCTGGTGTGCAATCTGAATATTGTCATTTATGGCAGCATATTTAGCCGCTGTCAGATCGCGCATTGCCTGCTGCGCCTGGCCTTCAGACACGGCGGCATATTTAGCCGCTGTCTGATCACGCATTGCCTGCTGCGCCTGACCTTCAGACACGGCGGCATATTTAGCCGACGTCAAAGCAGCCTGAGCCTGCTGGGCTTCGTGCTGTGCCTGCTCTGCTACCTGCGACATGTGGGCTGCCAGTTGGGATGCATGAGCGGCCTCAGATTCATGCTGCGCCAGTGAGGCAGCACGCGCGGCGTTTAATGCTGCATTCTGCGCTTCAGCGCGATCATGATTTGCCTGCACCAGTGCTTCACCGCGCGCCCGCGCTTCCTGCTGCATCTGTGCGTTAACTTCCGCCACGCCGCCCGCCACAATCTGCTGGCGGGTGCGCTGCTGATTGGCTTTTGTCAGTGCTTCACCGCGCGCCCGCGCTTCCTGCTGCATCTGTGCGTTAACTTCCGCCACGCCACCCGCCACAATCTGCTGGCGGGTGCGCTGCTGGTTGGCTTTTGTCAGTGCCTCACCGCGCGCCCGCGCTTCCTGCTGCATCTGTGCGTTAACTTCCGCCACGCCGCCCGCCACAATCTGCTGGCGGGTGCGCTGCTGATTGGCTTTTGTCAGTGCCTCACCGCGCGCCTGCGCTTCCAGCTGCATCTGTGCGTTAACTTCCGCCATGCCGCCCGCCACAATCTGCTGGCGGGTGCGCTGCTGGTTAGCCTTTGTCAGTGCCTCACCGCGCGCCTGCGCTTCCAGCTGCATCTGTGCGTTAACTTCCGCCACGCCGCCCGCCACAATCTGCTGGCGGGTGCGCTGCTGGTTAGCCTTTGTCAGTGCCTCACCGCGCGCCTGCGCTTCCAGCTGCATCTGTGCGTTAACTTCCGCCACGCCGCCCGCCACAATCTGCTGGCGGGTGCGCTGCTGATTGGCTTTTGTCAGTGCCTCACCGCGCGCCTGCGCTTCCAGCTGCATCTGTGCGTTAACTTCCGCCTCGCCGCCCGCCACAATCTGCTGGCGGGTGCGCTGCTGGTTGGCTTTTGTCAGCGCCTCACCGCGCGCCTGCGCTTCCAGCTGCATCTGTGCGTTAACTTCCGCCACGCCACCCGCCACAATCTGCTGGCGGGTGCGCTGCTGGTTGGCTTTTGTCAGCGCTTCACCTTTCCGAGCTTCATCACGCGCTTTTGCTTCCAGAGCAGTCTGCTGAAGCTGGCTGTCAAATTTTGAATTAACTATTCCGCTGAATCGCTGATTATGATTAATCTGCTCTTTCGTCTGGGCACTTAAACGACGGCTTACTTCATTTCGCTGATCGCCTTGTGCGACAGCATTCTGCAGACCTTCGTTAATCGTCTTCGCCTGCGCGGTAGCCTCATCCATTTTCATTTGTGAACCGCTGATAGTCAGGCCGGCGTTCTGTCCGTTAGCTGCCCATCCGTCATAGCCAGGGCGCACGGTATTTTGACTCCAACCCTGATTATCACCAGTGACTTGCGCAACAGCGTCAGGATTTGAAATATGTGGATTAGCTGATTCATCAATATGAGTCGGGGTAGATGCAATCAGAGGGTCTTGCTGAATAACGGCTGGCGGGTTAACGCTGGGTGTCTGAATAATGCCTTGATGTAAAGTTGCGTCCTGAAGCAGTTGATCCAGCAGCTTATGGGGTGCTGCATCGCCAATTGTTATTTTGGCCTGTTCTATTGAATCAGCATTCATCTTATCCAGAACAGCGCGAGCAGCATCCAGAGGAGCGTGCTGATTTACAGTGTTATTTAATGCAGCTCGTAGTGACTCAACTGCTGGATAATTCACGTTATTATAATTGATGGCCATAGCGCTAAACGAAGAAAAAAAAGCTAACATAACAGCAACAGAATTGATTTTTTTGTTCATTATCAGTTACCTGAATCAGGGTTTTTCGGCTGAAAATCTTTCAGTCTTATTTTTTTTCAGATATTAACGGGCCATAAATCCCCATTAAAATCTAAAAAGTAGCCACCTGGAAAATTCTCTCAGGGAAAAAAGTGAAAGCGATTACATCGGTGACTTTAAGCGGTGAGTGCCGCCTGTTAGGCGAAATCTAACCCTGAATGGGTAGGCTAAAATTGATCTTAATCAGTTTTGTTAAGCATAAATATGAATGCGATTACACGCACATTTCAATCCATTGTTTCGCAAAGAAAAATATTATGCAAAAAGTGCTATCTGAACGTTCGGATTAATCATTCATCCGGCAATAAAACCTGTGAAACTGACCGGAAGCGTGCCCACCTTTTAGCTCCCCCATTTATCCGAACAAATAACGACCTGAGTGCTGCCATTCCGGCTATCGGGCAGGATAAATTGAGGCAGTTATCCTGCATAACTGCCCTGTTCCCCTTCCCTGCAATGCCTCTATTTGCTTTCGCGACTGGCAAAGATGTTTGTCATTTGCTCAGCATTTTTCGTACCCCAGTTGCAAAGCGTGATAATGGCATCGGAGAGGCTGCTGCCAGGCGGGGTCAGTGAATAATCCACACGCGGTGGCACCTTCTTATAATCAGTTCGCAACAGCACCTGTTCGGCTTTTGGATCTTTCAACTGCTGAATATATCCATTCAGCTTTAACGCGGAAGCCTGTTCATTTTCACTCCCCGTTTTAGTGTTCTACCGAGACGGCGATTCTCTGCCTGATATCAGGCGCGCATTATCGTCTTGAAAAAATGTGCAGATGCTGTTCAGCGCGCCGGCTGAGTGTGGGCGGATAGCTGCGGTATGACTCGGTGAACTGACCGAAATGCATAAAAAACTCTGCCAGCTTTGGGTCGGATCATCTCGAAGAAACGGCAGCGTTCGCTTAACCCGACGAGCCAAACGACATCAATGTCGTCTCACGGGTTCCGACCGTGCGTGCGCTTCTTGTGATGGTGAGGAGATTAACAGTGGTCTCTCACCTGCTGTTATCAGCGGGATTAATCCCTCTTTGCCCCTTCCGCCTGCTTTAGTCCATCGCGATCATCGTGCCAGCCGGTTTGCAGAGGCGCTGCTGCGAGACCGGGTATGACATCAGCTCAGCGGCGGGAGCGGCCCGGCTGACGCCACCCAGACAGCTGCGTTTCATCTTAGCCACGCCGGTCGCAACCATTTTCGGTTAACCCGGCCACTATGGTTCATACTCAATGCTGCGCATGTCGTCGCATCGCGCCGGGCACACAGCGTGGACGCCCGGTTATCTGGCCGGGTGCAGCAAACGTCAGCACGATGCCGGTATCGGCGTTGCTATTCATAAAATTCGATTTTCAGGAGATTTCATGTGTTACGTCAGTTGATAAATTGAATAACGGGTAAGTCGGGGTGTTACGTGATTTACCTGCTGATAATCGTGAAAACAACGGTTACTGAATTTTTAAATTTATCTGACAGCCAAAGGTTGTTGACTGAATATAAGGGAAAATAATGCCGTTTATATTTGATGAGTTATCTGGCCTCCCGTCATGGGTACCTGTTGTATTACTCTTCTCTCTCTCGTTTGTATTGGGTTTTCTCGCACGTCTTATCCTTCTCAGGTTTATTCGCTACTGGCAGAGCCGTGACCGAAAACTGTTCAAATCTCTGGAAAAGCACCTTCGCGGTTCGATGTTTCTTTTTATTCCCCTACTGATGATCAATGTAGGGATTAATTACATTAACATTCATCCGGATCTGCTGGTCTTTATCACTAATAGCGTAAACGTTTTTATAATATTATCATTTTGTTCGGTGTTAATCCGGTTGACCAATGTGGCACAGGATATGCTCTATATCCGCTACGACATCAATATTTCGAATAATCTTCGTGCGCGTAAAATTCGCACGCAGATCATTTATGTGAAGAAAGTAGTGATCGTCATACTGGTGTTATTCTGCCTCTCTCTGATTCTGCTCAGCTTCCCTGGCGTCCGGAAATTTGGCACCACTATCCTCGCCGGTGCTGGCGTAGCCGGTATTATCATCGGTTTTGCCCTGCAGAAGTCGCTGGTCAATCTGTTTGCCGGTATTCAGATCGCTTTTACGCAGCCGATCAAAATTGACGATGCGGTGGTGGTAGAAAAAGAATGGGGCTGGATAGAAGAGATCAACCTGACGTATGTGGTGGTGCGAATCTGGGATTTGCGCCGGCTGGTGTTACCCATCACCTATTTTACAGAAAATCCATTCCAGAACTGGACGCGCAATAATGCCCAGATTTTAGGCTCAGTTTTTCTCTATGTTGATTATTCGATGCCGCTGGAACCGCTGCGACAGCATTTTGAAAAAGTGCTGAATGAAACCAAACTCTGGGATCGGGAAACTAAGGTGCTTCAGGTGACCGATACCACCGAAAAAACCATGACCATCAGGATGCTGATGACCGCGCAGAACTCCCCGATAGCCTTTGATTTACGCTGTCACGTGCGGGAAAAGATGATTGAATTTATTCAGCAAAATTACCCGCAGAGTCTGCCTCACGTCAGAGCCTCCCTGACCGATACCGCTCCTGAGAAACGGAGTGAGTCGCCGTCGTTTTAGATAAAAGTGGAAGGTACAGCGAGCTGCGTAAGCGTCAGGGCCGCTGTACTTTTGTTACTCACAAAACTGCCCCGCTCTGCTCCTCACGCCAGGTCTGACCGGAGCAGACGGCCGCCAGCCTGATTGATATGACCGGCGGCTGTTATGCGGGAGCTTTATCAGCGAACCTGTCAGTGCCTCGCTGGTGATCGACAAAAGCGTGATGACCTGCCCGTCTGTACCTACCAGACACGCACTTTGGCCATGCCGGAATGCTCCGCCTCTTAGCGTAATCTCACCCGGCGGGATCAGGTGCAGAACCAGCCCCTGGGATAGTGCTCGCAGATAAAGTCGACAAACACCTTAACCTTTGGGCTCTGGAGCCGGCGCGAAGTATGCAGCACCCAAAGTTCTGTCAGGCTTCCCGCCTCCCCCCAGCAAACAAGCTCCCCTTTCTCCAGCTGACTGCTGACAATAGACTGCGGCAGCATGGCCGCTCCGGCGCCGGCCATAACGGCATCACGGATCGTCGGCAGGGAAGAAAGGCTCATCACTGGCTGAGGTGCAAAACATCGCTCCCCGACGGTCCAGAGATCGCCGCGGGTATAGGTGGACATGACGATCGCCGGGATCGCTGCCGGATTTTCCGCATCGCCTGATGGCATGGTAAGCCCAGGCGCAGCCACCAGCACTATCCGGTCTCTGGCGAAGCACCTGCCAACCAGCGAACTGTTTTTCTGCGGATTGATGCGGATAGCCACGTCAAAGTTCTCATCAACCAGATCGCTTACCCGATTCTCAGAAATGGCTTCAATCCGGACATCCGGGTAACGAAGATGAAATTCAGCCAGAAGCCGCCCCAGCGCCAGTTGCGAAAACAGTAACGGCGCAGCAATACGCAGGCAGCCCGACGGGTTTGCTGAGTGCTGCCGCGCCGCCTCAGCCGCTTCATCAATCTCTCGTAAGGGTCCGGCAGTGCGGGACAGAAGCTGTTCACCCGCCTCGGTGATTTTCAGCCGGTGGCCGCCGCGTTCAATAAGACGGACACCCAATTCCTCTTCAAGCTCTGCCAGCCTGCGCGAAAGCGTCGCTTTTGGCCTGCCGCTGGCGCGACTGGCTGCGCCAATGCCGCCCCAGACGGCAACCAGATGAAAATCTTTTAAAGCATTAATATCCATAGGTGTCTCATTTATGGAACAAACCATCCTGATATTAGCATCTTACCAGGCAAAACGGATCGATGTAGGGTTGATTCACACCAACCCAATATTACGGAGTGACGATCATGACAATTCTTGTTACCGGAGCGACTGGCCGCGTGGGCCGCAATCTTGTTGACCAGCTTATCCGCCGTGGCGCTGATTTTCGGGTCCTGGCCCGCGACCCTGCAAAGGCGGGCTTTGCTGACAACGTGCAGGTGGTTAAGGGGGATTTACTGGATATCGATTCCCTGCGCGCGGCATTCAGCGGCATCCGAACACTTTTTTTACTGAATGCAGTCGTGGCCGATGAATATACCCAGGCGATCATCACACTCAATGTTGCCCGTGAGTGCGGTGTTGAACGGGTGGTTTACCTGTCGGTAATGGGTGCCGATGTTGCGGTCAATGTGCCTCATTTCGCGGTTAAATATGGCGTCGAACGGATGCTGAAAGAGATGAACTTTAGCGCCACCATTTTGCGGCCGACCTATTTCATCGACAATGAAGTGATGATTAAGGATGTCATCATCAATCACGGCGTATATCCGATGCCGATTGGCAGTATTGGCCTGGCAATGGTGGATACACGGGATATCGCTGAGGTTGCGGCGATTGAACTGATGCGTCGCGACCAGTCCCGCGAGAAGCTGCCGGTTGAAACCATTAACCTTGTCGGCCCTGATACGCTGACGGGTGAAGATGTTGCTGCGATCTGGCGCGATCTACTGGGCCGTCAGGTCATCTACGGCGGCGACAATCCGGCAGCGTTTGAGGCAAGCATGGCAGAGTTTATGCCTGCGTGGATGGCGTATGAAATGCGTCTGATGGCTGAGCGCTACGTCAGCGAGGGAATGCGCCCTCTGGATGGCGACAGAGAGCGTCTGGTCACGCTGCTTGGGCGTCCGCTGCGTTCCTATCGCGACTTCGTTACCGCTCTCGTCATCCGGTAAATAACGCCTTCACTCTGCGGGTGCAGACCTGATGACAGGCTGCCCCGTAGTGTTAAACAGCCTGATAGTTCATCGCCACTCAGCGCCTGTCCGGCATGATGAAAAGCCAGTGTAGCGCTGGAGGCGATTTTTCATCCTTTGCCGACCGAAGCGCGGCAACGTGGTGTAACGCCAGCCTCACCCTGTTCAGACGGTTAACGGGCTGGATAGCAGACATCCTCGCTCAGACCGGCAGTCGCGCCTGAAAGCGCCGCTGCGATGGTCATCGATCGGTATGAAGGGGTTATGATCCGTATCCGGGTTGAGGCGAGCACGCGTCCTGATGATTGACTCACGCAGACATGGCTGCAGGTGCTCATTGTTCACTGAAGTCAGTACAGTCAGCGTTCAGTGCTGCGCTGACTCTCCCCCGCATAGGAACCGGCTGTTTTAGCCGAACGCATAGGGCCGCAACAGCAGATGCGAGCGTCTTAACTATCCTGCCTGCGCGCTTATAGGGCAAAAACGAAGCTGTTGTCGTGGACATTCAGGTTAGTGCTCGCCCGGACAGTCTGAGTTGAGCGAAATAACTGAATGATACGGCCTGTTCACCTCTGTTTCTGGCTTCTCCTGTCCCCCTCTTCATTCACTGTAATCAGTGAACACATTCTCCGCGAATCTGTAACGCAGTTATCCGTACAAACCGGCTGACGATTATGCCTTTATGAATGTAACGATATATAATCATCTATTTTTCAGAAAGTTACTTATGAACTGACCTCTCCGAACCGGGTTCCCCATTCGGTTTAATCCCATCCTGCTAACAACACCGCAGGAAAGGTTAAAGCAAAGATATTGCATTAAGGACGCCCTGCCCGTATACCTGATTAAAGCTAATCCTTTGCATTAAGGTATCGTTCATGACAGCCATCCAGCCCGTTCTGCCCCCCCAGTCTGCTGCGCGCCTGACGCTTTTCAGCTTCACTGGCGCGGTACTGATTTCTGCCACCAGCAGTGCCCCGACACCGCTTTATCCGCTCTACCGCACGCTGTTTCATCTCAGTCCGTCGCTGCTCACCGTGATATTTGGCGTCTACGCGTTCGCCTTACTGGCGGCGCTGCTGACGGTGGGAAAAATCTCTGACTATACCGGCCGTCGGCCACTGATGTTGCTGGCGCTGGCGCTTAATAGCGTGGCGCTGATGATTTTTATCTGTGCAGATTCTGCCGCGGTTTTAATCGGCGCCCGTCTGGTTCAGGGCTTTGCGACCGGTATCGCCTTACCGACCTTTGGTGCCACTCTGATCGATGCCAATAAACATCGTGGTCCGTTGCTCAACTCAGTCACCGCGTTTCTGGGAATGACGCTGGGCACGCTGGCAGGCAGCATACTGGTCACTTACGCTCCCTTCCCTACCGTCACGCTCTATGCGCTATTGTTGCTGGCGATGCTGGTGACGATGGCGCTGTTACCGCTGATACCCGAAACCATTTCACCCCAGCCGGGCGTACTGGCTGCACTCCGGCCGCAGGTGATGATCCCGCGTCGGGCGCTCGGGCCGTTGTTGAAAGTCGCACCGGTGAACATTGCAACCTGGATGCTGGGCGGATTCTATCTCTCATTAATGCCGACGCTGGTGATCAGCGCTACCGGTCTGACTTCACCTTTTGTTGGCGGCAGCGTGGTGGCGACCCTGATGCTGAGTGCGACCGCCGCAGTGTTTATCTTCCGGTCGTTAGCACCGGCGCGAGCGCTGTTTATTGGTACGTTGATGCTGACAGCAGGCGTCAGTGTCACGCTGACTGGTGTTGGTTTGCATAGCGTCGCCTGGCTCTATCTCGGCACTGCCATAGCGGGACAGGGATTTGGCTCAATCTTTTCAAATGTGCTGAAGATTATTATGCAGCTGGCGGAAAGCCATCAGCGCGCCGGGTTGTTCTCTGCTTTTTTAATCAAAAGCTATCTCGCCTTCGCCGTGCCGGCGATTCTGGCAGGTATCGCCGCGCCACACATTGGCCTGACCCAGACCGCGTTTCTTTATGGCATGACGATAGTGATACTGGCGCTGGTGTCGCTGCTGGCGGTGCGATCCGGTTCATTTGCCAGCACGGCACAATCCTGAGGAGTGGGCTGATTGACGTGCCGCCCGCCGGGGCGTCATTCACAAACGGCGATTATCATTTACACTCAACGGGTTGATTCACTGAGCGCTGTCGAGGCGTAACGCCATAAATATCATGCCTGATTCCCGTTCTGATGATGCTTTAGCGCTGTTTTCACCCGCCACACGGCGCTGGTTCTCCACCGCCTTTGACGCACCCACGCCGGTGCAGCAATCGGCATGGCAGGCTATTGCCAGCGGTCAGCACTGTCTGGTGATTGCGCCAACCGGCTCGGGGAAAACTCTGGCGGCCTTCCTGACCGCAATCGATTCGCTGTTCCAGTTACGCACCGGGCAGCCTGCGCCTGATCGCCAGACCACCACCCGCATTTTGTACATATCGCCGGTTAAAGCGCTGGCGGCTGATGTGCAGCGTAACCTCAATGTGCCGCTGGCCGGTGTGGTTGCCGAACGTCAGCAACAGGGCGAGCCAGAGATAACACTGCAGGTCGGGATGCGATCCGGCGATACGCCCAGCGCGGAGCGGGCAAAACTGCTGCGACGGCCGCCGGACATTCTGATTACAACCCCGGAATCGCTGTTTCTGATGCTGACCTCAAAAGCCCGCGACACCTTGCAGGGCGTCACCACGGTGATTGTAGATGAAGTGCATGCGGTAGCGGGATCAAAGCGCGGCTCTCAACTGGCGCTCAGCCTTGAGCGGCTTGATGCCTTACTGCCGCAGCCCGCTCAGCGCATTGGCCTGTCCGCCACGGTACGCCCGGTCGAACGGGTGGCGGCATTCCTTGGCGGCTGTCAGCCGACCCAGGTGGTAAATCCCGCCGCTGGCCGCACCTTGCATCTCAGCATTGAAGTGCCGGTGACCGACATGACCGATATCGCCAGCGATCCGAAACCCGATAGCGTGGCGGGCGGATCTATCTGGCCCTACATTGAGACACGCATTCTGCAGCTGGTCATGGCGCATCGTGCCACGCTGGTGTTTGCTAACTCACGCGGGCTGGCAGAAAAACTGACCGCGCGGCTGAATGAACGCTACGCGGCGACGCAGCCAGCGGAAAGACAGCCGCATCCGGCGCAGCAATATGACTCCTTTTCCGGCGGCAGCCAGAATCGCAGCGACAGCGCGCCTGCCGTTATTGCGCGCTCCCACCACGGTTCAGTGTCGAAAGAGCAGCGCAGTGAAATCGAGTCGGCGCTGAAACAGGGCGAACTGCGCTGTGTGGTGGCGACGTCGAGCCTGGAACTTGGCATTGATATGGGGCCGGTCGATTTGGTAATTCAGGTCGGCGCGCCGTTGTCCGTGGCCAGCGCGCTGCAGCGGGTTGGCCGGGCCGGACACCAGGTTGGCGGAGCCTCGACCGGTATCCTGTTTCCCCGTACCCGCCGCGATCTGCTTGACGCCGCCGTGACGGTACAGTCGATGCAGAACGGTCAGCTTGATGCCCTTTCGCCGCCGCGTAACCCGCTGGACATTCTGGCGCAGCAGACGCTGGCAGCGGTCGCTATGGAGCCATTGCAGGCGGATGAATGGTTTGAACGAGTGCGGCGTGCCGATCCGTTCCGCACCCTGTCACGCCGCGTGTTCGACGCCACGCTGGATATGCTGGCCGGCAAGTTTCCCTCGGATGATTTCGCTCATCTGCGTCCCCGCCTGGTCTGGGATCGCCAAAGCGGCCTGTTAACGGCGCGGCCCGGCACCCAGCATCTGGCCGTCACCAGCGGCGGCACCATTCCCGATCGCGGCATGTTCAACGTCATTCTGCCGGAGGGCGAAGAGCAGTCAGGATCGCGCCGGGTCGGCGAGCTGGATGAAGAGATGGTGTATGAATCGCGGGTGAATGACATCATCACCCTCGGCGCAACGTCATGGCGGATCCAGCAGATAACTCACGATCAGGTAGTGGTGGTGCCAGCGCCAGGCCGATCCGCACGCCTGCCGTTCTGGCGCGGCGAAGGCATTGGCCGGGCTGCCGATGCGGGTGCCAGCCTGGCGGTTTTTTTGCGTCAGATTGATAGCGCAACGCCCGTCGAGTCACAACGTTATCTGCGTTCACTCGGGCTGGATGACAATGCGGTCAACAATCTGCTGTCGTTACTGGCAGAACAGCGCGCCGCCACCGGCGTTCTTCCCAGCGACCGCACCTTAGTGCTTGAGCGCTGCCGTGATGAAAGCGGTGACTGGCGAGTGATCCTGCATTCACCCTGGGGACAACGCATCCATGCGCCCTGGGCGCTGGCGATTGCGGCACGTATTCAGCAGCACCTCGGCATGGATGCGTCCGTGGTCGCCAGCGACGATGGCATCGTTGCCCGTTTTCCCGACAGCGAAGGTCGGGTGCCAGGCGCGGAACTGTTTGTGTTTGATGCCGATAACCTGACGCAGCGTGTTTCTGACACCATCGGCGGCTCAGCACTGTTCGCTGCCCGCTTTCGTGAATGCGCTTCCCGGGCGTTACTGCTGCCGAGACGCAATCCGGGTAAACGATCTCCACTCTGGCAACAGCGTTTACGGGCCGGCCAGCTGCTGGAAGTGGCTCGCCAGTATCAGGATTTCCCAATCCTGATTGAGACCGCGCGCGAGTGTCTGCAGGATGTGTACGATTTGTCCGCCCTGCACCGTCTGATGAATCAGATACAGCAGGGAAGCGTGCAGTTTGTTGAGGTCACAACTGACGTTCCCTCGCCGTTCGCGGCGCCGCTGCTGTTTGGCTATGTGGCAGAATTTATCTATGCCAGCGATGCGCCACAGGCAGAGCGCCATGCCTCTTTACTGGCGCTCGACAGTCACCTGCTGGGTGAACTGCTGGGTCAGACCGATAAAGGTGATTTACTGGCTCCCGCCGTTGTCGGACAGGTCGAGCAGGAGTTACAGCGGCTGGACCCACGTTATCAGGCTCAGCATGCCGAAGGCATCGTCGATCTGCTGCGCGAACTCGGCCCGCTGTCGCGAGCTGAAATTGAAGCGCGTTTCCACGGCGATCGGCAACATGTGGCGGCGGCGTTACGGCAGTTTACCGCGGCACAGCGGGTCATTCCGGTCACCCTTGCCGGTGAGGCGCGCTGGGCGGTGGTGGAAGATGCTGCCCGTCTGCGCGATGCGCTTGCGACCATCATCCCTGATAATTTGCCTGCTACCTTTTTACAACCGCTGCCCGATCCGCTGCGCGATTTAATCACCCGTTATGCCCGTACCCACGCCCAGTTCAGCGCGCAGCAGCTTGCCGATCGCTATGGCGCAGGCGTCGCGGTGATCAACAGCGCACTGCAGCCGTTACGCGAACAAGGCAAACTGCTGCACATGAGTAGCGGAACCAGCCCGGCTGGCAGCGTCTGGGTCTCATCCGACATTTTTAAACGGCTTCGGCTACGTTCACTGCAATCAGCACGCGAGGCGACCCGCCCGGTCCCTCCCACTGCCTGGGTGACGTTACTGCTGGAGCGACACGGCGTACTCAATCCGGCGGCGGCCTTCACCCGTGAGCCGTCTCCGGTTGCCCAGGCTGTTTACCAGGATGTCGACGGACTGGCGCGGGTGATTGAGCAGCTGGCGGCAGTGGCGCTGCCGGCATCGCTGTGGGAGTCGCAGATCCTCCGCGCCCGCATTCGCGATTACCAGCCAGCGATGCTTGATGAGCTACTCGCCAGCGGTGACGTGATCTGGTGTGGGCATAAGGCACTGGGTAACAACGACGGTCTGGTCTCGCTGCATCTGAGCGAGTTTGCCGCTGAGACCTTGCCGCCATTCGATTCAGCACAACCGCTGACAGCATTACAGCAGGCGATCCTGGAGGCGCTCAGTCACGGCGGCGCGTGGTTCGCCCACGAGATTATGGCAAAACTCGACGGGCCGGAATCGCCGCCGTCCGCTGAGGTTTATGCCGCGCTGTGGCAACTGGTGTGGCAGGGCGCGATCGCCACCGACAGCTGGATAGCGTTGCGCGGACTGCTGGGATCGTCTGGCGCGACACGTTCACGGCCGACGCGAACGCTGCGGACCCGTCACGGCCAGCGCTTCACCCCGTCCGCGCTGCCGGGGCGGGGTCCCGGGGTCAACACTATTGCCGGTCGCTGGTCACGTCTCACTCGCCGGGAAATCTCGCCGACCCGACAGGCGCTCGCGCTGGCGGAAAATATGCTCGACCGCTATGGCGTCATCAGCCGTGGTAGCGCGATTTCAGAACAGATCCCAGGCGGCTTTCCCGCGTTACAGCCGGTATTACGCGGTATGGAGGATGCCGGACGGATTATGCGTGGGCGCTTTATTACCGGCGCTGGCGGCACGCAGTTCGCTGACGCCGTGACCATTGAGCGACTGCGTGAACTGGCGCAGCAACCGGCGGAAACCACCGCAGCCGTGGCGCTGGCGGCGATGGATCCGGCGAATCCGTTTGGCGCGACGCTGGGCTGGCCGCTTCATCCGAGCGGAGTACGTCCGGTGCGACGTCTGGGCGCGCGGGTGGTGATCGCCGCTGGCAAGCTGGCTCTGTATCTGCCGCAGGGCGGAAAAGATCTGCTGCTTTTCACCGATGATGACGCGCAACAGCATGCCGCCATCGCCGCACTGGCGGTGGCACTGAAACGCGAAAAATCGCTGAGCTTTACGCTGGAAACGGTTAACGGTCAGCCGGTGTCGCAGTCGCCGTTACTCAGCGTGCTGCGCCATGCTGGCTTTTCGCGGGTGCCACAGGGATTTAGCTGGTACGGCTGAGATTATCTTCACGAACAAAATCGATAAAAGCCTGTAACGGTGCCGGAATTAACCGGCGATCGTGGTAATAAAGCCACGGCCCGGAGAAGCTGAGCCACCACGGCTGTAGCAACGGTTCCAGTTTGCCGCTCTCAAAAGCGGGTCGCAGCCACTCTTCAAACAGATAAACGATGCCGCTACCGGCCATCGCCGCCTCAACAGCCAGATCGACTGCGCCACCGACACTCACCACCAGCGGCCCGCTAACCTGCACGCTCAGGTTGGTGCCATCCCGGCTGAACTCCCAGTCCGGCATCACGCCGCTGGCGTAACGGCCGCGCAGGCAACGATGATCGATCAGATCGCGCGGATGGGTCGGACGCCCCTTTTCAGCCAGATAATCGGCAGAGGCGGCCGCTGCAAACCGCTGAATCCGGGGGCCAATCGGCAGCGCCACCACATCCTGCTCCAGCCGTTCATCGTAGCGAATGCCGGCATCGCAGCCGTCGCGGAACACATCCTGAACGTTACTTTCGGCGACAATCTCCAGCTGAATATCGGGATAACGCCGCAGAAACGCCGGGATCAGCGCCGGCAACACCAGCCGCGTGGCGCTCACCGGTACGTTCAGCCGCAGCGTCCCACCGGGTGTATTGCGATAAAGATTGATCGCATCCAGCGCGGCATTGACCTCATTCATCGCCGGTAGCAGGCGTTCCATCAGCGCCCTGCCCGCTTCCGTTAACACCACCGTGCGCGTGGTGCGATGAAACAACCGGATACCGAGCTGCTGCTCTGCCCGGCGCACCGCCTCGCTCAGGCGTGAGGCGTTACTGCCGCTCACGCGAGCCGCCTCGCGGAACCCGCCAGCTTTCGCCACCGCCACCACCGCTTCCAGCAACGCAATATCCACCGCCATTGTGCAGTACTCCGTACAGTCTGTGCCGATTTCACCGGATAGTTGCACAGCTGAATCACCGTTACAATCAATCTACATTCACGCAGGAGGTTTCCATGTCATACACCACCATGACGTATCAGCTGGGCGATCGTGTCGTTAACCGTTTAGGCTACGGTGCTATGCAACTGGCTGGACCGGGCGTCTTCGGCCCGGTCAAAGATGAAGCGCGGGCCATTCAGGTGCTGCATGATGCCGTTGCCGCAGGGGTTAATCATATTGATACCAGTGATTTTTACGGCCCGCACGAAACCAACAAGCTGATCCGAAAAGCGTTGCATCCTTACCCACAAGAGCTGTGCATTGTGACGAAAGTCGGCGCCCGACGGGATGATAAAGGAGGCTGGCTGCCAGCGATGGAGCCGGAAGCGCTGACCCAGGCGGTAGAAGATAACCTCCGTCATCTGGGACTGGATGTGATCGAGGTGGTGAATCTGCGCAGCATGTTTAATGCCGCGAAGCCCAAAGAGGGTTCGCTGGAACCGGAGCTGGCGGCATTGCTGGAACTGCAATCGCGCGGACTGATCCGGCATATCGGTCTGAGCAACGTGACGCAGCAGCAGATTGCCGAGGCGCAGACCATGACGCCGATTGTCTGCGTGCAAAACATGTATAACCTGGCAAATCGTCAGGATGATGCGCTGGTCGACCAGCTGGCACAACAGCAGATCGCCTACGTGCCATTCTTTCCGCTGGGCGGTTTCTCACCGTTGCAGTCGACCCAACTGAATGAAGTTGCCACGTCGCTGAATGCCACGCCAATGCAGGTGGCGCTCGCCTGGCTGCTGCGCCGTTCGCCCAATATTCTGCTGATCCCTGGCACCTCCTCACCTGAGCATTTGCAGGAGAACCTCGCCAGCGCCCGTCTGACCTTAACCGATGAGATTATGGAAAAACTTAACGGCATCTGAAACCGCTCGCCAGTTTTTTTGCCGCTGGAATGCCTCAGAAGCGCCTGAGGCATTCCGTCAGCTGCGGCCGATCGCTACAGCTGATGTGATGATCGATTCTGTCGATCATATAGGGATAAAACGGATTCGATGTGGCACGCATAATCGAGTCGAGGCCGACAATCAGCACCGCACTCTCGCCGCGCAGCGACAGGGTGCCAAAGCTGATGCCGAACTGATTTTTTTCTGCCGGCTCACTGCCATATAACCCATCCTGTGGCGGAAACGGGATCGCGACGTGCGATAGCGAATAGAGACCGGCCGGGTAATTAATCGCCAGCGGTTGCGTCTGTTCAATGGTCTCACCGGCACGCACGGTTTTAGTCACCATCTTTAGCGAGGTTGCTGAGGCGTTGGTAATCACCGTTGAGGCATATAAACGTCGGGCAGCCGGCAGCAATTGATTAACGGCAGTGTAAGAGGAGTGACGGAACAGCGGGCTGACGCTGACCGCCTGATTGATATCGAACAATACCAGCTCACTGCCGTTATCCGGCAAATAATTATACAGAGAGCGGATCACCGACGGAGTGCTGACGGTCGAGTCCATTACCGACTGAAAGGTCAGCACCGGCGGGAAATCCGCCAGCTGCTGACTGCGCGCTTCCTGCGCAATCTGCTTTTGCAGCGCCTGGGTGAGTAAATAGGTCTGGCGGGCCGCGTGTACCGGAAAGGAGTTGTATTTGAAGGGATTGAACTCCGGCACAATGTTAAGCCAGGCGGTTTTGGAAAAAGCAGGAAAGATGGAAGGCAGCCCGGCGATACCGGCAAACCTGGCGAAGCGGGTTACCCCAATCATCGGTGACAGCAGGATCAGCTGCTGCGGGCGGCGTAAATGGTGATCGGTCAGGGTGTCGAGGGTGTATTTGACCGCCAGCGCCCCGCCGTTTGAAAATCCAACCAGATGCAGCGGCGTGTTCTCACCGGCCAGCCGGGTCGCTTCGCGTACCGCTAACCGCGTGGTGGCCAGCCAGTCCTGCCAGTCCACATCGGTCAGGCCCGCCGGGACCGTGCCGTGACCGGGTAACCGCAACGCCACCGCCACATAACCCTGCTGCTGATAGGCTTCGGCTACATGGCGCAGGCTGTAAGGACTGTCGGTCAGGCCGTGCAGTAATACCACCGCACCTCGCGGTACTCCTGCCGGTCGCAGCACGTAAGAACGGTTCCAGTCACGCTCAAAGCTTTCTGGGTAGATCATGCTGTGGGCGTAGTAACGATTGAGCGGCGTTTTCTCATCCGCCTCCAGCTTGTCGCTGACCTGCCGTTTCATCTCATCGAACAGCCGGTTCTCTGCCGTCAGGTAATCGGCGTAGCTGGCGTGATCGAGTTGCCCGACGCTTAACTCATGCGGGACCCAGGTGTGCCAGCGGTGTAATTCAGGTCCGCGCCCGGCCTCATAGACCCGAAGAATCAGCAACAGTATCAACAGCAGCGCGGCACCGAGGGTGATGCGTCTGGCCCAGCGGGCAATAATAGTTAATGTCCTGCTCATGCATCCTTTCCTGAGAAATTAAAATCCATAACGGAACCAGGCAAATAGGACATTGCCGTTGTTATAGGTACCGGGAATATAGGTGAACTGCAGATTAAGTGCCTTATAACCTGCAGAGAACAGCGGCAGTACGATCGGCAACGGAATATATCCGCCGAAATCATCGCGCGCCGTAATACCTGCGGTCAGTCCCGCGCCCAACCGGAAGTCCTGACTTGCGCCCGGATACCAGCCTTTTTCCCAGCCATAACCGACAATCGGCTGCCATTTATTATGCGAGTCTTTAAACGCCATCGCATATAACGCACTCCAGTTGCCGCTGTCGTTGTAACGTGAAATCCCCAGGCCACCGCCCCACGGCATCTCGTTATAGTGGTCAGTTTTCTCTTTGTCATACATGAAGCGGGCATGCCAGCTGATAAACGGCAGATATAGATCGGTGTGCTGCGGCTCATTCCACGTTGTGGCGACATCATCCGTCACGCCGTCCCACCACGAGGAAAGTGATGAAACGGCGGTTTCAGCATAAAGCGGCCCGGCGGCCAGCGTCGAGGTAAGCAATACCGTTGCAATGGCAGTTTTCATGGCAGGTCCCTTCAGCGCACGCAGCTCATGTCGAATCAGTATAGCGCAGCGCCTGAGATGCAGATTGTCAGCGGTCATGCTTCGCTTACTTCGCTGCTGAGCCAGGTAATACCGGTCAGCATCCGCCGCGACGATCGGCCAGCAAGCAGAATTTCAGGCTGAAATCGCCAGCGATGCGCGAATGTTAAATGGTGCTGCTCTACTGATTACAGTGAATGTAAGACAGAGGAGATACGTGGTGCCGGCCAGCTATGACGCGGCTACCGCGCATCAGAGCAAAAAAAACCGGACTGGGTTCAGTCCGGTTTTGCTGTGTCGCTGGCGGAAAAAATTAGCTGGCGTTCGCCACTTCAGAATTTTCGCCAAACTTCTCTTTCATATGTGACTCAATCTCTTCCAGACTCTTGCCGCGCGTCTCAGGCACCATCGCCATAACAAAGATCAGCGAGCCTACGTTGATCGCAGCGAAGATGAAGAAGGTGGTGCTGCCGGCATATTCCATGATCGGCGGGAAGCCAAAGGCGACTATCGCGTTAAAGATCCACTGTAATGAGACTGCACCACCGGTTAACACGCCACGCAACTGCATCGGGAACAGTTCCGACATCATCAGCCAGTAAACCGGCGAGATGCACATCTGCATACAAAACAGGAACAGCAGAATACAGCCCAGGGCAAGGTAGCTCTGCATCAGGCTCGGGCTGATGAAGGTCATCACCACACCGAGCAGAACCTGCGAAGTGATCACCAGACAGAGGCCGGTAATCAGCATCGCCCGGCGCGGGAAGCGGCTGACCGCCCAGATACCGACAATGGCGGCCACAACCGAAACTACCCCGTTACCGATGGTCGCGGCAATTGAGGCGCTGGTGCCCAGTCCGGTCTGTTTAAGGATGATCGGAGTGTAATACATAAAGCCATTCACCCCGGTGAACTGGGCAACAAAGCCCAATCCAACACCGATGATCATCAGACGGATCACCCATTTCTCGCGGATCAGGGTTTTTGCATCAGGTCCGCGCTCTGCCGCCCTTGCCTGCTTCTTCATCTGCGCCATTTCATGACGCACTTCACGCGGCGTTTCGCGCAGGTATTTGAGGATTTTTTTCGCTTCTTTAAGGCGGCCTTCGGCCACCAGCCAGTGAGGCGAGGCTGGCACAAAGAAGGTCCCGATGAACAGCAACAGGCCCGGCACCATGGCGATCGCCAGCATGTAACGCCACAGATGCTCATCGTGCAGCAGATAGCTCAGCAGAGTACTGGCTACGTAGGCAATCAGCTGTCCGGTAACAATCATCAGCTCATTACGGCTGACCAGCGGCGCACGCAGGCGTGGCCCGGCAATTTCAGCGATGAACACCGGCACGGTAGACGATCCCCCGCCGACCGCGATACCGAGCAGGAAACGCATCGCCACCATCACATTGACCGACGGCGCCAGCGCCGTGCCCAGCGAGCCAAGCACAAACAGCACGGCCAGACTGCGCAGCGTGATGCGACGCCCGAAGCGATCGGAGAAGAAGCCGCTCAGGAACGAGCCGATAGCCGCGCCGAACACCAATGAGGAAGCCACCAGTCCTTCAGTGAAGGAATTAAGCCCCAATCCGCCCTGATCCGGCGGTGAGGTCATATAAGGTAAGGCACCCGAAATAATCCCGGTGTCATAACCGAAAGCCAGCGCACCCATAGTGGCCACCAGCACCACTAAAAAAATACGCTGGCGTACCGTATCGGCAGGCGCGTGTTCGCCCGCTTCACCAGAATCTGGTGTATTCGTACTCATAATTACCCTGCCATTAACAAGTTAAACATCCGCTGATTAAATTTCATACGGAATAGAAATGGAACATATTTACCGATTGGGAGATGAAGTGTAGACGGTATTTTTGAATTAGCTTTAGCAATGCGCTTTTTCTGACGGGATATTTAATTACAAAACGGTGTGCTGAAATATGACCGGCAGCAGGGCCGGTATAGTGATGATGCGAAACTTAATTTAACATTATATTAACTCGTTAAGCTCGCTCTGAATCCAGCAAAGGAAGTGGCTGACGCGGGGAAACTGTGCAAATCCGCGCGGGTAGACCAGATGGTGCGCGCTGACCGGCAGGCTGTAGTGCTCAGGCAAAACTCTGACCAGTTTACCGCTGCGTAAATAATCTTCCGCCAGCAACTCACTTTCAAAAATAAGCCCATGGCCCAGCATGGCTGCTTCCAGGCTCATATAGGAACGGTCAAAGCGAAATAGCCATTCATTATCTGGCTGGGGCAACTGCTGAGCAGCAAACCACTGCGGCCACTGAATAAGCGGTGATTCCGATAATATCAATGCATGATTAATTAAATCACCGGCCTGAGTAACCGGATGACGGGCTAAATAATCGGGCGAAGCCAGTACCGACATTCTTTCATGGCGGATGGTTTTAATATCGAATGATTTCCAGTCCGGAAAACCGTGACGCACCGCAATATCAATATTATCGCGGCTGAAAGATAAATTTTCGTAGGAGCAGGAGAGCGTCAACTGGAATTCGGGATAGCTGTCACGGAATTTATGGATGCGCGGCAGCAGCCACAGCAGGCCAAAACTGGGGGCACAGTGAATGCGTAAATTGCTGCGTGCTTTCTCATTGCTGATGCGCGCCGTCGCCTGCGCCAGACCCAGTAGTATCGGGCTGATTTCTTTCAGGTAATGTTCGCCCGCCAGCGTCAGCACCACTCCTTTTGCCGAGCGATTAAACAGGATGCAGCCCAGTTCCCGCTCCAGTTTTGCCAGCTGATGACTGGCCGCGGAAGGCGTAATGCTTAATTCTTCCGCCGCGCGCGCCACATTGCCAAAATGAGCAACCTGCTCAAAAACCCGCAGCGATTTAATCGACGGTAAGTGGTCCGCCTGCTTATCCATCTCTTTCTCCATGCCAAAAATTTGTGATGTATGCCCATTTTTAAACCGCAGAAATGTTAACTGCATCAAACCAACAAATTCATTCAGCATCAAATGAATTTTTTTGCATTGCCAATATCGATGGCTTTATCAATTCTGATCGTGACCCTGCCGGTAGGCATACCGAACCACTAATAATTATTCTTCTGGAGTGGACCATGTTACTTGAAAATAAAGTTGCGATTATCACAGGTGCGGCTTCTCAACGCGGCATCGGCCGTGCAACAGCCGCCTGTTTTGCTCAACACGGTGCCCGCGTCGTGGTACTGGATTTAGACCTGCAGGCGGCCAGAGCCAGTGCGCTGGGGTGCGGTGATGGCCATCTGGGGCTGGCCGCAGACGTGACCGATCCGCTTTCGGTGCGCCGGGCGATTGAGCAGGTGCTTGAGCACTACGGCCGCATTGATGTGCTGGTCAACAATGCCGGTATCACCCAGCCGGTAAAAACGCTGGACATTAGCGTGGAAGATTACAATCGCATTCTCGATGTGAACCTGCGCGGCACGCTGCTGATGTCACAGGCGGTGATCCCCACCATGCAGCAGCAAAAAAGCGGCAGTATTGTCTGTCTCTCCTCCGTCTCCGCGCAGCGCGGCGGCGGTATTTTTGGCGGTCCGCACTACAGCGCAGCCAAAGCCGGCGTGCTGGGCTTAACCAAAGCGATGGCGCGCGAGTTTGGCCCCGACCAGATTCGTATCAATGCGATTACCCCCGGCCTGATCCAGACCGACATCACCGGCGGCCTGCTGCAGGATGAGCGCCGCCACGCCATCATCGACGGTATTCCGCTTGGCCGCCTCGGTGCAGCCAGCGATGTCGCCAATGCTGCGTTGTTTCTCGCCAGCGATCTCTCCGGTTACCTGACCGGCATCACGCTGGACGTCAACGGCGGCATGCTGATCCACTAACGAGCGCCCTGCCCTGCCCGCACTCGGCGGGCTTATACCGGGAGTGAATACCATGACCACGCTTAACCTGAGCGCAGCCTCTGCTGCGCGCGATCTCACCTATCGCAAAATTGCCTGGCGCTTAATGCCCTGGCTGATGCTGTGTTATCTCTGCGCCTACCTTGACCGCGTGAATGTCGGCTTCGCTAAATTACAGATGATGGACGACCTGTCGCTGAGCGAAACGGTCTACGGACTGGGCGCCGGGATCTTCTTCATCGGCTACTTCTTTTTTGAAGTTCCCAGTAATCTGATCCTGCATCGGGTCGGCGCTCGCCGCTGGATTGCCCGCATCATGATCACCTGGGGCCTGATCTCGGCGCTGTTCGCGCTGGTTGAAACGGCATGGCAGTTCTATCTGCTGCGCTTCCTGCTGGGTATCGCCGAGGCGGGCCTCGCACCGGGCTTGCTGCTCTATCTCACCTATTGGTTCCCCTCCTACCGACGCGCCCGCATGACGGTGCTGTGGTTTATTGCCATTCCGCTCTCCGGGATGATCGGCGGCCCGCTCTCTGGCTGGATTATGGCCACCTTTGCCGGCTTTCATGGCTGGGCAGGCTGGCAATGGATGTTCCTGCTGGAGGCTATCCCAACTATTGCAATGGGTGTAGTGGTGCTGCTGGTGCTGAAAGATCGCGTTGAGCAGGCGGACTGGCTGGATGATGAGGAAAAACGCCGGGTTCGCGCCGATCTTGATGAGGATAATCAGCAGAAAGCCTGTCACAGCACGGTAAAAGCGTTTATCGCAGATAAGCGCCTGTGGCTGCTGGCGCTGATTTATTTTTGCGTGGTGATGGGCCAGTACGCCCTGACCTTCTGGTTGCCCACCCTGGTGAGAAACTCAGGCGTCAGTCAGCCGCTGCATATTGGCCTGCTGACCAGCCTGCCCTACCTGTGCGCCATCATTTTTATGCTGCTGGCCGGTCGCAGTGGCGATCGTCATCGTGAGCGCCGCTGGCATCTGGTGATCCCGATGCTGGTGGGGCTTATCGGCTTGTCGCTGGCGACCTTAATGAGCCACAGCGTCTCTTTATCACTGCTCTCGCTGTGTATCGCCGCCGCCGGGATTCTTTCCGCTTCTTCGCTGTTCTGGATGTTGCCAACCAATCTGCTGGGTGGTGTTTCTGCTGCCGCAGGTATCGCCGCCGTCAACTGCATTGCCAACCTGGCAGGTTTCTTCTCGCCGTGGCTGATAGGTGCCATCACCACGGCAACCGGCTCGCCCGCGACGGGCATGTATTTTATTGCTGCCGTACTGTTGGGTGGTGCGCTGTGCGTGCTGCGCATCCGGGCAGCAGACGTTAATCGTTAAACAGGAGGTAACATGACTGACCATCTGCACGCATCTTCCGGTCTTTCGCTGCAACAACGCGCCACCAATATCCGCCGCCATGCCTTACTGATGGGTCAGGTACAGGGACAGGGCTATATCGGCCAGGCCCTCGGTGCAGCCGATTTACTGGCGGTTAGCTATTTTCACGCCATGAACTATCGTGCCGACCAGCCTGACTGGGAACAGCGCGATCGTTTCTACCTGTCGATTGGCCATTACGCTATCGCGCTGTATGCCGCGCTGCTGGAAGCGGGTGTGATACCGGTAACGGAACGTGAAACTTACGGCACCGATGAAAGCCGCTTACCGATGTCGGGAATGGCAGCCTATACCCCAGGAATGGAGATCACCGGTGGCTCACTCGGTCATGGGCTGGGTATCGCCGTTGGTGCCTGCCTCGGACTGAAGCAGAAAGGTTCGACGGCGCGGGTTTTTAACCTGCTCTCTGATGGCGAGCTTAATGAAGGCTCGACCTGGGAAGCGGCGATGTCTGCCTCGCACTGGCAGCTGGATAATCTGATCGCCATTATCGACGTCAACAACCAACAGGCCGATGGTCACAGCAGCGAGATTCTCGCCTTCGAGCCGATCGTCGATCGCTGGCAGGCCTTTGGCTGGTATACGCAGCGGGTTGATGGCAATGACATTACAGCGTTACAGACAGCCTTTGATGCCGCCTGTAGCTGGCCGGCGCCGCAACCCCGGGTGATTATTTGCGATACCCGGATGGGTAAAGGCGTCTCTTTTCTGGAGAGTCGTGAGAAAACGCACTTTATTCGGGTCGATGCCGATGAGTGGGATAAAGCCCTGACCGCGCTAGAGCAAGGAGTCTGAGATGAATTCACAACCACAGAAAAAACGCCTGACAACCTCAGCAATGATTGCGTCGATCGCCGCCGAAGGTCAGCCCACGGTCTCTGCACCGTTTGGACATGCGCTGGTCTCGCTGGCGCAGCAACGGCCTGATGTGGTCGGTATGACGGCTGACCTGAGCAAGTACACCGACCTGCATCTGTTTGCTGATGCGTTTCCTGAACGCTTCTATCAGATGGGTATGGCGGAACAATTGCTGATGAGCGCAGCGGCCGGGATGGCGCGCGAAGGCTTTACCCCGTTCGTCACCACTTATGCCGTGTTTGCTTCACGCCGGGCCTATGATTTTATCTGTATGGCAATCGCCGAAGAAAATCTGAACGTCAAAATTGCCTGTGCGCTGCCCGGCCTGACCACCGGTTACGGCCCCAGTCATCAGGCCACCGAGGATCTGGCTATCTTCCGTGGGATGCCTAATCTCACCATTATCGATCCCTGCGATGCGCTGGAGATTAGCCAGGTGGTGCCCGCCATCGCAGAACATCAGGGTCCGGTTTATCTGCGGCTGCTGCGTGGTAAGGTCCCGCTGGTGCTGGATAAATATGACTATCGCTATCAGCACGGTAAAGCTCAGCGTCTGCGTGGCGGTAAGCATGCGGTGATCATCAGCAGCGGGTTAATGACGATGCGGGCGCTGGAAGCCGCCGAGGCGCTGGAGAAACAGGGCATTGAGGTGGGGGTGGTGCATTCACCGGTCATCAAGCCGCTGGATGAAGCGACCATCCTGCGCGAAGCGGGGGAAGCGGTCGACATGAATCGGCTGGTGATCACGGCTGAGAATCACTCGGTAGTAGGCGGGTTAGGCGAGGCGATTGCCGGGGTACTGATGCGTAATAATGTCACGCCGCGCTTTAAACAAATCGCACTGCCGGATGCGTTTCTGGCGGCAGGTGCATTGCCAACGCTGCATGATCGTTATGGCATCTCTACCGAGGCGATGGTCAAGCAAATCACCGCCTGGCTGGCGGGCTAATCCGCATCGAAACCGGGCCTGGCCCGGTTTTTTTTTCTTCTTTCTGGTTTCTGCTTCCTGCAATTTTCTTCAGCCCGCTATCTCTGAATTCCCGTTCCGTCGGAGATGAGCGATTAAACGGCGCTCATCCGAACCTTCTCTACTGATTGCAGTGGTCAGCGAATTTCTGACAACAAAGCATAAGCTGAATTCTGCGCACCACTGGGCAACAGCGTTTGTTCTTATCCGGTTCAGGCAATGGAGTCCGGATTTTCAATCGAAAAACGCTATTCACTGTAAACAGCAAACGGAGCAGTTATCGATCTGCTGCCTGCGAGCAGCGGCAATGAAGGTGGCCGCGAGGCTGGAGCAGTGTTATCCAAAGCACCGTTACCGATCGCAGTGAACGTCAGTTTGCAGCGCAGGAACCGATATCGTTGTTCGGTCTGGTGGACATATCCTGATGACAACATGTTTTATGAGACTGAGCCAGCAGCCGCAAAATGCACGATCGGCAATCGTCAGAATAACGGGCAGAGAGTGAAGTTTTTTAATCCAAAAAAAGTTATCCACTTTTTCTGTGGATAACTGAGGGATATTTTCTGAGTATCTTTTTTCTCTGGGCTTACGCGGCTTCGCTGCTGACCTAAAATGCATATTTTATTTACTCGTCGCTTCGTCCGGGCGCACAGGATCAAGCTTTTAAGGCGTGAAATAGTGGCGATTTCAGGCTGAAATTCATAATATTTATGTATTAAAAACAATCATTTAATAACGAAATAGCCCTGGCGTATAAATTTATTGCCGGCAGCGGCCTTTACAGTAGCCGGATTGTCAGGGACAGAACCGGTTTCAGCGAATGTAAAATTAAGGTTAAGTGGTTACTAATGAACCAGCTGGCTGAATTTTTTTATTGCAAAGCGGTGATTGTTTTGGGCTGGCAGACTGAATAAAAACGTGCAGAAAAAAATGTAATCTGCCGCTTTGGCTCTGGCTCTGGCTCTGGCTCTGGCTCTGGCTCTGGCTTTGGCTTTGGCTTTGGCTTTGGCTTTGGCTTTGGCTTTGGCTTTGGCTTTGGCTTTGGCTTTGGCTTTGGCTTTGGCTTTGGCTTTGGCTTTGGCTTTGGCTTTGGCTTTGGCTTTGGCTTTGGCTTTGGCTTTGGCTTTGGCTTTGGCAGGGAAGTCTGCCATTTCGCTGGCGGTGTGAAATGAAATCTGGCGATTTCAGCCTGAATTTCACTGCCATATATCAATTTTAATTCAAATATATCAAATACATACAACATTACTCATAAATGAAAAGCTGGCGATTTCAGCCTGAAATTCACCTTCAGAGCAGGACGCAGCGAATTTTTGCTGGCTGCAGACATAAAAAAAGCCAGCGACGAGCGCTGGCTTGATTGTCCGATGAGCAATTAACGAGAGAGATATTTTTTCAGTGTCTCAGCAATGACTTTATCCAGCTCTTCCTGCAACTCTTTCGACTGGCGATTAAACTCATAGCTAAACATCCGACCGCGAACCTTCTTACGGGCAAAACGATCTTTGTCAGCAAATGACCAAAGCGTTGTCGCCTGCGTTTTATCTTTTTCTGGTTCTTTTATCAATGTCTGGCTGCCATGGCGAATCAAACGCAGGATATGGTTTTTAAGCTCATCCTCAGCCAGACCATCACGCGAACAGATCACATCAATTTCCATCGAGATTGAATCAATTAGCGCTTCAACCGTTTGTCCGGATTCACTGAGTTTATCTGCAGCCTGCAACAACGCTTTGTAGTCTGGATAGGTTAGCTCAGAATGGTTGGGGAACAGCGAAATCAATTCAGCCGGAACGCTGGCCGCCTGTAATGCTCGCGTCACTTTAGCCTGCGATAAACCCTGATTCTCGGCGATCTCTTTCTGCGACAAACCGCCATCTTTTAGCGCTAACAGCCGCATGCCCACTTCACGTAGATTGTGTTCACGCGCAGTCTGAATATCCTGCGCCAGACGACGCGCCTCATCAGCGCTGATTTCTGCATCGCTGATCAGAACATCAAGACCGGTTTTGCAATAAATTGCCGCAGCACGACGACGTGAACCATCGAGGATTTCTATCCGGTCGTTTCGCATTATCCCGATAGCCGGGAAGAACTGTTGCAGTTTTATGGTGCGAATAATGTCACGCAGTGAATCCGGCGTCAGCCCGGCCTGGTCGCGGCCGTTCGTTTCCATCGTAACAAAGGTTTTAGTTTCAACTTCATTTGCGGCGATGCGCTCAAAGCGAAACAGTGCGCGCTTGCCGGTAGCCAGCACAAAGGTCTGGCTGTGCTGGTCACCTTTGTTGTCATTATCCAGCGGAGTCTGGCTGAAGGTTCTGCCAATCGTAATTCTTTTTGCGCTCATACAAACCTCAGTTCAGGCGAATAAATTCGATACGGTCAAAAACCGCTTTAGCGAAATCCTCAGCAGCCGAACGCGCATTTTTTAATGCTTCGCTACTGCCGACATAAGTCGAAGGATTTGCTGAGATCACGGTGTCGAATGATTCACCGCACCGTTCGAAGCCGTCAAGACGGGGAAGGGCTGCGTCCAGCATGTCTCCACCAAAGATTTCTTTGGCGAGGCTATGACACAGTTTGTGATCCGCCTTGTTTGAGAGTTTCGACATAAAGCCGATGTTGCCTTGCAGCCGACAGGTTGCTCCCGAGTCTTCAATGATGCCAATCAGCTCTGGCAAACGGGTGAGGTACTTCAGGGTTGAATGGAAATCAACCTGAGCAGGCGGTACCGGCGTCATCAGCAGGTCTGACGCGGCAATAGCGTTCTTCAGGAAAGCGTCCAGATGGGGACCGCTATCAATAAAGATGAAGTCATAATCCTTCTTCAGTTTAGCGATGACGTTGTCATACAGCACTGAATGGACGTTTTGACCGGGCAGATGCTCAGCGCATAATTCATCCCAGCGTGAGGCAATAAAGGCGTCGTCGATAGATGCCGGCAGCACATCAACGCCCGGGATGATCGATGAGACAATAAATTCATTCACCAGCTCATCGCGGCTGACATTTTGCAGCATGGCCTGTGCCGCAGTTGCTTCCACCAGGCCAACTGAACGCTCGTGATTCAAAAACATGGTGGCCGATGACTGCGGATCGAGATCAATCACCAGTATGCGCAAATCTTCAAACAAAAGATGGGGATGGGCGCGCAGCGCGTGTGCCAGCGAAACGGTGGAAACCGTCTTAGAGACGCCACCTTTCAGGTTACCCACGAACAAAGTATAAGCATCAGCGTGACGGTCACGGTACTTAGGCACACCGCGGTGGTGGTAAATGTCGATGATGTTTTGAATCGACATCGCATACTTTACCGATGAACCGGCTGCGCGTTTATCAAACTGGTAGCCACTCTCTTCCATCTCATTAACCGCGTAATCCACACTGGCACGGGTCAATTTAGGCAACTTGGCTAACGCCGCTTTGGCATAGACCTGATAATAAGTGTTTTCGTGTAACTCTTGTTTTTGCGCCTGAATTTGCTCGGTTAGGCTTAGCAGCATGCGTTCTGAACGCTGCGCCACCTTCATTACCTGCTTATCATCGTTAGCCATAGTTGCTCCAGACATGTAGGATTTATGACTTTATACAGAAATCCTGCACATGAGGCAATAATTTATCTTCTCAACGTAAAGCTCGTATTTGTGTAGTCAGGCTGGTTATGGTGAGCTTCATCACATTATCGTCGCTATGCTGATTTACTTAAAGCCTCTCCAGTGAGCTGAACGTTCACTGTAAACAGTAGATCGGCTTCAGAACATTCACTGTAATCAGTAACCGGTAGGGTCTGGCTAAGGTAATGAGGATTGAGTTTGCCGGTTAAGGAGAGAACAGGGCACAAAAGGAAGAGGGGAGCGGGACTGGCAGGGAGAGCAGGGAGAGCAGGGAGAGCAGGGAGAGCAGGGAGAATAATAGTCCGGAACGGGTTCAAACATTCACTGTAATCAGTAGCACCTGTCAGCATGGTAGTAGCGATATGAGCAGAAGCCCCCGGCAGTGACCGCTGAACGGTGCCTTTACTGGCTTTTCTGGGGGAACCATACGTAGCTAAGCACGGTGATGAATTGATGTCACCCAGCACTCAGCACCCAGCACCCAGCACCCAGCACCCAGCACCCAGCACCCAACACCCAACACCCAACACCCAACACCCAACACCCAACACCCAACACCCAACACCCAACACCCAACACCCAGCATTATGGCATTACGAGAAACGGTTTATGTAACGTTCACTGTAATCAGTAAAATCCACCGACAAAGCTTTGCAGCATGATGCGACCGGCAACGAAACTTGCTGAACGTTCACTGTAGTCAGTAACCGGGTGACTGTTGGCGATAATGCAGCAGGGAAATCCGGCAAACATTCACTGTAATCAGCAAATCTCAGCAGGCGTCAGGCTAACTGTTTAATCATTGAGCGCTGACTAACTGGCTGGCTCTATTGCTGACAGAGATGAAGAGCGAGCAAAGCGTCAAACGTTCACTATAATCAGTAGCGCAGCATTATCATGACAACTCAGCGTTCACTATAATCAGTAAAATATACGCGCGTTGCTCGTAACGTTCACTGTAATCAGTAAACCACCTTCGACAGAACGGCGGGCTTATTCAAAGTGCATCAGACATGCAGACTGTCACCCGGCTGCCATCCCGCGTAATGCAGGCACCCAAAAGGCATACAGCGCCGTGTGTTGGCTTGACCTGTCTGACCTTTGAAACGAGACCTGAACTGAGCTTAGCGCTTCTGGCGTTGATTCTGAGGCATCAGATGTGGCCCCTGAACGAGAGCCGTAGACCTGTCGCTAACTTAAAGCGCTAAACCCAGCGAGCAGGATCCTCAGCCTTTGCCGTATGCCTTAAGCGCTATCCCAGCGTGCAGCATCCTCAGCCTTTGCCTCGTGCCTTAAGCGCCGAATCGACCAGCACAACCGCAGTTTTCCAGCCCGTGAGCTTGCCTGCTTATCGTGAGGCGTGAGCTTTCAATCCTGAGCCCTGACACTGACATGGATGCAAAACCGTGATGTCTTAACCTACGCTTTGAGCCTGAAAATTTAGCTCGTAGCTCGTAGCTCGTAGCTCGTAGCTCGTAGCTCGTAGCTCGTAGCCAGAAGTCACAATCATTAACCCTACGCCCGCAACCCTTAGACTTTATTCCAGAGCTTCAGCATTACGCCTAAGCAGTCAACGTCAGACCGCCTGCCACTCATGGAGCAGAGCAGAGCACCATCAGCTTTCCAGCCAGTCACAGCTACGCTCAAACAGCTGAACTAATTACCACGGATGAAGCCGATCAGCCCGTAATCCGCATTCAGAATCGCAACCAGACATTCACTGTAATCAGTAGTCCGATTAGCTCGTTCTCTTTCAGCCAGCACAACGCCACAAACATTCACTGTAATCAGCAGACCATTCACTGTAATCAGTAGGACATCCTGGAAACGCTTTCGCTTTGCTGCCATAAGCAGCGTTTTATTCACAGCGTATCCAGCCGGAGAACAAACCGTGCGCAACGTTCACTGTAATCAGTAATCCATCCGGTTTCCTTGCCATCACTTACGGCGGAGGTCACAACAATCATGTTGGCAGCGATGCTCAGTCACGTCAGGGGAGGCGGGCACAGGTCTTTAACGTTCACTGTAATCAGCGATTTTGCGAACCCTGTCACGTTTGTCACTGATTATCCTGAAAAACTTTGCCGGTAAGCGTAATAGCCTGCTCAAAGGCACTGAGTCAGTTAATAATCTTATAGCTCAGTGATTTAGGCCCTATCATTCACTGTAATCAGTAATGCGCTGTGGTAAAGGGTTCACTGTAATCAGCAGACCCGCGTTTACCTGCCGGGAACATTCACTGTAATCAGTAAAGCGGGTAAACGCAGCGACCGGCATGAAGAAAACAAAATGAAGCGAGCACTCACTAACCAGTAAAGAACTGTTATTTAATGATTTTCATTAACACCCCCGCAGGAGGATCTATTCGCCTGATTGAGGTTTGCTGATTACAGTGAACGTTACTGATTGCAGTGAACAGTGACAGGGGAACTGATTACAGTGAACGGGAGGGAAAAACGGGGAAAAGACGCAGTGTCACGTTTCGGCTGAAAGTGACACTGCAACGCACAGTAACTGATTGCAGTGAATGGTGAGGTCAGTCGTCGAATTCAATCTCATCCAGCGAGTCAATGCTCTCCAGATTACTGATGCCATCAAGTTTCGGCGTACGGCTGTGGATGATAAAGAATACCGAGCGGCCGCGTTTCACCTCTGAATAATCAAGATAACCAATCTCTTTCAACTGCTCCATTGCACGGCGCACTACGTGATTTTGGGTGGTGGTTTTAGAACCGAGGTTCAGACGCATCCGCAAACGAGCGAGGGAGATGGGTGCAGGATTGGTCGGCAGACTTTCGAGGAAAGTATAAAGCGCCTGCGCTGACTCTTTACGCTTGAGCCGTGAGATAGCCCGCAGCTGCAGTAAGACCTTGTGATCGAAGTTATACAGTTCAAATAGCTTAGGATCGGCCTGAATACGAACGATGTCTTTCTCACGGTCGTAATAGGCGGACTGCACCAGGTGCGTATGGTACGCCTTGCCATTGCCTTCAAAAGAGAGGGTATTGGTCGCAATACGACGCAGAGAGGCATCCAGTCGCTTACGCAACGCGGCAGAGGAGTTGGCAGAAGGAATGCCACACATCTTCACAAAATCGATAAACGGCAGCGTCACCGTGTCGCCTTTGGTCGGATAACGCGAAAAGGACTGGATAATGCCAGCCCAGGTTTTAAAGTCGTTATCCATATCCAGTCGCGCGCCGGTGATGGTAATCTTTTCATAGCCTTCGGCTTTCACCAGCGAGAGGTTTTTCAGCTCCTTGGTCGCATCGGTTGAAGCCATCGCACCCGATTTACCGCGCGCAGTCGATTTCAGCGTCGGAACAAACAATCCTAACCGCATTAAGGCAACAGGCTGGACCGTATTATTCTTGTTGGGATGAAGCTGAATAACTTCACCACTGTTTTTGGTCACCGACAGAAAAGGTTCTAGTAACGCTTTGTTTTCACTGTCTTTATCTGCCATGGCTTGAGATCTTCATTCTGTGGATGAAAGGGATCGTTTTCTG